>JBLRWN010000049.1:0-27544 GCA_047921195.1 Luteolibacter sp. | reverse complement strand
CGAACATCACGCGTTGCCATGCCGATTTGTAACATAGTCCCCTATATACGCTAGTATTTTATTGCCGGATTAATAAGAATAAAACGTGGAATCATGGAGCTGTCCAGCGCGCATTAGATTCACCATGCGGACCTGCCGCTTTTCTCTCGCCATCCACTCCACAACTGGCAAGTTTCATGAAAATCATCGTGTTCACACGGTTGCACACCCCAATCTGATCCATGCCCCGCCGCGCCAGTTCCAGTATCCATCCCGGCATCATCGGGATTGCCGTTGTCGTCCTCGTCCTCCTCATTGTGGGTGGCAAGATGCTTGTTGGGAAAAAATCCTCCGGATTCGGCAGCTTGCCGCCGCTGGACATCACCCAGATGCTGGAAAACGCCAATTCGATGCGCGGGAACGAATACGTCGTCGATGGTCAGGTGAATGAAAAGCTGCTTTGGACTCCGGATCGCGGCCAATTCATTTCCTTGCGCGTCGAAACCCCCGGTGGGGAAGAGGTGATCGGAGTTGAAATCCCACCGGAATTCGACATGTTCAATATTGAAACCCGCCAAAAATACTCGATCCGCGTCCGCATCCGCGACGGCGGTATTCCCGTCGCCACCGGCATCACCCGACTCTAAAGCCCATGAAATCCTTCGTCCAAAAAAACCTCACTGCCGCAGTCGCAGCGCTGGCGGGCTTGGCCGGCTTCACATCCGCCCAGGTTTACACGCCACCCGCACAGCCGACTCCGCCCCCACAACGGCAGGCGGATACCGCCCCTCCCGCACCGCGCAACGATTCCGGCCCCGGTTTGCTCGGGCAGGAAATCCCAATGCTCGATCCCGCCGCCGATACCATCACGGTCGGCGGCGTCCCGATTCCGCTCGGTGACAACCGGCTGATGCGTGCGCGCTTTGAAAAATACCTCAGCCAGCCGCCCGAGGCGGATGAAGCCGCCCTCCAATATCGCGAAACGGTCAGCCGCATTCTCCACACGGTTTCTCCATTCCGCTCCGGCGGCCCCGATCTCTACTCGGCGTTCACCTTGCTGCCCCAGGCATCGACCTATCCGGGTGATGCCAATCTGTGCTCGACGCTCGCCGAATCGGTCTACATGGCGATGCTCGCCAGGCGCGACGTCAACGGCCTGAATCGGCTCAACCAATCGATCGAGCAGGAAAAACAAAAGCTCATCGCCGAGGGCGACTGGAGGTTGCGCCATGAACAGGATAACCGGCTCGGTGAACGCGAACGCACTGGCCAGGGCGGCGACAGCCAGCGCCAGACCCGCCGCAACGCCACCGGCAGCGGCGCGGCATCACTGCGCCACTTCGAAACCTTGCGGCGCATATCTGAAATCGAGGCGCTCAAAAAAGCCAACATCGCCCGCACCGAGGCGCAGACGTTGCAGACCAAGGCGCAATACCAGGTCACCATGATCCAGTGGTTCGTCCAGCGCCGCTTCGAGCACGTCGTCATGGCCGCCCGCTTTTACAACCAAATCTGGCAGGATGGCGATAGCACGCTGCAAATCGATCAGAATTCGGATGTCTCCCGGTTGTTCAGCCAATCGGTCGGCGTGAGCCCCACCGTCACCTCGCTCGATGCCCTTGCCAACGAGGCGATCCGCGATGTCGAAAGATACATCGACGCGTTCAAGCTCCTCTTGGAGCGCGATGAACTCCACTCCGCATCCCAGCGGCTCATGGAGGCCTTCGCCCTTGGCGAATATCTGGCACCCGTGGCCACTCTGCCTCTGGAGGAAAAACGGCGCGTCACCGAATACATTCGCGATCTTCACGAACTTTACGGCACCATCCAAGCGCGCGATTACACGCGCGGCAAGGTGCTCGTCGCCAGCCTCAAGGAAAAGGCGCGCGATTTTCCTTCATCGAAAATCGACAGCGTCATCGCCGCCTCCACACTCGCGTCCGACCTCTCGATTGAGGAAGCCAAGGCGCACCTCATCGCGCGCGATTCCGACCGTGCCGCCGAGAAGATCCGCCAGGCCACCGAGATGTGGCCGACGAATCCGAAGCTTGAGGAATTCCGCAGCCTGATCGGCTCCACCAGCGTGCTTGTTGTCGCCCGCAACGATTTCGACCGCCTCCTCTCCGAGCGCAACTACCGCGAAATCGCCCGCCGCCAATACGAGTTCGCGCCCGCCATTCAGGGCGATCCTTCCCGCGAGGACGCGTTCCGCCAGATCATCACGAACCTGACGAAAATCGAAGCGGCCCTCGGCAAGGCCGGCGAGTTTTCCAAGATGGGCCAGAACTACGCCGCATGGGAGCAGCTCGCCGAACTCCGCGAGGAATTCCCCGATGATCCGAACCTCGGCCGCGAACTCGAACTGCTCGCCCCCAAGGTGGCTGATTTCACCATCGCCCTCGATCGCGCGCGCCAGTTTGAAAACCGCATGCCGAAACAAACCGGCTCGGCCATGGCATGGTTTCTCAAGGCCCGCGAACTCCACCCCCAGTCGAAATTCGCCGAAGAGGGTGTCAACAGACTGCTGGTCGAAATCATCCCTTAAGCCGTTTCTTGGCTAGGAAGGCGATCATAGTCTTCCGGCGTCAGGCAGCACGGGTCTGCGGCAACGAGGTGGCCGGGTCCGACCTCACGCAGCGAGAGATCGAGGCCGACGGTTTCCTCGTATCGCGGATGGCTGATGCGGTGGCCGAACGCGCTGCCTTTCGGTGGATCGATCGGCGAGGGGACGTCGCCCTGAAGGAGGATCTTCTCGCGTTTTACCTTCGGGTCGGCTGAAGGAATGGCGGAAAGCAGCGCCTTGGTGTAGGCATGCCGTGGATCGCGGTAAATGGCCTCGGCGCTGGCGATCTCGACGATTTTTCCGAGATACATCACGGCGACGCGGTCACTGATGTGCTTCACGACGGAGAGGTCGTGGGCGATGAACAGGTAGGAGAGGCCGAAGTCGCGTTGGAGCTCGACCAACAGATTGAGAATCTGCGACTGCACCGACACATCGAGCGCGGATACCGGCTCGTCGCAGACAATCAGCTTCGGCTTCAACGCGAGCGCCCTAGCGATGCCGATGCGTTGGCGCTGGCCGCCGGAAAATTCAAAGGAATAACGGTCCGCCGCGGATTTCTGAAGGCCGACTCGGTCGAGCAAGCCATCGACCCATTGCCGCCGCTCCGCGCGGGTGCCGATGCCGTGAATCACGTAGGGCTCCTCCAGGATCGCACGCACACTCATGCGCGGATCGAGCGACTCCGCGGGGTCCTGGAAAATCATTTGGAAATTCCTGCGGAACGGACGGAGTTGGCGCTGGTTCAGGTGGCTGATGTCGTTGCCGTTGAAGTGAATGCCACCCGCCGTCGGTTTCAACAAGCGGACGACGGCCTTGCCCAGCGTCGACTTCCCGCAGCCGGATTCTCCCACCAACCCGAGCGTTTCACCTGGCGCGATATCGAGAGAGACGCCGTCCACCGCCCGCACCGCACCGGTCTGCCGAAGCATCACGCCGCTGCGCACGGGAAAGTGGACCTTGAGGTTGTCGATGGAAAGAAGGGACATGGAGGTTTTTAACGTTCTCCCGTGCATTCGGGGCAGGTTTCGAGCCAGTGACCCGGGGAGACTTGTTCGAATTTCGGGCGTTGGCGGGTGACGGTGGAGCGGCGGCCCATGCGCTGGCAGAACCGGCAGCCGTGGACGTGGTCGCCGAGCGAGGCGACCATGCCGGGGATGGTCTTGAGCAGGGATTTGGATGGTGTATCGAGCGTGGGGATCGAATCCAACAAGCCGCGCGTGTAGGCATGCATCGGGTTGGCGAAAAGTTCGTCGACGGGCGCGCGCTCAACGACGCGGCCGGCATACATCACGACGACCTCGTCGCACGATTCAGCGATCACACCGAGGTCGTGGGTGATCAGAATGGTGGCCATGCCGCTTTCCTCCTGGAGCCGCGCCATCAGGTCGAGAATCTGCGCCTGCACGGTCACGTCGAGGGCGGTGGTGGGCTCATCGGCAATCACCAAAGCCGGCCTGCACGCAAGGGCAAGCGCGATGACGACGCGCTGGCGCATCCCGCCGGATAACTGGTGCGGGTAATCCATCATGCGCTTTTCCGGTGCCGGGATGCGGACGTGCCGAAGCATTTCGATGGACGCGTCCCAAGCGTCCTTTTTGCTCATCTTCTTGTGCAGCATGAACACTTCTGATACTTGATGACCGATCCGCTGCACCGGATTGAGAGCCGCCATCGGCTCTTGGAAAATCACGCCGATTTCGTTGCCGCGAATCCGCCGCATTTCCTTCTCGTTGGCCATCGTCAGGTCGTGGCCCTTGAACAAGATGCTACCGCCAAGCACCTTGCCGGCAGGTTGAGGAAGCAGGCGCACGATCGACATCGCGGTCACGCTTTTGCCACATCCGGATTCGCCAACAATCCCCACGGTTTTGCCAGCGGGCACGGAAAAGGACACCTGGTCTACGGCGCGCAGCAAGCCGGTATCCGTCTCAAACGAGGTGATCAGCTTATCCACCTCAAGGATGTTTTCAGGCATGGGGGCGCTCATGGGTCTCCTTCTCCTTCCTCTTCGGATCGCAAAAGTTCATCGATGGGTGGAAGCTCGACGGCGGGTGCCGGTGTGGCATCCGGTGCCAAAGGTGCCGCGGCTTCCTGCGTGTCATCAGCCGCCTCCTCCGCACTCGGGCGCCCGGGGGTGCGCCGGAAGTCGTCGACCATCCGCGTCACCTCGGGGAAGGTTGTGCCGGAACGGCGGGCGGCGAGGGTTTCCTCCTTCATTTCCTCATCGATCCAGTAAACGAACGACTCGTGGGGTTCATAGACGAGCGGCGGGGAGAAGTTCGTGGTTTCGGATTCGGGCCAGCGCACCCAGCGCCATGAGCCGACCCGCATGAAGTCGACCGAGTAGCTCGGATTGAATATCCCCTCGTCGTGGATGATCCGCTGAAGCTGCTGGTGCGCCTCGCGCATCTCCTCGACGGTTTGTGCGGCGCGCAGTTGGAGGCTTAGGCGGTCCGTGTCGGGGCGGGCCCACGAGTTCAGATTGTTGGTGTTCGGGCGCGGGTTGCCTTTCTCATCGAAGGCGTTCACGGAGTGAAAATATTGATGGAAATCCGGCTGCAGGCGGATCATCCAGCCGGTGAACACCATCTCGTGCTGTTTTTGCATCGTTTTCAGGTAGTTCACGGTGGTCTCGCCGCCGTCGAGCCGCAGGTCGAACCCGCAATGCCGCGCCTCCTCGCGAAGGAATGAGAGAATCCGATCGGCAATCGGGATCGCCGGATACGATACGGAGACCGACAGGCGCTGGCCGGCCGCATTGCGCAGGATGCCGTCGGGCCCTTCCCGGTCGAATCCCGCGCGGGCGAAGTGCTCGCGGGCACGGCGCACCGAGTAGGGGCGGGCCCGAATGTCGGGATCGCTGAAGAGGATGTAGCCGTCGCTGAATGAGTTGAGGCGGTCGTAATCGCCGCGGAACATCACATCGATGAGTTTCTGCCAATTCATCGAATATTGAATGCCGATGCGCACGTCGCGGTTGTCGAGCGGCGGCTTGATGACGTTCATGTAAATCCCACGCGGAATACGCGGGTATTGGGTATAAAACGTGGTGCGTTCGATGTAGCCCTGGTGCACCGGCGGGATTTCGGATTTTTGATACCAATATTCCGGGTTGGTGATCAGGAAGGTGTCGTGCTCGCCGGCGCGGAAAAGTTCGAATGCCTTCGCCTCGTCGCGCACGACCTGGTGAACGAGCTTGTCTGGATTGAACCGGTACCGGTAGTATTTGCGGTCGCGCGCCCACCAGTCCCGCACCCGCGTCTGGGTGATCGACGCGCCTTTCACGATATCCTCATCCAGCACCTCATACGCCCCGGTGGTGGGCGGGAATCTCCATTGGTAGCGCTCGGTGTAGTCCGGCCCGTATTCGTTGTAGAAATGCGGTGGGGCAGGAATCATCGCTCCGGCGATGGAGGCGGCGAAGAGCTTCGGCTCGGGCAGTGAGATTGAAAGCGTGCGCTCGTCGTAGGTCACGAATTGCGCTATTTCCTCACGGAAGTATTGCTTGTGAAACGGGTTGATGATGTTGTCAGAAACTAACAGATACACCCGGATCAGATAGTCGATGGCGCGCACGGGCACGCCGTCGGAGTAGCTGGCTTGCGGATCGATGCGGCAGTAAAGCGTGCGGCCGTCTTCGGATACCGCCCACTGGTGCGCGATGCCGGGGATCGGTTCCATGGTGACCGGATGCATGTCGACCAGCGGCATGTCGATGAAGTCGTAAAGGTCGCCGCGGAATCCATGATTCGAGCTGTCGCCAAACGGCCGGATGGTCGGCGGGAAAAAGGGAATGTAGCGGCGGAAGACGCCGCCTTTCGTGGCGCGCGGATCGCCAATCTCCGGTTGGTCCATGCCGTCCTGCCAGTCGAGATCGTCCGGTAGGTCTGCAAGGGTGGCGATCTTCAGATAATCGCCGATCTTCAGGCGGAACCGCCATTTTTCGGCATCACGCAATGCCTGTTCGTGTTGGATCACCAGGAGCTCGCGGGCCTCGCCTTCCTCCGCGGCGGTGATTTCCGTTTCGAGTCGGGCGATGAGTTTGGTCGTTTCCTCCTGTTGTTCGAGGATCCAGCTCCGGATGTAGTTGTTGTAAATCGGGATGAATTTTTCAAAATCAAGGCGGCGCTCGATTTCCGAATCGCCACGTCCGCAACCGATCAGCGCGGCGGCGGCCGCGATCATTGCGGTGGCGGCGAGCATGCGTGTGGAAAATCGGGTCATCAGCGGTAGTAGGTGAATTTTTTCGGATCAAACGCCTCGCGCACGGCTTCACCGACGAAGGTGATGAGCACCAGCGTGGCGACGAGAACGGTGAAGGTGGAGGTGACGAGCCACGGCGCCGAGAGGTTTGAGAGTCCGTCGCTGAGAAGGCGTCCCCAGGTGGCGTGTTGCGGCGGCAGACCGAAGCCAAGGTAATCGAGCGCAGTGAGCGAGAAAATCAGGCCGGACATGGTGAAGGGCACGAGCGTCACAATGATGGCCACGGTGTTTGGCAAAAGATGGCGGAACAGGATGCGCGGAGTCCCCGCGCCAAGGACGCGCGACGCAGCTATGTAATCGCGTTCCTTGTCGCGATATGCGGCGGTGCGCATCAGATAGGTCATCCCCATCCATCCGAAGAGAATCAAAATGGTGAGAATCACCGGAAGTCCCTTGAACTGCTCGGGAACCATGCTGGAGAGAATGATCACCACGAAAAGAAACGGCATGTTCGAGAAAATCTCGATCAGGCGCTGGACGATCAGATCGAACCAGCCGCCGAAGAACCCCATCAGAAGCCCGAGAGAGATGCCGATCAGATAGACGACCGGCAGGTAGATCAGCGCGGCCTTGAAGTTGATCTGCAGGCCGCCGTAAAGGTAGGCCACCACATCGCTTCCTTGCGAGGTCGTGCCGAGAAAGTGCCCGTCGCCCGGCGTCGGCGGGGCAGGGTGGTATTTGATGGCGCGGTAGTCCCCGGTATCGAGGTTGAGAAAGGCATCGCGCGATGTCTCGCCGATGTAGGTCTCCTCAATCGCCTTGTTATTGCGAAACGCGGCTTGATAGACCGGATCGCCGTTTTCATTCCAGCCCTCGGCGGGGCCCGAGAGCCTGCCGTTTCGCATCGTCATCCGCACATGCATCCGGGTGCGCGCTTCGTTGGAATCGTAATAGCGTGCGACAAGGCCGGAATACGGCGTCCGCGAGCCGCTCTCGTGGTACACGCCTTCACGCTGCACCAGTTGCCTCGATCTCGGCGGTAGCGTGTCGCCCGTCGGGTCGAACGGGATCAACGGCATGATCACACGACCCTCGCCGCTCGCCGCCAATCGGAGCTTGAGCTCCCGGAAATTCACGTTGGCTTCGGCGCGCTCGCCGGTGTCGCCGAAATCCGAGTTTTTTAGCTCGCCCGTCATGAATGCCGGGAAGATCCATTCATCGTTGTAATGCACGGCAAGCGCGCGCTTGCCGACGACCACCTGGTCGAGCGCCGCGAGCCCCGCCAGGCCGATGAGGATGATCAGCGAAACATACCCCCTGCGGATCTGGCGGAAGCGCTTGAACTTGCGCAGGGTCATCGGATTCGGCGGACCCGCCTTGAACGACTGCCAGACGAGCATGATCCCGGCAAGAACCAGCACGCAGACCGACAACCAGCCAAACCACGGGAAAACCACTGGATCCGCTCCGGCTCGCCATGAAAAAGTGTGATTGAGGAACGGTAGCTCGCGGCTCGCATTGAAGAACCAACGCGCCGTCGGAAACGCAATGCCCGCCAGCTCGCCGACGAGCGCGAGCGCCCCGACGAGGATCCAGATGATACCGATGGTGCGCCTGATCATTCGAATTTGATGCGTGGATCGATCATCGCAACGATCAGATCGGATAGAATGTTGCCGATGAGCATGAGCAGGGCGGCAATCGTGAGCGTGCCCATGATCACCGGAACGTCGCGGGCGATGACGGATTGATATTGCAAGAGGCCGAAGCCTTGGATGTCGAAGACCGTCTCAACAAGCATCGAACCTCCGATGAATACCGTCACTAGCCCGCCAAGCGTCGTCGCCACCGGAATCATCGAATTCCGCAATGCGTGGCCGAAGACGGCGCGGCGGAAGCTCACACCCTTGGCCACGGCAGTGCGAACGTAGTCGGCCGCAAGGTTGTCGAGCAGGTTGTTTTTCACCATCATTGTCAGATACGCGAACGAGCCGATTACGTAACAAAGCAAGGGCAGCACGGTGTGGTGGGCGAGATCCTTGATTTTTCCCGGTGTGTCGAGCAGATCGAAATCCGGACTCGTCAGCCCGAACAGCGGAAACCAGCCCATCCGCGCGCCAAGGTGCACCAGCAGGATCGCCCCCAACGCGAACCCCGGAATCGAGTAACCCAGGAAAATCAACACGGAGCTTGCCGAGTCGATGAACGTCCGGTGCTTGAGCGCCTTGAGAATCCCGAGCGGCAGGCATACACCATAACTGATGATCGCGGTGAGGATACCGAAGTAGAGCGCGATGGGCATGCGCTCAAGGATCATGTCGATCACCGGGTCGTTGTAGGCGGTGGATCTGCCGAAATCGCCCTGAAACAGGCCGGCGAAGCGTGTCTGATAGACGATGGCGCGCTCGCGGTAGTTCGGCGGGCTCGCGTTCGGCCCGGATCGGCGCAGAAACCGCGCCTGGCGGTCGGCCTCGGTTTCGAGTCTCGCCCGCCAGCCGGCATCGGCAATCGATGCCCCGGTCTCGGCAAAAACGGCGGAATCCAGACGGCCGTCCTTGCGCCTCACATGCACGAGCCGTCCGTCCCCGCGAAGCACGATGATGGCGGTGGTTTCGGGGTCCGTCGTGCCGCCAATCATCTGGTCGCCGCGCGCACCCCATTCGCCTTTCGAAACCCGGACCTCGCGCGGCAGGATGCCGAGCCACTGCGCGTATGCATGCAGGACGAATTTATCGAGGCCATATTGCTCTTCAATCTCCTCGAGCTGCTCCTCACTTAATCCACCCTGTCCGTCGCGGGCGGCGGCCGAGCCGCTTTCTGTCGCCCCCGAAGCCCGTTGCAACGCCTGATCCATCGGACCGCCTGGCACAAAACGGGTGATCGTGAAGACCAGCAGCGTGATCCCCAGCAAGGTGGGCGGGATCAATAGCAAACGGCGTAGGAAATAGCTCTTCACAATTCGGACGCGCCAATCATTCTCACGATGTGACGATCGCGCAAGGCCGCGTTTTCATTCTTGAGCTTCGTTTTGTGCAAGGCTTCTCAATGGCTCAAGACTTCCGGTTGTCGGCGTCATGACGGATTTGTCTCTCCATCCTTGAAAAACCCGGAATTTCCGCAAGGATTCGCCCCCCTTCGCCATGACCGCCGCCGAAATCCGCCAAAGCTTCCTCGATTTTTTCCGTGAAAAACAGCACACCATCGTGCCCTCCGCCTCGCTGCTCCCGCAGTCGCCCGGCCTGCTTTTCACCAACGCGGGCATGAATCCGTTCGTGCCGTATTTCCTCGGCGTCGAGAAGGCCCCCTACGATCCCCCGCGCGCCGCTGATGCGCAGAAATGCATCCGCGCAGGCGGCAAACACAACGACCTCGAGGACGTCGGCTACGATACCTACCACCACACGTTCTTCGAGATGCTCGGCAACTGGTCGTTCGGCAACTACTTCAAAAAGGAAGCCATCGCCTGGGCATGGGAGCTGGTCGTTGAGCGCTGGGGCTTTCCCGCCAACCGGCTCTACGCATCCGTCTATGCCCCGAAAGAGGGCGATCCCGGCCACTTCGATCAGGAATCGTGGGACCTCTGGGCCGAGCTGTTCCGTTCCAAGGGCTGCGACCCGGACGTCCACATCGTCAACGGCAACGTGAAGGACAACTTCTGGATGATGGGCGAGACCGGCCCCTGCGGCCCGTGCTCCGAACTCCACGTCGACCTCACCCCCAACGGCGACTCCAAAGGAGCACTCGTCAATGGCGACTCCGACCTTTGCATCGAGATCTGGAACCTCGTCTTCATTCAATACAACGCCGAGGCCGACGGCAGCTTCCGCGAACTCCCCGCGAAACACGTCGATACCGGCATGGGCTTCGAACGTGCCTGCTCGATCATCCAGAACACCAAGGGCTTCACCGATTTCTCCAACAAACCGTCCAACTACGCCACCGACGTCTTCACTCCCATCTTCCGGAAATTGGAGGCGCTCAGCGGCAAAACCTACACCGACATCTACCCCGCCCCCGGAGCCGACCGCTCGGCGTTCTCCGAGGAAATGAAAACCGCGATCGCATTCCGCGTCATCGCCGACCATTTACGCACCCTCGGCTTCTCAATTGCCGATGGGATTTTGCCTGGGAATAATGGGAGGAATTATGTGCTTCGCCGCATCCTCCGCCGCGCCGTCCGCTACGGCCGCCAACTCGGCTTCTCCGGCGATAAAACCTTCTTCGCCTCGCTCGTCCCCACGCTGGTCGCGGAATTTGGCGAGGTGTTCCCGGAACTCAAGACACGCCAAGCTGCCATCGAGCAGACGCTTTCGCAGGAGGAAGAATCGTTTAACAAAACTCTCGACCGTGGACTCCGTCGCTTCGAAGAAGCCGTTGGAGCGGAAGGGCTTTCGGGCGACATCGCCTTCGAACTCTACGACACATTCGGCTTCCCTATCGATCTCACCGAACTCCTCTGTGCCGAGCGCGGCCTAACAGTCGATATGCCGCGTTTCGAAAAACTCATGGAACAACAACGCGAGCGCGCCCGCGCCGCGCAGAAATCCAACGTCGTCCGCGCCCTCGACATCACCACCGAGGCCGTCACCGAATTCGTCGGCTTCGAGCACGACACCTGCGAGGCCACCGTGCTCGAAGTGCATGAGCAAGCCGACTCGCTTTTCGTCATCACCGACCGCACTATCTTCTACGCCGAAATGGGCGGCCAGGTCGGCGACACCGGCACCCTCAACGACATCCCCATCACCGGCGTCCAACAAATCGCCAAAGCCCGCGCCCTCATCCTTCAAAAATCAGAAATCAACAACCAACAATCATCAATCAACCCCGGCGAAAAAGTCACCCTCACCCTCGACACCACCCGCCGCCGCCCGATCGAAGCCCACCACACCGCCACCCACCTGCTCCACTGGGCGCTCCACGAAGTCGTCTCCAAAGACGCCGCCCAGCAGGGTTCCTCCGTCGATGAATCCCGCCTCCGCTTCGACTTCAACAGCGCCGCCCTCACGCCCGAGCAGATCTCCGAAATGGAGGAAATGGTCAACGGTGCCATCCAGCAAGGCATGCCCGTTTCCTGGACCGAAGTGCCCCACGCCGACATCAAGGGCCGCGCCGACATCATGCAGTTCTTCGGCGATAAATACGGCGACGTCGTCCGCGTCGTCCAGATCGGCGGCCAGCCGAACCAACTCGACGGACCGTCGATGGAACTCTGCGGCGGCACCCACGTCCGCAACACCCGCGAGATCGGCTTGTTCAAAATCAAATCCGAAGGTGCCATCGCCGCCGGTGTCCGCCGCATCGAAGCGGTTTGCGGCGACGCCGCATGGAATCACCTCCGCGAAATGGTCGAGAAATGGGACGCCGAACTCACCGCCGCCACCGAAAAACTCAAGGCCGCCAACGCCAGACTCACCGAGCTCGGCGAATCTCCCGTCACCGTCAACGAATTCCCGCACATCATGGGAGCCATGCTCGTCGAGCGCGCCGACATTTCCCAGATCAACGCCACCTACGCCCACGGCCAGCGCACGCTCGAAGAAACCCGCGAAGCCGCCATCGAGGCCGAGAAGCGCATCAAGAAAATCCAATCCGCCCAGGCCGCCAGCCTCGCCGATGAAGCACTCGCCGAACTCATCACCGCCGGCGCCCCGATCATCGCCAGTTTCGAAGCCGACGCATCGCTGCTTCAGGAACTCCAAAACGGCCTCAAAAAGAAAGCCTTCGCCGGTGCCGCCCTGCTGATCGTCGACGACGGGGAAAAACTCCACCTCGCCACCCACTGCGGCCCCGACGCCCTCGCTGCGGGACTCAAAGCCGGCGACCTCCTCCGCAACCTCGCCGCCATCGCCGGCGGCAAAGGCGGCGGCAAACCCGACCAGGCCCGCGGTGCCGCCCCCGAGCGCGACAAACTCGAAGCAATCAAACAAGCCGCTGCCGAAGCTCTCAAAGCCTGACCCCGCGTAATATCGTAGCTGGGACTTGCAGTCCCAGTCGGTTTCTGGGGACATCCTGTCCCCAGATCCAAATCCTTGCTGCGGAAAGCCAGGAAACACCCATCGAAAGATAATAACGACTCCATAGTCCGGCGGCATGACCACCTACAATCACCGGCCCGTCTTCCGGGTCGTCGGTTCTGAGCACATCCGCAAAATCACGAATTTCGGATTCGAGAGGGATTCACGCTCCCGGTTCATTTGCCGTAATAGCGCTCAATGGTCTCGCTGAAATTTTGAATGGTGATCTTCGCTCCCAACGGGATGAAGGAATTTTCCACTTCCAACTGTTCCGGCGTCACCTCCCCACGCGCCAGCCTCCGCTCGTCACGCTTGCGCACGCGCCGCTTGTCGCGCTGGAGCGTCTCAAAGCTGACTATCCGGTCTTTCATCACCACCATTCTATCCACCCGGGGTCTCCGGGTCAAGAGGACGAATAATTCAACAACGACTCCCAACCCCCAAAACCATGATGCACAACTGGTGCCAAAACCACCTGACGGTGACCCCACACCTTTCCACCGGAGCGGTGCCCGACGTGTAGTGCCCATGTCCGGGTTCTGCCGTGGCGGCGGATTGCATCCGCCATGCCCACCTCTCCCGGACCCGCCCCGGCGGATTCCCTTTCCCCCACAGCAACAACCCTTTCGGGCGCACCTGCTTTCCCGCAATGCGCCGGAGACGACCTTCGCCCGCGTTCACAGGCTACCAGCCGCCTCCGGCGCTTGTTCCTATTCGACCGGCGGATTTCGCAACCCACCACTCGCGACACCCCGCTGGTCCCTGAACCCGGCACGGCATGGTGGCGGGATCTCCACCGCCATGATCTGGCCGTAGGGAAGGCTTGATTTGCCCTCAAGGGCCTAGCGAGACGGAACCCCACGTTGTTGTTCTCGTTCGACGGGTCGTTGTCGTTGCGGTTCGAGGAGCGCAGGTTGTTCTCGTTGTTGTTCCACGAGCCCCCGCGCAGCCCGCGCGACGAGCCGGACTTTTTCTCACGCAGGATGCCGCAACCGTTTTCTGCCTCCCAGCACCGCCGCACGCAAGCGCCAACTGTCGGCATGCCCCACATGGCCGATCCATGATCTCACGCTGGCCTTGATCTCGCTCTGAGTCCCATACCGCTTCAGCCGTTCGAGCCGCCTCACATATCGCCGCACGCTGATACTCCGCACCTTGATCCGCCCGTTGGCATGGCAGACGAAGCCGCAGAAATCCGCTCCTTCGCGGTCCGTCCGGCACAGCCGGTATTTATCCGGGTGGATTTCCAGCCGTAACCGCCGCAGGAACTCGCGCGCCTCCCGGCCCCAGGCCCGCGCCTGCTCGCGGCTTTCCGCGAAGATCAGGAAATCATCCACATAGCGCACATAGCCCTTCACACCCAAGTCTTGCTTCACGAAGTGATCGAAGCCGTCCAGATGGATGTTGGCGAAAAACTGGCTCGTCAGGTTCCCGATCGGCAGGCCGTGGCGGCGCATCCGGCAGTCGAACAAATCCGCTCCCCATTCCATGCGGTGGCCGTCCTCGTGGGTGTCGAGGATCTGCCGCACCAGCGCGATCACCTGCGGGTCCGCGATCGTCCTGCCGATGCGCTGCAGCAGCAATGCATGGTCAATGCTGGGGAAATAGCGCCGGATGTCGCACTTGAGCACATAGGGGAAACGGCGTGCGAATTGCGCGCAACGTCGCACTCCGGCATGAGTGCCCTTGCCCTTGCGGCAGGCGTAGCTGTCCTCGATGAACTTCTTCTCGAAAATCGGTTCCAGCACCCGCACCAGCGCGTGGTGCACCACCCGGTCGCGGAACGGCGCGGCGGCCACCTTGCGCAGCTTCGGCTCGTGGATGTCGAAGTAGGTATAGGGGCCGGGCCGCCAGGTGCCGGCGGCGAGTTCTTCTGAGAGTTGCACCGCGTGGGTTTCCCAGCGAGTGTGGAAACGCGCCGCGCTGGAACCCGAGAGCTTGCCATGCATCGCCGCGCGGGCGGCGGCCAGCACGTTGCCCACCGCGCAGACTTGCGGGAAAAGGTGTTTGTAGGATTTCATTCAGGACTTGGCGGCGAACGGTGATCGCCGCCACGTTGCCTCAGCCAGCCACCCACCATTCTCCCGCATTCATTGAGCGCCACCGCGCTGAACTCGAATTGCTTCGGCGCGAGCAGCTTGCGGTCGTGCGCCATGCGCACCACCCAGCGCGTCATCTCGATGCCTTCGTTGGCTTGGCGCAGCAGCTCGTTTTTGTGCTCGCGGGCGTAGCTGGCTTTCACCAGCAACTCCAGCACGTCCATCGCATGGTTGGCCAACCGCTGGCCCAGGATGAACCGTTGACTCTTCGGAAAGCTCTCCACACGCTCCAGCAGCCATTTCGCATACGCATACCACTTCGTGACAACAATCGGCAGATCAGAGCCGGGCGGCTTCATTTTCCAAAAAAAAATTCGACCGCCTCCGGCGGTTTTCTTCTCTTGCGTCTTGAGTCTTGCCGTCTTGTGTCTCCCCGAAGGGGCCAAAGGAATAAAGAATTAAAGGGAAGGCTCACCTCTTCCGGCCGCAGACGAGTCCCGCACTAAACAAGATCGTTAGGACCACAGTGCTCGGTTCAGGGACACTAGCGAGACGGAACCCCACGAGGAGCCCTCGTCCGACGGGTCGAGGTCGTAGCGGTCCGAGGAGCGCAGGGAGAACACGGAGTTGTTCCACGAGCCCCCGCGCAGCCCGCGCGACGAGCCGGATATGACGGCATCATTCCATTCCCAAGCGTTGCCCGCTTGATCGTAAGTCCCATAAAAACTGGCCAATTCGTAAGCTCCGACATCGGTTAGGGTTCCGGGGCCATCAGGCCAATAATTCGCTTGTGCCGAGCTGATCGTATCCGCGCCCGTCGCAAACAGCGAATACATCCCGGTATCACCATTGTAATAAGCCGCTTTGAACCACTCGTCCTCCGTCGGGATCCATACCGATGCACCCACATTCATGGTGATGATGCCGCTCGTCGCTCCATTGAGCGTGTAAGCTCCTGTTTCCGTGCTCCCACTACCTTGGCCATTGTGCATCCAGTTCGCCATCCGCGCCGCATCGAACCAACTCACAAACACCACCGGCTTGTTGCCCATGCCCGCCTTTACCGTGTAGGTGTAAGACCCATCGCTCCCGGAACGTGTGATGCCTCCGTGGGTGCTATCGTTCATTTGGGTGTTATACAGCCCATACGGATCAGACTTCGCCGCAGCATTCAGGAATGCGGCGTATTGCGTATTCGTCACCATGTTTTGGCCGATCTGGTAGGTGTAGTCCACTTTCCCGAAACCGTCGCCACCGGAGAAGCTGTGATTCCGGTTGTCAGAACTTTGCGCAAGGTTGCCGGGATTGCCCACCGTCACCCAGTCAATGGTGACCGTGGCCATGGCGGATGAAGAAATGCCGATGGCCAGCGCCAGCGCGAGGGTGGATGCGAGGGGATGTTTCATAGCGTGCTCAAACGAATTTCGCAATTAAGCCAGCAGGCCGGATGCCAGATCGCAAGGAAATTCATGTGAAATTTTAGAGGGTTGTGAAGGCGGCGTTATTCTGACTCGCCCCGGTGGATACCCTTTCCCCATAGCAACAAGCCTTCCGGTCGCACGACATGCCCAAGCGCAGGCCGCACTCATGGCTGGCTGCCGCTGAGGTGCTCAAATAGCGGAGTGGCTCCCTCCGGGTGCCATGATTCGCACTGGCGGCTTTCAAGCCGCCTTTGCGGGATATGGCGGCTCCAAGCCGCCACTCCGTCCTCCCTCACAAGCGCACCACCTGCACCAGCCCGGTCGCATTCCCCCAGCGGATGATCTGCTCATCCGCCGTAACCAATGGGACGCCCATCGTGATTGCGGTCGCCACAATGATTCGGTCAGCCGGACCACCGTGAAAATCCGCCAGTCGGCAACTCTTCCTTGCGATCCCTGAGGTAAGGGGAGCGAGCGAAACCGGATGCTCAAGGTTTTCCGAAAACCACGTCTCCTCATCCGGCAGCAATTTCAGCCGCCCCTTCATGGCCAGCATCGATACCTCCCACTGCGAAATTGCGGAGACAACCGCCGTGCCGGAAAAGTTGCGGATCTTGGCCGCCTTTTCGTCACCCGCAGCTGCCCACACCCAAACATGGGTGTCGAAAACCGCTGCCACCAGATTCTCAATCCTCAACATCCCACACTTCTCCTGTGTTGAGTATATCTCCAAGAATCAAGGTAGCACCCATTGACCGCCCGAACAAAGCACCCGGGGCACTCGATATTACCGGAATGATTTCCGCAGCCGGGCGACCGTGGCGAGTCAAAGTCACGCGCGACTTTTCCTTCCGCACTTTCTCGATCACCCCAAGGCACTTGGCCTTGAATTCCGTCACGTTCATTTCCATGTGATCAATATGGTCATCATGTGGTCAGAAATCAAGAGTGAAGTCCACCCCACAAATTCCTTTGAAGATTCCCATCACCCGTGCGTATTTGCAGTAGTTCCCCATTGCCATGCACTACGACCCGATGCGCCACCTTTGTTCCGATCAATGCGGTGAGAACCCCCAGGTCCTTGGCCTGCCGGTGCCTGACTCGCTGAAGCACGAGTGGCTCAGGCTCGCCACACGCCGCCAATTCCTCACCCGTGGCGGCAAGGCGCTCGCATGGGCCGGACTTGCCGGCTTGATGGGCAGGGAGGCCATTTCCACCGCCCACGCCGCGCCTTCACTCAGTCCGCATTTCGCGCCCAAGGCCAAACGCGCGATCTACCTGTTCATGGCCGGTGCGCCCTCCCAGTTCGAAACCTGGGACCCGAAACCCGGTCTCGCCGACATGTACGACAAGGACCTCCCCGAATCTGTGCGCGGCGGCCAGGTGCTCACCGGGATGACGGCGAACCAAACCCGTTTCCCCATCGCCCCCTCCGCTTTCAAATTCGCCCAACACGGAAAAGCCGGGCACTGGGTGAGCGAACTTCTGCCCCACACCGCGAAAGTCGCCGACGAGTTCGCCGTGATCCGCTCACTCCACACCGACGCGATCAACCACGAACCCGCCATCCTGCTGATGAACTCCGGCAACATGGTCGGCGGTCGCCCGTCCATCGGATCATGGATTTCCTACGGCCTCGGCTCGATCAACGACGACCTGCCCGCCTTCGTCGTGCTCACCTCCAAGCTCACCGTCTTCCAAAACGTCCAAGCCCTTTCGTCGCGACTGTGGTCCGCCGGCTTCATGTCGCCCGAGCATGCCGGCGTCGCCCTCCGCTCCGGCGGCGACCCCGTGATCCACCTTTCCAACCCCAAAGGCGTGCCCGCGAAAATCCGCCGCGAGATGATCGACGGCGTCGCCGATCTCAACCGCCAGCTTCACGACCGCATCGGAGACCCCGAAACCAACGCCCGCATTGCCCAATACGAAATGGCTTTCCGCCTGCAAACTTCGGTGCCCGAACTCACCGACCTCTCGAACGAGCCGGAATCCACCTGGCTGATGTATGGCCCGAAAGCCCGCGAGGAAGGCACCTTCGCCTACAACTGCCTGATGGCTCGCCGCCTCGCCGAGCGCGGTGTGCGATTCACCCAGGTCTTCCACCGCGGCTGGGACACCCACGGCGACCTTCCCAACCGCATGCGCACGCTCTGCGAAGACGTCGATCAACCGTCCGCCGCCCTCGTCGCCGACCTCAAACAACGCGGCCTGCTCGACGACACCCTGGTCGTCTGGGGCGGCGAGTTCGGACGCACTGTCTATTCACAAGGCAACCTCAAGCCCGACAACTACGGCCGCGACCACCACCCGCGCTGCTTCTCGATGTGGATGGCCGGCGGCGGAGTGAAACCCGGCATGGTCTATGGCGAAACCGACGACTTCTCCTACAACATCGTCAAGGACCCAATGCACATCCGCGACCTCAACGCGACCATCCTTCATCTGCTCGGCATGGATCACAACCGGCTGACCTACCGATTCCAAGGGCTCGACCAACGTCTCACCGGTGTCGAGCACGCTCACGTCATCCACGATCTTTTTGCCTGAGGCATCACGAACTTGGCGCTTGGAAGGGCGGGGGATTCCAGCCAGTTTTCCCCGAATGAAAACCAAGGCGCTCACGTTGTTGAAGGAACTCACCGAAGCCCACTCAGTGCCCGGACACGAGGACGAGGTGCGCGCGATCTTCTGCGATGAGCTCGCTGGCCTTGGCGAAATCTCCTCGGATCGCACCGGCTCGGTGTTCTGCACACTGCCCGGAGCGGGCCCACGCGTGCTGATCGCCGGCCACATGGACGAGGTCGGATTCATGGTGCAGAACATCACGCCAGACGGCTTCCTCCAATTCGTGACGCTTGGCGGGTGGTGGGAGCACAACCTGCTCTCACAACGCATCGAAGTACTCACCCGGAGCGGCACAAAAATCCCCGGCGTCATCGCCTCGAAACCACCCCACTTCCTCGGCCAAAACCAACGCCGCGAAGTGATGTCGGTCGAGCACATGTTCATCGACGTCGGCGCGGGATCGCGCATCGAAGTCGAGCGCGACCTCGGTATCTCACTAGGCGATCCGATCGCACCCTGGGTCCCGTTCGTGGGGATGGGAATCGAAGGGCGTTTCATGGCCAAGGCATTCGATAATCGCGTGGGCATGGCCGCGGCGATTCAGGCCGGGCAAATTCTCGCGGAGGATGGCGATGCTCCAAACCATCTGATCCTCTGCGGCACCGTGCAGGAGGAAGTCGGCACCCGCGGCGCGCGCACCGCTGCAAATCATGCCAAGCCCGATGTCGCGATCATTCTGGAAGGACCGCCTGCCGATGATATCCCGGGTTTTCCTCGCATCGAAAACCAAGGTCGTCTTGGCGGCGGCGTGCAAATCCGAATGTTCGATCCCTCCGCCATCGGCAACCCGCGCCTCGCGCACCTCGCCATCGATACCGCTCGCGAGGCCGGCATCCCTCACCAAGTCGCCGTCCGCCGCTCCGGCGGCACCGATGCCGCCGCCTTCCACCTCGCCAGCGAGGGCATTCCATCGGTGGTTCTGGGCACCCCCGCCCGCTACATCCACTCCCACAACGCGATCATTGACGTTCAAGACCAGCTTGCCCTCGTCGCCCTCACCATCGAACTGGCGAAAAAACTCGACGCCCGCCAGGTCGCCGGCCTGACCCGTTATTTCTAACAATTTTCGAGCAGCGGTCGCAACGCGTCCTTCGCTCCCGCCAACTCAAGCCGCGTCATGCAGCGGTGATCGAGCGGACACCTCGCCATCAAACATGGCGCGCATTCGGTATGGTGCCGGATGATCACATGGTGCCTGCCCAGCGGACGCCGCCATGACGCGTCGTTCGGTCCGAAAATCACGGCGCAGGTCGCGCCGAAATGGGATGCCAGATGCGGAATCGAACCGTCTGCGGAAATCAAGAGCCGCGCGCTTTGCATATCCCCCATCGCCTCAGAAAGCGAAGCCACGGAAATCTTCTCCACCCCCTCACCCAGCTCGGCCGCGAGTCGCGCTCCAAGCCCGCGGCCACCGTCCAATGCCACCACCGAGATCCGCAAACCACAATCTCCCGCAAGCCAGCGCGCCAGTTCCAACCAGCGGTCCAGTGGCCATTCATGACTGGGCCCAAAATCCGAATCCGCGCAGAGCATCACACCGTTCTGCGGTCGTGCCGGTCTTTCCACTGCGGCGAAAAACGCCTTGTCATCGGTCCTCACACCCAGCGCTTCGACCGTTGCAAGAAAGTAACGCACCCGGTGCTCCAACACGTCGATGTGGATCTCCGCCGCATCGGTCGACCATTTTCCGAGCTTCCCGTCGCTGGCGGGTGCGATTCGTCGCGTCACGCCGCTCTTGCGGATTGCCCTCGCGATCGGGCCGTCTTCCCAGGCGAGTGCCGCGTCCCACGCGGCGGCATCCAGTGGGGTTCCGGCATCCGATACCTCGATCCCTCGCAGCGTTTGCCAGAATGCCATCTGCGATGTCCCACACATCACTCCCACCCGCAAGCCCGATGCAACGAGCGCGCGCACCGCTGGCACGGCGAAACAGGCATCGTCCCAGCGCTCCGGCGCGGCGACCAGCATGCGGTTGTATTGCGACATGCGCAGGTTCTAAACCCCACCCGCCCTCACGCAAAGGAGGAATGACGCAGCAATTGCCGCCAGGCGTAAAATCCGCACAGTCAAACGCAAGCTGTGCGCGGCACACTCCGACGCACCCTGCTTACCTCTGCCCATGGACGTCCTTGCCCTCACCATCCTCATCAGCTCCTGCCTGGCGGGCATGTTCGTCGTCTGTTTCGCCATCGAATCCCGCCGCAACCGCCGCTCGAGCCTCGAGCGCGATTCACTGCTGCCACTCGATGACGCCCCCTCCAAACCCCAGAACCCACGCCCCTGACACCTTCCATGTCCGCCGCATCCTCTTCCGCAACCACCACGACCATTACCTATGACGACCGCACCGTGCGGTTTTTCATGGCCGCCTCGATCTTCTGGGGCATCGTCGGCATGCTCGTCGGCGTGCTCGCAGCCACCCAGCTCTCATGGTGGCAGATGAACGGGAAATTTCTCGAAGTCATCACCTTCGGCCTTCTTCAAACCGAAGGCCTCGCCGAAATCACCTACGGCCGCATCCGCCCGCTGCACACCAATGCGGTGATTTTCGCGTTCGTCGGCAACATGGTCTTCGCCTGCGTCTATTACACCACCCAGCGCCTCTGCAAGGCACGCACCGCGAGCGACCTGCTCTCCCGCATCCATTTCTGGGGGTGGCAGGCAATCATCGTCGGGGCCGCCCTCACGCTCCCCGCCGGCCTCACCCGCGGCAAGGAATACGCCGAGCTGATCTGGCCGCTCAACATCGCCGTCGTCCTCATGTGGGTCACCTTCGGCGTCAACTTCTTCTGGACGCTCGCAAAACGCAACGAGCGCTCCCTCTACGTCTCCCTCTGGTTCTACATCGCCACAATTGTCACGGTGGCATTGCTCTACATCGTCAACCACCTCTCGATCCCGACGTCGATCCTGCATTCCTACCCGATCTTCGGTGGCGTGCAGGACGGCCTCGTCCAGTGGTGGTATGGCCACAACGCCGTCGCCTTCTTCCTCACCACGCCGATCCTCGGCATCATGTATTACTATGTGCCCAAGGCGGCGCAGCGCCCGGTGTATTCCTACCGCCTTTCGATCATTCACTTCTGGGCGCTCGTCTTCATTTACATCTGGGCCGGGCCCCACCATCTGCTCAACACCTCGCTGCCGCGCTGGCTCCAACTGCTCGGCATGCTCTTTTCGCTGATGCTCTGGGCACCTTCGTGGGCCGGCATGCTCAACGGACTGCTCACCCTGCGCGGTGCATGGGACAAACTCCGCACCGATCCGGTCATCAAGTTCCTCGCCGTCTCCATCACCTTCTACGGCATGGCCACCTTTGAAGGGCCGCTGCTTTCCATCCGCGCCGTCAACGCCCTTTCCCACTACACCGACTGGACGGTCGGTCACGTGCACTCGGCAGCTCTGGGATGGAACGGCTTCATGGCCGCCGGGGTGTTCTACTGGATGGCACCGCGTCTCTGGGGAACGAAAAAACTCTGGTCGACTGGCATGGCCAACATGCACTTCTGGCTCGGCCTCGTCGGAATCCTCCTTTACGTCACGGCGATGTGGATCGCCGGCATCATGCAGGGCCTCATGCTCAGCCAGACCAATCCCGACGGCACCACCCTCAAATACGAGTTCGTCGAAACCCTGCGCGCCATCCAATTCCCCTACATGATGCGGAGTGTTGGCGGGTTCTTCTATCTCACCGGCTTCATCCTCTGCGGCATCAACATCTGGATGACCGCCCGCATGGGCAAGGCCGTCGATGCCACCGCCGTGGTCGTCGTGCTGGAGCGCAACAAGGTCGATACCATGCCCGCACGCCAGGCGTTTATCAACGATCCGGTCACCTACAGCGTGCTCGCCTGCGTCTTCATGATCCTGTGGATGCTGCTGCCACCTCATGCCGACAAGGTGGCGCTCATCGTGATGCTGGTGCTCACGGCCAAGGCGGTGCTCACCTTCAAACGCGACTCACAGACCTGGGCGGGCTACTTCGACCGCTTGATCGAAAACTACATCCCCTTCACGGTGTTGATCTTCATCGCCGTGGCCATCGGTGGCGCTGTGCAGATCATTCCCTCGTTCTTTGTCAACCGCGCCGCAAACATGGAAGAGCGCCTCCAGGTGCTCTACACGCCGCTCGAACTCGCCGGGCGCGACATCTACGTCGCCGAAGGCTGTTACAACTGCCACTCGCAGATGATCCGCACCCTGGTGCCCGACGTCCTCCGCTATGGTCCGCGTGAAGACCAGGGCTACTCCCGCCTTGGCGAATCACTCTTCGATTACCCTTACCAGTGGGGATCCAAACGCACCGGCCCGGATCTCGCCCGCGAGGGCGGCGCGCTCGTCGCCGGCTCCGAGGTGATGCGCAATGGTCTGCGCAGCAACGTCTGGCACTTCCAACACTTTGTCGACCCACGCCAGACCTCGCCGGGTTCGAATATGCCGAGCTACGATTTCCTCTTCACCCGCAAGGCCGATTTCAAAGCTCTGCCGAAGAAAATCCAAGTCCAGACACAACTCGGCGTGCCATATCCGGCAATGACCGCGGATGAAATCGAGCAACACGCCCGCGATCATGCCATGGAGATCGCCCGCGCGCTGATGGATGCCGAATCCTTCCTGCCCGCGGAGCCCGACCTCAAGGGCGACGACCTGCTCCGCACCCTCGCCGAAAGCCAGGGCGTCGCGCTCATCGCATACATGCAGAAACTCGGCGTCTACGAGCAGATCGATCCCGAATTCACCCTGCCGCCCACGCCGCTCAACCCGGATACCCAGCGCCGCTCGTCCTACGAGCGCCCCGCCGTCGTGCCGCCCGATACCACCCAGGCGGCCCCGGACAGGTAAAACCCGAACCCTCCCGTCCACCACCATGTTCCAGAGAGTCATCCATCATGATTGGGCCGCGCTGATCCCGATCATCTCGTTCATCATCACCGCCGGCTTCTTCATTGCCATTTCCATCCGGGCGATGCGTCTCAAGAAACCCGAGCGCGAACACCTCGCCAACATTCCCCTCGAAGACGGCGTGGACGAATCGAAATTCTAACAAAAACCCCGACCCCTCCCGCCATGCCCCAGGAAGAGCCCAAAATCACCCGCGCCGCATACGCCAAGGAAAAAGGCGAAATCGCCCTCCGCGATCACGAATACGACGGCATCCAGGAATACGACCAACTGCTGCCGAACTGGTGGTTGTTCATTTTCTTCGCCTTCACCATCTTCTTCTTCGCATATTGGGTCGTCTACTATCAGTTCGGCCTCACCCGCACTGACGTCGAGCGCCTCGACGACCGCCTCGCCGTCATCCGCGAAGCCAAGGCCGCCGCACTGGAAGACCTGCTGGCAAACCTCGACGACGACGTGCTCGTGGGCCAGCTCGCCACCGATGCCGATCAACTCGCGATCGGCCTGCAGGTCTACACCACCCATTGCGTCGCCTGCCACGGCCAGGATCTCCACGCCCGCATGGCCATCGGCAACGAGCAATTCGTGAACCTGCCCGGACTATCGCTCAAAGACGGCGATTGGAAATACGGCGCCATGCCAATGGACATTTTCCGCATCATCAAGGACGGCACCCCCGAGGACAGCGAGGGCCACAACGGAGCCCGCATGCTCGCATACGGTAACCTGCTGCCGCCAACCGAAATCGCCGCCGTCACCGCATACATCCTCGCACAAAACGCCGAGGAATTCGGTGTGCCCGCGCAGTGATTGCAGGAGAGAAGCGGTCGCTCCCGCAATCCGGCGGCGGCAGGCGCTTTGCAATCATCCCAGCAGACCAGCTGCACCAAGCACCGCGCATGTGGCGATAACCGGAATCAGACCGATCCGGAAACGCGTGAGGGCAATGAAAGTGACGACCGCCAACAGGGCGATCTGCCAGCGCATGGTCTCGGGATCGGGCCAGATCGCGTGATGGGTGAATTTGACGGCGAGGTTGAGGATCAGACCGACGACTGCGGCCGTCAGCGAGGTGAGGGCGGCGGAGACGCGCGGCATGTCGCCGAGGCGCTCCACGTACGGGCCACCAAGGAAAATGAACCAGAAGCACGGAAGAAAGGTCACCCAGGTGGTGATCGACGCGCCGACGCTTGCGGCGGCAAGGGGCGTGAGATCTCCCGGATTCTGCCATGCGCCGACGAATCCGACGAACTGAAGCACCATGATCAACGGCCCGGGGGTGGACTCGGCGAGAGCCAGGCCGGTCATCATCTGCGGATGGCTCAGCCAGCCGTGGGATTCGACGGCCTGCTGCGCGACGTAGGGCAGCACCGCATATGCGCCGCCAAAAGTGACCATGGCCGCCTTGCTGAAAAACACGCCTTGCTGGGCCGGCACGCTTTGCCAACCGAGCCAAAGCGCGACTGCGGCCAGCGGAGCGGCCCATAACAGCAGGCAAGTGAGAGTCACCTTGGATGCACCCCGCCAGCTTGCAGCAGGTATGGCATCAAGCGATTCGCCCGCGGCCGTCGCTCCCGCGTGGTCGTCGCCATGGCCGCCGCCCTGCGGAAACATCGCAGGGAAAAAGCGGTTGCCGAACGCTCCAAGGAGCCCTGCAGTCAGAATGATCCAGACAAAGGAAAGATTGACCGCGAAAATCGCGAGAAACGCGGCACACGCAATGCACCAAAGTGCCGGAGTCGTGAGCGCGCGTTTGCCGATGCGCCAGATCGCCTGGCCAACGATCGCGATGACGGCGGCCATCAGCCCGAGGAACATCGCATCAAGCCATGCCAGTCCGGCTCCGGTCATCGCGAGCCAGGCGAGCGCGAAAAGAATCAACGCGGAGGGAATCACAAACATCGCACCAGCCGCAATGCCGCCCTTCGTACTATGCATACGCCAGCCCAGATAGGTCGCGAGCTGCATGGCCTCGGGGCCGGGAAGAAGCATGCAGAAATTGAGCCCATCCATGAACCGGCGGTGATCGATCCATCGGCGCTCTTCGACGAGCTCACGGTGCATCATCGCAATCTGACCGGCCGGTCCGCCGAAACTCAGAAAACCGAGTTTGACCCAGAAGCGCAGCGCCGTCGCGAACGATGGCAGGGTTGTCTTGGTCTGGCTCATGATTTCAAATGATTTGCTGGTGCGGCCTGCTCAGGAAGATTGATGAGCAATCAAACTCGATCACGCCATGCGCGTCACTCGGCATTTTGCACCTGCTCACGGATCTTTTCGAGCTCGGTTTTGGCTTCGACCACGAGGTGGGCGACGGCGGCGTCGTTGGCTTTGGAACCGATGGTATTGAATTCGCGGTGGATTTCCTGGCAGAGGAAATCCAAGGCACGGCCGCAGGAGGATTCCGCATCGAGGTATTCCGTGAACTTCGCGAAGTGTGAGTCGAGACGGGTGATCTCCTCGCTGATGCAGCAGCGATCCGCAAACAGGGCGATCTCGCGGGAAACTTTTTCATCTGCGGGATCCAGTTCAAGGCCACTCTCGGCAAGCCGCTTGATCAGGAGTTCGCGCTGGCGCGCGGGGCGGTCGACGGCCTGGGATTCGATGCGATTGGTCAGCTCGCGCAAGGTGCCGAGGCGGCGCAGGAAGTCGTTGCGAAGGTCCCCACCTTCACGGGCGCGCATCGTGGTGAGTTGATCGAGCGCTTCGCGAAGCGCGGTCTGTGCCACGGCTGATGCTGCTTCAAGATTGATCTCGCCTCCCGCAGCGATGACGATGCCGGGTTGCCGAAGAAAATCCCCGGCATCCAGGGTAATCGACTCACCGGTGGCCGCGCGAAGCTCCTGGATGGCTTCGGAGAAAGCCCGCGCCAGCGCCCCATCCACCTGGAACCTCCCGCTCCCGTCCCCGGTGCGCTCAAGCGTGATCGCAACCTGCACGCGCCCGCGCGAAACCCGCTCCATCACCTGCTTGCGCAGGGTTTCCTCCAAACTGGAAAGTTCGCGCGGACTCTGGATCACCACCTCTGCCTGCTTGCGGTTCACCGATGCCGCTTCAATGGTAATGCGGAAATCATCTCCTGCGGCACTGCCAAACCCAAATCCTGTCATCGAATGCATGACCGATGCTCGAACACGCACCTCACAACCGAAAGGGAAATCTCACCCATTTTACCGACCATCCACCGCAACTCCCACAATCTCGAAGGCCACGGATGCGTACAGATTATTGATGCGGCCGCATCAATAATCTGCTAACAGAATTTCGAACGGGTCGCATTGCGGGCGTTTCACGCCCAAATGCGTCATGAAAACCTCAGCCGTCACGGTGAAGAAATGAAAATTTCATTTCTGAATCAAATCGATACAGTCAGAAATCGGTAACGACAATACGATGCCAATTCGGTGCGCAACAGCTACTTGCGAAGTAGCCTTTCAAGTATGGAACCGATTCCGAATACCAGCAGGGGTAGGAGCGCGATAAAGATTCCGAGCAGCCAAAGCCACTTCGCCACGAACTTTAGGGCAGGTTGCTCAAATACTACTCCAATCCCGAATAGCAACATAGCAAGAAGCATGCAGCCACCTCCGGAGCAAAGGACCAGATGTTCGGGATGTTTCATTCGTCCTCGTTCTGACTACAAAGGTGTAATACGCCTCCGGTAATCCTTGGGGGCACTTCAGCATCGAAACTGTAGATGCCTACCTGATTCCAATTATTAATCCGGCAATAAAATACTAGCGTATATAGGGGACTATGTTACAAATCGGCATGGCAACGCGTGATGTTCGC
>JBLRWN010000048.1:0-28087 GCA_047921195.1 Luteolibacter sp. | reverse complement strand
GGGCTGGCCGGCTTCTTCGGCGAGCTCGTTGAAGGCGTCAACTTCGGCGCGGGAGAAGAGGAGGCCGCCGGCTGCGGCGCATTTTTTCGCCCAGTTTGCTTCAAGTTGGCCAGGGAGGATAGCCTTGTCATTGCCGTGGCCCATCACGTCCTTGAGGACGGCGGCGAGGTTTTCCTGCTGGCTGCGGCCGCCCGCATACTCACCGCTGCCGATGGCATCGGGGTGGATCACCTGGAAGAAGAACGAGCAGGTGTGCTTGTCGCCATCCTCGGCCCAGCGGCTGCGTAGGGTGGGCAGCGAGCCGCCGATGAAGGCGCCGTAGATTTCGTTGATAAGCGAGAGGCCGTAGCCTTTGTGCGCCCCGAAAGGAATCAGGGCGACGGCTTGGTTCGGGTCGGTCGTCGGGTTGCCATCAGCATCGACGGCGGCGTTGGGCGGGAGTTCCTTGCCCTCGCGCTTAAGTTGCTGCACGCGGCCCATGGCGACCACCGAGGTGGCCCAATCGACGACGATGGGGAAACCGACGGCATCGGTGGTGGGGAATCCCCACGAGTGCGGGTTGGTGCCGAGGGTCGGGAATTTCCCCATGAACGGCACGACCTCCGCGAGCGCGGCGGTGCAATTGGTGTAGGCGAGGTAGCCGCGCTCGGCGGCCTCCATCACGTATCCACCGCCCCAGAGATAATGGAACGCGTTATCGACGACCACGGTGCCGGTGCCGAAGCGGTCGGCGAGGCGCATGGCTTCGTCCATCGCGCGGTATGCGGTGGCCTGGCCAAGCTTGCGGTTGGCGTTCCATACCTTGGTGGCCTCGAACTTGGTCTCCACCACTTCGATTTCCGCGCCGGGCACGCAGCCTTGCGAACCGGAGCCGAAGAGGTGGTCGAGGTGCAGCGCCTTGAGCGCGTTGTGCGTGCGGATGCCGTGGCGCGAGGCGGAGGCGCAGAAGCGCGCGGCCTCGGCGGCCTCGTCTGCGAGGTAGCCACGGTGTTGGTATGCGGCGGCGACGAGCGCGTTGTGCTGGTCTTCGGGGACGATGTGGAAGGTTTCGGGCATGGTGATTGTTTGTTTTATTGTTAGATCAGTCGAATCGGACGGATCTGACTGATCCGTCCGATCATCCGCGCTTCACACGAAGGCCTTCAGTGGCACTTCCGGGTTATTCTGCGCCAGCGGCTTCTCGCCTTTGGAGGCGGCGATGAGGTTGGTGACGGCCGCGGTGGCTTGGCGGACGACACTTTCGTAGGTGCGCGAGCCGACGTGCGGAGTGACGACGCAGTTCGGCAGGTGGAGCAGCGGGTGGTCGGCGGGTGGGGGTTCCTCGTCGAGCACATCGGTGCCGTAGCCACCGAGTTTGCCGGACTTGAGGGCTTCAACGATGTCAGCGGTGTGGACGATTTCGCCACGGGCGCAGTTGAGGATGATGGCTCCGTCCTTCATCGTCGCGATGGTCTCGGCGCGGATGAGATCGCGGGTTTCGGCGGTGAGGTTGGTGTGGAGAGAGATGACGTCGGACGACGTGAGGATTTCCTCGATGGAGGCGGCGCGAGTGACGTCGTGGGTGGCGGCAAAGGCGTCGTCCCAATAGAGGTCGAATGCGGAGACGGTCATGCCAAATGCCCGGGCACGGATGGCGACTTCCTTGCCAATGCGGCCAAGGCCGATGATGCCGAGGTGTTTGCCCATGATTTCATGGCCGGTCTTGCGCTTCCATTCGCCCGCGCGGGTGGCGTCGCAGTGGAAGAGTAGGTGTTTTTCGATGGAAAGAAGCAGCAGGAACGTATGCTCGGCGACGGTGGTGTGGTTGACGCCGGGGGTGAAGAGCACGGGGATCTGGTGGTCGGTGGCGGCGGGGAGGTCGATCTTGTCGAGTCCGATGCCGTATTTGCTGATCACCTTGAGGCGCGGCATGGATTTTTCGATCACGGCGCGGGTGATGGCGTCGTCGCCGCAGAGGAAGGCATCGAACTCACCGGCAAGTTCGAGCATGCGTTCTTCGCTGAGCGGGCCGCGCTCGCGGACAATCTCGAAGCCGGTGGAGGCGAGCAGGTCGTGGTGGCTGCCAGGAGTGTCCTGGAACGAGGTGGTGGTGAGGAGGATGCGGGGCATACTTTGAGTTTGCTAGATTTCAGTTTTCAGTTTTCAGAATTTCCGCTTTTACCCGGCGTAGTCCGGGTGGAGGTCGAGGCGGAAAAAGTCGCGGGCGTTGGAGAAGCAGATTTCGGAAGTCATGGCACCGATGAGTTCGGAGTCGTTGGGGAGGATGCCGGCTTCCATGTCGCTACCGAGCATGTTGCAGAGGATGCGGCGGAAGTATTCGTGGCGCGGGAACGAGAGGAACGAGCGCGAATCGGTGAGCATGCCGACGAATCGGCGGAGCAGGCCGAGCTGAGAGAGCGCGTTGATCTGCCATTCCATGCCCTCTTTTTGGTCGAGGAACCACCAGCCGGAGCCGAATTGGATTTTTCCGGGAATGGTGCCGTCTTGGAAATTTCCGGCCATGGTGGCGAAGAGGTAATTGTTGTTTGGGTTGAGGTTGTAGAGGACCATGCGCGGCAGTTCGCCAGTGGTATCAAGGGCATCGAGGTAGGCGGCAAGGGTTTTGGCCTGAGGCGCGTCTCCGATCGAGTCGAAGCCGGTGTCGGGGCCGAGAGCTTTGAAGAGGCGGGTGTTATTGTTGCGCTGGGCACCGATGTGCAGTTGCTTGGTCCACTCGCGCTTGGCGTCCCAACGGCCGAGGTGAAGCATCAGCTGGCTGGCGTATTTGGCGTAGTCTTCGGCGGAAACCGAGGCACCATTGCCGGATTTCGCCGAAGCGAACACGGCGGCAGCTTCGGCATGAGTCGCCGGAGTGGCCCAGCACTGGTCCAAGCCATGGTCGGAAATCCGGCAACCGATCGCATGGAAATCGGCATGGCGTTTCTCGAGAGCTTCGAGAAGGTCATCGTACGTCTCGATCGACAGACCGGAAACCTGTGTCAGCTTTTCCAGCCAGGTACTCAGACGGGTGGGATCCTGGATCGCGAATGCACCATCCGGGCGGAACGTCGGATAAACCCGGGTACGGATTCCCAATTTTGAAATCGCCTCATGGTGCGTGAGCGGCTCTGCCGGATCATCGGTGGTGCAAACGACCGCAACCTTGAATGCTTCAAGAAGGTCGTGGACGCGAAGTTCCGGCAACTTGGCATTGGCGGCTTCCCACATGGCATCGGCGTTCTTCGGCTCGATCGCAAGATCGAGCCCGAAGACGCGCTTCATCTCCAAATGCGACCAATGATAAAGCGGATTGCGCAAACAGTAAGGCATCGTCGCAACCCACGCATCGAACTTCTCGCGCGGACTGGCATCACCGGTGACGAATTTTTCCGAAACTCCATTGGATCTCAATGCTCGCCACTTGTAGTGATCGCCACCAAGCCAGATTTCCGCGATGTCGCCAAACTGGTGGTTGTTGGCGATCTGCTCGGGCGGTAGGTGGCAGTGGTAGTCGTAAATCGGCTGGTCCGCCGCGAAGTTGCGGTAAAGATGGCGCGCGGAGTCAGTCGAAAGGAGAAAATCCGGATGAATCATGGCAAGCGGTTGTGGGCTGGAATGCGGATAGAAGGATCTGAGGGCCGGAGCCAGCTGAATACGTCGCAAACAGAATGCGCGATAGCTTGAGTGGAGTGGCGGATATGATCAAGCGAGAATCGATTTTCGGCAATATGAGGCGATTCAGGATTGCGCAAAACCGGATTCACGCGTGAGACTGCGGGGGAGCCTACACATCACTCATGAAATTTGGAATTATCGGAGCAGGAATGATCGGGCATTTTCATGCCAAAGCCATCACCGCCATGACCGGTGGCACCCTTCACTCGGTCTTCGACCTGCGGGACGATGCCGCGGCCAAGCTCGCCACGGAATACGGTGCAAAGCCCTACAGTGACATGGCGGAATTCCTCGCGGATCCGGACTTGGAAATCGTGACCGTGGGCACGCCCTCCGGCGCGCACTTGGAGCCATCGCTCGCCGCCCTCAATGCCGGCAAGCACGTGATCTGCGAAAAGCCCTTGGAAATCACCGTCGAGCGCATCGACCAACTGATGGCCGCCGCGAAGGCCAACGGTAAAACGCTCGCCGCCGTGCTCAATCGCCGTTTTCACCCCGGCATGGAAGCCTTCAAAAAAGCCGCCGACGAAGGCCGCTTCGGCAAGCTCACGTCCGCCTCGTGTTACGTGAAGTGGTTCCGCGACCAGGCCTACTACGATTCCGCCGCATGGCGTGGCACCTGGGCGCTCGATGGCGGCGGTGCGCTGATGAACCAATCGATCCACACCATCGACGCCCTGCTCTACCTCGCCGGCCCGGTGAAATCCGTCCAAGCCAATACCGCCTGCCTCGCCCACACCGATATCGAAGTGGAAGACATCGCCGTGGCCATCCTTGAGTTTGAAAATGGCGCGCGCGGCGTGATCGAGGGAAGCACTTGCACTTGGTCGAAAGACGGCCACCCGGCCCGCGTGCAACTCGCGGGAACGGAAGGGTCCGTGTTCCTTGCCGATGAATCCTTCGAGCTTTGGGACTTCAAAAACGAAAAACCCGAAGATGGTGCCATCAAGTCCACCCTCATGAAGGGCCAGGAGGCCGGGCTCGGCGCCAATGACCCGAGCGCGATCAATTTCTATCAGCACCAGCGGAACTTCGAGGAAGTCGTCCATGCCATCCACGAAGGCCGCGAACCCAGCACCTCGGCCAGCGAAGCCCGCAAACCCGTCGTCCTCATCCGCGCGATCTACGAAAGCGCGCAGAACGACGGCAAAAAAGTCTACCTCTGAACCCGTGGCGCGGGCGTCTCGCCCGCCGCTTTCCACCCAGTCAAGACTGCAGGCGAGACGCCCGCGCCACTTTCAAAACAACACACCATGATCTCACTCGACCGCCTCACTGGATTTGCCGACGAAGCCTCTCGCGACCTCGACAAACAAATCGCCGCCACCAAGGAGCTTGGCTGGTCCGCCATTTCCGCCCGGATGATCGGCGACAAAAACATCCACGAAATGGCGGAGGACGACTTTGCCCGCGCCGCCGACCGCTTTGATGAAGCTGGTATCCGCATTGTCGAGTTTGGCTCCTTGATCGCCAACTGGGGAAAAACCATCGACTCGGATTTCGACATCACGCTGGCCGAGATCGACCGCGCCATCCCGCGCATGAAGCGCCTTGGAACACCGTTGGTCCGTGTCATGTCCTACGCTCAGGCGCCGTGGGGTGAGGACCAACATGAGCAAGAGCGCTTCCGCCGCTTGCGCAAGATCGTGAAACGCTTCGAAGACGCCGGACTCACCGCCGCCCACGAAAATTGCATGAACTGGGGTGGATTCTCCGCCAACCACAGCCTCCGCCTCATCGAGGAAGTGCCCGGCCTCAAGCTGGTGTTCGACACCGGCAATCCCGTTTTCCAGCGCGACCGCTCAAAGCCGGAACCCTTCCCGTGGCAGGATCCCATGGAGTTCTGGCGCGCCGTGAAGGATCACGTTGTGCATATCCACATCAAAGACTGCTTCAATCCCGTGCAGGACGGCGTCGAGCCGGAATACACCATGCCCGGAGAAGGTGCGGCCATGGTCGGTGAAATCCTCAAGGATGCCCTTGATGGCGGATATCAAGGCCTCATTGCGATCGAGCCCCATGTTGCAACGGTTTTCCACGCGCCCGATCCATCGCAAGTTGATTGGCAGCAGTGTTACGACTCATACGTGGAGTATGGCAAGCGACTGATGGCCATGCTGGAGAAAATCTGACGCTCACGCGGTTTTCTCTTTTTCCCAACTCCGCGTCCGCAGTGCTTCGGCGGCGGCGCGGATTTCGGCTTCCTTTTTGCTTTTCCCCTTGCCGGTTGCGAGTTGATTGCCGAGCCATGTCACTTCCGCCTGGAATACCCGGCGGTGGTCCGGGCCGCTTTCGCTGAGGATGCGGTAAACCGGCGCCTGGGGTTCCATCGACTGGAGTTGTTCCTGGAGCAGGCCTTTCGGGTTGCGTTCCACCGGGCAGCTCCCGATGGCGCTAATCTCCTCACTGCACAAGCGAAGGATGAGCTCCTTGGCTGCGGGGATTCCGGAATCCAGGTAGATGGCACCGACGAGCGCCTCAAAGGCATCCGCAAGTGTCGAGTGGCGCTTGCGGCCGCCGGAAGCCTCCTCGCCCTTGCCAAGCAGAACGTAATCCCCCAACTGGATCGCGGAGGCGAATTTTGCCAATGCCTTGCGGGAGACAAGCTCTGAACGGAGCTTGGTGAGCTGGCCTTCGGTGAACTCGGGGAACTTTGCGAAAAGCGCTTCCGTCACAGCCAATTGGAGCACGGCATCGCCAAGGAATTCCAGCCGCTGGTTGTCAAAGTGCTGTCTGGCGGATTCGTAGGCTAGACTCGGGTGGGTGAGCGCCTCGGCCAGGAGCAGCGAGTTGCGAAACTTGTATTGAATCCGGCTTTCGAGTGGCTCCATCGGGATCGTTGTTTTTCCATGGCCCATCCGGGCTTCCCGCCACGTCGTGCGGCTGGAAAGGTGGGGTGATCGACGGGACTCGAACCCGCGACAACCGGAATCACAATCCGGGGCTCTACCAACTGAGCTACGACCACCGTTGCGTTAGCGGCGGAAACGATGGTTAAGCGGACGCCGCTCGATTGGCAATGGGAAAATGAGAGGAAAATGCATTCCTTGGCGGCGGACAAGTCACACAGCGGCGAACCATGCTAGTGCCCCCCCCTGTTTCGGGATTCGTCGATTTTCCCCTTCGTCCAGTGGTAGCCTTCACGGACATCCCGGCCGACCCCAATCGTGGTGTTGCACGAGGAAAGGACGATCGCCGTGAGCATGAAAACACAGAGTTTTTTCATGCGTGGAAACATGCACCGCACTTTTGATTTTGCAATCCTGAAAATCAGGAAATCCGAACCAATGGGGCGCAAAAAAGACCGCTGTGCCGTCCTTGGCGCTGTGAGCCACGTTCCGTGAACTCAACAGGTGGGACCGGTTCGGGCGGTTGGATCTTCCTGATAAGGCGTGATCCGCGCGTCCGAGGGAGTGGTCCCGTAACGAATCTATCGGTTCGGGCCAGCTGCCAATTTAGTCGCACACAGCAGTCGCAATCAGAGTAACCCGGCGGCAGGTTCTGGCAATGGAATTTGGCGGATTTATTTGCCGTGGAACGACTAACACATGTTGACATCCGGCAATCATGCCGGAGTGCAACATGCGCTTTCGCAAGCGGGCTCAAGAACGCGCCCGAGGTCCGCCTGGGGTGCCGCCATGCCGGGGTTTGGCGCGAGGATATCGAGGCCGAGTTTGTCGAGCAGCGCGCGGTCTTTCTCAACCGACGGGTTTTTCGCGGTGAGGAGTTTTTCGCCGTAGAAGATCGAATTGGCACCGGCGAAGAAACAAAGCGCCTGAGTTTCGTCCGATAGACGGGTGCGGCCCGCCGAGAGGCGCACCTTCGCCTTGGGAATCGCGATTCGGGCCAGTGCGATCATGCGGACGAGCTCGAAGGGATCGAGCGCGTCGTTTTCCGCCAGCGGCGTGCCCGGCATTGGCATGAGCGAGTTGATCGGCACCGATTCGGGTTGCGGATTGAAGTTCGAGAGGATTTCGAGCAGGCGGAGACGATCGACAATGCCTTCGCCAAGACCGAGGATTCCGCCGCAGCAAACGGACATGCCCGCATCCTGCACATTGCGGATCGTGCGCAGGCGGTCTTCGTAGGTGTGGGTGGTGACGATGTTCGGATAGTGCTCGGGCGAGGTGTCGAGATTATGGTTGTAAGCGGTGACGCCTGCGTCGCGCAACTGCTTGGCCTCTTCCGGGCCGAGTTCACCGAGGGTGACGCAGACTTCCATGCCGAGCGAGGAGACTTCGCGGATGATTTCGAGCACCTGCTCGAAGCGCTGGGTTCCACCGCGGACGCCACGCCATGCGGCGCCCATGCAGAAACGGGTGGATCCGGTCTCGCGGGCGGCCCACGCGCGCTCCATGACGGCATCCTTGCTCATCAGGCGCTCGGCATCGACGCCGCTGTTGTATCTCGCGGATTGGGCGCAATAGGAACAATCCTCGGAGCATCCCCCGGTCTTGATTGAGAGAAGCGTGCAAAGCTGCACCTCACCTCCGGGCCAGTTTTGTTCATGGACTTCGCGGGATTTCTTGAGCAATTCAAATAGCGGAAGCCGGTGAAGGTCTTGGAGTTCTTGGAGTGTCATCGGATTGGGTAAAAAGGATCAGGAGCCGTATGAGGATTCGACGCGCTGTGCGACATCGCGGTAGCCGTAATCGACTTCGTAAATTTGTTTGAAGCAATCGAGCGCGGCGACCGCATCGCCCATGTCATGATGGGTGATGCCTTTCTCGTAGAGGATTTCCTTCTTCGTGGCGTCCATCGTGCTGAGGTCGGCAAGGGCGTCCGTGAGTTGTTTTACCGCAAGGTCGAACATCGACTTGGCCTTGAAGGCGCGGGCGAGCAGGAGCAGCACCTTGGTGCGGATGTGCGGGTTGCGCGTTGCCTGCTGGAGATGGGGAATCGCGGCGGAATAATCGCCCGAATCGTATAGCGCGCGCCCGAGCTCGTAGCGGAGTTGCGGGTCGGTGGGGTTTTGCTCGACGCGTTGTTTCGCCTCGGTGACCTTTTCCTGCCTGCGATCCTGACGCCGGGCTTCCAGCTGGGCGCGAAGCTCCTCGTTTTCCGGGTCCTCGGCCAATGCGGATTCGAGCATGGTGAGATCGGATTCAAGGGCGAGGTCTTTCATGACGGCAGCCTTGTTGGCGAGGGCGACGTCGCCGTTGCTCAGGCTGTGGGCCCACTCGAAGAACGTCTGCGCATTATGCCAGTCTTCGAGCTGTTCATATATGCCGGCGAGTTCCTTGGCGGTCGCGAGGTTGTTCGGGTCGGCGGAGTATTTGTCGATCGCCTCATTGCGGCGCTCCTTGAGCTGCTCGCGGGTGAGGCCGGTGCGGGATGCCTTTTCGATCGCGGCGGACTCCTCGGCGTCGCGCAACAGCGAGCGCATGTCGGAGTTCTCATCCCACTTTTGCTTCTGCATCGATGCCCGCGCCGATGCGTCCTTCGCGCCCTTGATCGCCTTGCCGTCGGTCGGGTGGTGTTTGATGATGAACGTGTAAACCTCGTAGGCCTTGGTGGGATCGTTCTGCGCGAGATAGAATTCGGCGAGCTTGTGCAGGAGCTTGGCATTCTCCGGGCTGGTATTGCGGACGGTCTCAAGGGCGAAGGCCGCGGTTTCCAGATATCCGAGGCGGACGCAGATGTCGTGCAACAGCTCGTTGAGGGTATCGTTGGCGGGATCTTTTTCGAGCTCCTTCTCAATGACCGGCAAGGTGCCCGCGGGGTCCTTTTTTGCTTGGGAATGGAACTTCATCGCGGACATGCCGGAGGTATTCAGTCCGAATATGCCTCGTTTCTTTTCGCCACCGGTGACGAGAAGTTCGCACTTTCTGAGCATTTTTCGCCCTTCCAGAAATTCGGGGTATTCTTCAAGAATCGGCTGGATGAGGGGAATGGCGTAGCCCGGATTCTCGGTCTGAACAGCGGTCAGGGCTTTCAACCAGAATTTCCTGTACTTATCGGAGAGTTCTTTTTCGGTGACGAGAGGCATGGTTTCTGGCGCTGGGTCTTCAACCGTTCTCCGGAATGGAAAACGCTCGTGAGGGGAAAATGTCGCGAGGTGGCTCATTTTGCAAGCATGGCGTTGCATCCCATGTCAGGCCCGGGTTCCGCTTGGGATGGGGCCTTGGAATTCAAGGCACCCGAGTTTCATGGGGTTTGCCGGCACATCCGTCCTTGCACCGGACATGGCGCGGGTTTACATCGCGCGCGCATGGCCACGATCAACTCGAACTTCCTCAAATTGAAGGCGGGATACCTGTTTCCCGAAATCGCCCGCCGGGTGAACGCATTCAGCGAAAGCAACCCGCAACTTGCCGGTGAGATCATCCGCTGCGGGATTGGCGACGTGACCGAACCGCTGCCACCCGCCTGCGTGGCCGCCATGCATGCCGCCGTGGATGAACAGTCAGACCGCTCGACCTTCCATGGCTACGGCCCGGAGCAGGGATACGCGTTTCTGCGCGAAGCGATCATCGAAAACCAGTTCGCCGACCTCGGCATCAGCGCCGACGAGGTTTTCATCTCGGATGGCTCGAAGTGCGACACCGGCAACATTCTCGACATCTTCGGCCCGGGCAATACCATCGCCATCACCGATCCGGTCTATCCGGTGTACGTGGACACCAATGTGATGGCGGGCAACACCGGCGATGCGGACCCGAACGGTGCCTACGCGGGATTGCTCTACCTGCCATGCACCGCTGAGAATAACTTCGTTGCGGATGTTCCGAAACAGCACGCTGATCTGATCTACCTCTGCTTCCCGAACAACCCGACCGGTGCCGTCGCCAGCCGCGAGACGCTGGAGGCCTGGGTAAAATATGCCAACGAAAACGACGCCATCATCCTGTTCGATGCCGCGTATGAAGCGTTCATCCAAGACCCTTCGATTCCCCGCTCGATTTACGAGATCGAAGGCGCGCGCGATTGCGCGATCGAATTCCGCTCGTTTTCGAAAAACGGCGGATTCACTGGCGTGCGCTGCGCTTACGTCGTCATCCCGAAAACGCTCACAGGCAAAGCGGACGATGGCTCCCGCATCCCGCTCCACCAATTGTGGAGCCGCCGCCACAGCACCAAATTCAACGGCGCAAGCTACCCGGTTCAGAAGGCCGCGGCCGCGGTCTTTTCGGAAGAAGGTAAAGCCCAGGTCAACGCATTGATCGAGCACTACATGGGCAATGCCAAGTTGTTGCGCGAAGCCTGCCTTGCCCTTGGGCTCCAGGTCTTCGGCGGCGAAAACGCCCCTTACGTCTGGGTCGGCTGCCCGGCGGGTCTCAGTTCGTGGGACATGTTCGATAAAATGCTCAACGAAGCCCGCGTTGTGATCACCCCGGGCTCCGGCTTCGGATCGGCGGGCGAGGGATATTTCCGCATCTCCGCCTTCAACTCGCGGGCGAATGTCGAGGAGGTCTGCCGCAGACTTACCGCGTTGGTTTCCTGATTCCCGCGCTCGGGCTTTCGCGGATAGGATTTACCCGCGTGATTCGGATTCAACCCGCTCACGCGCCTCCTCCAAGGAGGCACCTGCATCCACGTACCGAGCGAAATTCTGGAACTTGCGCAATTCCTTGCGGACGACGGGTAGGAGGAAATAAACACCGATCAAGTTCGGAATACTCATGGCAAAAAGCGATGCATCCGAGAAATCCACTGCGTTGTCCATGGACGCGGATGCGCCGGCAATGATGACGAGGCAGAAAATGGTCTTATAAACGAGCGCGATTCCGCGCCCGCGACCGAAGAGATATTGCCACGATTGCAGGCCGTAATAGCTCCACGTGATCAGGGTCGAAAAGGCGAACAGCAGCACGCACATGAAGAGGACGTATTTGAAGCCTTCATGAACCGTCTGGAAGGCCTGTGAGGTGAGGCCGATCCCGAACGCCGTGCCGGAGCCCGCACCAAAAGTGAAGGACTGGTTGTTGATCGTGTATTCCGCGCTGTTCCCATCGAAGTTCATCGCCGTGACGATCACCAGCGATGTCACGGTGCAGACGACGACCGTATCGATGAACGGTTCGAGCAAGGCGACCACGCCCTCGGATGCCGGCATGCGGGTTTTGGCGGCGGCATGAGCAATGGGCGCGGAGCCGATGCCGGCCTCGTTCGAGAATGTCGCCCGCCGCATGCCCCAGATGATGGCCGCGAGAATCCCTCCGGTGATTGCCGGCCGCGGATTGAATGCCTCGGAGATGATCACGACGATCGCTTGAGGAATCGCCGTGAAATTGACGGCCAGCACCACGAGGGCACTCACGATGTAGATGAAGCACATCGCTGGAACAAGCCGGCAGGTGACCTTCGCGATGCTGCGGATCCCACCGATGATCACCACCCCCGTGATGATTGCGATCATCAGGCCGAACAGCCATTGGCGCCCGATAAACGGGCTCGCGTCGCCACCGGTCACATTGATCAGCTGTGCGGTGACTTGATTGACTTGGAAAATATTCCCCCCGCCAAAGGATGCGAAGATACAGCAAATCGCGAAAATGATGGCCAGTGCCGTGCCTAGCGGAGCCAACCCGCGTTCCGCGAAGCCTTTTTTCAGGTAATACATCGGGCCGCCGTGAATGCAGCCATCGCTGTCGAACTCGCGGTATTTCACACCCAGCGTGCACTCCGCCAACTTGGTGGCCATGCCGATGAATCCGGCGATGAACAACCAGAATGCGACCCCGGGCCCGGCGATCGCGATGCCTATTGCGACGCCCGCGATATTCCCAAGCCCCACCGTCCCGGAAACCGCCGCCGTAAGCGCTTGGAAATGGCTGATCTCGCCCGGGTCCTTTGCATCGGTATACTTTCCGCGCACCGTGCGCATCGCGAGTGGAAAGGCACGGATGTTGATGAACTTGAAAGCGACCGTCAGCGAAATGCCGGCGAAACCCAGCCACAATACCACCCACAACACATCATATCCTGCTACCGGGATGGTGGAGAAAATCGCACCGACAAACCCGCCGGTGGTTTGCGCGAATGCCTTGTCGATTTTCTGATCCAGCGTGAGTTCGACGGCTTCCGGAGTCGCATCCGGCATGACCTCCTGGGCCAGCAGCGGAGATAATCCGCAGGCCAATACCAACAACACGATCAAGAAGCGGTGGATAGCAGGGGGCATGATGGGCGGACTCTGGCAACCGATTTTCCATCCGGCAAGGTTCAAAGCTCGACCGGCACCCCATCGTCTGCCGATCGCATCGCCGCCAGCACCAGTGCGAGGGACATCATGTTATCGCCCGCAGAGTTTTCCGGTTCGCGATTCTCCTCGATGGCGCACATCAACTCGCCCATGCAGCCCCGAAAGCCATCTGGAAACCATGAGCCGTCGAGTTCCTTGCGCGCGACGCCATCGGCAGTGTGGATTTCCACCGAGGAGATCCCGCAAATCTCGCCCACCGCGTGGATTGTGCCCTTGGTGCCGATGATCGTGCAAGTCTCCCGCGCGCCGAACCGGCTGCATCCATTGAAGGCAAGCGAGGCCATGCCTTGGGGGAAGGAAATCGTGGCGGTGGCAAGGAGTGGCGGCTTGATGGGCTGGCCGGGGAAGCGCGTGAGCGTGGCGGAGATTTCACGTGGCGCGGGCGTCTCGCCCACAGCCTCCGCTGAGAAAAACGAACGCGCGGCGTCGATCCAATGGATGCCAAAGTCGTAAAGCATCAAGTGATGAATCTCCTCAAAGGGTGTCCCCGCCGTCCAGGTATGATCCCAGTTGAGCACCATGTGCACGGATCCGACCTCACCGATGAGCCCGGATTTGACCGCCTGCCGCATGTAGGAGAAATACGGCGCCCAGCGGCCGTTCTGATTCACCGCGATTTTCACGCCGGCATCCGCGGCGAGCTTCACGAGGCGTTCGCCGGATTCGAGGTCGGTGGCGAACGGCTTCTGGCTGAGGATATGTTTGCCGGCGGCGATCGCTTTTTCGATCAGTTCGGCGCGGACTTTCGGGTGGGTGGCGATGTCAACTACGCCAATCCCCAGATCACCTAACAAATCATCGGCGGACGTGCAGATCCGCGCATTCGGGTAGAACTCCTTGCGGCGGTTTTCGGTGGCCTCCGGGTTGCGATCGAAAAACGCGGCGACCTCCCAACCAGCGGCTTTGTATGCCTTCAAGTGGTGCTCGGTGATCCCGCCGCACCCGATCAGCCCGATCTTCGGCGCGGGGCCTTGCGGCGACGGCGGCTGATAGAAAATTTCCGGCGCGGGAATGGTCGCGGCTTCGGTGGATTTGAGGTCGTAGTTTTTGGACATGAACAGAGTCGGTTTGGATGCGGGGGATTTGAACCACAGATTTCACAGATTACTCAGATTTTTTATTTTTTATGCTGCCGCAGGCAGCAAAACCAATCTGTGTAATCTGTGATTAGAAAAAATGCTCACTTCACCAACGCAACCACACCACCCTTCTCGACGCTGAGCACCGCCGAATCCACGATTTGCTGGCCGATGCGGGCGATGGCGGGTGAGAGCGGGCCGTCGATGAAAAGGTGCTTTTCGAGTCGGTCGATGACGTAGGCGACCGGGTTGTGGTGGGGATGCGTTAGAGTATCCGACGGAATGTCCTCGCCTTGCGGGCAGGCGGCGGTTTGCAGGCGGATGGTGGGTTCGAGGTCGTAGCTGGAGATGGTGCCTTGGGTGCCGACGATCACAAACCCGCACTTCGGCTGTGGTTGGTGCGTCCACGGGTCGCTGAAGGTGCCCCAGCGGGTCTCGAATTTCGACAGGCCGGTCGCGTATCGTGCGATGACGATGGCGTGTTCATCGACTTCGAGCCCATCGGGGTTGTGGGTGAGTGCGGTGACTTCGATGGGCGCTTTGCCGTCCATGAACCAGGTGCCGAGGGTCGTGCCGTAGCCGAGGTAATCCAACAATGAACCACCACCGGCGGATTTCTTGTAGAACCAGCTCGCCGCCTTGGCTTCGGCGGTGGGGGTGGTTTCGATCTTGTCGGCCCCGTGCCAGAGCGGGCCGCGGTTGCCATCGTAGTAATGGACTTCGATGACCTCGCCGATGTTCCCCTCGTCGATCAGGCGCTTGGCGGTGACGTGCGAGGGATACCATCGCAGTGGCCAGTTGATGATGAGCTCCTTCCCGGTGGCGGTCATCGCGGCGATCATCCGGTCGGCGTCGGCGAGGTTTGCGGCGAAGGGTTTTTCCATCAGGATGTGGGTGCCGAAAGGGGCGACTTTTTCCGTCCACGCGGCGTGATCGGCGGTTGCCGGGCAGAGGATGACGAGGTCGGGCCGGGTTTGTTCGAGGCAGGACTTGTAATCTGTAAACACGCGGTCCGCAGGAATGCCGAAATTGGCGATGACCTCGCGCATGCGATCCGGCTGTTCGTCGCTGATGCCAACGATTTCGGCATACGGATGTTCGTGCACCATGCGCAGCAGATCGCCCATGTGCATGTGGTCGAAGTTGATTCCGGCGATTTTCATGGGGAGGTTCAAGGGTGGGTTGGGATTGTGGCGGAAAATGCGTAGGAGCTGGCGGGGTTGGCAACCAAGATCCGGTGAAGATCAGCGTCGGTGAGACCGGCGGACTTCATTTGATCGGTGAAGGTAGTGAGGAGGAAATTCATGCCAGGGGCACCGCCGTGGTGTTTCCAGTAGGAACGGCGCGCGGCATCCATACCGAGCATGATCTGGTCGGGAAATTCGGGGAAGAGCGCGACCAACAGGTTGAGCGTGGGATTCCCCTGTTCTGGCTTCCAGCGGAACGCGCCGTCATATTCGACGCGCACGCCGCTGGCGAGGATGTCGCGGTGGTAGCCGGGGTCGGGTTTGCGATCGAGGTGGGAGAGGACGACGTGGGAAAGATCGACACCGTGCTTTTCTAACATCTTCACCTGCTCCATTCCTAGCGTGCCCTGTTCGGTGTGGGTGAGGATGGGGCAGCCGGTTTCGCGGTGGGCGCGCGCGGCGGCGGCGAAGATCTTTTCCTGGCGGGCGGTGATCGTTTCGCCGGTGGCGATCTTGATGAGCCCGGCGCGGTGCGGGGTGCGCTTGGTGATCGGGCCGTTGCAATCGTGGGCGTCGATGCCCTCGTTGATCTCGGCGATGAAGAGGGCGGCGAGTTCGTCTTCGGTGTAGAAATTTCCCCAATGGCCGGGGTCGTAATATTTCGCGAGATGCAGCCCGGTTGGGCAGACGATGTGGACGCCAGATCGGCGCGAAATTTCCGCGAGCTTGAGCACGTTGCGCCCGCAGTCGCAGGGCATCGAGTCGATCATCGCACGGCCGCCGATATCGAAGAATTCGGAAAGCTCACGCGACGCGGCATCGACGCAATCGAGACGGAACTCCGGGTTTTGAAAGGTGGTGAAGCTCGCGTCGATGATGATGTGCTCGTGCGCGTAGCAGACGCCGAGTTGTTCGGGGGGGATGTCGCCAAGGACGGTGCGGATCATGAGGTGGGGTGGCTATATTGGATCTGTCGGACCCGTCGGATCAGACTGATCCGTCAGATCTTTTTGCAAGATCGATCCCCTCTCCGTTTTTGAGGACTTTGAAGGCTTGTCCAACGCGCTGGCATTCGGTGGTGAAGAGGTCAGGCGTGGCGGTGTTGAAGGCGAACATGTCGAAGTGGTGCGGAATCGCGAGTTTGGCTCCGATGGCCTTGGCCACTTCGGCGGCTTCGCGGCCATCGAGATTTCCCGCGACGCGGCGTTCGGGTTTGTTGCCGTTGATGGGGACGAAGGCGATGTCCGGCTCGAAAGGGGCGATGGCGGGAATGAGACCGTCGTGAAGCAGCGTGTCGCCGCTGTGGTAGCAGGTGAGACCGCCAATCTTGGCAACGAAGCCGAGGAATTTGCATTGCCCATGTTCATCGCGCTCGACGCTGTTGTGGGCGGCGGGGATGCCGGTGATTTCGATGGGGCCGTGCGTGAGGGCTTCGCCGGCGTCGATGTCGATGAGGCGGTCATCGACCGGGCCGAGACGGCCGAGCACAAACTCGCGGTTCGCGCGCGGGATCACGAGCTTGGCATGCGGGTTCGACGAGAACAGCGGCAGCAGCGTCTCGGCATCGAGATGGTCGGTGTGGTTGTGCGAGCTGGTGATCAGGTCGATGTCGGTGAGCAGACCGGGATCGATGACCTGTTCCGTCACGCGGGTGTGCGGTTTGTCGGTGTTGGCGTATTTTTTGGTGAGGGAATCGGAGAGGTACGGGTCGAAGAGGATGGTGGCAGCGGGCGTGACGACAAGAAATCCGCTTTGGCCCAGCCACCAGATACGGGAGCTCCCGGCGGCGCGGGTCTGGGCGATGTCAGCGAGAAGGGCTTGGCCTTTTTGGTGGGCGGGGTTCATTTTTTGGTGTTGGGTTCGTTAGGTAGTGAGTGACTATTTTGATCACTGAATCGCTGAGAACCGCTGAAACACTGAGTTTAAAACATCATGATTTCTCTTCAGATATCTCAGTGGTTCTCAGCGCTTCTGCGGTTTGATTACGTCGTATGGTGATCACCATTTCGTTTCTCACCATGTTTCTCGCCACTCACCCGAGGCTCTCGCAGAACTTTCGGAACGCTTTGACTTCTTCGTCACTGGCCACACCCGCCACAATGTGGCCGGCCAGGCTGCGGGCGAGTTGTTCCTGAGTGTGTTCCAGATCAAGTTTCTTCACAAGGGTGCGGGCGATGGCGGCGAATGTATTGCCGTTGAAATTCGTGAAAGGTGCCATCCGGTGGCACCTCCGGCAGACTTCGATCGCATCGAACAGACTCATTTCCCGCTGTTGCGAGTCTTCCCAGAACGCCATGGCCTCCGAATGTCCATCGGAGGTAGGCCCATGATGGGCTGATTTCTGGCGGCATAGGATTTCATTCTGGGCCACAACGAAGGACCATGAGAAGGGTTCCAGCCATCGCGCACTGCTGATCATGGCGTGGTTTTCTGTGAGCTGTTCTTCGCTTGTTCCTTCGCCTTCTGGATTTCGCTCACGCCGACGCTTTTCAGATATCCCTTGCCCGTCTTTGCGTAAACGGGTTCTGCGGAAAATCGATCCTGAATCGCCAGAGCTTCCGCCATGACCTCGAGAAACAGCGGATCATTCTCAAATGGATTTCCTGTTTTGGGCTCTTCAGACATGGCAACAATCTACATGCTCATCCCCTGCATGGCAAGTTGAGGTGTATCCATCACAGGCCGAGTTCTTTCCGCACGAGTTGTGTGCCTTCGCACATGTTGATGAGTTTACGTTTGGCGGCCCAGCGTGCGGTTTGGCTGAGGCCGCAATCGGGAGCGAAGACGAGGCGGTCGGCGGGGGCGTGCTTGAGGCACAAACGCACTCGGTTGGCGATGTCTTCGGGCGTCTCGATGTAGTAGCTTTTGACATCGACGATGCCGACGGCGACGTCCATGCGTTCGGCGATTTGCGAGATGAGCTCGATCTCGGCGAATTCGCGGCTGGCCATTTCGACGTGCATTTCGTCGCACTTGAAATCGAGGAAGTCGGGGAACATTGGGGCGATGCGGCGGAAGCCGACGGCGTGGCCCTTGAAGTTGCCGAAGCAGAGGTGGGTGCAGAGCCGGGTCTTGCCGTAAACAGTCTCGACCGTGCGGTTGAAGATGTCCACGAAGCGCTTGGTGTCCTCTTTGTAGGCGTAGCAGCTCATCGAAGGTTCATCGACGCTGATTTCGCTGCATCCGGCGGCGACGAGCGCTTCGAGTTCGGCGCGGACGATGGGGAGCAGCGCTTCGGTGAGCGCCCAGCGGTCGGCGTAATCGGCACCGGGGAGCAGACGACCGCTCATGGTGTAGGGTCCGGGGACGCTGGCCTTGAGAGTGACGGGACGGCCGGTGTCATAAGTTTTTGCGAGGCGGACGAGGCGTTGGTATTCCTCGACGACGCCGAGTCCATCGGGTGCGGTGAGTTCGCCGGTGACCTGGTGTTTCCCGCGCTGATCGTGCGCGGGTGGGCCGAAGCGGCGGGGCGAGGCGGATTCGAGTTCAATGCCCTGGATGTAGCCGTAGAACGAGAGGTTGAAATCGAGGCGCGTCTGCTCGCCGTCGGTGACGACGTCGAGGCCTGCGGTGAGTTGGTCGTGCAGCGCGGTGATCACGGCGTCGTCCTGCGCCTCGGCGCGGTCGGCGATGCCGAACTGGTCGAGGTGGGCGGAGGCGAATTCAAGCCAGCCGGGGAACGAGTAGCTGCCGATGACGGAGGTGCGGAGTGGGTTGGTTTTCATTTTTTTTTGGGATCGGTCGGATCGGTCGGATCCGACGGATCGTTTATTTGCGGTTGCGCGGCCAGTCTTGCGGGCCGGTTTTTGCGGTTGTGGTTGGGGTTTCGAGAATGGCTCCTTGTTGGCGGAGGTGGTGTTGGAGGGTCGGGACGTCCACTTGGCCGTTCGCGAGGGAGAGCGCGGCGGCGGTTCCGGCGGCTTGGCCCATCGCCATGGTCTGGGCCATCGAGCGGCAGGAGGCGTGAGCATCGTGGGTGGCGCTGAAACAACGGCCGGCGATCCAGATTTCGTCGCGACCTTGGGGAACGAGGGTGCCGTAGGGGACGTCGTATGCCTGGCCGTCGGGGACGTAGGCCCAGGCAGTTTCCTCGCCGCCGCCTTCGGCGGGGCGGTGGTCTTCGATGGGGGCACCGCAGAGGAGGATGCGGTCGTCGAAGCGGGCGACGTTCATGCAGTGGTCGCGGGTCAGGCGGGCTTCGCCATGGACGCGGCGGGTTTCGCGGACGCCGATGTGGTGGGACAGGCCGATGATGTTCGATTCCGCAAAGCCGGGGACGCAGTCGCGCAGGAAGTCTTCATAAATGAATGCCTGGCGGCGGCCTTCGCGCTCGGCCTCGCCGAGTTGTTGGAAATCTGTGGGATCGAGACCTGCGACCTTGACGGCAACGGTGGAAATGCATCCGGCGGCGTTCATCGGATGGATGCTGCCTGCCTTGCGCGGGAGCGGGTGGCTGCCGGATTCCACGGCATCGGCCATTTTTTTCATGAGCATTTTCTTACCACCAGCGGCTTCGTAGGCGGCTAGATCGACGTTGCTCATGCGGAAGGTGGTGGTCATCGATTGGGCGGGATCGATGTCGCCGGCCTTTTCGTAGGGGATGCCAGCGTGGTGGCAGAGGTCGGCATCGCCGGAAGCGTCGATGAAGCGTTTGGAGTGGATGCGGAAGAAACCCTGACGGGTGGAAATGACGACGCCTGTGAGGCGGCCGGTGGGATCGCTTTCGGCGGCGACGAGGGTGGCGTGAAGGAGGGTGCGGACGCCGGATTTTTCCAACAATTGATCCCAGACGAGTTTGAGTCGTTCGGGGTTGTAGTTCACGCCGGTGCCCGCGCCGTAGGTGTTGGGGCGGAGGAAGACGGCGTTGGCGACGTCGAGGGTATCAACGACGAGATCGGGGATGCCGCCGACGACTTTGCGCGGGGATTCCCCCGGAGTGAAGAAGCCGTAAAAGGTGTCGAGCATCTGGGTGCTGGTGCCGCCGGGGAAGCCGTAGCGCTCTAACAGGATGACGTTTTCCACACCGCTCCTGCGCGCGGCCAGCGCGGCACAACATCCAGCGGAGCCCGCACCGACAACGAGAAGATCGGTGCTGGCGAGGATCGGGATGCGATCTAGGATGAGTGGGCTGGCTGGAATTTGATAACTCAATGTAGGAGCAATTTTTGGAATTGGTGGCAGACTGTTAGGGCGAATCCGGCTTTTTCAAAACGCTGAATCGCTGAGAACCGCAGAGGGCACTGATTTTTTATTTCTGTGTTTCAGTGGTCCTCAGTGCTTCAGTGGTTAAAGAATCGTCGCCATTGCGAGTGAGGTTTGGCTTTGATTGAAGCGTGATGATTTCAATTTCCGACATTGGCGTAGAGTTTGGCGAGGCGGTGGGCGTGTTCGTCGTAGGCGGATTCGAAGAGTTCGGTGGCGCGCTCTTTGCCGCAGATGACGGGGCTGGTGAGGACTTTCGGCGGCTGGCCGGCGGCGGTGAGTCGGGCGGCGGTTTCGGCTTTGATGGTGTTGATGAGCAGGCAGCCGCCAACGGTGGAGCCGGGCGCGACGGGAGTGTCGAGGCCGGGGACGGTGACCATGGCGTCGCCGACGGGCGCGCCGGTGTCGAGGACGAGGTCGGCGAAGTCGGTGAGCTTATTGCCCCGGGCATCGCGGGTGGTGGAGGCGTCGAGATGCTTCTGGGTGACGATGGCGACGACCTTGATGCCGCGGTTTTGGAGTTCCTCTGCCATTTCGATGGGCACGACGTTGCAACCGCTCGATGAAATGATTAGCGCGGTGTCCTGGTCGGAGAGGTCGTAGTTGCGGAGGATACGGGCGGCGAGGCCGGAGACGTTTTCGAGGAACATCGCCTGGCGCTGGCCGTTGGCGCCGACGACGAGGTTGTGGAAGGAGAGCGAGAGTTCGACGATGGGATTCCAGCCGGGGAATGAGCCGTATCGCGGCCACATTTCCTCGACCATCATGCGCGAGTGGCCGGAGCCAAACACGTGGACCATGCGCCCGGCGAGGATGGTGGCGGTGAAGAGATCGGCGGCCTGGTGGATGAGAGATTCCTGTTCGGCGACGCGGTCGATGATGGCACGGGAGTGTTGGAGAAAGTCGGTGGTGGGAGTCATGGCAAGTGATGAGTTTAGGGTTTAGAGTTCGGATACTTTGCAGCTCCGGTGGCGCCGGCCCAGTCGGCGAGTTGGGCGCGGAGGATGGGGACGCGGTGGCCTAGGGGGCGCCATTCGAAACGATCAAGCTCGGCGGCGAGGGGTTGGAAAAGCGTATCACCGGCTTCGGCGATGCCGCCGCCGATGACGATGGCTTCGGGATCGAGGATGTTGATGAGCGAGGTGACGCCAGCGGCGAGATCGCGGATGGTGGCCTGCCAGACAGCGGCGGCGGTGGGGTCGCCGCAATTGGCGGCGGCGACGAGTTCGGCGGTGGAGTGGAATTTTCCATCGCTGCGGGTGTGGAGCGTGTGGTTGCCTACGGCGTCTTCGAGGCTGCCGGGGGTGTTGACGATGTCGGGCGGGCCATCGGAACGAATGGAGATGTGGCCCAAGTGGCCGGCGCGGCCGAGATGGCCACGGAGGAGTCTCCCGTCTGATAGAATCGCGCCGCCGACGCCGGTGCCGAGGGTGAGAAGGATGACGTTTTGCAGGCCTTTTGCGGAACCGAGCCAGACCTCGCCGAGGAGGGCTGCATGGGCGTCGTTGAGCACGGGGACGGGTTTGTGGAAACCGAGGAATGCTTGCCAATCGAGACCTTCGAGACCGGGCAGGCGGCCGGGCATGTGGGCGGTGGAGCATTGGTCTTTGGCTGGCAGGCCGGGCGCGGCAACGCCAATGGTAGTGGGTTCGCCATGTTTTTCTAACAAATCATCGACGGATTGTTTGACGTGGTTTTTCCAATCATCACCGCCGGTGGGGACGCTGGTGCGCGAGATTTCGCGGCCATCGGGGGTGATGGCGAGCGCCTTGAGGCGGGTGCCACCGAGGTCGAGGCCAAGCAGCCATGGGGTGTCGGATTTCATGGCAGTTGTCCTTCGGAAACGGTCCAACCGCCATCGACGGCGAGCACCTGGCCGGTGGTGAAGGCGGATGCGGGTGAGAGGAAATAGACGGCGGCGGCATCGAGGTCGGCGGGGGTGCCGATGCGTCCGCCATCGAGTGGTTGCTTGGTGCGGATGAAGGAGAGGATTTCCGCGTCGCCTGCGGCGCGTTGCGCCATGGGCGTCTCGACCAGGGCGGGAGCGAGGACGTTGGCGCGGATGTCGCTTGCGGCGTAGGATGCGGCGATGGATTTGGTGAAGCCGACGATGGCCGATTTGGCGGCGGCGTAAACATGGGTGGAGAAAAATTTTGGCGATGGAGACCACCCGAGGACCGAACCCATGTTGAGGATGGAGCCCCCACTGCCCTGGGCGAGGAACTGCCGGACGGCGGCGCGGTTCGAATAGATGACCGAGTTGAGATTGAGTGAGAGGGTGGCGGGCACGCCCTCGTCGGTGATCTCGTGAAGCGGCCCGTCGCCCATGCGGCGACCACTGCCACCAGCGACGTGGTAGAGGGCATGAAAGCCGCCGAAACTCGCCACCGCAACGGCGATGGCCTCGTCGGCGTGGTTGGGCGTGGTGGCGTCGCCGACGACTGCAGTGACCCGATCCCCAAGTTCGGCAACGGCGGCATCGGCACTCTGCGGGCTGCGCCCGGTAATGACAACGCCTTTGGCCCCGGCGGCGAGGCACGCGCGGGCGGCGGACAAGCCGAGGCCGGTGGTGCCGCCGATGATGACGATCACCTGATCACTTAGCGCGGAATTGCTCATGGCTGGCATTTCAGTTCATGAGGGCGAATTTTCAAATATTATCTTATCGCATTATAATAATACCGATATGATAATTCACGCATGGCACGGCCGCGAAGCGAGCACACGCAACTGGTGAAGGAGAAGCTGATCGCACGGTTGAAAGGTGGATTCCATCCACCCGGACAGCGGTTTTTCTCCAATCGGGGATTGGCCGGGCAGTTTGGCATCAGCTATCAGACGGCGGACCGCCTAATCCGTGAGCTGGTGGACGAGGGATGGCTGGAGCGGCGTCCATCTGCCGGAACCTACGTGTCGGGAAAGGCGATCGTACTCCATGGCGCGGCGTTGGTTTTTCATGAACGCGCGAAGCGACCCGGAAGCTTTGGCGCGCGTTTGCTGGAGGGTTTGAGCCAGGCGCTCGCACAAGCCGGGGTCGCGTCGAAAGTCGTGTGGACCCGCGATGACCAGACTGTGGCCATGAACGATTGGTTCCCCGTGCTGTGGGAGTGCCCTCGTGCGATGACGGACCTCGCAGAAGAGCGCAGGTTTCTCCTGGTGATGAACGACACCCCGCCGGCCGGATTGGCATCAAGTTTCGTGGATAGTGTGGCGTGCGATGATTTTTCCGGAGGAGCTGCGGCAGCGGAGTTGTTGCACCTGCGTGGGGCGACCGGGACGCCGGTGGTTTTGGCGGGGCCGGAGAGCGACCTGAGGAGCCGTCAGCGCGTGGCCGGTTTCCGATCGATTGCGAAAAACGTGAAGGTTTTCTGGGCCAAGAGCTGGGACGCGGAGGCGGCAACGGAACTTGCTCCGACGATTCTGACGAGCCGCCCTTCGCAGATTTTTTGTTGCAGCGACCGCTTGGCGGAAGGTCTCATGGGAAGTGCACCGGCATTGACCATTCCGGTCGTCGGATTCGACGACGCACCGGTGGCAGAAAAACTGAACCTCACGACGATTGCCATGCCATGGCAGGAAATGGTGGATGGGGCTGTGCAGATCATCCGCCGCAGAATGAGCGGGAATGCCGGTGCGGCCGCGAAGTTGATCTTCGCACCCATGCCCGTGATCCGGAAAAGTGGTTGAGGGATTTTCTACGTTGTAATCCCGGCGAGCCACAGCGCCGCGTGGATTTTGAAATCCACTCCCAATCCATCCGCCTGACGCGCATCGAGCCAACTGCGGATTTTGGCTACCGGCACGAGATGGGTATGGATGTCCTCGCCACCCACACCTCCACCCTGGTTTTCTCGGTTCAGTCCGGTGGCGTGGAAAAGGTGCGTCCACTCGGAAGTCATCCCTGCGGAGGTCGGCGTGACGATGAGGGGCTTGATCGATGACGCGCGGAAGCCGGTTTCCTCGAACAACTCGCGGGCCGCGCATTCATCGGGAGTCTCTCCGGCATGATCCGGTTCATCTCCATATAGTCCGGCCGGGATCTCGATCACCCGTTTCCCGACCGGGATGCGCAACTGCTCGACCAACACGACCTCATGGTCATCCGTGATCGCAAGCACGCCGACGCATGCTTCCGCGTGCGGGCGGCGGACGTAATCCCAGTGCCCGATCCGGTGCAGGCTGAGCCACGGGGTTTGATAGAGCAATTGATCGTTTTTTGACATGAGTGAGGTTTTATTTGCGAAGATTCTTCCGCTCTGCGACGTATCTGTCTCAATACAAACGGATGAGCCGCCACGATTTCCAGATTCCCGTCCATTTCAAGCACCGCATTGTTTTCACCCGCAATGCATTCGCTCCGGCGAACCCATGTCTCGGAGAAATCCTCGCCGAAGGCAATGGCCGCCGCGCCTTGGTGTGCATCGAAAAAAACGTCGCCGAGGCATGGCCCGCGCTGGCTGCGGAGGCGGAAGATTACCTCGCTCGCCGCGGACTTGAAATTCCAGTTACTCTCATCCTTGCCGGTGGGGAATCCGTGAAAAATGACGACTCCGTCGTGCAGCGCGTCTGGCGTGAGATCGATTGCGCCAAGCTCGACCGCCATTCCTACCTGCTTTGCATCGGCGGTGGTGCGTTTCTTGATGCCGTGGGCTTTGCCGCCGCCACCGCCCACCGTGGCGTGCGATTGATCCGCTTTCCCACCACCACGTTGTCACAAGATGACAGCGGCGTCGGCGTGAAATGCGCGATCAACCAGTTCGGCAAGAAGAACTGGGTCGGTGCCTTTGCCGTGCCGTTCGCCGTGATCAACGACTTCCGCTTCCTCCACACCCAACCCGTCGAATCGCGCCGTGCCGGGCTGATCGAAGCGGTGAAAGTCTCCCTGGTGAAGGATGAGAAATTTTTCGACTGGATCGAACGTCACACCGAAGCCCTCCACGCGCTCGATCCCGCGACGGTCGAAGAATGCGTCGAGCGCTCCGCTGTAGCCCACGCATCCCACATCGCGACAGGCGGCGACCCCTTTGAAAACGGCTCTTCCCGCCCGCTGGATTTCGGCCACTGGGCGGCGCACAAACTGGAGGCCCTCACCTCGATGCGCCTGTCCCACGCCGAGGCGGTGGCGATTGGCATGGCGATCGACTGCGTTTACGCTGAGGCGGCGGGCCACCTCGATGCCAAAACGTGCCGGAGAATTATCAACGTGATCCGCGGTCTCGACCTCCCGCTCCACCACCCCGCATTGGAAAAACGTGATGCCTGCGGCAGACGCGTGATCTTTTCCGGCCTCGACGAATTCCGCGAGCACCTCGGTGGTGAGCTCACGATTCTGCTCCCCGTAGCTCCGGGGAAAATGATCGAGGTCGGCCACATCGCGACCGAACTGCTCGATGCCTGCATCGACCGGTTGCGGGAACTCAACGTCCACGCAACCTTCGCTGCGGTTTGAGGATCAAAGTGCCTTGAGCGCGGCCTTCACGGCATCGAAATCCGGAAGATCCTTCGGGTGCTCGCACACATCGACGTGGCGGACGACACCGGCTTTATCGATCACGAACGCGGACCGCTTGGCCACGCCGCCCATGATGAGATTCGCTTCGGGCAGGAACTGCTCGTAAGCCACACCGTAGGCCTTGGCCACTTCGTGCTCGTAATCGCTGAGCAGCGGGATGGTGATGCCTTCCTTCTCGGCCCAGGCCTTTTGCGCAAAAGGATTGTCGCCGGAAATGCCGAGCACCTTGGCGTCGAGCGCCTCGTATTCGGAAATGCCCGCGGAAATATCGCAGAATTCCGTGGTGCAGACTCCGGTGAAGGCCATCGGCACAAACAGCAGCACGAGGTTCGATTGTCCGACGAGTTCGGAAAGTTTGACGAGCGCGGGGCCTTCAGCTCCGGCGGTCACGAGGGTAAAGTCAGGGGCGATGTCTCCAGGTTTCAGTGGCATGGTTCTTTTGAGGGTTGAGTGGTTGGCGGCGACATCGTAGAACTTGAGCAGGCACATGTCATATCAATTTTCAGATTTCGGGCGTCATTTGGGATCCGGCAGCGGCATCGAGGAGCTCATGGACGACCTCGGCCACGCCCTCGCCTCCGGCGGGCCGAATCTGAAAATGCTCGGTGGCGGCCAACCCGCACGCATCCCTGAGGTGGACGCCATTTGGCGCCGCAGGATGGAGGAAATCCTCGAAGAAGCCGGTGGGCTCGACCGTGCCCTCACCAGCTACGACCCACCACGAGGCAATCCTCGATTCATCAAGGCCGTGGCCGCTCTGTTCAACGACACCTTCGGCTGGGCCGTCGGTCCGGAAAACGTGGCGGTCACCTCCGGCGGGCAGACCGCGTTTTTCTTCCTCTTCAATCTCCTGGCCGGACGCATGGCCGATGGCCGCCACAAGAAAATCCTGCTGCCACTGGTGCCGGAGTATATTGGCTACTCCAACCAAGGCGTTGATGGATCGATGTTCCATGCCATCCCGCCGCGCATCGAGGAAACCGGCGATCACGAATTCAAATACCGGGTCGATTTCGACAAACTCGAAATCACCCCCGACATTGCCGCCATCTGCGCCTCTCGGCCCACAAATCCCACCGGCAACGTTCTCACCGATGACGAGGTCGCCCGCCTCGCCAAACTCGCCCGCGAGCACGATATCCCGCTCATCATCGACAACGCATACGGTCTCCCCTTCCCCGGCATCATCTTCGGTGAAGCCACCCCGTATTGGGACAACAACACCATCCTCACCCTCAGCTTGTCGAAAATCGGCCTCCCCGGCACCCGAACAGGCATCGTGGTGGGACCGCCGGAAGTGATCCGCGCGCTCGGCTCGATGAGCGCCATCGCCGGATTGTCGAACCCGAGCACCGGCCAGCAAATCACCGCGCCTCTGATCGAATCCGGCGAAATCCTCGACATCAGCAACAACATCGTCCGCCCCTACTACCAGAAAAAAGCCAAGCTCGCACGCAAAGCCGCGCACAAGGCATTCGGGGGAGTTGATGCCGGAGACTGGCGCATGCACGTGACCGAAGGCGCGCTGTTTCTGTGGCTCTGGTTTCCCGATCTGCCTTGCACGTCTGCCGAGCTTTACCAGCGATTGAAGGCGAAGGAGGTACTGGTGATCCCCGGACATTACTTTTTCTTCGGCCTGCCCGAATCCCCTGCATGGCCGCACCGCCACGAATGCATCCGCGTTTCCTATGCGATGCATGAGGACGCAGTGAGGGATGGCTTGCAGATCATCGCGGAGGAAGTGGCGATGATTCGAGCGGGGCGGTGATCCGCCTTCTGGTGATTTGAGGGTCAGCGTCAGGTCGGGCTGCACTGTGGAATTCATGGGCATGGCGGATGCAATCCGCCGCCACGCCATCGGTGCAAAAAAAGAGCCCCGCCTTGAACTTGCGTTCAAGACGGGGCATGGACCTGGCGACGACCTACTCTCACAGGACCTATCGTCCCACTACCATCGGCGCTGCAGCGTTTCACTTCCGGGTTCGGAATGGGACCGGGTGGTTCCACCGCGCTCTGGTCACCAGAGTTCGATCTTGGGGGTCTCCTGGCGGATGCCATTGGATTCCATTACCGGGGCTCTGGGGGCCTTAGCTGCTTCTTTGAAGTTTGCTAGGGTTCAGTTTTCAGTTTTCAGGGAAGATGCTTCGCGCTGGGCTTGCTCTTTGCTGAAAACTGAACACTGAAAACTGACAAACTACTCATCGCCCGCTCTCTGGCATCCGCATGGAGGCGTCTATTATACTTCGAT
>JBLRWN010000047.1:0-28195 GCA_047921195.1 Luteolibacter sp. | reverse complement strand
CCACGAAGTCCCCGTGCTGCCTGGCTCCTGCACACTGGTGGTGTCGATCAATCGCACCTTCCAACCCGCAGGCCAGCAATCCGAATAATCATCAATGCGCCTACGCTGCCAATCGAGAAGGTCGTCACATAACTGCGAGAGCCACTCTTGAGCGACACGTAGCCGCTTGAAAAGAGCGACATGGCTCAGTTTACACCATTCAAGTTCTGCTGCTCTGAGCATGGTCTGCTGAAGCGATAAGCCGCCCACAACATGCATCAGGATCAGGCGTAGCCACATTTCAGCGTCAACACGACCGGTTGAACGTCTGACAAATCCGCAGCGCTTTGCTGAAACCGCAAGATCGTCCGAAAGCCAACTGCGTAAAATGTCCCATTCTTCCGGCAAAGCATCATCAGGCATGCACGAATCATTGCGAAATCATTCTACGTGTCAAGATTTTTAGGTTAACGCTTATGCCCCAAAGGGTCCCCTCCATGCCGCCCCCACTCCGCATTACCGCGAAGTCACAAGTCCCCTACGGCATGCAGCCCACGCGCCAGCACGGAGTTAGGCTCGTTATCACTCGCAAGCTCCGCCCACCTCACGCCCCACGGCCAGGCGGGCGTTGGAAAACGGTCCAAGGTGCCAGATCGACTCTGCGCTGCGTTTTTTATTTGGAATACAGCCCACACCGGCAGATGCTTCGGCCGCCATGCACGACAGCCGAATCGACGATCTCGCCCGCCAATTGGTGCGCCATTCCACCCATTTGAAGAAAGGCGAGCGGGTGCTGCTCGACCTCTACGACGCGCCGGACGCCATCGCCATCGCGCTGATCCGCGAGGCGCGCGCGCGCGGCGCGGTGCCCATCGTGCGGATTCACCAGGGGCGCGTTTCCCGCGAAATGGCCAAAGGGGCTACCGAAGAACAATACGGTCTGATGGCAAAACTCCTGCTTGCCGAAATGAAGGAGATGGACGCCTACATTTCCATCCGGGGCAGCGACAACATCAACGAACTTTCCGACGTGCCCGCAAAAAATATGGGCATGGTGATGGGCCGGATGCGCCCGGTGATCGACCACCGCGTGAAGAAGACGAAATGGTGTGTCCTGCGCTGGCCATCGCCCTCCATGGCCCAACAGGCGGGCATGAGCACCGAGGCGTTCGAGGACTTTTATTTCAACGTGTGCCTGCACGATTACCAGGCCATGCTGCCCGCGATGAAGCGGCTGCAGAAAATGCTGCAGCGAACCGACGTCGTCGAGATCACCGGCCCAGGAACCCATCTCCGTTTCTCCGTGAAAGGCATTCCCATCCTCGTCAGCGCGGGCAACTACAACATTCCCGACGGTGAGGTGTTCACCTCCCCGGTGCGCGATTCTGCGGAGGGTTTCATCACCTACAACGCACCCAGCATTTATCAGGGGATTCCTTTCGACAATGTGCGGTTGGAATTTTCCAAAGGCAGGATCATCAAGGCCGAGGCCGGATCAAAAACCCGGGAGCTCAACCAGATCCTCGACAGCGATGAAGGCGCGCGATACATCGGCGAATTTGCCATCGGCACCCATCCGGGCATCCGCCACCCGATGCGCGACATTCTTTTCGACGAGAAAATCGGCGGCTCCTTCCACTTCACGCCGGGCCAGGCCTATGAGGATGCCGACAACGGGAACCGCTCCCAGGTCCACTGGGATCTGGTGAACATCCAGCGCAAGGACTACGGCGGCGGAGAGATGCGTTTCGACGGTAAACTCGTCCGCAAGAACGGCATCTTCCTCGACCCGAAGCTCGCCGCAATCAACCCGGCGTAATCGGGGCGGCGGTTCAAATCCCGAAGCCCTTCAACAGCCCGTCGACCATTCCCTCGATCCCACGCCCGAACAACGCGGTTTTGCGCCGCGGATCCGGGATCTCCTCGGTGAGATGGAAACCGGGCGCGCTGGCGAAACGATCATTGAACAGCCCGTCGCGGCCGCGCAGGTAATCGATGAACGTCTCGCAGCGGATCGCGGAATATTCCAAATTCGCGCTGAACCCGAGCGTCGCGCACTGGTCTTGCATGCGTGGGTTTTCCGGCGTCACCTCGCCAGCCCGCACCCCGCGGCAGCCTTTCACGATGAAATCGCATGGCCCATGAATTACCAGATAGCGGAGCTGGAAGGTGAGCCAGCTGTGCAAATTGCCAAGCCGCCAATGGCGAGTAATTCCGGGTGTTTCCCGATTCCGCAGGATCGCGCCGACCAGTGAGCGGGGATAGACGACCATCGCCGCGCCCTCCGGCAGCGTCACCCGCGAAAGCTTGTCGAACAGATCCCGCTTGGGCGACACCGTCACCTTCGCAAGAGCTCCGCCGGGATTGCGCACCGCCACCATCAGGAACAATCCCGCAGCAAGACTGGTGAACGGCATTTTCCATGAGAATAGCACCCGCGTCTTCTTCCCGGGACCGGCCCCTGCGGCCTGGAGGTAATCCGAATGCACGATCAACTCGTCGCCCTCGCCCAATTCAATTGGCACCGAAACCTCCGCCGTGCTCACCGCCGCGCTGCCCAGCATATCCGGCAGCAAGCGCACCGGGCGCGCGCGTGAGATCAGCGGCGCGACCGCAAAATACAACACGGCCTTCACGATCACCGGCAGCAGGATGAGGACGACGAGAATTCCCAGTGCCGTGGGAAACACCCGCGCCACCTGCCGCCGCAGCCGCTCCAGGGGATGCGCCGCCGCATCCTCACGATCCTGCAACGCCTGCGCCCGTAGCGTGGCGATGTCCGCCGCGCGGTTTTCAATGCTTTGGTTGATCTCCAGGAGCTCGCGACCAGTCGGGGAATCCTCGAAGGTCTTTCGCAGCGCTGTAAATTTGACCGATGCCGCGGCCGCCGCTTTCTCCGCCGCCGCATGACTCCATTCCGCCTCCGCGAGCCGCGCGAAATATTTCGCATGCGTCAAGCGACTGTAATACCAGCGTTTTTCGTCCCCCACTTTGTCGAGGCGCGCCCGTGCTCTTCGCTCGACCAGCAATGCCTGTTCGCGCAAATCGCGCACCTCGCCCACCTCTTTCATCACGCCCGAAAGCTCCGCCTTCAGCGCATCGCGCCGCTCGCGGATCGGACCAAGCTCGCTTTCCAGATTTCCGATCACCCGCTCCGTCGTCTCCGCATTTTCGATCCGCTCCTTGAGTTTCACATACTCCATCGCGATCCAGCCGGAGACGAGCAACAGCGCGATGAGGATCAGAAGGATCATCAACTTGTTGCCGAGCCAGCGGGCGGTTTCGATGAGAAGTCGGGTCATGCTTTGATACCATACGTTGGAATCCGCCGGATTTTCCATTTTCGCTGCGTGTCCCTTGCGCGTGCCCCACGAATGTGAGAGGAAAACCGGATGAATTTCGCCGAACTTAAATCACTCCTCGCTGGAAATCCCGGGCGCGTGTTCCGGATCCAACTGCCCGATGGCGATGCGGTGCCGGTCTCCTTTCACGTCACCGAAATCGGCCGCGTCTGCAAAACCTTCCTCGATTGCGGCGGCACCTTGCGCGAATCCACCACCTGCCAACTCCAGATCTGGGTGGGCGAGGATGCGGATCACCGCATCGAGACCACCAAACTGGCGGGCATTCTTGAAAAAGGAAAATCCCTACTCCCCGACGAATCCGCGCCCGTTGAAATCGAATACGAAGATCGCGTGATTTCCCAATACACCATCCGGGATCACGAAGTGCGCGACAACTCGGTGATCCTCAAACTCGCACACAAACATACCGAGTGCCTTGCTCCCGAACTCTGCGGTCTGCCCGATTTCCGCATCCCCGCAATCGGTGGATCGAAGACTTGCTGCGGCCCGGGTGGATGCTGAGCGAGATGACCTTGCCACATGCGAGCTCGTCGTGATGAGTGAACAACCCGATCATTGTTTTCCACGAACCCTTCAGGCGACGTGCTGCCGGTCCGCCTGGACGGCGGTGAGCGCGATGGTGTAGATGATGTCATCGACGAGCGCGCCGCGCGAGAGGTCGTTTACGGGTTTGCGCAGGCCTTGGAGCATGGGACCGACAGAGACGACTTTCGCGGAGCGTTGGACGGCCTTGTAGGTGGTGTTACCGGTGTTGAGGTCGGGAAAAATGAAGACGGTGGCGTTGCCGGCCACCTTGCTGTTAGGAGCTTTCTTGCGGGCGATCTCGGGGATGGCTGCGGCATCGTATTGGAGTGGTCCGTCGATCAAAAGATCCGGGCGCATCAGGCGGGCGAGGCGGGTGGCTTCGCGGACTTTTTCCACTTCGTTGCCACCGGCGGATTCACCGGTGCTGTAGCTGATCATGGCAACGCGCGGGGTGATGCCGAAGCGTTCGGCGCTTTCGGCGCTGCGGATGGCGATGTCGGCAAGGGTTTCGGAATCGGGGTTCGGATTGACCGCGCAATCGCCATAGACGAGCACCTGCTCGGGCAGGCACATGAAAAAGACCGAGGAAACCACCTTGGCTTCCGGTGCGGTGCGGATGAGCTGAAGGGCGGGGCGGATGGTGGACGCGGTGGAATGCACCGCACCGGAGACCATGCCGTCGGCTTCGTCGAGGGCAAGCATCACGGTGGCAAGGTAGACGTTGTCTTCGAGCAGTTCGGCGGCCATCGCTTCGGTGAGCCCCTTGTGGCTGCGCATTTCCGCGAGCGGGGCGATGTAACGGTGGCGGATTTCACGCGGGTCGATGATTTCGAGGCCATTCTGGATTTCCATGCCCTCGGCCTTGGCGCGGATTTCCTCGGGGTCGCCGATCAGCACGCAGCGGGCGATACCGCGTTGCGCGCAACTGATAGCGGCGGCGATGGTGCGGGGTTCGTCTCCTTCGGGCAGCAGAATCCGCCGGTTCGCAGCACGCGCACGCTCGGCAAGGCGGAAGCGGAATGCGGGCGGAGAAAGCCGGACTTCGAATTGCGATTCGATGCCTTTTTCCACCAACCACGAACAGTCCATGTGGCGGGCGATAAACTCGAGGGTGGCATCGAGCCGTTCGAGATCGTCGACGGGAATTTCATTGGTGAGGTTGCCGATCTCGTTGATCACCCGGTAGCTGCTGCCCGCAGCCATCAGCACGGGCAACCCGGAATCGGCGGCGGGCGAGCAGAGGTCGCGCACCATCGGGCTCGGCTCAATCGTATCACAGCCCGTGAGCACCAAGCCGGCAAGCGGGACGCCTTTGATCGCGGCAAGCGAGGTCGCCATCAACACGTCGTCACGGTCGGCCGGCGTGAGCAGGAGGGCACCGGGCGTGAAGGTGTCGTAGAGGTTGGCCACGGTGCGGGCAACCATCTTGACTGCGAGCACCCGGCGTTTTTCCAGATCGCCCTCGATCATGATGCCGGCGTTGAGGTGCCGCGCGACGTCGAGGGTGCGGTAGCTGAGGAGCGATGCGCTCTTCGGGATGCATCCGACCAATTGGAGCACGCCATCGCGAAAATCCGGCACCTCGCCGCGCAATGCCTCAAGCCCCTTTGCCCATGCCTCTCGCGTGGGCCCATATTGATCCGGATCGGCCTTGTTGAGGATGCAGCCGACGACGCGTTTGCTGCTTGGCCCGCCAGCCGCGTATGCGGAGGCCGCGACGCGGAGGCGCGTCTGGAGCTCGGCCGCATTGCCGTCAGAAAACGCGTCGACGAGCAGCACGCGGGCGTCGAGCGCGCGGGCAATCGCCTGGTTCAGCCGGGCGGAGGCGAGATCACCTTCGTTGACGATCAATCCCTCGACGACCGCGACGTCGGCCTCGCGGGTAGAGGCTTCGAATACCGCGATGACGCGTTCCATCACATCCTGCGCCCTGCCGCTGTGGAGCGCCTCGGCGGCTTCAGCATAGGGAATCGGCTCGGCCGGGCGAATCCCGAGAGCGGCTTCCGCGTATGCGCGCGAGCGCTCGCCACCTTTCGCGTTCGGGTGCTGCTGGGCGATCGGCTTGACGAAAGCGACCTTGACGCCGCGACGTTGCAGGGCGCGGCCGAGCCCGAGCGACACCGTCGTCAATCCGGCATCGGTGGACGAGGGGGAAAGGAAAAACGTGGTCTTCATGAGTGGTGGATCAGGGTGTTGGCTGGTCGAGCACACGGCGGGCCTCGCGGGCGATCAGGCGTTCCTCATCGGTCGGCACGACAAGGACGGTGAGAGGCGAGCCATCGGCGGTGATGCGGCGGTCGCTTCCGGTGCCGTGCGCGGCATTGCGGGCGGCATCGGGCTGCGGGGAAAGGATGCCAAGGTGCGAGAGAATTCGGGCGCGCACGGGCGCGGCATGCTCGCCGATGCCGCCGGAAAAAACCAGGGCGTCAACGCGATCGAGGCCGGAGGCAAGGCCGAGCAAGGAGCGGGCGACCCGGTGGCAGAAGACGGCGACGGCAAGCTCACAATCGTCGTCCCCGGCATCCGCCGCGGCGAGCAGCTCGCGCATGTCATGGGATTTCCCGGAAAGCCCGAGGAGGCCGCTGCCGCGCTGCAAAACATCGAGCACGCGTGCGGCGTCCATTTTGGTGCGCCCGACCAAATAGCCGACGAGGTTCGGATCGACGTCGCCGCTTCGGGTTCCCATGACCATGCCTTCGAGCGGAGTAAGCCCCATGGTCGTGTCGACGCATTTGCCACCGCGAACGGCAGCGGCGCTGCATCCATTGCCCAGGTGGGCGATCAGGAGTTGAAGGTCTTCGGCCCGGCGGCCTAACAAACTTGCCGTCTCCGACACAAGGTATTGGTAGCTGATGCCGTGGAACCCGTATCGCCGCACGCCGTGGTGCGCATACCAATCGCGTGGCACGGCGTATCGGAATGCGTGGGGCGGCATCGATTGGTGGAAGGCGGTGTCGAACACGGCGACCTGTGGCAAATCCGGCATCAAATGCGAGACCGCCTCGATGGCGCGAATGGCGGGTGGATTGTGCAGCGGGGCGAGCTCCGCGCACGCGCGGATGCCGTCGAGCACATCCGGTGTGATCAAACGCGCCTCGGCGAAGCGCTCGCCGCCATGGACCACGCGGTGGCCGCAGCCGCGGATCGGGAGCGGGCTACCGAAGGATTCCGCAAGAACCCCGAGCACCGTGCGCAAGGCGGATTCGTGATCGGTGTCGGGGGCGTCGATTTCGTATTTCTCCTCGCCGATGCGGACGACCGCCCGGGCCTTGCGGGTGCCAAGCGCTTCGACGACGGCGGTGGCATCGGGCGTGGATTTCGCCTTGTCGCGGACGGCGAGTTTGAGTGACGAGCTGCCCGCGTTGATCACGAGGATTTTTTCCGTGTGCGCCATACCCCGGAATTGAAGCAGGTTCGGGCGGTTTCGCACCGCATTTTGCCCAATTGCCCGCTCTTATTTTGCGAATCGCCCGCATCGGAACACCCATCATGGCCCAACGCTTGCCAAACCGTTGCCTGCGCGGATACTCCGGCGCTCAGGCAAACCCCACTCACACCATGCGACCACACTCCCGCCAAATCCTCTGCGTTGAAGAAACTTTCGGAAAAAACGGCTGGCACTGCGAGCTGGTCGAGGATCGCGATGTGTTGCGCGCCGGATTTGAGGCGCACCACACGCGCGTCGATCTGATCGCGCAGGCCTACCCGCAGCTCAACGCCCTGAGCGTCGTTACCGAATCCCCCATGCTGGTGGATCGCATGCGGATTCCATTTTTACTGGAACTGCTCACCCGCGCGAACAAACAGCTCACGCTCGGCGGATTCGAGTATGATCTGGATCGCAACCACCTGGTTTTCCGCATCACCAATTTGTTCGAAAAAGAGCGCTTCGATGGCGACATCATCTCGTCGATGGTCCACTGCGCGATTGCCGAGATGGACCGCATCATTCCCTACGCTGCAGTGGTGCGCGATACCCGGGCCGATTTGATTGCCGATCTCGATCTCGGCCGCCTGCTGATGCGCGAGGACCTGATCCCGCCGGTGCCGGGCGATGAAGAGGAAGAGGAACTCTGACATACCGGACTCACCCTCCCATCACCGCGCGAGTGATCGGGAAAACCTCGTGAAACGGCAGGTCCCCAAGCAATCCGAAGCGGGGATCGCGGGTGAAACGGGTGGCCGGGCTGGTCATGCCACAGAGAAACCGCGCGAGCTGCCTAGCGCTACCAAGTGCGGAATCGCGCGATTGCACCAGTTCGGTGATCTGTCGCCACTCCTCGTCGGTGACGTTCCGCGCAGGCGGGCGCGTGATGACCACCGGCGGACGACCATGGCAGCGGTCGCAATTCCCGCAAGGCACCGGATCGGCGGTGCCGAAATATTCGGCCAGCCATGCCGTAAGGCAACCGGGCTGGGTAGCGTATTCGACGACCTTTGCGAGGCGGGCCAAATCGTCCCTCTCCCTGCGCTCAAACCGCGCGATGATGCTATCGATGATGGCGCGGACGTCGGTTTCGCAGGACTTGAGGCGGTAGCGGTGCATCACGCGCCGTGGCTCGACGATGGCATCGCCGGCGAGCGCGAGATCCGCCAACAGACCGGCGGCGTTTTTGTCGCCGCAGCTCTGGTCATCCATCATCCACCACCCCCGCTCCGAAACGGCGGAGGCGAGGAGTTTTTTCAATCTCCGGGCCTCGCCCGCGCTGCGCCCCGCAAGGAGCTGGTCCTCCGATCGCAAAAGCCGCACCCGCCATGCGCTATGGCGGCGGCCGCCGTGGGTGAGCAACCCGTCGGTTTCCAGATGCGCCAGCACCGTCTCGACAACGGTCTGGCGGATGTCGCAGGCGCGCGACAGATTATAGAGCGAAAGCTCGAATGACGGACCGAGGCGCAACACCCGGTCGAGCAGCGCACCCAGCGCCCGGCGCCCGGGGACGTCGGCATGGATGAAGTTCTCCAGCACCGTGAGATCCTGCGCACAGGCAAGGATCTCGCATCGCGCGGGCATGCCGTCGCGCCCGGCACGCCCGGTTTCCTGAACAAGATTCTCCGGGCTTTTCGGGAGATTGTAATGAATCACCCCGCGGATGTCTCCTTTGTCGATGCCCATGCCGAAAGCAATGGTCGCCACGATAACGCGCGTCTCACCATCCATGAACGCCTGCTGCGCGCGCGCCCGGAAATCAGCACGCAGGCCGGCATGGTAAGCGCGCGCGGATTCACCATGGCGCAAAAGAAACGTCGCCACCTCCTCTGCGGTTTCCTGCCGGGTGACGTAGACGACCACCGCGCCGTCGATGGCCCGCACCCGATCTAACAAAATTGCCTTGCGTTGATCCGGTGTACAGGCGGTAACGCGGAGTTCGAGGTTCGGCCGGTCGAAGGGCAGTCGCACTTCATCGTCGCTCGCGATGCGGAAAAACCTCCGGATTTCCCGCGCAACGGCGGGCGTTGCCGTGGCGGTGAGTGCGAGCACGCGCGGGATTTTCATCCGCCGCAGGGCGCGTGCGAGCTTCAGGTAATCCGGCCGGAAATTATGCCCCCACTCGGCGATGCAATGCGCCTCGTCGATCGCGGCGAGTTGCGGGCTCCAGCGTTTCAGATTTTCCCGGAACCGCTCGTTGGCGAATCGCTCGGGCGCGACATAGAGCAGCTTGATTTCACCCGCATCAAGCCGGGCAAGCAGCGATTGCTCTTCGTCGGCAGCCAAGGTGGAGTCGAGCCGAGCCGCAGGAATGCCACGCGCCTGCAGCGCATCGACCTGGTCGCGCATCAGCGCGATCAATGGCGAAATCACCAACGTGAGACCATCGATCGCAAGCGCGGGAAGTTGATAGCATAGGGATTTTCCACCCCCGGTCGGGAAAATCGCGAGGACTGGCCGCCCGGACATCAAGCGATCGACGACATCCTGCTGCCCGGGACGGAAAGCATCATAGCCGAAGAATTGCCGCAGAAGATCAAGCACCGCCGGAGAATCACTCGATGTGGGCTGCATTTGCAAGATCCGGCGATGTTGCATCCCGATGCCTCATCCGCTTGCCAGACACGCGCGTGAATCGCGGATTGCCGGACGACGCGCGCCCGCCCATGCTTCGCCGCGTGAGAATCATTGCAGGAAAGGCCGGGCGCATGACGATCCAGGTGCCCGCGTCGGTGACGCGGCCGACCACCGATTTCGTGCGCCAGGCGTTGTTTTCCATCCTCTCGGAACGCGTCGAGGATGCGCGGGTGCTCGATTTGTTCGCCGGATCAGGCGCCCTTGGCCTGGAAGCGCTGAGCCGTGGCGCGGCATCCTGTGTGTTCGTCGAACAACACCGGCAGGCCGCGAATGTGATCGGAAAAAATCTCGAAAAAACCCAACTCCCCGGCGGCCGCGTGGTCACAAGCGCGGTCGAGGCCTTCCTCAAGCGGGATCCCGCAATCTACGACATCATCCTCGCCGACCCGCCCTACTGGAAACACCACGGCGACGCCGACGAAATCGCGAAACTCTGCTCCGCCTCACGGATCGCTCCGCGCCTCGCCGATGGCGGCTGGTTTGTCGCGGAAGCGTCATCGGCCTATCGCCCGATCGAGACGGACGACTTGCGACTCAGCGACCGCCGCACCTACGGATCAAGCGCGCTTTTGTTTTACCAAAAACCGCCGCTCAACGGGTGATCGTGACCGGCGTGCCGAGCTTCACCTCGTTGAAAAGCACCGGCGCGAATTGCTCGGGGAGTCGAATGCATCCGGCGGATGCAGGCATTCCCGGAGTCGGGATGTATCCGCCATGCAGGCCAATGCCGTAGTCGGTCAACCGCATCCAATATGGCATCGGCGCGTAGACGAACCGGGCGCCTCTTGGGACGGGCTTGTCGAAACGCACACTCGGGTTGATCACTTCGCCAAACTCGTCTTCCTGCCAACCCCAACGGTTGGATACCTTGTCGGCGGTTTTTTCCGAGATCCGGAAACTGCCTGCCGGTGTCCCATGGCCTTGCCGCCCGGTTGCCACATAGCACCAGCCCACTTCACGATTACCGCGATAAATCGTCGCGATTTGCGAACGCAGATTGATGCGGATCGAAATCTCCCCCGCCCCGCCGTCGTCATACCATTCATACAAAACCTGCCCGGCAACCGGAGGTGGCGGCGGCGGTGCCGGTGTGCAGGAAACAAAACACCCGGCCGCAAACACGACGAAGAAGAACTGGAGTATCCTGATGTTGATCAATGCCGGCATGGTGGGCGCAAAGCATTAGAAGCGCGGGTTCGACGCGTCAAGCATGCCGCATGCCGATTTCACACCTCCGTGAGGCCGGCGACGAACGGATTACTCCGCAATTCCTCCACCACCCGGGTCGGCGGCCCATGGCCCGGAAGCAATAGGGTTTGCGGATCCATGCGAGCCAGTAGGTCCCCAAGGGTTTTCCTCGCCAGATCATACCGCTCCCGCCCTTCGCACCCGCCCATCGATCCGGCGAAAAGCGCGTCCCCCACCGCCAAAACCGGAACATCAAGGCCGCGAATCTCAAGCCCAAGCGCGGGAACCGCATGCCCGGATAGATCGTGCGCAGTCACCTCGAGGGCCCCGCACGCAAACGATTCTCCCGGTCGCATCTCCATCCACGGTTTCCCAACACCCGGGCCATGGACCGGCACGCCGCCGCCATCGAAAAGCCGCAGCCCCCCTACATGGTCACGGTGATCATGGGTGAGGATGACGCGGCGAATCCCACCGACCCCGCAACCTTCGCGGATCGCCCGCGCAAGCGAATCCTCATCGCATCCGGCATCAATCAGCAGCCAGCCATCGGCGGCGTCCAACAGCCATGCATTCACCGAATACCCGCCGAATGGCAGATCGAGCCGTGTGATGGCTCGATGATCGCAAACGGGCGGAACGTATGCGGGATGCGCGACGAGCGCCGCCTCACCCAGCCCGAGCACCCTTGCCAGCACACGGGCGACAGCCTCATCCCATCTACCGCCTAACAAACGTGACACCTCAACCGCATCAAGCCCCGCAGCCACAGCCGCCTGCTCCGGCGACAACCCGAGCCCCCGAAGCGCCTTGCCGATCACATCGGTGAAATCGTCTTCCAACATGGCGGTCAGAGTTCAAGTCGCTGATGGAAGGCATCACCGGCATCGAGCGACATCACGAATTTCGTCAACAGGCGGATCGTGGCGGAAACATCATCCAGGTGCGCGGTCTCCACCACCGAGTGCATGCACCGCAGCGGCAGCGATACCAGCGCGCTCGGCACCCCTTTGCGTATCGGGAAAATCTTGTCGGTGTCCGTGCCGGTGAAACGCCCGCTCGACTCATGCTGGACCGTGATTTCCTTCTGCCCGGCCACCTTCATCAACCGCTCGACTACCAGCGGGTGGTTCGCCGTGCCGTGGGTCAGGGTAGGCCCGCCACCGAGCTTCACCTTGCCGAACTTCGCCGCCTCTATCCCGGGCGTGTCGGTGGCGTGGGTGACGTCGAGGCACAGGCAGACGTCGGGTTTCAACCGGTAAGTCGCCATCACCGCGCCATGCCCGCCGACTTCCTCCTGCACCGCATTCAGGCACACCAGGGTGAACGCCGGCTTGCGCTTTGCGGCAGCCACGTTTTTCAAAACCTGCGCGATGATGTAACTGCCGATCCGGTTGTCCAGTGCGCGGCTGACGATCCGCTTATTCGCCATTTCCATCGGCCCGTCCTGATAGACCGCCGGGTGGCCGACGCGGATCCCGAGCTCCGCGACTTCGCCGGGATTCGACGCCCCCACGTCCACCCACAAATCATGCACTTGCGGTGCCTTCTCACTGCCCGCTCCATCACGGCGCAAATGAATCGCGGTGTTGCCGATGATCCCCTTGACCACGCCCTTGTCCCCGAGGATGTGCAACCGCCGCCCGCGTCCGGTCGCCGCATCGGAGCCTCCCACCCGGTCCAGCCGGAGAAATCCGTTCTCATCGATGTGCTTCACCATGTAGCCGATCTCGTCGGCATGCGCCTCGAGCATCACCACTCGCTCGCTATCACCCTCGACGACCGCCCAGGTCGATCCATACGCATCGCACTCGATGGCCGACGCGTGCGGTCGCAGCCAATCCGCCCATACCCGCTGCACGGGCATTTCAAAACCCGTGGGAGCGGGGGTTTCCAGAAGCGATTTGAGAAAGGCGACGTCAGACGGAGTCATGGGCGGATTCAAGCAGGATGTGGGCCCGAATCGACCAAAAACGCCCTACATTTCCAACAGATCGGTAAACGTCACATTCTGGATTTTCGCCTTGGCCAGAGCATTGAGCACATCGACCACGCGCTGCTGGGTTGCCTCCGGGTCGGCGTATATCTGCACCATGGGGTCTTCATTCGCACCACGCGTCGCGCTCGCATAAAGCGCCAGATGTTCCGCAAGCAGAGGCAGAAGACGCCCGTCCCCGGGTCCGTCAAGCATCTGAAGGCCGCTTCCGATACCGGTGTGGATCCCGCCGTCGGATTGAATGCCGATGAACAGCGGACGGATGATGGGTTGCGATACCACATCAGACACCGGCCCCGGCAGGCGCATCTGAAGATCGCTCTCCCTTGGAATCAATGTCGATGTTGCGAGAAAATAGATCAGCAAAAGAAAGCAGATGTCGATCAGTGAGGAGACTTCCAATTTCGGTGGCTCACTCAGATGAGCAGCGGATTTCGTGCGACGTGCCATGGTGTGAGTGGGTTGGATTTTCGGGCAAAGGGAGAAGTGCGGTGGCACTCGCCAATGCTCCTCATGAATCCAACGCGAAGCTCCCGGGAAATCTTGGTTGGAAGTCGAACATGAAATCCCCATTGCACATGCGCCCCCTGATCCCAAGGATCAACACGCCCACCATGATCCGCGATCTCCAGCCCGACGTGCTCATCCGCGCTTATTGCAACGGAGCCTTCCCGATGGCGGAGCGCGGGCACATCCTGTGGTTTTCTCCGGAAATGCGTGGGCTCATCCCGCTCGACGAGCGCTTCCATCTCCCCCGCCGTCTCCGCTCCGCCCTGCGCCATCGACCGTTCGAGATCCGCATCGACGCCGATTTCGAAGGCACCATGCGCGGCTGCGCCGCGCGCGAAAGCACATGGATCGACGAGCAAATCATCGAAGCATACACCGCCCTCAACAGCCTCGGGGTCGCCCACAGCATCGAATGCTGGGACGCAGACGGCCTCCAAGGCGGCCTCTACGGCGTAGCCCTCGGCGGCGCGTTTTTCGGTGAAAGCATGTTCTCCCGAAAGACCAACGCATCAAAATCCGCCCTCGCCGCCACCGTGAGCATCCTCCGCCGCTCGGGATTCACCCTCTTCGACACTCAGTGGATCACCGACCATCTCCGCCAGTTTGGTGCTTTCGAAGTGCCACACGTCGATTACCTCACCCTCCTCCACGACGCCCTCAGGATCGATGTGAAATTTAAAATGAATCCCATCCCATCATCATATCTCGATATGATGATTTGAATCTTGAAATCACCCATCCTCAAGCATAGATTCCGGCATGCCGAAGCCTGATTCAACGCCCGATCTCGAAAAATCCCTGCGCGAGCGCATCCTCATCCTCGACGGAGCCATGGGCACCACCATCCGCAGTTACGGCCTCGCCGAATCCGACGCCCGCGGCACCCGCTTTGCTGATTCTGAAAAAGATCTCCTCAACAACGGCGACATCCTCTCCATCACCAAGCCCGACGTCATCGGCGACATCCACAAACGCTTCTACCAGGCGGGATCCGACATCTGCGAAACCAACACCTTCTCCGCTACCGGCATCGCCCAGAGTGAGTTCTTCATCGAAGACCCACGCGAGAAAGGCGGCCGCAAGGATCCCGAATTCTTTCAGAAAATCCTCGAAAATCCATTCCTCAACGACCTCGCCTGGGAAATGAACGTCGAGTCCGCCCGGCTCTGCCGGAAATGGGCCGATGCCATCGGCAGCGACACCGGCCGCCGCCGCTACGTCGCCGGCGCCATTGGCCCGCTCACCGTTTCCCTCACCAACTCGCCCGACGCCGACGACCCCGCGTTCCGAGTCGTCACCTTCGATCAGGTCCTGGCGGCTTACAAACACCAGATCCGCGCCCTCATCGAAGGCGGCTGCGACATCCTCATGATCGAAACCATCTTCGATTCCCTCAATGCAAAAGCAGCCGCCGTCGCCACCCTCGAAGTCTTCGAGGAGGACTCCGTGAGACTCCCGGTCATCGTCTCCGCCGCCGTCGGCATGGGCGGCGAAACCATGATCTCCGCCCAAAAGCCAGAAGCCCTCTGGAACGCCTTCGCCCACCTCAAACCACTTGCCATCGGGCTGAACTGCTCACTGGGCCCCGATCTCATGAAGCCCTTCCTCGAAGAGCTCTCCGCCTGCGCCACCACCCACATTTCCTGCTACCCCAACGCCGGCCTCCCCAACCCACTCGCGCCCACCGGCTTCGACCTCGAGCCTCCCCACATGAAAGACTACATGGCCGAATTCGCCAACGCCGGCCTCCTCAACCTCGCCGGCGGCTGCTGCGGAAATACCCCCGACCACATCAAAGCCATCGCCCAAGGCCTCAGAGACAAGGCTCCCCGTGAAGTGCCAATTATGGGCTAAAACGAAACGCGGAGACGCGGAGGGCGCGGAGGTTTTTCACAGAGATTTATGATCATGAAAACAAAAGAACAACTAAACGCACTTTCCGCATCGATCATTGATGCGGCGATAGAGGTTCATCGCGAATTCGGCCCGGGGTTATTGGAGAGAGTTTATGAAGCAGCATTGGCAAAAGAACTTGCTCTGCGGGGAATCAAGGCACTCCGCCAAGTCGAAGTCGGCGTCATCTATAAAGGTGAAAAGCTAGATGAAGAAGGTTATCGAATCGACATCCTCGTCGAAGACGAAATCGTCATCGAACTCAAAACCGTCCCCGAACTTCTCCCAATCCATCAAGCCCAGCTCCACACCTACATGAAGCTCTCCGACAATTGTCTTGGTCTTCTTATCAACTTCAACGTCCCACTCCTCAAAAACGGCATCAAACGCCACGTCATCAATTTCCCACAATCATAAGACCCTCCGCGAAAATCCTCCGCGTCCTCCGCGCCTCCGCGTTTCGTTCCATCCATGAAAATCCACCAAGCCCAGCTTCACACTTACATGAAACTCTCAAACAAGTGCCTCGTACTGCTTATCAACTTCAACGTCCCACTCCTCACAAACGGCATCAAACGCCACGTCATCAATTTCCCACAATCATAAGACCCTCCGCGAAAATCCTCCGCGTCCTCCGCGCCTCCGCGTTTCGTTCCATCCATGAAAATCCCACCCACGCTCCGCCTCTCCGGCACCGACGCCTACAACCACACCGCCGAGAAGCAGTTTCTCATGATCGGCGAGCGCACCAACGTGGCCGGATCACCCCAGTTCGCGAAGCTCGTTAGAAACAACGACCTCGAAGCCGCCGTCGAAGTCGCCCGCCAGCAGGTCGCCAACGGAGCCAACGTCATCGACATCTGCTTCGACGATGGCCTCATCGACGGCAAAGCGATGATGGCCCGCTACCTCGATCTACTCCAAGGCGAACCCGACGTCGCCCGCGTGCCGATCATGGTTGATTCTTCCAAATGGGAAATCATCGAGGAAGGCCTCAAGCACCTCCAGGGCAAGGGTATCGTCAACTCGATCTCACTCAAGGAAGGCGAGGATGCCTTCAAGAAATACGCTCGCCACATCATGAGATACGGCGCAGCGGTCGTCGTCATGGCGTTCGACGAAAAAGGCCAGGCCGCCACCTACGACGAAAAAATCCGCATCTGCGAACGCGCATACCGCATCCTCGTCGATGAGGTCGGATTCAATCCCTACGACATCATCTTCGACCCGAACATTCTCACCGTCGCCACCGGCATCGAAGAGCACAACAACTACGCGCTCGATTTCATCAACGCCACCCGCTGGATCAAGAAGAACCTCCCCGGCGCGCGCGTCTCGGGAGGCGTCTCGAACATCTCGTTCTCCTTCCGTGGCAACAACGCCGTCCGCGAAGCGATGCACTCGGCCTTCCTCTACCACGCCACCCAGGCCGGCATGGACATGGGCATCGTCAACGCCGGCATGCTCGAAGTCTACGACGAGATCCCGAAAGACCTCCTCACCGCCGTCGAAGACGTCCTGCTCAACCGCGACTCCGACGCCACCGAGCGCCTGCTCGACCTCGCCGAACAATTCAAAGGCAAGGGCGGCAAGAAGCTCGAAGAAGACCTCTCTTGGCGCGACGACCCGGTCGAAAAACGCCTCGAACACGCCCTGCTCAAAGGCATCGACAAATTCATCGACGAAGACACCGAGGAAGCCCTGCAAAAATACGGCCGACCGCTCAAAGTCATCGAAGGCCCGCTGATGGATGGCATGGGCGTCGTTGGCGACCTCTTTGGCGCAGGCAAGATGTTCCTCCCGCAGGTCGTCAAATCCGCCCGCGTGATGAAAAAATCCGTCGCCTGGCTCACCCCGTTCATGGAGGCCGAAAAGGCCGAATTTCTTGCCGGCGACATCCAGGAAGTCAAAGACGCCAACCCCGGCATCGACGATGCCGAGGCCCTGCGCCTCGCCGAGCGCCACCGCTCCGCAGGTCGCTTCCTCATCGCCACCGTCAAGGGCGATGTCCACGACATCGGCAAAAACATCGTCGGCGTCGTCCTCTCGTGCAATGGCTTCGAAGTCACCGACATGGGCGTCATGGTCCCGTGCGACAAGATCCTCGCCAAGGCCAAGGAGATCGGCGCCGATGTCATCGGACTCTCCGGCCTGATCACCCCGTCGCTCGACGAGATGGTCCACGTCGCCAAGGAAATGGAGAGAGCCGGTTTCACCATCCCGCTTTTGATCGGCGGAGCCACCACCTCCGCCGCCCACACCGCGATCAAGATCGCCGAACACTACAGCGGCCCGGTCGTCCATGTGCTCGACGCCTCGCGCTCCGTCCCCGTCACCACCTCGTTGCTCTCCGAAGACCAGCGCGACGCCTTCGTCGCCGACGTGCGCGCCAAACAACAAAAACTCCGCGAAAACTTCATCTCCGGCCCGAAGAAAGAAACTCTCAGTATCGAAGCCGCCCGCGCCGCAGGCCCGCAATACGAGTGGTCGACCTACACCCCACCCGTCCCATCCTTCCTCGGAACGAATGACATCACCGCCTCCCTGCGCGACCTCGTCGATTACATCGACTGGACGCCATTCTTCCATGCTTGGGAACTGCGCGGCGTGTGGGACCGTGAAAACCAGCTTCTCAAAACCAAAAATGCCGAAGGTGCCGCAGAAGCCAAAAAACTCCACAACGACGCCCTCGAATGGATCGAGCGCATCCTCGCCGAAGACCGCTTTCAGGCGCGCGGCATCTACGGGTTCTTCCCCGCCAATGCCGACGGCGACGACATCATCATCTGGTCCGACGAATCCCGCACCACCGAGCGCACCCGCTTCCACACCCTGCGCCAACAAATCAAAAAAGACTCCGGCAAACCCAACGTCGCCCTGAGTGACTGGGTTTGCCCCGTGGCGGCGGATTGCATCCGCCAAGCCCAACCATTCTATGCCACATTTTCAAAAAATCCCACAGAGCGACAGGACTGGGGGCATCTCCCTCACTGGTATCGCGAAGGAGCAACCTACGCCGTCACCTTCCGCCTCGCGAACTCCCTGCCTCAATCCGTCATCCAAACCTACCGCTTTCAAAAACAAGACCTCAAAAGCCAACTGGCTAAAGCGGAGGAGAACCAAAACGAATCCCTCGTTTGCGACCTCCGCGACCGTCTCGCCGAACTCTACCGTTCGAAAATCGAATCAGCCCTCGACGATGGCCAAGGCGACGCTTGGATGAAAGACCCGCGCATCGCCGCCATCGTCCGCAACGCCATTCTCCACTTCGCTGGCGAACGCTACGATCTGGGAGCATGGTGTGTGATGCCAAATCATGTGCACCTCCTGATCACACCTCGTGAGGGTCATGCATTGTCGGATATTCTCCACAGCATCAAACGACACAGCGCCCGGGAAGCGAACAAGCTTTTGGGGCGCGAGGGAGATTTCTGGCAGAAAGAATCCTGTGACCATATTATCCGCGATGCGGATGATTATTGGAATCAGAGGGATTATGTTTTACGTAATCCGCAATCAGCAAAATTGGTCGATTGGGAATTTCTTGGAGAAGGGGCTGGGCGGTTGCAAACCGCCGCCACGCCCGACTACCTCGGCGGCTTCGTCGTCGGCATCCACGGTGCGCACGAATTCGCCGATGAACTCGATGCCGCCCACGACCCGTATGGCTCGATCATGGTCAAGGCCATCGCCGACCGCTTTGCCGAGGCCTTCGCCGAATACCTCCACCACCAGGCGCGCATCGATTGGGGGTATGAGACCGAGGAGGAGCTCACCACCGACCAGCTCATCCACGAGAACTACCGTGGCATCCGCCCCGCGCCCGGATACCCGGCCCAACCCGATCACACCGAAAAACCGATCCTCTTCGATCTGTTAGGCGCGGAACCCGCCACCGGCGTCTCCCTCACCGAAAGCTGCGCCATGCACCCCGGTGCCGCCGTCTGCGGGCTCTACTTCTCCCACCCCGAAAGCCACTACTTCGCCATCTCCGAACTCCAGCGCGACCAAATCGAAGACTACGCCCGGCGCAAAGGCATCACGGTGGAGGAATGCGAAAAATGGCTGGGGCCGTGGCTGGGATACAGCGCGTGAGAAATCGGCAAGCCCGCCTTCCGCGCGCTACTCCCCGCGCAACAGCGCATGTGCCATCGCCCGCGCCTGCTCGCCGCCGCCACCGAGCATGCGGACGAGTTCGGCGACGCGGGATTCGCCGGTTACCGGGCGGAGCTGCGAACGCGTGCGACCACCGGCGACATCTTTTTCCACCACGAAATGCTGGTCCGCTGTGGCGGCAACCTGGGGAAAATGGGTGATCGCAACCACTTGGTGCCGCGTGCCGAGAGCGGACATCTTGCGACCAACCGCCCTGGCGACCTCACCGCCGACGTTGGCGTCGATCTCGTCGAACACCATCAACGGCGTGGCATCCTGATCGGCAAGCGCCGACTTCACCGCCAACATCACGCGGCTCACCTCGCCGGACGAGGCGATCTGACGCAGCGGCAATATGGGCTCGCCGGGGTTCGGGCCGAATTGGAATTCGACGGCTTCGAGCCCCTGCGGTCCGGGTTTTCCAAGTGTGGTGAGATCCACGCCGAACGTGGATTGTTTGAATCCGAGATCCTTGAGCTGTGCGGCAATCTCGCGTGCGAGGCGCGGCGCGCCCTTGCGTCGGAGCGTGCCAAGCTCCTTGCCTGCGGCATCCACCGCAGCACGGGCGGCGGTTACGGCTTGTTCAAGAGCCGCGAGTTTTTCACCGCGGTTCTCGATGGTGTCGAGACGCTCGGCCGCCTCGGCGCGGCGGTTGAGCACGTCCGTTAGAGCAGGACCGTATTTGCGCTTCAGGCTTTCCAAAAGGTTCACCCTCTCTTCGAGCGCGGCCGTCTCTTCGGGATCGATCTCCAGCTCGTCGGCGTAGTCGGTCAGATCGCGTTCAAGGTCCTGCAATTCAATCACTGCGGATTCCAGCGCGGCGAGGCGCGGGGCGGTGGTCGGATCCAGTTTTTCAAGTTCGCGGGCGAGGCGTTGCACCTCGCCGAGCCGGTCGATGACGCCATCCGCTCCTCCGAGCACGGCGACCATGGCGGACGACGATTCCAACAAGCGGCTGCCGTTGCGCGCGCGCCTCCAGCGTTCCTCCAGTGTCTCTTCGTCACCGGGCTTGAAATCCGCAGCATCCACCTCGTCGATCAAGTGGCGCAACATTTCGATCTCACGCTCACTGGCATTTTCCGCATTGCGAATTTCCTCATGCTCAGCCTCGCGCTCGCGCCACTCGCGGTGGCACTCGCGGTAGCTTGCAAGAGCTGCCTCCGAACCCGCAAACGCATCGAGCATCGCAAGCTGGCGCTCGACGGAAAGCAGCGACTGATGGTCGTGCGGCCCATGCAAGTCGACCAGATATTCGCCAAGCCGCTTGAGCAGCCCGAGCGTCACCGGCGAGTCGTTCACAAACTGGCGGTTCACCTTGGTGCCAATCACCCGGCGAATGATGAGCTGCGGTTCATCGCAGGGTTCGAGCCCGCCTTCGGTCAAGACCGCGTCGATCTCCCGCGTGTCGGCAAGATCAAACACCGCCTCCACCACGCACTCGTCGGTGCCGGAACGGATCAGCGATTTGTCCGCACGTTCGCCCAGCACGAGTTTCAAGGCCCCAACAATCACCGATTTCCCCGCGCCAGTCTCCCCGGTCACCCCGACTAATCCAGCGCCGATTTCCCACGCGAGTTCATCGACCAGGGCAAGGTTGCGGATTTTCAGGAGCGAGAGCATGGCGGTGGCAGGATGATGATGCGATGCTGTCACGAATCAATCGGATTTCCCGGCCCGGTTCCACTCCACCAGCTCCTCATACCGGAACCCGATACCACCAAAAAGATCCAACGCACTCCCAATCGTGAAATCCACCTTCCCCTGCCCGGCCTGCTCGATCAATTCGACGTCCGCCATGGTCGCCGCGCCGCCCGCATAGGTCACCGGGCATTCCCCCCAGCCACCGAGCAGCTCGACGAGCTCCGCATCGATCCCACGGCACAGTCCTTCAACGTCGGCCGCGTGAATCAGGAATTCATCGCAATGCGGCGCAAGCCGGTCGAGCGTGGCATGATCGACGCGCATTTCCGTCGGCGTCTGCCAGCGATTCATTGCGACCACCCAGCCATCGCCATCGCGACGGCAGGAGAGATCGATCACCAATCGCTCGCGACCGACCTCGCGCACCATGGCATCAAGCGCCTCGGGCTGGAAGCGGCCGGACGAATCGAAAAGCGCGGACGTCACAATCACATGGCTGGCTCCCGCATCGATCCACTCGGCAGCATTGTGCGCCGCAATCCCACCGCCGATCTGCATGCCACCAGGCCACGCCGCGAGCGCTTCGTGCGCCGCCAAATCATTGCCGGGACCAAGCTTGATCACGTGACCACCCACCAGCCCATCGCGCCGGAACATCCCGGCAAACCACGCCGGCGGATGCTCGGAAACAAAATTCTCCTGCGGCCCCACGCCCTCGTCGCGAAGGCTGCCACCAACGATTTGCTTCACCACGCCATGGTGGAGATCGATGCACGGGCGGAATTTGCTCATGACTTCGGAGCATGCCCGGGTAAGCTCCCCCGGAAAAGAGAAATGACTGATCGATTCCATCTTCTACTCCCCGCCTTGTGTCTCGCACTCCTTTCGTCCTGCGGTGACAAACCCGAACCCACCACCGTAGAACCCAACCTCCCCCGCATCGACGGCATGGTGCTGGTTCCCGGCGGCACCTTCCGCATGGGATCCGAAGGACGCTTCAACACACCCTACGGACCAAAGTTTTTCCCCGAGGAAGCCCCGATCCGCACCGTCACCGTCGGCCCGTTCTGGATCGATGAAACCGAGGTCACCAACGACCAGTTCGCCGCCTTTGTCCAAGCCACCGGATACGTCACCTTCGCCGAACGTGAAGCCTCGGCCGACGACTTCCCGCCGGATGCGCGCGAACACCTGCCACCGATGCCATTCCGCCAAGGCAGCGTGGTTTTCACCGAACCGGAAAACTTCGAAGGCAACCCGAACGCGCCCGGCGCATACCTCGCGTGGTGGCGCTGGGATCCGGATGCGAATTGGCGACATCCCACCGGCGATGGGTCATCGATCGATGGCCTCGGCGACCACCCCGTCGTCTGCGTGACCAAGGAGGACGCTGCCGCCTACGCGAAATGGGCGGAAAAACGCCTGCCCACCGAAGCCGAATGGGAGTTTGCCGCACGCGGCGGGCTGGCTGGCCGGGTGTTCACATGGGGCGATGAAATGCGCCCCGGCGGCCAATGGATGGCCAATACCTTCCAAGGCGAATTCCCCGCCAACAACAGCAAGGCCGATGGCTTCCTCGCAACCTCACCCGTCCGATCGTTCGCTCCCAACGGTTACGGCCTCTACGACATGGCAGGCAACGTCTGGGAACTGTGCTCGGATTTCTACGACCCGGAATACCCCGCCATGTGCTCCGGCATGAACCCGACCGGACCCGAAACCTGGGTCGACCGAACCACCGGCCGCCGTGGCGAGGGATCCGTCCACCACGTCACCAAAGGCGGCTCATTCCTCTGCCACATCTCCTATTGCATGCGCTACCGCCCCGCAGCACGACATTCGCTCGAAGAGGGCTCACCCAGCAACCACACCGGCTTCCGCTGCGTGAGAGACGCGGATACCGAATAAGGTACTTCGCGCGCAAACTCTCTCAATCCGTGCCAATCCGTGTATCCCTGGTAAAAAACCACCGCGTCAAGCAGGCGTAGAAGCCGCCGCTGGCTTCGATTCCTTGGCAGGAGCAGCCGCAGGCGCGGATTTTTTCGAGCTATCACCTCCACCGGATGATTCGGTCTTCACCCCGGCCTGATACGATGCCGAACGGTAATCGGTCTGATAGAATCCCGCGCCCTTGAAGATCAGCCCGGCACCGGTCCCTAGCAGACGCTTCACCACGCCATCGCATGCATCGAGCGGGCAATCGGTCAGCTTCGCATCGTTCATGCTTTGGAACACCTCGAAGTGGTGTCCGCACTTCTCACATTGGTAATCGTAGTTTGGCATGGTCGTTGAATTCCTTCGGGCAGGGAATCTGCCACCCCTCCCCCCGCTTGGCAATGCCGGGATTTCCAGAAAGGCGCGCCGAATGCATTCGGCCACGCGGAGCGCGAGAGCGACAGGCCGGATCAATCCGGCGCTCGAACTCACTCGCGAGACGATTCCCGCGTGCCATGCGCCCGAATTTGCGCCATGCTCCACCGTATCATGCGAGAAGCCCTTCTGCAAAACCCCACCTTCGCCATGGCCGCGCGGCAATTCGACGACGTCGCCGATTTCCTCAAACTCCCAGACGACATCCGCGAGCGCTGCAAATGGCCAAAGCGGCTGATCACCGTCACCGCTCCCATCCGCATGGACGACGGCACCACCCGCGTCTTCTTCGGCCACCGCGTCCAACACCACCTCACCCGCGGACCGGTCAAAGGCGGACTGCGATACCACCCGGGCGTCGACCTCGGCGAAGTCGCCGCGCTCGCGATGTGGATGAACTGGAAATGCGCGCTCCTCAACCTGCCATACGGCGGCGGCAAAGGCGGCGTCGATTGCGACCCACGCACCATGTCGCCCGGCGAACTCGAACGCCTCACCCGCCGCTTCACCATGGAAATGATCCCATTCATCGGCCCGGAAATCGACGTCATGGCCCCCGACATGGGCACCAACGAGCAGACCATGGCATGGATCACCGATACCTACTCGACCCACGTCGGCCACCTCGTGCCCGCCATCGTCACCGGCAAACCCATCGGCCTCCAAGGGTCCGCCGGGCGCGTGCAGGCGACCGGCCACGGTGTCGCCTTCCTCGCATCCCGGGCCCTCGCCAAGCTCGGCGTCGATACCGACCAAGCCACCGCCGTGATCCAGGGATTTGGCAACGTCGGCACCCACGCAGCCCTCACCCTCGCGTCATACGGCGTCAAAATCACCGGCATCTCCGACGCCGAAGGCGCCATCTGGAACGACCACGGCATCGACGTCCGCAAACTCCAAGATCACGCCCGCAAACATCGCACCGTCGCCGGCTTCAGACACGCCGAAGCCATCGACTCCCATGAAATCCTCGCGCAACCCTGCGATGTCCTCGCCCCCTGCGCGCTCGAACGCGTGATCACCCGCAACAACGCCGCCGCCCTCCGCTGCAAGGTGCTCGCCGAAGGCGCAAACGGCCCCACCGATCCCGAGGCCGATGCCATCCTCAACGCACGCGGCGATGTCTTCATCATCCCCGACGTTCTCTGCAACGCCGGTGGCGTCACCGTTTCCTACTTCGAATGGGTGCAGAACCTCCAGCGCTTCCATTGGACCGAACGCGAGATCATCACCAAACTCGAAACCAAACTCCAAAACAGCTTCGCCGAAGTCGTCGCCTTCGCCAATCGCCGCAAAGTCCCCATGCGCATGGCCGCCCAAGCCATCGCCATCCAAAACGTCGCCGACACCAAAACCATGCGCGGCCTATTTCCATAAAAAAAATTACCAGCCGCATAAAGATTCTCTTGTCAAACCCCACACCGCCCCCTAATTCTGCCGCCCCGCATCGCCGGAAACAAATGCTCGGATGGCGGAATTGGTAGACGCGCTAGACTAAGGATCTAGTGGGGAGACCCGTGGAGGTTCGAGTCCTCTTTCGAGCACTTTCCTTTTCAAATCAAAGGAAAATGGCAGCACCAACTGCCCCGGTTGACACGTCCAGCATCAGCATGGCCGAGGCTGGCGACAAAATGGCGACAAACGGGGAGACTTCCTCCCCCAAGGGGCGGAGCAAAAAAGCAGGCCCCTTTCTCAAGGTCAAAGCGGGCTCCGCCGTGGTGCCAATCTATCGCACGGAATCCAAAGGACGGGTCCGCTTCACCCTGAGCTACTACCGGGACGGACGCCGAATGCGGAAAATGTTCAACACCATGGAGGACGCCAAAAAGGAGGCCCTGTTCGTGGCGCAGCGAATTCAATCCGGTATGCAGCATGTCACGGACCTCAAGCCCCACGAGCGCGACAGCTTCAAGGCGGTGGAGGCACTGCTGGAAAAACTCGGGATTCCACTTTACGCCGCCGTGGAGGATTACGTTCGCGCTCGCTCGTTGGCCGGAAGTGAGTCGCTTTCGGTCATGGCCACGGAATACAGCAAGATGTTCGGCAACATCGTTCGCCGCGCCACAGTCCCGGAAGTGGTCGCCGAACTGCTCAAGATCCGGGAACAAGACGGGGCGAGTGATGCCTATCTCGGCCAACTCCGCACCACGCTCAATCGTCTTGCCGACAAATTCCCTGGACCGATTCTTGAAGTCACCGGCCCGGATGTGGATGCCTGGTTGCGGTCGCTGGACATTGTGGCGGTCACGCGCAATTCAATGCTGCGCTGCATCAAGGTGCTGTTCTCCTTCGCCAAGGCCCAAAACTACCTGCCCGACGAGAAGAACACCGCAGTCGAGCAGATCCATCAGGTGCGTGTGAAATCCGACGACACCACGATCTTCTCGCCCGCAGAGATGGAGAAGCTGCTGCACCATGCTCCACCCGATCTGGTGCCCATCCTCGCCATCGGTGCGTTTGCCGGGATCCGCATGGCAGAACTTCAACGCCTCGACTGGAAAGCCGTGGATCTGGATCGAAAATTCATCGAGGTGCGTGCCGGCCAAGCGAAGACCGCCTCACGCCGTGTGATTCCGATCAGCGACAACCTCGCAGCGTGGCTCACGCCTCTGGAGCGCAAAGGGAAGATCGTCCGCACCAAGGAATTGCAAACCCATGTGCCCGCGCTGGCCCGCGTCCTCAAGATGGAGTGGCCGCGCAACGTGCTTCGGGATTCATTCATCAGTTACCGAATTGCCATCGTCCAGAGTGCGGATCAGGTCGCGCTTGAGGCGGGCAACTCGCCGTCGATCATCTTCAAACACTACCGCGAGCTGACCACACCGGAGGTCGCGGAGAAATGGTTCAGCATCCTGCCCAAGGACGGCCAGTGGGAAAACACCCTCCGCTATGACCGCAAGAAGCGGCGGATGATCCTGAACGGAGTGGAAACCAAGTGATCCCGTTCAATCCGCGCGCCAACGATGCCTAACGGACGCGGAATGGTTTTGTGAGGGCCGCCCATATTGCCATCCCTTGTGCGGCCGGAACGTGCTTCTACGCGAATTCTCGCGCAAAATTCGAGCCTCTTGGTGACTCACTCACACCAGCCCAAGGATCCAAACACCTCACGTTTGGGTGATGCATGCAATCGCTCCAACTCGCTTAAAGCACCTTTTGCTTCTTGGCTAATGCTGAATCACACTCCAATTGCGCCGTGGCTCCTGGCGCAGATTTTCCGGCCTGAAAATCCACCCATCTTGACTTTCCAAAAAACCGAATCAACACGCCCGATCTTGCCCCGCTCAATAAATGTTCTTATGAACATTCTTTGTGCCATCCATCTACCAACCCCGCCGCCCCCGCGCCTCGCCCCTCTGGCAACTCGTCCACCACGGCTGGGACCAATTCCTCGCCAATTACGAATCCAAACACCGCAAGGATCTCGGCCCGCTGCACCCCGCAGCCACGGCCACCGTCGAATCCTTCCTCCGCTGTGGCGACCTCGCCTCCGGCTTCACCCGACTCCAATGCGCCGACTGCGGCTACGAACGCCTCCTCGCCTTCACCTGCAAGGGCCGCCACTTCTGTCCATCCTGTTATGTGAGTGAGGTAAAACACTTTTTAGTTGCGCATCGAGCTCAGGAATCAAGCGATTGGCACTTCCGGCAGCTACTTCAAAGGCAACCACATTGTGGATCCGGTCACCCGGGAAGCGGTCACCCACCCATTGCTCTCCGCCTCCGTGATCGCCCCCACCAGCACCACCGCCGATGCCCTGGCAACCGCCCTCTATGTGATGGGCCTTGAGAAAGGCATGGACTGGGCCCGGCTCCATCAGATCCACGCCATCTTCATTCTCGAAGATGGCCGCATCTTCGAAGTCGACGCCCCCTAACACCTCGCCGTCCCCCCCCGCTTTACGACGCGACCGCCTCAACACCCAACTCACAGGGCATCCATGCAGTACAGATTATTGATGCGGCCGCATCAATAATCTGTACGCCGTGACCCTGATGGCGTGGTCGAATTGCTGGAATGGTCCAGGCTGGCGGCTGCAAGGAATTCGTGCTGAAATCCGTAAAAGCCACCGAACAAACCGAGATCAGCGTACTGGGACATGATGGAATACGGTAGTCCATCACCCCCTCACCTATCAGAGCGTCGCACGCGCGGCCGGGAGGACCGGCCGAACCTCGACGGTATGGCGGGCAGCTTCTTCAAGCAGGCCACGGGAACATCATGGCGCGGAGCCGATCCGGCGGGCGCGGATGCCGGTGCCGCCGTTCTTGGTGAACGTGTCCACCGCGCCCACCCCGCCGATGACAACCCAACCCCCATTTCCCCGCCCTCCGGTCCGACCCAATGGCTCTTTCATGGGCCTCCCACAAAAAGCAAATTCCTAGCAGCCAAACTTCAGGCCAAACGCCCAACGCGAGCAAAAAAAAAATGATTTTATTAATCCGGCATTTAAATACTAGCGATTTCTTATGCTGCATACGCAACACACGGATGCCTAAAGAGACTTTG
>JBLRWN010000046.1:0-29079 GCA_047921195.1 Luteolibacter sp. | reverse complement strand
CCGATCAGCAGGATCACATCACCAGGCGCGGGGGTGCCGCGAAAGACGTTGGCACGCGGAGCTGCGGCGACAACGGCGCCGATTTCGAGACGCTTTGCAACATAACCCGGGTGATAGACCTCGGCGACCTGGCCGGTGGCGAGGCCGATCTGGTTGCCGTAGGAGGAATATCCATGGGCGGCGATCTGGCAGATTTTCTTCTGCGGGAGCTTGCCGGGGAGGGTTTCGGAAAACGGAGTGGTCGGGTCCCCTGCCCCGGTCACGCGCATCGCCTGATAGACGTAGGAGCGGCCGGAGAGCGGGTCGCGGATGCAGCCGCCGAGGCAGGTGGCGGCACCACCGAAGGGCTCGATCTCGGTGGGGTGGTTGTGGGTCTCGTTTTTAAACATCACGAGCCATTCCTCGCGGACTGGATTTGAAATCTCAGATTTGAGATTTGAAATTTTCACAGGGACGACGATGGAGGCGGCGTTGACTTCCTCGGACACTTCGAGGTTATCGAGTTCGCCGGATGCCTTGAGTTCGCGCATGCCGATGAGAGCGATGTCCATGAGGCACACGGGCTTGTCTTCGCGGCCGAGATGTTTTCTCACATTCTGATAGGTCTGCCAGGCGCGGGCGGCGGGACCGGCGGGATCGTCGAAGGTGACCTCCTCGATTCTGGCGAGAAAGGTGGTGTGGCGGCAGTGGTCGGACCAATAGGTATCGAGCATCTTGAGCTCGGTGATGGAGGGATCGCGGGACTCCTCGCTGGTGAAATATTTTTGGCAGAACGCGATGTCTTCGAGCGACATGGCAAGACCGTGTTCGGCGCGGATGGCGGTGGGCTCGGCGGTACGAAAGCCGGTGAGAGTGGCGACGTCTGCAGGGCAGGCGGATTCGCGACGACCGGTGATCGCCGCTACAGGGATTTCGTGGGAATCGACGGGATTGATAACGTATTTTTTCACCGCGTCGAATTCGGCGTCGGTGAGTTCCCCTTCGAGGAGGATGACCTTTGAAGAACGCACTTCGGGTTTCTCGCCGCCACTGAGGATCTGGATGCACTGTGCGGCGGAGTCGGCGCGTTGGTCGAATTGCCCCGGCAGATACTCGATTCCGAACGCCCTGACCCCTTCGGGTATTTCAAGATGGTCGATCAGATCGTCGAGTTGTGGCTCACTGAGAATCGTCGATGCCGCAGCGGCAAAGGTCGCGTCATCGACGCCATCCACATCGTAACGCTGGAGAATCCGCACCGAGCGGAGCGCTGGCAAACCGAGGGATTCGCGCAGGTCGTGGAGCAGGCGGTGGGCGTCGTGGCGGTGGGCGGGATTCTTCTCGACAAAAATAAGATACATGGTCGCTGGGAAAGCGGGACATCCTAGCGACCGCGCACCTGAGAGCAAGCCCGGGCTTGCCGGAATGAATTAATGCCTGAAATGCCGGTGGCCTGTGAAGACCATCGCCATGCCGGCCGCATCGGCGGCGGCGATGACTTCCTCGTCGCGGACGGATCCGCCGGGTTGGATGCAGGCGGTGGCACCGGCGTCGATGGCGGATTGCAGGCCATCGGCGAACGGGAACATCGCGTCGGAGGCGACGATGCTGCCTTTGAGATCAAGACCGGCCTCGCGGGCTTTCCAGATCGCGATGCGCGAGGAATCGACGCGGCTCATCTGCCCGGCACCAATGCCGAGCGTGCGGTCGCTTGCGGAATAGACGATGGCATTGGACTTCACATGTTTCACCACCCGCCAGCCGAAGCGCATCGCGCGCATTTCCTCTTCCGTGGGCGGGCGTTTGGTGACCACCTTGGCTTCCAATCCATCGAGTCCGAGCGCGGTGTGGTCGCGGTCCATCACCATGAGGCCACCCGGGCAGGAGCGCACTACCGGGGCGGTTTTCACACTCTTGTAGGCCTCGTTCATTTTCATGAGCCGGAGGTTTTTCTTCTTCTGAAGCAAAGCGCGCGCATCGGCCTCGAAATCCGGAGCGATGATCACATCGGTGAAAATCTCGGAAATCACCCGGGCCAACTCGAGCGTGAGTGGGCGGTTGCAGACAATCACTCCGCCGAACGGTGCCTGACGGTCGGTTTCGAAAGCCTTCTGCCAGGCGACCCGCAGGTCCTCATCATCCTGGCCGATTCCGCACGGATTGGTGTGTTTGAGGATGGCGACGGTGGGCCGCGCGAAATCGAGGATCAGGTCGGCGGCCGCCTCGACATCGAGGATGTTGGTGTAACTGAGCTCCTTGCCTTGAAGGCGGGTGAAATAGTCGCCGAAATTCCCGTAGAGCGCGCATTTCTGGTGCGGGTTGTCGCCATACCGGAGCTCCTGTTCCAGCGGCAGGCTCAGCGAGAAACTGCCGCCCGTCCCCTCGCGATTCTGGCCAAGATAATTGGTGATCGCCGCATCATAGCGCGAGGTGCGAAGGAATACTTTGACCGCGAGCTGCTCGCGGAACGCGCGGGTGGTGTCGCCCTTGTTGTCGCGCATTTCGTCGATCACCCGCGCGTAATCCGCAGGATCGACCACTACGGTGACGTGGGAATGGTTCTTGGCGGCGCTGCGCAGCATCGACGGACCGCCGATGTCGATGTTTTCGATCGCCTCTTCGAGCGTGACGCCGGGTTTGGCGATGGTTTCCTCAAATGGATACAAGTTGACGACGACCAGGTCGATCGGCGGAATGTCGTGCTTTTTCGCCTGTGCGAGGTGCGCATCGTCGTCGCGACGGTGCAACAACCCGCCATGCACCTTGGGATGGAGGGTTTTGACCCGACCATCAAACAACTCGGGGGCTCCGGTGAAATCGGAGACATCGGTCACCGGAAGACCGGCATCGCGCAGTGCGGAGGCAGTGCCCCCGGTTGAAAGGATCTCGACGCCGAGATCATGGAGGTCTTTGACAAACGGAACGAGTCCGGACTTGTCGGACACGGAAATGAGGGCTCGTGTGATGGGCATAACGGAATATGGAAAATTCAATACCCGGCGTATCTGAAGCAGATTCCGCCGGACGCCGGATCGCTTAGCGGACATCGCCCCCAGCGGCAAGAGCGGATTGTGACGATCCCGTCATTCCAAAAGCGCGGCCAAATCCGACTCACTCCAGCCGGGTGCATCCCCCACGCCGGCCTCGTCGATGGCCGCAGCGATCGCACGCTTGCGCTTTTGCAGTGCCACCACCTTCTCTTCCACCGTGCCGCGCGTCAGCAGACGATACACCGTAACCGGACGCGTCTGCCCAATCCGGTGCGCACGGTCGGTCGCCTGGGCCTCCGCCGCCGGATTCCACCACGGATCAAAGTGAATCACCACGTCCGCCGCCGTGAGATTCAGCCCGTATCCGCCGGCCTTGAGACTGACCAAAAAGACCGGCGGGCCATCGGCCGATTGGAAGCGATCCACCAACTCCTGGCGATTTCTCGTCGTCCCATCCAATTGAATTGTCCGGATATTTCGGGATTCCATACATTCAAGTATTTTATGTAATTGTGTAGAAAATTGACTAAACACCAACACTTTATGATTGCCGGAAAGCGCCTCCTCGATTAATTCAATCAAACGTTCGATCTTAGAAGATCTTTTTGCGAGCGACATTTGTTTAAACCGGTCGTCTCCTAGCAAAGCAAGGTCACAGCAAGCCTGTCTCATACGCAGCAAGGCGGTGAGCATTTGCATGCGGGCGGCACCCTTGTTATTCGCGTCCATGAGTTTCTCGACACTGCGTCGGCCTGCTGTGAGCAACTCACGATAGACGGCCTGCTGATCGTCCGTGAGATCGATAAATTCATCGATGAGGATTTTTGCGGGCAATTCCGGCGCTACCTCCTCCTTGGTGCGGCGGAGCATGAAGGGCGCGGTTTTGATTCGCAACCTGCGAAGAGTCGGGCCATCGCCGTTGGCGGCGGCGCCTTCGTATCGTTGCTGAAATTCACGGCGACCTCCCAACCAGCCGGGCTGAATGAAGCGGAAAATCGACCACAAGTCGCGCAAGCCGTTTTCTACAGGCGTACCACTCAGGGCAATGCGATATTGCGCGTCCAGCTTGAACAGCGCCTTGGCGTGATCGGTATCGGGATTTCGCATCAAGCTGGCCTCATCGACGACCACCGCGAGAAACCCCCGTCGCAAATACCAAGCCAGATCGCGGGCAAGCGTGCCAAAGCTGGTGAGCCAGACCTCGCCGGGACCCGCCTGCTCCTTCTCCGCGTCACGCGAGGCTCCGTGCAAAACCCGGACGCGCCGGCCTGGCGCGAATTTGGCAAACTCTGCCCGCCAGTTGCCAAGCAGAGATGTGGTCGCAACCACCAATACGGAGCCCGTTGCAACCCCGTCATGCACGCCCGACCCAGACGCATCACCTTCACCATCTGGCGCCTGTCCGACCATCACGCAATCTAAAAACAATCGCTCGATTACAGCGATTGTTTGAATTGTTTTTCCGAGCCCCATATCGTCCGCCAGCAATGCGCCGCGGAAGGCCCGTAGACGCTCAACCAACCAGGCAGCGCCAACGAGCTGGTAAGGACGAAGCTTCGCACACAAAGTCGACGGCATGGCAAATTTTTTATTTCTTAACTCATTCTTATTGTTTGTTTTACTTAAATATTTATAAAGTTCTTTAATACTCAGAATCGACGCCCCGCGAGCAATGAAACGACCGTTTTCCTGCTTTAAATCAAGTTCCGAGAACAACGGGTCGATGACCTCCGTGAGGTCGCGAGACAGATTTTTCGGCTTCCCTCCCCCGCCCGTTTTAAGCAAGCGCCAGACCTCCGTCGGATCGATCGATTCTTGATTATCATTCGTTTGAAACGAAAGATTAAATTCAAGCCAATCTTCGCCGCTGCCGAGGATTTCGAATTTCGGGGAAATGACCGCCACGTCGCGGATGCGTTTCGCCAAGCCCGGGCCATGATGGAGGGTGAATTGTGATTGGAGCGAGTGTATCCCCTCATTGAGAAAGTCGGCAATCCGGGCTTCGTCGGTCAATTGCCATTGATCGCGGTCGTTCTCGACACGGGTGAACCCATGGCGTTCGAGCGAGGCGACGGCGTGACTTTCGGCTTGGCGGTCGCGCATGCGGCAGGTTGTGTCGATGAGTTCGGGCAATCCGGGAATGTTGCCGCCGTTTGGGACGACGGGTGGCGAATCGCCGTATTGAACGAGCGGGCGGGCGTCGATCGCACGTCCGCTGGTGCCAATGGTGATCGAGATTTCCGGTTTTGCCGCCACGAAATGGATCTCCGCCATCCATCCTGCATCCGGCCAGGCGAGGGTGTCGCCGAGGGATTCGACCCATTCAAGAAAGCTTCGCAGCGGGAGTTCCGCGGGGTTTCCGGCGGTCAATGCGCCGAGCGCCGCGGGGATCGGCTTGGTAATGAGAGAGATCCGGTTTTCCGAAATTTCGGCCGTGAGATAGCCGAGGTGGCGGATTTCGCGATGTTCCGGGGTGATGATCACGCGCTCGCCGACCGGCACCACGGAGGCGATTTTGAGGAGCGCATCGGTGGTGATTTCCAGCATTTCGCCGCCGCAGGAAATCCGCGGATGGTCGGCTGCGGCAACCAGAAACGTGCCGAGACGAGTGCCATCGATCTGCAACATCCCGCCATCCGGTGCGCCGATCGTTGCGAGCCACGTAGTGATGGATGCGTCGCTGGCGTCCGGAAGCGCGGTGGATGGCGCGATCCTGACCGCCAGTTTGCCGGAAGCGACCATGCGCCGCCATGGAGGTGGAAATTCGAGGTCCCATGCCGCAGGGGGCGCCGGATTGTCGGCGACGGCGAGCCCGGGCGTGGTGGTTTCGGCTGCTGTGGCGGAGGCCGGTTTTCCCGATGCGAGCGCCAACCCGACCGCCACAGCATGGGCACAAAACGCGCCGGTGGATTGATTCTCGCGACACGGGCAGCGGACCTCCATGTCGGTGGCCGAGCGGGCGATGACCAATACACGAAGTGGACGTCGCCCGTCGCGCACCGCTCCGCGCCACCCGGATTCGGTGGACACCGCATCGGTCACCGCCGCCACCAGGTCGCTCCCCTGCTTGAACGCACGCCAGTCGGCAGCCTTGCGGATGACGGCTTCACTGCAAAACGCGCTCATGATCGGGCCTCAAGGTATTTGCGCGATCCATCGACGTATTTGAGCGCCCATTTTTTCACACCGGCCTGTTCTTCGGAGTTCAGCGTGCGGACCACCTTGGCCGGCGAACCGAGCACCAGCGAGCCTGGCGGGATCACCGTGCCACCAGTAACCAATGCCCCGGCCCCGATGATCGACCGCTCGCCGATCACCGCGCCATCGAGCACGATGGCCCCCATGCCGACGAGCACCTCGTCCTTCACCGTGCAGGCGTGGAGGATCGCCGAATGGCCGACGGTGACGAGCTCGCCGACGTAGCAGCCGAAGTCGTCGGCTAGGTGGATCACCACGTTGTCCTGGATGTTCGAGCGCGGACCAATGACGATTTCGTGGATATCGCCACGCAGCGTGGCATGATACCAGACGCTCGTAAGTTCGTGCAGCGTGACGCGGCCGATGACGTCCGCGCTCGGAGCGATAAATGTGCTGGGGTCGATCTTCGGTTCGTGGTGCAAAAACGATTCAATGGCCATGGCGGAAAAGCGTAGCGCGAAATCCCCCCGGGGCCAAGAGATCATGCGTGTGATTGCATTTTCGCTTGGACGTTCGGGGCGGCGCAAACTACGCCTCGGGTGGCATGAATCCAACCCGACCCGAATCCTCCCACCCACGCGCATGGGCGGAGGTGGATCTGGCGGCCCTGCGCCACAATCTCACGGTGGCGCACCGGCATTTTGGCGGAGACTTGATCGCGGTGGTGAAGGCCGATGCATATGGGCACGGATTGCCCCGCGTGGCGAAGGTGCTCGATGGCCACGTGCGCTTTCTCGGCGTGGCGACGGTGGACGAGGCCCAGGCACTGCGCGATGTGGGCGTGCGAAATGATGTCTTTCTGCTTGGCCCGTCGCTGGCCGACGAGCGGATGGAATTCGTCCGGCTTGGTGTGACGCCCTCGCTTTCGTCACTGGAGGAGGCCGAAGATTTCGCCCGCATTGGCCGAGATCGTGGAAAAGCGGTGAAAGCCCATTTGATGGTGGATACTGGAATGGGCCGCGAGGGCGTTCTGCCGGAGGAACTGCCCCGCGCTTGGCCGCTCATGAGGGCCTTGGAGGGATTGGAAATTGACGGCCTAGCCACGCATTTGCCATCGGCAGATGAGGATGCCGGATTTACCTCGGATCAACTCGAACGCTTCCGCGAAATCACCGCGAAACTCGGTGGCAAAGTGCGCTTCCGCTGGATCCACGCGTCAAACAGCGCCGGGCTTCTGGCTCACCCCAACGCCGGTTGCACACTCGCGCGACCGGGACTTTTGCTTTATGGCGTGTCGCCCGTCGAACCGCCCGGCGAGCCGCTGATCCCGACGATGCGGCTCATGGCGCGCGTCACACTGGTGCGCACGCTACCTGCCGGGCATGGCATCTCGTATGGCAGCGATTTTAAAACCACTCGCGAAACCCGCGTGGCAACTGTCGGCATTGGATACGGCGACGGTTATCCACGATCTCTCTCCGGAAATGGCGGTGAGGTTTTTGTCAAAGGTCGCAGACTGCCGGTGCTTGGCCGCGTGACGATGGACCAGATCATGATCGACGCCACCGGTCACGACGAGGTGATCGCCGGCGACGACGTCGAGCTCTTCGGACCGAACATCCCGGTCGGCGAGCTTGCCAAGCGGGCAAAGACCATTCCGTGGGCGATTCTCACCGGCATCACCCGCCGGGTGGTGAGAATCCATCGTTAATGGAAATCGTTTTCACGGTTCGACTGGTCGTGCGCGGGGTGGAGGCGGAGGCTCATCGATCGCGCGCGCGCGCGGGACATCCGGCAGCGCTTCCTCGACAGGCTGCGCTACCGGCGGTGGGAGGACATCGAATTCATCGACCGGGAGTGCCCGCTGCGGTTGGACGAACACAGGTGGCGGCTCCTCGACGACCGTCGGGCGCGGTGGCGGAGTCCTTTGCACGCTTGGTTCATCCTTGGGCGGCGTGGTGCGGCGCATGCGAATCTCGACCCGGCGGTTCGGGGCCTGCGCCTCGGCGTCTCCTTCCAGAATGATCGGACGCGTCCTTCCGAATCCACGCGGTATGATTTTTCCTTCATCCATCCGCAAGGATTGGACCAGATAGGTTTTCACTGCGGCCGCGCGACGCTTGGATAGTTCAAGGTTATAAGAATCTCCTCCAATCAGGTCGGTGTGGCCCTCGATCCAGCAGTAAAGGTCGGGGTTTCGGTCGATCAACAAACCGAGCTTCATCAGGCCGAGCTTGGCACTCTCGCGGAGCTCGGCGCTATTGAACTCGAAGAGCAGATCGCTCGGCAGCATGGTGGTTTTGTTCACCAACGTGTTGGGAGGCAGCCCGAGCAATTCATCCAGCGACGCCAATCCGTCGAGCGCACCGTCGCGTGCCTTGCCATCGGCGCCCTTGCGCAGGAGGTCGTCGGTGAACTTCGTCAGCTCCGGATCATCGGCCATGGCCGCGCCCGGGTCGATCGTAAGCTGGCCAACCGCCGCGGCCGGTAGATCGGTCACCTCGCGGCCCAGTTGCAGCAACTCGGCGTCGACATCGATGCCGCTGGAAATCTCCATCGCAATGGCCTCCGGATCCCCCATCAGCGCCGGGTTCTGCATCCGCAGGGCGTATTCCGGCTCAAGGGTTTCCGTTGAAATGTCGATATCGACATCCTTCGGAAGCATGTCGAGAAAATCGATCTCTTCCAGCAACGATGCCGGATCCACCGGAGGCACGACCAGATTCTCGGGCGTTTCGCGCGGCGCGGGTTCCTCCGGCGCGATGTGCACCTGGCGGATGTCGACCGGAGCGGTGCTGATTTCGCGGGCCTGCTGGAATCGCAGTGCGATTTTCATGTGGTCGAGCGCGAAAAAAACCAGGACGTGAAGCAGCAGCGACGCGAAGATCGCCGCTGCGGCCCACCAGCCCAAATGGTCGGGACCGGGCAGATGATACGTATCATCGCCGCGCTCTTCCTTCCATGAATAGCTGTTGGGCATGTCGCTAGACTAAGCGACGCCGCCCGCGCATGCAATCCGGGTTTCTTCGCTCGAACCAACCGGAAAAAACGCCCTCAGAGCGATTCGACCTTCAGATACACATTTGCATTATCCTCGAATCCATGGAGTTTGAACTGGCCCTCGACGTGGTGTTCCCGCACCGCGATCCGCAACTTGTAATCCGCATAAGGTGCCTGATCGATCGGGTTGTTCTCCTCACCGGCGAAGTCGCTCCGGATGATCGCGGTAATGGCATCGGGAAGCGGGTGCACCGACGTCGGCTCCGCCGGATCGATGAACAGGCCGCACGAATGCTGGTTGTTCACCCACTTGGCAACCCCTTCGGCATCCGCATCCGGAGCGAACAGAACCAAGGAGCCGGAAATTCCGAAATCCGCCGTCTGGTTGTCGATGTGAATCACCAATACGGCTTTGGCGGAATCAAAGGTGTAAAAGATCCGTGTGCTGGTGAAGCCGATCATGGTGTTGCGGATCTGCTGCTTGCGCGCGTCCTCGAATTGCAGCGCACGCACGGTGGCTGGTACCGGCTTCCCTGCGGAATCATCCGCCAATAGACGGCTGCCGAAGCAAGCCGCGAAAAACAAAGGGAGGATGCAAAGGAGCAAATTGGTCTTCATCACATTCAAAGAGTCCCATGTGCCGAAGCCCGCGTCAAACGACATGTTGCGTCGAGGCAAGCGCACGCCTCAGCGCGGTGGCGACAAAAGTCTTCGCATCCTCGCCCCACATCGGGCCGAACATCAGCTTCTCGTCACTGCCAAGGAACAGAAATTGCATGGATGATTCATATGCCCGCAATCACAATCCATGGCGCGGATTTAAAGCAGGAAAAACCGCGTCATCACCCGGTCTTTTATCCGGACGACCCGCTCAGCTCACTTCGAGCACCAGCAATTCGAATCCCTCAAGGTAATCACCCACCCTTCTACCTATCAGCGCCTGATAAAGCCTGCTTGCCGGTGTGAGCAACGTGATCTCCTGGCCATCCAGATTCAGGATCATGCCGCCCGCCGCAGGAACCAGCAGAAGAAAGACGGTTTCGCCGCTCATGTCGCCCTCCACCAGCGCCCCCATGCGGATCGGCTCATCCGCCGTGAAATCCGGCATGGTCCACCCCTCAAACAGCCGCACAGCCGCTGCCAGCTCTTCCACCTGCCGGGCCTGACCGGTCGCAAGGTAGGATGCCTCAAGGCTACGTGTGTCATATTTGCCCTCCGCCTTGCTGCCGGGATCGGTCGCCGCAGCGTGCGCGTCGATGGCGGCCCTCGCCTGCCGGTCAAAGCTGGCTTGAAGTTCCTTGCGGATCGTTTCAAGGAGAATGGATTTCATCTGCAACGGAAATATCCTGCACGGCAACGCGAATGCTTGTCAAACGACCCCGCACCCAAACGCCTTCAACACCTCTCTTTCCACAGCCTTCTTTTTATGGGCGTCGATGGATTTTCGATCCTCATGCGTCACGCGGAATCAATCTCAGCAATCGCATGCTCTCCATTGATAAAAAGTGATTTACATAAATTAAATATACATTTTTCTGTAACGTTCAAAATCCGACCACGCCACTCTTCAATCGTCGGAATTCGATCATAGTCCATCAGCGACTCCCCAGCCCAACATGCGTGTGAAGCAGTCGTTTCAAGCGATAGCTTCCCTTGGGTGATTGCCAGCCGTTTGGCGCGTTCCAGCTCACCTGGCTGGGGTCCGTTTTTGGCCAGATCGGACAAATGCATGAAAATGCATTCCAACGCCGCCTCGCGCGCTTCGGGATCGAGACCCACATGAATCTCAAAGGCACCAACCTCCTCGAAAAGGGTGACGTCGGAGGAAATCTGATAGCACAGCCCGCGGTCCTCGCGCAGATCGAGAAAAAGCCGCGAGCTGGCGGTTTCGCCGAGCATCAGACTGAGCAGGCGAAGCGCGTGGCGCTCCTCGGAATGGCGACCCGGCGTGCGCCACGCGAGGGCGAGCTGGAGTTGATCGGTCTCGCGGGTTTCGCGCAGTTGGCGAGGCGAGACAGCAGCCGCATGGAATCGCGCCCGCATTGGGGGATTTGCCGCGGCTTCCGGCACCAAGCCATCCAACATCGCTGCGACAGCTTCAAGCGTGTATGGACCGGCGGCGGCGATCACCACATCCTGCCGGAAGTGGTGGGCGTCGCGGAAGCGTGCGAGCGAGTCGCGATCTACCGCGGCGATCGATTCAAGCGTTCCGGAAATCGGCTGCCCCAGCGGATGGCCGGGCCACATCGCGGCGGAAAGCATGTCGCCAATGTGATCGGCGGGGGTTTCGCGCACCATGGTGATTTCCTCGCCAATCACGTCGCATTCCAGTGGGATCTCCTTTTCCGGCAGGGTGGATCGCCAGACCATGTCGCTGAGAGTTTCGCAAAGTAGCGGCATGAGATCGGCGTCGCCACGACCATCGTAGACCGTTTGATCCTCGGAAGTGCAGGCATTGATCTGACCGCCCGCGCTTTCGATGCGCAGGCTCAACGCACGGGCGTCATGCGTGGCGGTGCCTTTGAAGCACATGTGCTCGAGGAAATGAGCGATGCCGCAGGGATAATCCGCTTCGTCGCGACTGCCGGCCGGGATGTGGATGGAAACGGCAGAGCATTCCGCGCCGGGGAGCGTTGCCACGGCGAGGCGCTGGCCGCTTGCGAGTTCACGCCATTGGTAATCGGGTGAGTTCATGAAATCAAAGCATGCGCCAGCGCAAGGTCCGCGGGGGTGGTGATTTTCGGGTTGGGAAAACAGGACTCGATCAACCTCACGCGCACTCCCGCCATGGCGAGTGCGGTGGTCTCGTCGGTGACGATTTTCCCGTTAGCGCGGACGTGACCCAAGGCGTCGCGCATCAAGTCGATGCGGGCACATTGCGGGGTTTCCACGGCCCAGAGATTTTCGCGATCGACCCCCTCGGCGGCAAATCCATCGGCATCGCCGCGTCGCATGGTATCCGCCACGCGGTGGGCGAGCGCGGCCGCCCCATCCGCAACCGCGGCGACGATGCAGCGATCAATATCCGAGGTGGCCACCAGCGGGCGCGCGCCGTCATGCACACATGCGATGCCCAATGTCGCGGCCGCGAGCCCGGCAGCCACGGAGTCCTGACGCTCAGCTCCACCATCGACGCGGAGAAATGTCACGCCCGCAGGCGGCGGGGACCCGATTTCCTCCCATCGTCCGGCCGGACAGACCAACACGATTTCTCCAATCCACGGTGAGGCGGCAAGCGCGTCGATGGATCGCGCAAGCACCGACCGGTCTCCGAGACGTGCCGACAATTTATCGAAGCCCATCCGCCGGCTGCCGCCCGAGGCGACAATCACGGCGGAGCAAATGGGAGCTGGGGCGACGGCATCCATGATGGCGGGCAAAGTGTCCACCCGACTCCCCCACCCTGCAACGCAAATCCCGATGGTGCGCACGAGGATTCGTGGGGATTGGAATTGCAATGAGCCTCGAAAGCAAGGAGAGTGCGCGTCCCGTGACTTTATCCGAATTTCAATCCCATGCCCTGATCGGCCAGCCCGTGCGCCGATTGTTACAAATCGTATGGTTGTTTTTGTTTTCGCTCGTATTCCTCACACCGCTCGCCGCCACCAACACGGTCGGCGCGGACGAAAAGGCGCTCGATGCCGAGGAGGAAGTCGAGACCGAAGAAGTCGCCGACAATGGCGCGGAAAACATTCCCGCCGAGGAACGCGAGGCGATGGAGGCCGCAGTCGCCCGCCCGGTGCCCGCTGATCCGGTGCAGGTCTTCGGATGGCGCGAAAAAATCAAGATCCAGGAGATCGATCAGGATTTCCATGCCAAGCTCGATACCGGAGCGCTCACCAGCTCGATCCATGCGGAGGACATCACCCTGTTCGAACGCGATGGCAACAAGTGGGTCCGCTTCATTGCGACCAACCCGCGCGAGGAAAACGCGAAACGCATCCCCGTGGAAGCCCCGCTCGTCCGCTACGCCCGCATCAAGGAAGTCGGCGGTGAATCCGCACGCCGAGAAGTGGTCCGCCTGCGCATCCGCATCGGCGGGCGCAGTCTGCGCGGGGAATTCACTCTGGCCAACCGCTCGAACATGCTCGTTCCGGTGTTGATCGGGCGCACCATGCTTAAGGATCTCGGCTGGGTCGACCCGGGGCGCACCTACCTTGCCGAACAGGAAATTTTCCGTTAGAAGCCGCCGCGACCACCCGGCGACAACCCCACCCATTTCACCTCATGAGCGCACGCTGGAAACTCCTCGTGGCCGTCGTCGCCCTTGTCTTCACCGGCGCTGGCATTGCGGCATACAAAACCACCACCCTGGGCGTCCCATTCTGGCAGGGCGAACGGGTCGACGAATGGATGATCGAGGCGCGCATCGCGTTTTTCGCGCCCCCGGAGCGCGAGGTCGTCGCTCGATTCTCACTCCCATCCTCCGCAATCGAAGGCGGCTATGGCCAAGAATCCGGCTCGCTCGCCTACAGCTTCGAACTGGAAAACAACCTCGGCGAATACACCGCCGTGTGGACCGGCCGACAGCGCGAGGGCGCCCAGGCCCTCTACTACCGGCTGCGCGTGCCGGACGACGTACGCAGCGGCGCGGAACCACTCGCTGCCACCGGCCGGCCGCCCACCCCACAGAACCCCGGCCTCTCTCGCCAACTCAACGAAGCCGCACTGTCCGTCGTGAACCGTATCGTCGAAGTCACCAGCCAGCCCGACGCCGTGTTCTCGTCGATTTTCCGCCAAATCCATGCCGAAGGACAATCCCAGGAAATCGCCCTGCTCAAACGCTACTACGAACGCGAATACCGCGGCGACAGCCCCATTCACATGGGCATCGAGCTGCTCGCCATCGCCGGCATTCCGGCGCGCATCGCATACGGAGTTCACCTCGAGAAAATGACGGGCAGCCAGTCCCCCCACCCGATGATCGAATATTTCGACGGCAGCCACTGGAAAGTGCGCGACCCGCTCGATCCCTCGACCATACCGGACGGCCGGAAAATCCAGGTCTGGCACCGTGGTGGCGGGCCTCTGTTAGAAGTGATGGGCGGCGAGAACTCGCGGGTCACCTTCACCGTCGTGCGCGACCGCATTCCGCTTTCGCGACTCACCGATCTGCGCGACTCGCCGGTGATGATTTCAACGATTCTCGGCCTGCCCGCCTCCGAACGTGCGGTGTTCCGTTACATCGTGCTCATCCCGCTTGGCGCGTTCGTCGTGGTGGTCATGCGCAACATCATCGGCGTTGCCACACTCGGCACCTTCATGCCCGTGCTGCTGGCACTGGCGCTGCTAGAAATCCCGATCCTTGGCGGCCTCGCGATGTTCTCGATCCTCCTCGCCGCCGGACTCTGGTTCCGCTTCCTGCTTTCCCGCCTCAATCTGCTGGTCGTGCCGCGGGTCGCCGCATGCGTCGTCATCGTCACCCTGATCATGATGCTGATCAGCATCCTCAACTATCGCCTCGGGCTCGATGGAGACATGCGGATCACCCTGTTTCCCATGATCATCATCGCATGGACGATCGAGCGCATGTCGCTAATCTGGGAGGAAGAGGGCAAACGCAACGCGCTCATACAGGTTAGCGGCTCAATCATCGTTGCGGTTTGCGCCTACAAGTTCATGAAAATTTCACAGCTTCAATATTGGGCATACTATTTTCCCGAGCTGCTCCTGATCCTGTTGGCTGGCATTCTTCTGATCGGCCGCTACACCGGATACCGCTTCTCCGAACTCGTGCGCTTCCGCAGCTTCAGCGAAGCGTGACCTCCGGGATTCCACCGAGGCAACCAAACCATGAACACGACCGAGGCATCCAACCCCGCCCCACGCCATCGCTGGTGGAGCCGCTGGATCCGCACGCCCGGCGAACTCCGTGCCATGGGCGTGATCGGCATCAACATGCGCAACGGCCGGTTCCTGCTACCGAATAATCCACGCAAATTCTTCGACCGCGTCGACAACAAGATCCACACGAAGCGCCTCGCCGTTGCTAACGAACTCTCCGTGCCGGAAACCTACGCCACCATCGAATCCCCCCACCTTGCCGCAAAACTGCCCGGGATGCTCGCCGATCGCGATTCGTTCGTGATCAAACCCGCGCGCGGCTCGGGTGGCAAGGGCGTGCTTGTGATCGATGCCCAGAAAGATGGTCTCTACTACAAGCCAAGTGGAGCCGCCCTCACCAAGATCGACCTCCGCAACCATGTTTCAAACATTCTCGCCGGCCTCTTCAGCCTCGGTGGCCAGCGCGACTTCGCGCTCGTCGAACAACGCATCCGCCCGGCAAAACTGCTGACCGACATCAGCTACCAAGGCGCGCCCGACATCCGCATCGTGCTGCTTCACGGTTATCCCGTGATGGCGATGCTGCGCGCCGCAACCCGCGAATCCGACGGCCGCGCTAACCTCCACCAGGGAGCCATCGGCATCGGCATCGACCTCGCCACAGGCGTCACCTTCCGCGCCATCCACCATGGCAAAACCATCACCCACCATCCCGACATCGGCATCGATTTGCTCGGCATTCAGATCCCCCATTGGCAGCAGATCCTTGAAATCGCCGTCGTCTGTCAGGAAATGACCGAACTCGGATACCTCGGTGTCGACGTGATGATCGACGAGAGCGTCGGCCCCGTAATGATCGAAGTAAACGCCCGCCCCGGCCTCGCCATCCAAATGGCCAACGGCATCGGCCTACTCAGGCGCCTTGGCCCCGTCGACGAGCGCCACCGCCACAACCCCAGCGCCACGGCGGAGGAAAAAATCGAATTCTCCATCAGGAACTTCGCGGCCAGCCACCGCGAGTTGTCGTTGTAACCTCACAACCCGCTCGTCTTCGTCACATCCGCGACATCCCCTTGCGCTCCAGCTTGAGCCGAAGCTCGCAGGTCCGCTCGTCGCTCACTTCTGCAAATTTCTCCACTCCCTCGATCAACAACATCGGCCGGTAATCGTTATGGATCTTGCCATGGCGCTTGCCTCCGCCATTCCAAAGCTTCGCATCCCCCTCCCAGCCCTTGTGCGCCATCCACGCCCGCACCAGGCCCTCCCGTGCCCGTTTACCATCCCCCTTCGACCCGCCGCCCACCGCTTCCCCGTATCCACACCAGCGATAGTCCGCCGGATCCGCAACCATCCCCGCCCGCATCGAAAGCAGAAGCCGCAATAGCGGCGAATCATCCGAAGTGATTTCCGGAGGAGGAAATCACACACTGCTTGGCACGAGTGGAACGAGAGCAATTCAAATCGATATACGCGCCATCGTTCGCGCCGCCAGGCCGTCCTCGACCACCACGCTCTTGAACCGTCGCTCCCACAACGTCCCGCTGCGCTTGTGTTTGTCGTTATACCACTGCGTGAAACGCTGGATCACCCCCTTCATGAACTCACTCAAATCGTGCATCCGGTGGGAGAATCTTGATGCGCGTCCTCGCCTCGTGTGACCGAATCCATTCGGCGGTCCGTACGGGCATGAGCATGGTCCCCGAAATGAAATGGTTGGCGCGGAGGCGGATTTGCGTTTCATTCACCGCATGCCAGCAGCCAAGAACGCCCTGCGCGCGCTCATCGACGAAGTCGGCCCCGTGGACGAGGTCGGTATTGAAGAACGCGTCGCCAAATACCAGACGCGCTCGATCAAGAACGCGGCGAAGCAGTTCGGCCTCAATCTCGCGGTCTCGATGGTCGACCTGACGACGCTTGAGGGCAAGGACACGCCGGGAAAGGTCGCCTCGCTCTGTCGCAAGGCGCTGGTCCCCCACCCCGGTCTCGACTGTCCGACGACCGCGGCCGTTTGCGTTTATCCCGCGATGGTTCGGCATGCGGCGAGGCATGTGAAAGGCACGCCGGTGCGCATTGCCTCGGTGGCCACCGCGTTTCCCTCCGGCCAGGCCCCGCTGAAAACCCGACTCGCCGAGGTGCGCGCGGCGGTGGCCGATGGTGCGGACGAGATCGATATGGTGATCAACCGTGGTGCCTTCCTTGCTGGAGAGACCGCGCTGGTGCGGGACGAGATCGCCGCCGTCGTCGAGGCCTGCGGCGATGCCACGCTCAAGGTGATCCTCGAGGTCAGCGAACTGGAAACCTACGACAACATCCGCGCCGCGTCGTTTCTCGCGATGCGTGCGATTCGCCCGGGAGATTTCATCAAGACATCTACCGGCAAGACATCCCTCAATGCCACCCTCGGCAACCAGCAGGTGATGCTCGAAGCGATTCGCGACCACTATCTCGACACCGGCATCGAAATTGCGATGAAGCCGGCCGGCGGCATCCGCACCGCGAAGCAAGCGCTGCACTTCCTCGTCGCCGTCAAGGAAACCCTCGGCGACGCCTGGCTCACGCCATCGCGATACCGGTTCGGTGCATCCGCCCTGCTCAACGATCTGCTCCGCCAATTGGTGAAACAACAGACCGGAGCCTATCCCGCACCGTGGATTTTCTCCGAGGCTTCAGGCGGGTATTGATTGATCGCACAAAAATGCTCGATAGGAAGTCAGCTCAGGCAAGCTCGGCATTGTTATAATCTGCCGATATTACGATATCAAATGGGTGAGAATCAGCCTCAAAACACGATCATGGGGTGGAAATTTACATTTGAACCAGAATACGGCCTAGGTTTTGAAATCCCGCGTTTGGAAAGCCAAGTAGCCGATCACGAAAAAGGTGAAATTGAGACCACCGAGAAAGGCATACGCCTCAATGATTTTCGGCCACGAAATTTCGGACTCCATCAGATAGACCCAGCAACTCATGCGCCATGTGATGAACCAATCCTCATAAGGCCGGAAAAACGGAAAGTTCTGGAGAATCATGTCCACAAACAAAACCGACAGCGTGAGAATGGTTGCGGCAGCGGGTTTTATGCGAAGACAGGAGAACATGAAGGCCAATGAGGAGATTGTGATCATACTCACCGCAATGCCGGTGGCTCCAAGTGCCAGGCGCTGGAAACCCTGCGACCAGTTTCCGTAAACGGCGAACACCTTCATCTTCGGCTCCGCGACGAACAATCCGCCATCCCAGCCGACCGCGACGCCCGCCATCAGGTATCCGGTGATGCCGACAAAGAAGACGAACGTGAAGGTGTAGATGGCAACGGAAAAATACTTGATCAGCAGCAGGCGCAGGCGGCTGATCGGCCTGGCCAACACCAGCCGCAGATTGCCATCCTCGTTCTCCTTGGCCACCACATCCCCCGCCACCAGCGCGAAAAAGATCGAGCCGAGCAATACCATGCTGAAGATCATCACCATGAAGGTGAGCGTGAGCGAGCTGAAGAACGTTTCGAAATCATAACCGTTGCGCTCGATGATCTGCCGCATGTGGCGACTGCCATTGGTCGTTTTGTAAACAACCAGAATGATCAACTCCATCAGCACAAAGGCCGCATAGCCCATGTAGGTGCGCGGGCGGGCGAAAAGCTTTCGGAGTTCGCCGCGCAGTTGGAGGAGAAACATCATCGGGTGATTTCGAGATAAAGGTCCTCCAATGAACGCCTCACGGGTTTGAATGCGGAAATTCGAACTCCCAGTGCCACCAGCGCGGCGATTACATCCGGCGCATCGAGATCCGAAGGGATAGAGATGCGCCCGGGCGCAATGATCCGGCATTGGTTTGGGATGAAGAAGGCGACAGCCTGGTCCCATGGGTCGCATTCGATATCATACACTCGCTCGTCATCGGCGAGATCGGCCACACGGCCCTCGAAAACCCTGCGGCCCTGCTTAAGGATGCAAACACGGTCACACATCTGTTCGACTTCCGCGAGCAGATGGGAATTGAAAAGCACCGTCATCCCGCGCTCATCGCGCAAACCGAGGATGAAATCGCGAAACCACTTGATCCCCTCGGGGTCGAGCCCGTCGGTCGGTTCATCGAGAAGCAGCACGCGCGGCATCGGCAGTAACGCTTGGGCAAGCGCAAGCCGTTGTCGCATGCCATGCGAGTAAGTGCGCACCTTCGAGCGAATGCGGTCTTTGAGTCCCACCCGTTCGACGACCTCCTCGGTGGCTGCGCGATCAAATGGAGCGGAATATGTGCTGAGAATCCTCAGATTCTCCCAACCACTCAGGTATTCGTAAAAACACGGGCTCTCGAAAATCGAGCCGACCTGACGCAGGGCCGCGGCTCGATTCCTCTGCACTGGGATTCCACCGATCCGCGTCTCGCCCTGGTCCGGAGCAACCATTCCAAGAATGATCCCGAGCGTGGTGCTTTTGCCCGCACCATTATGACCGAGTAATCCGTAGATCTCTCCCTCGTCGACGCGGAATGAGACTCCCTCAAGCGCGGGCTTGCGGCCGAATTTTTTTCGCAACGAGTCGATTTCCAACATGGGCGGAGGGGCATCACGGGGCTGTGGCAAACCGAAGGCGATTGTCGGCGGTGCGGTCCGCGTAGAGAAAGTTCGAACTGCCACCATCACCGCCTGGATGCCACGATTCCTTGTCGACGATGAGTGGAATGCGCGACGGGTCATCGGTATTGAAAAACGACAACTGCGTGACGTGCAGTCCGTTTTGCGTCGGGTTCCACATGTAGCTTGAACCCGTTTTGAGAAATTCCTCGGAATCCGCCGGGCATTGGAAAACAAGTTCGCTCTCGACGTATTCGAGCAGCACCGTTTCCAGAACGGGCACATCCTCATGGCGCGAGCGTCGGCCGGCCATCAACACCGGCATGCGCTGCGAATGATCCTGCAGATAAAGTTCGAGCCCCACTCCGATCTGGCGCAGGTTCGACAAACAATTTGCCTTGTGCGCTGAGCGGATCCCCGTGCGGATCACCAGAGAACCGATCGCGGCCAGCGATGCGATGATCCCTATGACCACCAGCATCTCCACCAGGGTAAAGCCGAAGCGCGGATTATGGGTGCGGGAGTTCATCGTTGTGGGGAGCCGAATTCATTGCCACGCAGGCCTTTCACCAATCCATCCATCGCTTCCATCAGCGGAGCGAGATCGAGTTTAGTCTCGGCGCCGGTCTGTTGGAAATAGGCCTTCAATCCCTCCTGCGTCATACGCTCGAGTAACTGCTCGCTCATTTCACGCGCTCTCAGCACTTCTTCCTCGGTGCGGCCTTCCTCGATTTCACGAAGCGCGCGCTCGACGATTCGCCGGCGCTCCTCCGGATTCATCGCATCAAGCGCACGAATCAGGCTCTGCATGGATTTCTCAACTGTGAGCTCAACGAATCGATCCCGCTCCGATGGTGCCAGCCGCAGGAAAAAATCCTCACCAACCCGCTCCTCGCGCGCGCGATCACGCTCGGCGAAATCGAGCCGGTTGAACATCTCCGCTACACGCTCGATGCGCTCGATGCGTTGGGAGGCGCTCCCGCCAGCGGGAGTGCCAGATGACCAATCGGCAAAATCCGCCGCCGCGATCTCGATGCGGATTTTTTGCGCCGTCACCCGCTTGGATCCGGCCAACGAGCGCACACCCGCAACAACAACCCACACAATAAGCAGCGCCATGAATCCCTGGATCAGAATGCGTTTGCTTGCCATGAATTGCCACACTAAGTGCGAATCGCAATCGCGCAAGCGAGGTTTTAGCACTTTGCCAATCGCCCCACGGATAGCCTGAACGCAATCGCACCATCCTCTTTCTGGCCCCAGAGGACGCCCAAGTCGATCACCCTCCATGCTCCGCACTCGACAATCGGCCTTCCACGGCTTTCCATTTTCTCCGCACCATGTCCGAAGCCAACACCACCGCGAAGAGCGACTTCATCCGCGAGATCATCGCCGCGGACCTCGAATCCGGAAAACACTCCACCACCTTCACCCGCTTTCCCCCGGAGCCGAACGGCTACCTGCACATCGGCCATGCCAAATCGATTTGCCTGAACTTCGGAATCGCGCTGGAAAACGCCGCCACCGGCGCGCGTTGCCACCTCCGGTTCGACGACACGAACCCGGAAAAAGAGGAGACCGAATACGTCGAAAGCATCAAGCGCGACGTCGCATGGCTTGGCTTCGATTGGGGTGACCACTTGTATTTCGCGAGCGACTATTTCGATTTCTTCCACGGCTGCGCGGTGCATTTGATCCAAAACGGGCTCGCATACGTCGACCGCCAAACACCTGAGGAAATGAAGAGCAACCGCGGCGATGTGAACACGCCGGGTACGCCATCGCCCGATCGCGCCCGATCCGCCGCGGAAAACCTCGACCTCTTCGCACGCATGCGCGCCGGTGAGTTCCGCGAAGGCGAATGCGTGCTGAGAGCGAAGATCGATCTCGCATCTTCGAACATGAACATGCGCGACCCCGTGCTCTACCGCATCATGCACGCCGAACACCACAACACCGGCAGCGCGTGGTGCATCTATCCGATGTATGATTTCGCGCATCCCCTGGAGGACGCCCTCGAGCACATCACCCACTCGTTGTGCACACTTGAATTCGAAAACCACCGCCCGCTCTACGACTGGGTGATCGAAAACTGCCCGGTGCCGTCGCGCCCGCGTCAGATCGAGTTCGCCCGCCTCAACCTCACCTACACAGTGATGAGCAAACGCAAGCTGCTTGATCTCGTCCGCGACGGCCACGTTTCCGGCTGGGACGATCCACGGCTGCCCACGATTTCCGGTCTGCGCCGCCGCGGTTATCCCGCCGCCGCAATCCGCACGTTCTGCCAGCGCGTTGGCATCACCAAGTTCAACGGCACCACGGATGTGGCCTTGCTCGAATTCGATGTCCGCGACCACCTCAACGCCAGCGCCCCGCGCCGCATGGCGGTACTCGATCCGGTGAAGGTCGTGATCGAGAACTGGGACGCCGAACCCCTCGCGGACGTGGAGATTCCCAACCACCCTCAAAACCCGGATCTCGGCACCCGCCGCGTGCCGGTCTCACGCGAGGTGTGGATCGAGCGCGACGACTTCATGGTCGAGCCGCCGAAGAAATATTTCCGCCTCACACCCGGTGGCTGCGTGCGCCTGCGTGGTGGCCACATCATCCGTCACCTTTCCCACAGCGAGGATGCTGATGGCCGGGTCACGGAAATCCGGGCCGAGCTGATCCCCGGCACCGTGGGTGCGGACGCCCCGGAAGGCGTCATTTGCAAGGCTGCGATCCATTGGGTCGATGCCGCCACTGGCAGCAATGCCGAGGTGCGCCTCTACGACCGTCTTTTCACCTGCGAGGATCCCGATGGCGCGGATGGCGGATTTGTCCATGCCTTGAATGCAGAATCCCTCACCACGCTCACCGCCATGGTCGAACCGGCACTCGCACAATGCGAACCGGGATTTTCCTGCCAGTTCGAGCGCATCGGCTACTTTGTGGCCGACCCGGTCGATCACAAACCGGGATCCCCCGTCTTCAACCGGTCGGTTGCGCTCAAAGACACGTGGGCGAAGCAGAAATGACGCGACGCTTCAACGCACCGTCGGCGAGACCGTGAAGACACCCGTCGACGCGTGATACGCATGGCCGAGATCCATGCGCTTGAGCGCGTGGCCGTTGCCCCAGGAATCGCTGAACAACACCTGGTTTTTCCCGACGTTGTAACCGATGATCATCCGCATGTGTCCGCCTGACGTCTGCGGGGAAATTGCAGGAATCTCCGGAAACCGCCCGAGGATGAGCGACCATAACACCGGAATCCCGCTGTCCACACTGCGGCGGATCGTCCGCAGGAAATCCGCCTCGCTGAATTCCTTGCCTACCGTCATCTGCCGCGGATTCACGGTGACCAAGCGGTTTTCATGAGCCATCGCATGAATGCTGAACCGCGTGCGGAAACGGTAATCAATTTTCCCCATCGCTTCCGCGATCGCATGGGTGCTGGTGCCTTTCGCCGCGTCACTGCCGGCCATCTGTGCCAGTTGATGCTGGTCGGCCGGGATGCCGTAATACTCGAACAAGCGCTGCACACTGGCGACCACGCAATATCCTTTCGGTCCCTGATCGACCATCGGGATGCCGTCGATGAAGACATCGCCCTCCTCGCCACGAACGACATTGCCTGGCAGTTCACCCCGCCGCGCGGATGACGGTCGGTTTTGGAATACCGCGGCCATGATGCCATGCGCGTCGCGCGGAGCCAGCCAGAGCCTGAGGAATTCGCGATCACCGCCGTCGACCGCTTCCGGATTGTAATCCATGAGCGCCATCCCGTGCGGAGACACCCAGATCCACCCCTCAGTCACCAATCCCTGGGTGTAGTTCGCCTTGCGCATCGTCGGCCGCACGCCCAACAACTCACCCACCTTGCGCCCGCATAGCTTCAACCGCCTGTCGAACTCCTCGGCACCGATGTCCTCGGAATCGCCGCGATTGAAAAGCGACATCCGGATGCCGTTGAGCTTTCCATCCACGAAATCGACCGTCACCTCGTCCAGTGGCAGCTCACCTTCGAAGGCCGTCAGATTCACTTTCAGATTGGTGAATGGCTGGCGCATGAAAACCGCGCGGTCACGCCGCTCCGACATCCATTTGAAATAGGGGTTTTCCCTCAAGGTAACACCCGCCGGAACCGCGAATGCCGCTTCCAGCCCGTCGGCATTCATCTGCCAAACAGCGGGAGGCGCGAGCAAAGCATCAACCCGGGCCTCAACCTCGCCATGCCGGAACTTTTCCATGAACGCCGCTGCGGCGTCATCCGCGTGCGACCGGGTAAATAGGCAGATGCAGGCAACGGCAAAGAACGCCGCGCCACGAGCACTAGAGAATTTGTTAGAAAATGAAGTCATGGGAGTTTGCATATAAATACAAAATTCCGCGGAGTTGGGAACCCCCGAATCACGCGTTTGTTTGCACCCGGATCGCGACGGATCTTCCGTGTGCGTCGAGGCCTTCGATGCGGGCGAATTCCTCGACTACCGGAAGCGACTTGCGCACCGATTTTGCATCCAGCCTCACCACGCTGGTACGGCGCTGGAATTGGTCGGCACGCAGTCCGGAAAACGAACGGCCCGCACCGCCGGTCGGCAGCGTGTGGCTCGGGCCCGCGAGGAAATCACCCACCGCCACCGCCGAAAGCGCGCCGAGATAAACGGCGCCGGCGGTGCGGATTTTCGTCAGCCAGGCTTCGTCGTCCGCGGTCACCAACGAAAGGTGCTCGGGGCAGAAATCATTCGAGATACCGACCGCCTCATCAAGTGACGAAACGTGCAACAGGAAGGTGCCGGATTTCAAAACCGAACGGATGATGTCGGCGCGGGAGAGCTTCGCGAGCTGTTTTTCGATGGCGCGATGCACGCGCGCGAGTAGCGGCTTCGAGTCGGTGAGGAATCCCACGATGCTGTCCCCCCCGTGCTCGGCCTGGGCGAGCAAGTCGGCGGCAATGAACGCCGGATTCGCCGTCTTGTCGGCAATCACCAGAATCTCGCTGGGCCCCGGCAGAAGATCGATCGACACCGCCCCAACGAGCTGGCGTTTCGCCTCAACAACAAACTTGTTGCCCGGCCCGAAGATCCGGTCCACCGGGCGAATCGTCTTGGTGCCCAACGCGAGCGCGGCGATCGCTTGCGATCCGCCGACCTTGTAGGCCTCGGTGACGCCCGCAGATTCCAGCGCGTATAGCAAGGCGGCGTTCACGGTTCCATCCGGCCCGCAAGGCGTCGCGGCCACAATTTCCGGGACACCCGCGGCGGATGCGAACCCGGCGGTCATCAACGCGGTGGAAACCAATGGAGCCTTGCCCCCCGGCACATAAACGCCGACTCGGTCGAATGGCGTGAACCGCTCGCCCACCTGCGCGCCTTCCGCATTCCTTGCCGACCAATCCTTGCGCATGCTGCGTTTTGCGAATGCATGGATGTTCTTCAGGCTGCGGGCCACGGCATCCCGCGTTCCGGGAGTGACGGCATTGCGGGCGGCGGCGAAATCGGCGGGCGTCACCGCTAGCGTGCGCGGCGTGACACTGGCCCCGTCGAATTTCCGGGTGTATTCGCATAGCGCCTTGTCGCCCTCTTTCGCAACATCGGCAATGATGCCACCCACCAGATCCCGCACATCATCCCCGGGAATCGCGCGGCGTTTCAAACCGCGGACGAATGCCGCGTATCCCTTGTCCTTGTAACTCGAAATTTTCATGGGTGAAATCAATAGTAGGGTCTGAGCATCCAGTAGCAAAGCGGCCCGGTGATGGCGACATACAGCCACATCGGATAAACCCACCGCGCGAGCTTGCGGTGGGCGGCGAAGCGATTCGTCCACCCGGCGATGAAAGTAAACAGAATGAACGGAAAACTCACCGCCGCAAGAATGATGTGGCTGATGAGCAACAACAGATAGAATCCGCGCATCGGGGCATCCGACGGATACCGAGTCGGGTCATTGGTGATGTGATAGGCCACATAGGAAAGCAGGAAGAGGACGGACAGGCCCATCGCCGCCACCATCATCGCGCGATGCATCGTGATGTTGCCGGCTTTCACAAAAATCAAACCCAACAAAAGAACCACCGCCCCGGCGGCATTCACCGCGGCATGAAACGGCGGCAGGAAATCGGTGGACCAGCCATCGGGCAGCGGCAGTCGGACCTTTTGCATCACGACCACCAGCAACAAAACCGCGGCGGAGAGAACCCATGCGGCGATGCACAGCTTGTGCGAAAGTTCATTCTTCGGGGGGCGTGAGAGCCAGGCAGCGCGATCGGTATTCATGATTTCTTGGGGGGCTTATTCTGGAGTTGTTTCGCGGTCGAGTTCGGTGCGGATGCGTTCGAGAATCTCCGCCTTCAAGCGGTCATACATTCCGGGATCACGCTCCTGGGCCTCCGGCGTACGGGCGTCGGCAAGCGGCCATTTGCCGATGATTTCAAGATCCCGATTCACCAACATCAACCCAAGATCGTGCGCGAAGCGCCCGCCCGCCTGGATTTCCAACGGATCCGTGCGCTCGCGGATGCCAAAAAAACCGAGTTCATTTTCGAGATATTCGTGCGTCGCCTTTTCATCGCCCGCATTGAGGAACCACCAGTTCTTCGTCTCCGCACCCAAGGCCGTCGCGTAATCGGACAGCTTCTCCTTGCCGTCCTCATCCGGATCCACCGTGATGCAGACGACGTGGAAATCCGGGTGATCACGGAAGGCATCGTAAATCGCACGCATCTCGGTGCCGTTGCGCACCGCACAATGCGGACAGACCGCGAAAAACTGGCCGAGCAGCCAGACCTTCCCACGAAGATCGAACAAGCGGACTTCGGTGCCCTCCTGATTGATCCCGGCCAGGTCCCGGCCGATCGGAAACCACTCGGTCGCCACCACCTTCCCCGTATCAATCACGATCGGCGGCTCATAGGAGGAGGTGAGGCCGGGGCGCAGCTTGAAGGCGATTGTGAGAATCAACGCTGAGAATAACGCAACGCCGGCGTAAAACAAGGTGATCGTCAGTTTGCGGGACATGATGGCAATGAGTGTGGGTTGGATACTAGGCGGCATTCGCTCCTTCAAGGCGGCGGCGATTTACCTGATAGAGAATGAACAGGATGGTGAACAGCACAACCCCGCCGATCCAAACCAGCGAGGGCCCCGCTTTTGCCTCGGGCTCCTCGACGAGAAGCTCGCGGATGGTTTTTTGCAACAGCGATTCCAATACCTCCACATTGCTGCGCTCTGTCCCGGTTTTGATTCCCTCGGCGTCCCAGCCGGCGGCCTGATCGAAATCAAAAGCCGCAAGATACGGCGGGCCTGCCTGGTTCTTCTGCCGCACCACCGCATGGCGGATATGGCGATTGCGGTCGATCAACGTCAAGGTGGTGTCGAACACCCATTTCCCCTCGTCATCCAGATGCGGGAACACACTCGCCTTGAGCTGGTTCTTGATGAAACGATGGAGGTCCACCGCGTCATTCGTGCCCAGCCACCATTGCGGTAGCAACATCCCCCGCTCCTCTGCAAATCCGGCAAGTGTCTCCTCGAGATCCTCACGAGGAATCGGATCGAGCAATAAAGTGACCAGCGCGAAATCCCCCTCATCGGAGAATGTCGCGGCAAGCCGATCCATCACCTCCGAGGCGACCGCACCGGTCTCAGCATCAGCCATGCTGGCAACTTGCAACACCCAGACCTTGCCATGCAGATCCCACAGGTCCGCGACCTCGCCGTCCTGCCGCATCACGCGCAAATCCCGCTCTTTGGTGATTCGATAGTAAAAACGCGGCCGGTCATCATCCGCGCTTTTCACAGTCCAACGCTCGTATGCCTTGAGAATCACCACTCCGCCGACGATCATGATCACAACCAGGATCATCGCCGTAAGGCGCAATTTGCGTGGATCCGGAACCACGGGTTCGAATTCGGGAGGCGGTTGGCTCATGAGCGGCGAAACGTAGCCTGCAAGCGCCGTATTGCAAGCTCGGGAGATACCTTTCGACCACGCATCCCGGCAGGGCGAGCATTCCAGCCCCAGGGAAAATCAAATCACCCCTTGCTCACGCAATTGCGCATCCACCTCGTCGCCGGTCATCGAAGCTCCTGCAGCAGAGTTGCCATCGCCCGCATCGCGGATTTTCTGAATCCGGCGTTTGACGCCCACTTTGCTCCGTGGACCCACAATCAGAAATGAAACACCACCGACGACAAACGGAAGCAGCGCCGCAATCCCGAGGGCACCAAGCCCCAGCGCAACACCGCGCCGCGCACCCTTATGCATGGATTCACCAAGCAAAATCCCCGCCGCGGTCCCCAGCAATACCGGGGCCGCCATGGCACTCGTCTCGACCCACGCGGGCACGGCATCATCAAGTTCGTCTGACATACCCATACGCCTAACCAATCCCATGCCCGACGACAACCCGGAAAACGAGAATGTCGCGGATTCCGGCTTTTCCATCGCCCCACGAAAGGTCATGGTGCCTACAAGATCTTATGTCTGACTCCCAAAACACCTATGCCCTCATCCTCGCCGGCGGTTCCGGCACCCGCTTCTGGCCGCTCAGCCGCAACTCGAAACCAAAACAACTTCTCGATCTTTTTGGCGAAGGCACTCTGCTCGCACAAACGATCCAGCGCCTCAATGGCCTCGTCCCGCCGGAGAATATCCTGATTCTCACCAACGACCTCCAGGCCGAGGCCGTCCGAACCATCGCCAACACCCTGCCACCCGAAAACATCATCGCCGAACCCGCCAAGCGCGACACCGCCCCCGCCGTCGCCCTCGGCATCGGCCTGATCGCCGCACGCAACCCCGAGGCAACCATGATGGTCCTGCCATCCGATCAACTCACCCGCGACTCCGCCGCATGGCAAGCCGTGATGCGCGACGCCCTCGCAACCGCCGGATCCACTGACGGCCTCGTCACCATCGGCATCCGCCCCACCTGGCCATGCCCGTCCTACGGCTACATCGAGCGTGGCGAACGCGCTCACATCGCCAGCCTCCATGTCGCCCACCCCCCATTCGAAGTCCGCCGCTTCCGCGAAAAGCCAAACCCCGAACTCGCCGCCACCTTTCTCGAACAAGGCAGCTTCACCTGGAATGCCGGCATCTTCGTGTGGTCGATCGCAAACGTCATCGATCAACTCGCGAAACACGTCCCGCAACTCGCGGCCTTCGTCTCCGAAATCCGCCGCTCCAAAGACATCCCAGCCACCATCCACGCCCAGTTCCCCAAACTCACGCCCATTTCCATCGACTACGCCCTTATGGAAAAGGCCGACCGCGTCCTCAACATCGAGGCCACCTTCGATTGGGACGACGTCGGATCCTGGATCTCCATCGCCAAATACCTCGAAGCCGATCCCGACGACAACCGCTCGAACCACTCCGCCACCTCGCTCGATTCCGAGAACAACATTGTCTTCAACGCCCGCCCTAGCACACGCATCGCCCTGTTAGGCGTCGACGACCTCATCGTCGTCCAGACCGAGGACGCCCTCCTCATCGCCAACCGCCACCAGGCCGACGACATCAAAAAACTCACCGACATCCTTCCCACCGAGCTTCTCTGAAACGGAGCGCCGAATTCATTCGGCCCGCTCGCCCCTCGCCCCCCGCCCAACCCCAGAAAGTCCA
>JBLRWN010000045.1:0-29189 GCA_047921195.1 Luteolibacter sp. | reverse complement strand
ATCTGGCCCACCTCCGCCGAGATCGAAGCCGCGATGAATTCCTCGCTTAAACCCGATGTCTTCCAAGCCCTCTACACCGGATTCTCCGACCAAAACCCGAAGTGGAACGAAATCCAATCGTCCACAGGCAACGTCTATCAGTGGGACCGCGAATCGACCTACATCCAGGAGCCGCCGTTCTTTGACGGCTACTCCCCCACCCCGCGCGACATCGTCGAAATCAAAGGTGCCCGCCCGCTCGGAATCTTTGCGGATTCCGTCACCACCGACCACATCTCGCCCGCCGGAGCAATCAAGATGGATAGCCCGGCCGGACGCTATCTAACGGAAAACGGCGTCGCATACGCCGACTTCAATTCCTACGGGTCGCGCCGCGGCAACGACCGCATCATGACCCGCGGCACCTTCGCCAACGTCCGCATCAAGAACCTCATGATCCCCGGCAGCGAAGGCGGCGTCACCCGCTACTTCCCGTCCGCCGAGGTCGCCAACACCCAACTCCTCGCCGGAGCTCACGAAATCAAAGGCGGTGATGTTTCCGGTCCCAAACCGGCAGCGAACGAACCCGTCGAACTCGCGATTTTCGACGCCGCCGCCGCCTATCAGAAAGACGGCACCCCCGCGATTGTCATCGGCGGAGAAGACTACGGCATGGGATCCAGCCGCGACTGGGCCGCCAAGGGCACCAACCTGCTCGGCATCAAGGCCGTCGTCACCAAATCGTTCGAACGCATCCACCGCTCGAACCTCGTCGGCATGGGCGTCCTCCCCTGCAACTTCATCGATAAGGCAGACTACGACAAAGTGAAAAACCTGGCCAACGCCACCTTCGATCTCCTCGGCATCGACAATAACCTCAAACCCGGCCAACAAGCCACCCTCCGCGTCCACCAAGTGGATGGCACCAGCTTCGACGTCCCCGTCGTCGTCCGCATCGATACCCCGGTCGAGAAAGACTACTACCGCGCCGGTGGCATCCTGCCGTATGTGCTGTCGCAGTTGATCTCGTGAGATCCCCGTTGAATCACATGAACCTATCCCTCAAGGACTTCTCCCAATCATTGTTTGAGCGCTTTGAGGAGGCTGGTATCCCGCTTTTATTGGCGGGAGGCTGGGCGGTGAATTCGTATGGATTCTCACGGAACACCTTGGATGTCGATTGGGTGTGCGCCCGCAGTCGGGCACCAGACGCCACAACCTTGATGTCTGAACTCGGCTTCGAAGCCGTCACCGATGGCATGGCGACCCGTTTCCGATATCGCCGTGATTTTGCCTTTCCGGCGATCGACCTGATCTGGGTGAATGACGAAACATTTTCCCGAATCATCGGAGAAATCGATCATGCTCTTGGAGTGCGGTTGGTCACCTTTGAAGGATTGATCGCGATGAAGCTTCACGCGCTCAAAGACGATGTGCAGCGCAAAGGACGCGACCTACGCGACTTGCAGGAGCTTCTTTCCAAGCACCCGGGGAGGATCCCCGAACACGATTTGCGTGAAATGTGCGCAAAGTATGCTGGCCCTGATGCCTATAATCGAGTAACTGGAACTCCATGATCAACCTCGATTTCCCGGATTTGAGCAATCATCCACCACCCCCCACAGTGGATATGAAGACCTACGAACGCCTGGTCATCGACGTCTTCATCCCCCAAGCAATCGCACGCGGTGAACTCACGGAAGAAACGTTCATCACCAACTTTCTCAACAGCGAAGGCCGCCAGAAAGAGCCTTGGCCGGATTTCTGCGGGGATTGAGCAAAATCGTATCTCCGGCACACCCCGACTTATCGGCACTTCCTAAATCAGCCATCAACCCACTTACAAATCATGTGATGCGGCCGCATTACATGATTTGTAAGTAAGCTGACTATCAAATTGACTATTTTTTAGATCATTTTACCCTGGAATCCATGGACGTTCGCCAAATCAGCATCAGCGAGTTCAAGGCTCACTGCACCGAGGAGATCCGGGAGGTGGAGAAAGGGGATCTCATGCTCGAACTCACTCGCCACGGTAAGACGGTCGCCGTTGTCCAACCGCCGTCTGCGGCTCCTTCCGCGCCTACCTTGGAGGATTGGGTCGGCGCAGGCCGAGGGCTCGTGACTTACGCTCCCAACTACGATCCGGCCGCCCCCGCCTTTAATCCCGAGGACTGGGAAAGCTAACACCATTCCAAGGTCGTGAACGAATCTTACCTCCTCGACACCTGCGCCTGGATCGATGCTTTTGCCGTACCCGAGCTGCTGAAGCCCGGTATCCGCAAGCTGATCAACTCACAGCGACTCATTCACGTCGCCGGCATCAGCCTGCTCGAAGTGGCTCGCAAGGAGGCCAAGGGTGAACTCGTCTTCAGCATGCCAGTCGCCGACTGGTTCCGCATCGCTCTGCCGCGAAACCGGGTAAAAGTCATCGGACTTTCACCGGAAATCTCCATCGATGCCACCCGACTCCCGGAGTGGAACCACAAGGATCCCGGCGACCAACTCGTCGTTGCCACCGCCCGCGTCCACCGCCTCACCGTCCTCACATCCGACGGGAAAATCCTCGCCTATCCCCACGTCAAAAGCCTCGCCTCCCGGAAATGAGCTGCCCATGAAAACCTCACCACTGCTCCTCGCTATCCTCTTCTTTTCATCCCTCACCATCGTTGTGGAGGCCAATGACCATCCGGGTCAGAATGTTCTCGAATCCTTGGAAAAGACCATCATCCCATCCTTGATATTCGAGAATGTTAGCTTTGCGGATGCCATGTCCTTCGTCGGCCTCAGGCTCAGGGGAGTGCAAAAACAGACCCATCCCGAACTCGGCGGCATCTCCATTATCTACAACGTGCAGCGGATGCCCGAAGATGAAGACGATCTCTCTGATCCGCCCAATCATTCCGTCATGATCCCATCTTATCGAGCCAAGGACAAACCCGTCCTCGAACTCATCAACGACTTATGTCGGATTGCCCAAGTCAACGCCCACATCACTTCGGTTGGCATCGTTCTCTCACCTGCCGGAACCCCTCCGTTCCCGAACCCCAAGGCAACCGAAGGCGAAATCTGGCACACCCTGTTCGAGGCCGATCAGAAGCCGTGAGTTGGTATTTCTCTGTCATAACTCCATTCCCCCTCCATGACCTTCCGTTTCCGTCATCGATCCAATTCAAAGAAAAGCGTCGAAGACGGCGGGTGCGGATTGGTCCTGTTCGGGGTGTTCTGGACGTTGTTCAGCTCGATCTTCGTGGTCGCCGGAATTTGGATGACGCTCAAGACCCTGCGTTCGGAAACCTGGGTGAAAACCCCGTGCGTGATCGAGCGGTTTGAAATCCTCGACGATCCGGCGGAAGACGAAGCGTTCACGGCGGACGTGCGCTACCGCTACACGTTCGATGGCCGCGAATTCATCGGCACCCGGCTTCACGCGGATGAGAAACGCTACAAGGATCACCATGATCTCGCGAAGGTCCAGGCCCGCTTGCTCGCATGGAACATCGACAGGCCAAATCCCGGACTCACCCAAGAGAAAAGCCATGGCGGAACCTTCTGCCGCGTGAATCCGAAAAACCCGAAAGAGGCGGCGCTCATGTCGGACCGGGGTTCACTCTTTGGCGGATTGGCCTTCACCTGCTTCGGGCTCGGATTCGTCGCCATCGGCGTCGGACTCACCATCCCCGGAATCCGCGGCTGGAGGAGGCGAAAGGACAAGCCCGCCGTGGTCACCCATTGCAGCCAGGCTTCCGAAGCCCCCCCGTTGATGATCCTGTTTCCCTTCTTCGGCGTCTTCGCACTTGCCGGCTTCGGAATCTTGTTCGGAGTGATCGCCCCGATGTGGTGGGGGTGGTTTCGGGCGAAATCGTGGGATGAAGTGCCCGCACGGGTGCTCTGGAGCCGCGTCGAAACCAACCGTGGCAGCGACAGCACCACCTACATGCCTCGGATCTTCTATCAATACGAATGGGACGGTCGCGAATTCCGCTCCGACCGTTATCGGTTCTCCAGCATGAGTTCCAGTGGATACGACGGGAAAAAAGCCGTCGTCGATGCCCACCCGGCCGGTGCGCAGGTCACCTGTTTCGTCAACCCGAACGCCCCATGGCAAGCCGTGCTCGACCGGCGGCTTGGCGGCTTCGCGTGGTTCTCGCTGTTCCCGCTGCCCTTCATGGCGGTCGGGGTGTTCGGTCTGCGCTGGGCATTTGGCATCGTGCGCGAGACGAAAGGCGGTGCGAAGGCAAAAGCCAAAGCCCGACACACCAGCCTCCGCTCGGATCATGCCTTCGATTCGCTGGAAGCCGGTCAGGATCGCCCGCTGGAATTCCGCTCCGGAGCGAATCGGCGGCGTGATGCCTTGATCGCACTCGCGCTCGCATTGTTCTGGAACGGCATTATATCCGTCTTTGTCATCCAAATGGTTCGCGGCTGGCAGGCTGGCGAATCTCCGTGGTTTCTCAGCTTGTTTCTCATCCCATTCGTTGGTGTGGGCCTACACTTGTGCGGCGCGTTTCTCCACAAACTTCTCAGCCTCGCCAACCCGCAGCTTGTCCTCCGAATCGAGCCTGCTAATCCGCGCCTCGGCGACACCCTCCAACTCTCTTGGCGATTTCTCAAAGGCCCCTACCCGGTCGAACACCTCGTGATCCGCGCCACCGCCTCCAAACACAGCTCAAGTCGTGATGGAGGCAACCGCACATCCGAGGAAGCGATTTTTTTCAATCACGTCCTCCACGACTCGGACGGCCAGTTGATCCATGTTGAAGGCCGCGCCACGCTCCACCTGCCGAACGACTTGATGCATACCTGGTCGTCGGACGATCATTCGAACGAGTGGAAGATTTCCATTGATGGGAAAATCCGGATGCGCCCCGACATTCAAGACACCTTCCCGTTCCAGGTGCTGCCCGCCTCGAATTGAAATCACCCCCGGAGCAGCCACCCAACGTACAGATTATTGATGCGGCCGCATCAATAATCTGTACGTTGGGTGGCTTTGAAAATGGGGGTGAGCCCCTGGGGTGGTTGGGATTCACGGGCATTGCGCTTGCTTAACTGATGGGTGAGTGATCCCTCACTCCATCCGTGATTGGCGCTTGGCGTGGGGAGCGGGCGCCGGTATGGTCCGGGCTCTTTATTTCCCATGTCCTACCTCGTCACCATCGGCCTCGAAGTCCACGCCCAGGTCAACACGCGCACGAAGATGTTCTGTGCGTGCCGCACGTCGTTCGGCGATGAGCCGAACACTAACACCTGCCCGGTCTGTCTCGGGCTTCCCGGCGCGCTCCCGGTCCTGAACGGTTACGCCATCGAGCAGACGATTCTCGCAGGGATGATGCTCGGCTGCACCACGCCGCCCGTCTCGAAGTGGGACCGGAAGAATTATTTCTATCCGGACATGCCGAAAAACTATCAGACCACGCAAATGGACCTGCCGTTGTGTCTGGGCGGCGATGTGCCGCTTTACGAGCACTGCTACCCGACCGATCACCGCCGCAACATCGCGAACCCGGGGAAAAAGGTACGCCTCAACCGGATCCATCTTGAAGAAGATGTGGCGAAATCCACCCACCTTGGCTCCACCTCGCTGATCGACTTCAACCGTGCCGGCACGCCGCTGATGGAGATTGTTTCCGAGCCGGATATCGAATCCGCCGAAGAGGCCTTCGCCTACCTCCGCTCGCTGCAGATGATCCTCCAGCAAGGCGGCGTCTCGGATGCCGACATGGAAAAAGGCCAGCTCCGCTGCGACGTGAACATTTCTCTGAGGGAAAAGCCCGAGGACCCGCTCGGTGCGAAGATTGAGCTGAAAAACCTCAACTCGATCTCCGCCATCCGCCGAGCCATCCACTTCGAGATCGCCAGGCAGACCGAGGAACTCGACATGGGCATCCCTCAAATCCAGTCGACGCGCAGATGGGACGACGCCCGTGGCGAAACCCAGCTCATGCGCACCAAGGAGGACGCGCACGACTACCGCTATTTCTCGTGCCCCGACCTTCTGCCGATCGAGACGGCGGACCTTGTCGCCCGCGCCCGCGAGCGCATGCCGGAACTGCCTCACCAAATGGCCGCACGCTTCGAGCATGATTGCGGAGTGACGGCGTATGACGCCTCCGTCCTCTCGTCCGACAAGCATCTCGCCAGCTACTTCGAGCGCACGCTCGACGCCGCCATTCCGGCGAAGAAGATCGCGAACTTCATCCTCAACAATCTGCTAGGAGCGCTCAACGAGCGTGGCATTGCCATCGCCGATTGTCCGGTGCCGCCGGAAAACCTCCGCGCGCTGCTCACCTTGGTGGAAGACGGCACGCTCGCGCTCAACCAGGCCAACGAGGTCTTCGCCGTGATGTTTGAAAAACCCGGCGACGCTCCCGCAACACTTGCTGACTCGCTCGGGTTCAAAAAAGCCGACGCCGGCGAACTCGATTCCCTGATCGAAGAGGTGATCGCCCGCTGCCCGGAAGAAGTCGCCGCCGTGAAGGCCGGCAATGAGAAACTCCTCAATTTCCTCACCGGTCAGGTGATGAAATCCTCCACCACCAAGCCGAACCCGAAACAAGTGACTGAATTTTTGCGCGCGAAACTGCTCTAACCCGGCATGAAGCGCATGCCCGTAGCGGCGATCACCGGTCGCCGCCCCAACCGTGGCACGGACATCCTGCCCGCAGCCATTCCAAAAACCCCAAGCCGCCCATGAAACGCGTGATGATGATCCTGATCCTCGCGGGCTTGCTCGCGGCGGCGGTCATCCATTTTTTTCCGCACAGCATCGAGCGCATTCTTGGGAGAATCACCGCGCAGCCCGCAGCCACGCCACCGCCCGCCAAGCCGGTGCCCGATCCGGAGACCAATGAGATGCTCAAGGTTTCGCTTGCGGCATGGCGCGAAAAGCTGGCGCTCAGATACGCCGCCGCCACCACCGAAAGCGAGCGCCGCGTGATCCTCGACGACGCCCGCCTGGTTCTCGAATCGACGTTGCCCGCGATGATGCGCACGTGGCTGGGCACGCCGTGGGATTTCAACGGAGTTGCCGCGAGCCCGGGAGACGGGAAAATCGCCTGCGGCTACTTCGTTTCCACCGTGCTGCGCGATGCCGGATTCCACGTCCACCGTTACCGCCTCGCGCAACAACCGTCGGAGAACATCCTGCGCACCTTCCTGCCGCGGGCATCTTGCAGGCTTTCCGCGGGCGTCGATTACGATGTTTTTTCCGAGGGGCTCGAATCTTCCGAGCCCGGAATTTACCTCGTCGGCCTCGATACGCACGTCGGCTTCATTGTCGTGAGCGACGGCGGTTTCCGGTTCATCCACTCGTCCGGATCACGCCCGTGGTCTGTCGTCGATGAATCGCGGGCAGACGCCCACGTCCTCCGGGTATCGAACTGGCGGATGCTTGGAAATCTAACATCCGATCGCGAGGTGGTCCGCAAGTGGCTTACCGGCGTGACATTCAGCGTCCACGGGAGCTAGGGCGACAGGCCGCAAAACCTCTGCCGCCATCATCATGCTTTACGCCTGCGGATGCGGCTGCCATGATTCGCTCGCCGGAGGGGGATTTCCCTCCGAAATGGTCCAACCACACTCCAATTCAGCCACCCTTAACGCCATGAGTATCGAATGGAAAGGCGTCATGCCCGCCACCCTCACCCAGTTCAATGCCGACCTTACCGTCGATCACGCCCTGATGGCCGAGCACGGCCGTTGGGTGATTGAGAATGGTTGTTCGGCAATCATTTGCCACGGCTCGCTCGGCGAAGGCGCCACGCTGACGTTTGAGGAAAAGGTGGCGATTCAGAAAACCTACGTCGATGCGGTGCCCGGCACGCCGATCATTCCGGGCATTGCCGCCGCCAGCACCAAGGAAGCCGTGGACCTTGCCAAGGCGGCCGCGGACAACGGCTGCCGCGGCCTGATGGTGTTGCCTCCCTATCTCTATGCGTCCGATTGGCGGGAAATGAAGGCCCACATGAGCGCCGTGATCTCCGCAACCGAGCTTCCCTGCATCATTTACAACAACCCGGTCGCTTATAAGACCGACTTTATCCCCGCCCAAATCAAAGAGCTTGCCGGCGAGCACGCCAACGTCGAATCCGTCAAGGAGTCGTCCACCGATGCCCGCCGCATCGCCGGCATCCGCGAAGTGTGCGGCGACCGCCTGGTCCTTGGTGTCGGTGTCGACGACTGCGCGCTGGAAGGCTTCGCGATGGGCGCAAAATTCTGGATCACCGGCGTGGGTGGTGCGTTTCCACGCCACAACGTGAAGCTGCTTGAGCTCGCCCGGGCCGGCCGCATCGAGGAAGCGATGCCGATTTACCTTTGGATGTTGGATATGTTGAGGATGGACACCGTCGTCAAGTTCGTGCAGCTCATCAAGCTGCAGCAAACGCTCGCCACAGGCGGCAAGCTCGGCAACAACCGCGTGCGCCCGCCACGGCTCGAACTCGTCGGCGAAGAGCTCGCCGCCGCCACCGCCATCATTGAGAAAGCCATCGCAACCGCACCGGAACTTTGATTCACGACATGACCACTCCACTCCTCGGCAAATCATTCATCGGATTCTCGCGCGGCATGGGCACCGAGCCCTGCGGACAGGCCATCAATCCGGCCACCAACGAGAAACTCGATCCCGTTTATCATTCGGCCACTCCGGAGGAAGTCGTGCGCGCGCTTGACCTGGCGGCCGCGGCATTTCCCGTCTACGCCGCGAAATCCGGCGTCGAGCGTGCGGGGTTCCTGCGCGCCATCGCATCCGGGATCGAAGCCCGGGTTGAGGATCTCGTCGCCCGCACCCCGCTCGAATCCGCATTGCCGGAACCGCGCATCCGTGGCGAGGCGGGCCGCACCATCGGGCAGCTCCGGATGTTTGCCGGCCTCGTCGAAACCGACGCATGGGCCGATCCGCGCATCGAACGTGCCGAGCCAGACCGCCAACCGCTGCCCAAGCCGGACCTCCGTTCGATGCAGGTCCCGCTCGGCCCGGTTGCCGTTTTTTGCGCCAGCAACTTCCCGCTCGCATTCTCGGTGGCCGGTGGCGACACCGCCTCGGCGCTCGCCGCCGGTTGTCCGGTGATTGTGATCGCCCACCACTCGCACCCCGGCTCCGCCGAAATTGTCGCCCATGCGGTGATCGAAGCCGCCCAAGCCACCGGCATGCCGGAGGGCGTGTTTTCGGTGCTCTACGGTGGTGGTCGCAAAGTCGGCGCAGTCGTCGTCAATGCACCGGCCGTGCAGGCCGTTGGCTTCACCGGATCACGCGCCGGGGGCACGGCATTGATGAAAGCCGCCGCCGCCCGTCCGCAGCCAATCCCCGTCTACGCGGAAATGAGCGCCGTAAACCCGGTCGTCATTCTTCCCAGTGCGCTGGCTGAGCCATCGGTTGTAGCCAATGGTTACTTTGGATCGCTCACGCTCGGTTGCGGCCAGTTCTGCACCAACCCCGGCCTGGTATTCCTGCCTGAAGATGGAAGCGGGGCGTTTTTGGAAATTCTCCGTCCGCAGATCGAAGCCGCCACACCGGCGGTGATGCTCAACCCGTCGATTGCCGCCGCCTATGCCGAGGCCACCGCCGCGGTCGCCGCACAACCCGGCGTCTCCGTGCTTGCCCGTGCCACAGCTTCCACCACACCCAACACCGCGCCGCCGGTGGTGATGACTGTTTCTGCTGCCGACTTCGCCGCAAATCCCGAGCTCCAGCAGGAAATGTTCGGCCCCGCCTGCCTCATCGTCGTTGGTGACGCGGCATCCACGCTTGCCGCGCTTGGCGCGCTGGAAGGCCAGCTCACCGCAAGCATCTTCGGCAGCGCCGAGGAGATCGCTGCATCCTCCGCCATCGTCGACCGTCTCCGCGCGCTGAGCGGCCGCCTCATCTTCAATGGTTTCCCGACCGGAGTCGAGGTTTGCTCCAGCATGGTTCACGGAGGGCCATTCCCCGCGACATCCGACGGACGCAGCACATCGGTGGGCACCATGGCGATTCATCGTTTCTGCCGCGCCGCCGCATGGCAGGGCGCGCCGATGGAATTGCTTCCGCCTGCCTTGAGGGATTGAAGTTAGAGCCATGTCCTCCGAGCGACTCAGCATCCCGAGCTACGCCATGGCCTTGGCCCATGTCGCAAGTTTGCGTTCCGAGGATCCTTATCGCAAGGTAGGTGCCGCGGCGCTGGATTTTGACAACCGCGTGATCGGCACCGCCTACAACGGCCTGGCCCCCGGCTTCGATCCCCCACCCGGCTTCTGGTCTGACCGCGAGTCCCGCCAGAAATTCATGCTCCACGCCGAGGTCAACCTGTGCTCGCTGTTTCGCCGCGGCGAGGCCCGGCTCGTGGCCACCACCACCATGCCGTGCACCGCCTGCATGCAGACGCTATGCGCATACGGCATCCGAGAGATCTACTATCACGAGGTCTATCACGTCTCGGATGCCCCGGAAATCGCCGCACTCTACGGCGTCCGTCTCGAACAAGTCCGCGATTTCCCGCGCTTCGACGTGTCCGAGCCAGTGGCGCGCTAAAACCGGATTTTCGCCGGTTTCACAGTCGAGCGGTTGAGCCGATCGCAGACCAGCCGACACAAGTCGAACACCATCGGGTCGCCGATCGAATAAATAATCGTCGTCCCCTCGCGGCGGCGTTCCAGCAGGCCGGCGTCGTGGAGTTGTTTGAGATGACGCGAGATGTTGGCCTGGCTGGTGTGCAACGCGGCGACGATGGCCGAAACACTCCGGGGCCCGGCCTTGAGTTCCTGCAGGATCGCCAGCCGCGTCGGCTCGGCAAGCTGGCGGAACTGCGCGGCCACGCGCTCGAGATGTTCAAAGCTCAGTTTCATCCGCGGAATCATCACCCAAAAAAAACAACTTGCAAATATAATTATTTAGTTATATTTAAATTTTGTCAGCCATTCAAAAACCACACGAACCAGATCTACCGACCATGAACATCACCGTAAAAGAACTTCAGGAATCCATCCGCACGGGCCGCAAGCCGGCCATGATCGACGTCCGCACGCCTGCGGAGCACGGCGAAATCCACATCGAGGGTTCGCATTTGATGCCACTCGACCGCCTTGATGCGACGGCGGTGAAGGCACTGGCAACGGATGCGGACGGCTGTGTGTTGATTTGCCGGAGTGGCAAGCGTGCGACAAACGCGCTGGAAAAATTGGCGTCCGCAGGATGCGAAAACCTTCAGGTGCTGGAAGGTGGCGTGACCGCTTGGGACGCTGCCGGACTGCCGGTGAAGCGGGGAGCCAAGGCGATGTCGCTGGAGCGTCAGGTGCGCATCGGTGCAGGCGCGATGGTTCTAATCGGGGTGATTCTGGGAAGCCAGGTGCATGGGGCGTTTTACGGCCTGAGCGCGTTCGTCGGCGCGGGGCTGATGTTTGCCGGGATCACCGATTGGTGCGGCATGGCCATGGTGCTGGCGAAAATGCCATGGAACCAGCGTGCGGGCGTGAAGTGCACAGACAATTCCTGCTCCGTCTGATTTTTCCGAATCCTCACCCACACACTCCCATGTTTCTTCGCCAAATTCCCGATCACGCGCTCGCACAGTATGCCTACCTCATCGGCTGCCAGCGCACTGGAGAGGCCATCATCATTGATCCCGAGCGCGACGTGGACCGCTACTTCGAGGTCGCCGCGGCCAACGACCTGCGGATCACCGCAGTGGCGGAAACCCACATCCATGCCGACTACCTGAGCGGTGCCCGGGAATTGGTCGAGCGCCATGGTGCGGTCGCGTTTCTGGGTGAGGAAGGGGGGCCCGATTGGCAATTCGAGTGGGCGAAGGGGAAATCCGCCGTCCGCTTCCTCAAACACGGCGATGAATTCCACGTCGGCAACATCCGATTCAAGGCCTTGCACACGCCCGGACACACGCCCGAGCATGTGAGTTTTCTGGTGTGGGACGACGGTGGCGGAGCCGACCAGCCGATCGCCTTGCTCACGGGCGATTTCATCTTTGTCGGCGACGTTGGCAGGCCGGATCTGCTGGAGAGCGCAGCGGGACAAGCTGGGGCGATGGAGCCGAGCGCGCGCACGCTTTACGCGAGCCTGCGTGGAACCGCGGAGCTACCGGACCACCTGCAGATTTTGCCGGCCCACGGTGCGGGCAGTGCTTGCGGCAAGGCCCTCGGAGCGGTTCCCGTGAGCGTTCTCGGATACGAGCGCAAGTTCAACGCGCCGTTGCGCGAGGCGATGAATGCGGGCGAGGATGCTTTTGTTTCCCACATCCTCCATGGACAGCCGGAGCCGCCGAAGTATTTCGCGCGGATGAAACGCGACAACAAGGAAGGCCCGAAATTGCTTTCCCAGGGGAAATTGCCACAACCCGACGCGCTTTATGCCAGCGGGCTTGCCGCATGGCTCGAAGCGGTGCCTACCGCAATTCTCGACCTGCGCGCGGATGCGAATGCCTTCGCCGCACGCCATCTGCGCGGCGCGATCCACGCACCGCTCAAGGGCGGCAAACTCCCGATCGCCGCAGGATCGTATCTCGAAGACGACGCGCGCATCCTGCTGGTGGCCGAATCCCAATCCGAGGTGGACGAGGCGGTGCGCCAGCTCGTGCGTATTGGATACGATCATATCGCCGGGTGGATCACCGTCGTCGAAGCGCTCGCCAGCGATGCAAAGCTGGAAAAACTGAAGAGCATGGATCCGAAGCACCTTTCCGGCGGGCTGTCGGTGCTCGATGTCCGCGGCGCGGGTGAGTTCGCAGCGGGTCATGTGAAGGGGGCAGTCAACATCGCTCACACGCGCCTCGCCGCGCGGATCTACGATTTGCCAAAGGGCGACACGCTCCACGTCCATTGTGCGGGCGGTGCGCGCGCCGCGATGGCCGCCTCATTCCTTGCCTCAACCGGCCGCGATGTGGTGTGGATGAACGGGCGCTTTGCCGATATTCCAGAATCCCTGATCGGGCACTGACATGAGCGCCCTTGCCGTCATTGGTGCGCTGGCGATCGGGCTTGCTCTCGGGATGACCGGGGCCGGAGGCAGCATCCTGACGTTTCCAGTGCTGGTGCATCTCGCCGGTGTGTCACCGGCCAACGCGGTGGCGATGAGTTTGTTCATCGTCGGCGCGGCCGCACTGGTCGGGGCGGTCCAGCGCGCGGCGATGGGCCACCTGCACCTGCGCGCGGCAGGCTGGTTCACGCTATCCGGCATGTTGGGCGCGGTTGCGGGATCGCGTTTCACGCACATGATTCCGGAATCGGCATTGGTGTTGTTGTTCGCAGCGGTGATGATCGTGGTTGGCATACGGATGTGGCTTGGGAAAAGCGGCGTGGCGGATCCCGCGCCCGAGTGCAAGCCGGTGCGGTGTTTCCTTGCCGGGGCGGGCGTCGGATTGGTGACCGGATTTCTCGGGGTGGGCGGCGGATTTCTGTTATTGCCCGCACTCACACGGTTCGCACGGCTGCCGGTATCGGTCGCGACAGGCACATCGTTGGCCATCATCGCGATCAACGCGTTCGGAGGGTTTCTCGGTCACGTCCGCCATGCGAATATCGATTGGCTGGTGGTCCTGACGTTTTCAGCAATCGCCGTGGTGGCGGTGCTTCTCGGCGGCCGCCTGGCCAAACGGATGAATCCGTTGCTGTTGCGCCGCGTGTTCGCCGTGATCGTCCTGCTCACCGCAGCGGGCATGTTGATTTTTTAAGAGGTAGGAATCGGCCTTCGGGTTTCAGGAAATCACGGACAGATCGGGATTTTCCGGGGCGGAAAATAATATGCCTCGTCTAACCGCGCTGGCGGGTGAGCATCGCGGTCGTGGTGGGTTGTGGGTTTGATGATTCATGCGAAGCCGTCCTCGGGGTCGAGGGCGGAGCGGAGATCGTCGGCGGTGGCGATGGCGACGGGTGGGTTTGGAGTTGCGAAGGAAAAATCGTCGGCAGTGGAAACTCCGGATTCCACGATTTCTTCACCGGAATTTTCACTCGCCGTGAGTTCGCGCGGGATCAGATCGATGCGCTCAAGATCGGGGATGGCGGCTTTTTCCTGAGTGGCTTTGAGTTCCTCGAACTTGCGGGCGGTCGGCAGCACGCGGGTTTCAAGTGAACCGATCGCCTTGTTGTAGCTGTCGACCGCGCCACCGAGTGAGCGACCGAGCTTGGAAAAATGCTCGGTGAGCTTGCCGAGGCGGTCGTGCAGGGTACGCCCGAGTTTCGAGATTTCGCGGGCATTTTCGGCGACCGCCTCCTGCCTCCAGCCGTATGCCACGGCACGCAGCAGGGCGATCAGGGTGGTGGGGGTGGCGAGGATCACGCCATTCTCAACACCGCGCTCGATCAACCCCGGTTCAACAGTAAGCGCGGCGGAAAAGAACGACTCGCTAGGCAGGAACAACACGGTGAACTCCGGCGCGGTGGGAAACTGGGCGGTGTAGTTTTTCGAGGAAAGTTGCTGGATGTGGGTGCGCACCTGGCGCGCATGGCGCTGCAGGTGTGCGTCGCGCTCGGCATCGTCGCCCGCTTCAAGCGCGTCGAGGTAGGCATCCATCGGCGTCTTTGCATCGACGACGATGGATTTGCCGCCCGGTAGCTTGACGACGAGGTCGGGGCGGAGTCGGCGGCCGTCGTCGTCGGTGCTATGGTGCTGGGTGTTGAAGTCGCAATGCTCCTGCATGCCGGCGAGTTCGACGACGCGCTGGAGCTGGATTTCCCCCCATTGGCCGCGGCCGGTCGGTTGCCGCAGGGCCTTGACGAGTGAGGCGGTTTCGCGTTGCAGGCCGAGCTGGCCCTCACCGAGGGCGCGCACCTGTTCGCGGAGTGCGGAGTATGCCGATTCGCGGGCTTTTTCGATATCGCCGATGCGGGATTCGAATTTTTCGAGCGAATCAGCCACGGGTTTGACGAGTGACTCGATGGCGGTCTTGCGTTTTTCGAGTTCGGCACCGGCGGCCTGCGTTTGGTTGGTGAGGGTGGATTTCGCGAGATGGAGGAATTGTTCGGAACTGGATTTCAGGGCATCTGCGGAAAGCGCGCGGAAGGTGTCGGCAAGGCGGACTTCGGTTTTTTCGAGGAGCGCTTGTTTTTCGGCTGCGGCCGCGGTTTCGGATTCGAGGCGGGTGCGAATCTCGGTGAGCTGGTCGCGCAGCGTTTGGATTTCCAAACGCGCGGCATCGGAGGCCTGGCGGCTGGTGGCGAGTTCGATCTGAAGATTCCCGGTGACGCGCTTTTCCGCGTCGAGGTGCGCGCGGGCTTCGCGAACGCGACCGGCCATGGCGAAGCCGGTGATGGAGGCGGCGATTACAAGGCCTGCGATGGCGGCGAGGATCGCGGGGAGATGAGCGGCGAGGTCTGCAGGCATGTTGTGTTGGTTTTTCTCCTTGCGGGTTGGGCTGTGTGGCGTTTGGTAATGATTGCGCCGCGCGTGATGAAATCGTTATCACGCCGCGCGCGGTGAAAGCAAACCAAACTCCCCGAATAACACCATGGCACATACCCTACCCGATCTCGGATACGCATACGACGCGCTCGAGCCCCATATCGACGCGCGCACGATGGAAATCCACCATAGCAAGCACCACCAAGCATACATCACCAACCTCAACAACGCGATCGCCGGCAAGGCGGAGCTTGAGGCGAAATCCGCCGACGAACTGATCCACGACCTCGCCGCAGTGCCCGAAGACATCCGCACCGCCGTTCGCAACAACGCCGGCGGCCATGTGAACCATACGTTTTTCTGGAAATGCATCGCTCCCGGTGGTGCCAGCGCGCCATCCGGAGAACTGGCCGCCGCGATCGACGCAGCGTTCGGTTCGCTCGATGCGTTCAAGGAAGCCTTCGCCAAGGCCGGTGCCACCCGCTTCGGCTCCGGCTGGGCATGGCTCTGCAAAAAGGCCGACGGCACACTGACCGTCTGCTCCAGCGCGAACCAGGACAACCCGGTCATGGGTGCGGACTTCGGTGGCTGCGGCAACACGCCGATCCTCGGACTCGATGTGTGGGAGCACGCATACTATCTGAATTATCAGAACCGCCGCCCGGATTACATCGCCGCATTCTGGAATGTAGTGAACTGGGACGTCGTCGCCGCGAATTTCGCGGGTTGATCGATACGATCCTTCAATTGCGAAGCGCCGGGGGATCATTCTCCCAGCGCTTTTTTACGCCCTCAATGCATATCGGAAGCCGGGATAGGCACGAACCAGACCGCGGATTTCGAGTTTCATCAGGGTGGCGGTGACCGTTTGCGCGGGCAGGCCGGTGGTTTCGATGATGCGATCGACGGGTTGCTCTTCGCTGGTGCAGGCGGCGAGCACCATGGCTTCTTCCGGTGGCAGCCCGGAGGTTGGCGCGGTGGCGGAGGAATCCGCAGAAACCGACTTTGCAGACGAAAATGGCAACTCGCCAAGGTCGTCAAGAATGTGACTGCCATCGGTGACGAGGGTGGCACCATCGCGGATGAGCTTGTGGCAACCGCCGGATGTCGGTTTGTCGATAGGCCCCGGGATGGCATAGATTGGCCGCCCATATTCGGAGGCGAGATTCGCAGTGATGAGCGAGCCGGACCATTCGGGCGATTCGGCGACGAGCAGGGCGCGGGAAAGCGCGGCGACAATGCGGTTGCGCATCGGGAAGGTCTGCTTGTCGGGAGCGGTATCGATCGGAAACTCGGAAATAACCGCCCCGCGACCGTCGGCGATTTTTTGCGCAAGCGCGAGGTTTTCCGGCGGATAGAGCTGACCGAGGCCCGAGCCGATGACCGCCAAAGTGCGCCCTTCAGGGGCGGCGAGGGCGGCTTCGTGAGCCGCTGTGTCGATGCCACGGGCAAGGCCGGAGACGATGGTAAAACCTGCGGCCGCGAGCTGATAGGTCAGTTTTTTCGTAGCTTGGCGCCCGTAGTGAGTGGCACGCCGTGACCCAACGACGGCGATGGCATGGCGATCGCGCGGTTCAAGTTTCCCCCAGACGTAGAGCAACAATGGGGCATCGTATGCTTCGCGGAGCGCGGCAGGATAGTCGGCATCGGCCTGGGTGAGGATGGTGATGCCGCGCGCGCCGGCTTTTTGGATTTCCGCGGCGGGATCGGCGTGGTCCTGCCAGCGGTGGAGGATTTTCGCGGTCTCCGGGCCGATGCCTTCGACGCGCAGCAATTGGTTTTCAGATGCGCCAAGGGCGGCGGCGGCATCTCCGCCAAACGCATCGAGCAATCGCCGCACGCGGACAGGGCCGATGCGCGGCAGAAGATTGAGGGCGACGGTGGCTTCGAGCGGATTCATGCAGGGCCAGCGTGTGGAGTCAGCCCTTCTTTGCCTTGGGAAGGCGGGCGGTAAGGAATTCGCGAAGAAGCGGCTCAAGCGGGGTGTCGGTCGTGACGAGTTGATAGTCGGCACTGGCATCGGCACATTTCGCGCGAACGGCGACGAGAAACTCACGAAGAGCGGTTTTGTATTCCTCGGCGATGAGCGACGGCTCGGCCACGAGGGCGGTGCCATCCTCCAGATCGACGAAGCGATGCGGACGATCAAAATGGAAACCGACCTCCTGGGGATCCATCAAATGAAACACCGCGATGTCGTGCTTGCGGTAGCGGAGGTGCTGGAGCGCGTCGCCGAATTCCGCGGGATCGGTGAAAAGATCGGAAAGGATGACGACGAGCGCGCGCTGGCCGATTTTTTCGGCAATGGTGTGGAGGGCGTCGATGAGGCCGGTGGGGCCACTTGGCTCCAGCGAGCCGAGGGTCGAGAAAAGGCGCTCAAGATGCGCGGCACGGCGACTCGGGGGCACTTCAAGGTGGAGCTTGTCGGTGCAGACCGAGAGACCGGCGGCGTCGCCCTGGTTGACCAGCAGATACGCGAGCGATGCGGCGATGCGCCGAGCGTATTCGATTTTCCTCACGCCGGTTCCCTGAAAGTCCATCGAGCCGGAGGCATCGACGACGAAGTAGGCGCGGAGATTGGTGTCGGCCTCGAATTCCTTGATGTAAAATCGGTCCGAACGCGCGAATGCCTTCCAGTCGAGGCGGCGGGTGTCGTCGCCGGGAACGTATTTCCGGTACTCGGCAAATTCGACGGACGAGCCGCGATGGGGCGAGCGGTGTTTGCCGGCGACGTTACCCATCATCGGCACCCGCGATTCGATCGGGAGTGAACCGAGGCGGGAAAGAAGATCGCGGTCGATGAAGGAGTGGCTCATGTCGGCTTATGCCTCGCGCATTTCCTGGATCAGGCGCTGGACGATCTTGCGGGACGTCATGCCTTGGGATTCGGCGGCGAAATTGGTGATAACGCGGTGGTTGAGCACCGAGGGAGCGACGGCCTCGAGGTCTTCGAGCGACGCCATGTAGTGTCCGCGCAGGGCGGCACGGGATTTGGCACCGAGAATGAGGTATTGGATGGCGCGCGGGCCGGCTCCCCAGCCGACGGTGTCCTTGATCCATTGCGGCGATTCGGGTTGGCCGGGGCGGGTTTTGCGGACGAGCGCAACGGCGTAGTCGTAAAGGTGTTCAGGCACCGGGACGCGGCGGACGAGTTGTTGGAAGGCGAGTATTTTCTCGCCGTCAATCAGCGCGTTGAGCGCACCTTTGGCAGCGCCGGTGGTCTCCTCGGCAATGCGCTTCTCCTCGGCGGCAGACGGGTAGTCGAGCTCAATGAGGAACATGAAGCGGTCGAGCTGGGCCTCGGGCAGCGGATAGGTGCCTTCCTGCTCGATCGGGTTCTGGGTGGCGAGAACGAAAAACGGCGGTTGGAGGGTGTAGGTGTGACCGAGAACGGTGACCTTGTTTTCCTGCATCGCCTCCAACATGGCGGATTGGGTTTTCGCCGGAGCGCGGTTGATCTCGTCGGCAAGCACGAGGTTGGCGAAGACCGGACCTTTGACGAATTCGAACTCGCGACGGCCGCCGGTGCCGGATTCCTGGATGATATCGGTGCCGGTAATGTCGGCAGGCATCAGGTCCGGAGTGAACTGAATGCGGTTGAAGGAAAGGTGAAACGTCTGCGCGACGGAGGAAACGAGCAGCGTCTTCGCCAAACCGGGAACCCCCATGAGCAAGGCGTGCCCCCGGGCGAACAGGCAGATCGCGAGCTGCTCAACCACATCGTCCTGACCGATGATGACCTTGGCAATCTCGGCACGGAATGCCTGATAGGTCTTGCCGAGCTCGTCGATGGCGGCGACGTCGTCCGCAGGGAGATCGTATGGGAGCGTGGCCGCAGTTTTAGCTACGGATGCCCCTTGTTGAGGGATTGCATCGGCGGGCGGCGCTTCTTTTTCGAGGATTTCGTTTTCCATGATCGCGTTGTGGTCAACGCGAAGCTAAGGCTTGGGATTGTTTTGTCGAGGGAGGAGGTGGATTTTTCCACGAGAAACAGCCCGTTTCGCATTTGTCGGGCGATGCGATGTGTTGCAGGATTTTCAGGAGCATCCATGAAGAAAGAACGACTCGACATCCTCCTCGTCACCCGCGGGCTGAGCGAATCCCGCGAACAGGCGAAGCGGCTGGTCCTGGCCGGAAAGGTGCGCAGCGGCGATCGCATCCTCGATAAACCGAGCACGAAAATCGACGTCGACGCCCCACTCGAAGTGGAAGAACCCCCGAAATTCGTCGGTCGCGGCGGATTCAAGATCGAGGGCGCGCTCGACCACTTCGGCATCGATCCGGGCGGCTGGGTCTGCCTCGACGTCGGCGCGTCCACCGGCGGATTCACCGATTGCCTGCTGCAGCGCGGGGCATTGCGGGTGCACGCGATCGACGTGGGGACTAACCAGCTCGTCTGGAAACTCCGCAAAGACCCCAGAGTGATCTCCCGGGAAAAATTCAACGCGCGTAACATCACACCCGCCGACATCGGCGAGCCGGTCGATCTCGCGGTGATGGATTTATCCTTCATCTCCCTCACCAAAGTCCTGCCCGCCGTCTTCAAGGTGATTCGCAACGGCGGATCGGTGGTCTGCCTGATCAAACCCCAGTTCGAACTGGAGCGCGAGGACATCGGCGCGGGCGGAATCGTCCGCGACCCCGCGTTGCACATGCGCGCGGTAGAGAAAATCCGCAACTTCGTTTCCGAAATCCAAGGCATCGATTGGAAAGGCGTGATGGAGTCACCGATCACCGGCACGGACGGAAATCGGGAGTTCCTCGCATGGATCCATGTGAATCCCATGGTTTGAGAAACCTCGGCAAAAGCGTTTCCATCGTTTTTCATTCCCATCCTTGCCAAATCACCTCGTGGAGTTCAAGGAAGCGCCGACCGAATGACTCCGGAAATCGCCATCACCCTCGTCGTCATCCTGCTGACGCTCGTCGCGTTCATCCGCGAATGGGCGTCACCCGACGTGCTTGCGCTTTCGATTCTCTGCCTGGTCGTGGCACTTGGATTGATCACACCGCAGGAAATGACCCAGGTCTTTCGCAACGAGGCACCACTCACGATCGCCGCATTGTTTGTGATCGGTGGCGCGCTCGAACGGTCCGGAGCGGTGGCGGGCATCGGCGAACTCCTCAAGCGTCGCTTGAAAGGCGGCACGCGGATGTCGATTTTCGCATTCGCAACGGTAGCCGCCTTTTTCAGCGCATGGATGAACAACACCGCCATCGTCGCGGTGTTGCTTCCTGTCACTCTTGGATTCGCTCGCAGCAGGGACATCCCCGCCTCGCGCCTGCTCATGCCTCTGTCGTATGCCTCGATCCTGGGCGGCTGCTGCACCCTTATCGGCACCTCGACCAACCTGCTGGTCAACGGAACGCTGCGCGAACTCGGGGAAAAACCGATGACGATGTTCGAACTCGCGCCACTTGGCATCCCCCTCGCCATCGCGGGCATCGGCTACCTCGTCATATTCGGCCCCAAACTGATCCCGGCACGGGCTTCAATCACCGGATCGCTGGAAATCGATTCCCGCACATCCCCGCTTTTTCACCTGCTGATTTCGACCAACTCCCCGATCGTCGGCAAACCCCTCGGGGAGACCCCACTGGCCGACCGCGAATCGGGCCTGCACATCATGGAAGTCCGCCGCCGCGGCGCACGCGTGATGCTACCTCTCTCGAAAATTGTCGTGGAAAAAAACGACCGCTTCTTGATTGCGATCCATCGCCGACGCGGAGGGGGAGCCAAGGCCGAGGAATTATTCAACCAGATCGGCGCGGAACTGCTTTCCACCGTCGACGGCATCGTCTCGGAACTCGTCGTCCGCGATGAATCTTCCCTGATCGGCAAGACGCTTGCGGCAGCGGATTTCCGCCAGCACTACAACTGCGTCGCTCTCGCAGTCCACCGCGATGGCGTCAACATCACCAGCCGCATCGCCGAACTGCCGATGGAGGCGGGCGACACATTGCTCGTCATCACCGCACTTAACAACCTCGCTTCGCTCGAAGAGACGCGCGATTTCATCCTCACCGACCGCGTCGAGAAATCCCCGGACGAAAAACCCGAGGAAGGCCGCAAACGCAACATCAAGGCAATCCTGGCCTGGAGCACGCTTGCCGCCGTCGTATTGACCGCCACGATCACCGATATGGTGAGCCGGATGAATCCGTCGTTTCCCGCAGTCCCCATCCACTACTCGGCTCTGGTCGGCGCACTGGCACTGCTGTGGTTGCGTGTGCTCACGCCGCGCGAGGCATACGCCAGCGTCGATTGGCAGGTGCTGCTGATGCTTTACGGCCTGCTCGGGCTCGGCATGGCCATGCAAAACACAGGCACGGCCGTCTGGCTCGCTCGCGGGCTGGTGCAAATCAGCTCGGGCATGGTGCCGCCGGATTTGATGCCCATCGTCATGCTCTGGTCGGTCTTCCTTCTTACCCTATGCCTTACCGAGGTGCTTTCTAACAATGCAACAGCAGTGATGATGGTCCCCATTGTGGTCACATTGGCCCATGAGCTCGGAGTGGACAGCAGGCCGTTTGTCGTCGCCGTGGCCATCTCCGCATCCTGTGCCTTCGCGTTGCCAATGGGATATCAGACGCACATGATGGTCTACGGCCCCGGTGGCTACAAGTTCACCGACTTTCCACGCGTCGGCATCCCTCTCAACATCATCGTCTGGGTAGTCGCTTGCACGCTCATCCCGATTCTGTGGCCGTTTCAACCGTGATTCCGCAGTAGGTCGCCTGCGCATCATTCTGCATTCGACCGGCATTTTTTGGTTTTTGGTTCCGGGGTGGTGAATTCTCGCTACCTTGTCGACGTGCGGATGTGATGTGGCATCCCGCGTGCTTTGAATTCATCTTCCAAAAACACCATGAAAATCGGCGTCCCAAAAGAGATCAAATCCCAGGAAAACCGCGTCAGTATGATCCCTGGTAGCGTCGCGGAACTCGTAAAACGCGGCCACCGCGTTTTCATCCAGCGCGGAGCCGGAGTTGGTGCCGCATACGGAGATGAACAATACACCGCCGCTGGCGCGGAAATCCTCGAAGATGCGGCCGCTGTGTTCGAGGCGGCGGAATTGATCGTCAAGGTCAAGGAGCCGCAACCTGCCGAAGTGGCGATGCTCAAACCGTATCACATCCTTTTCACCTACCTCCACCTCGCGGCCGATAAAGGTCTTACCGAATCCCTCGCAACCACCGGCTGCACCGGCATCGCCTACGAGACGATCGAGGTGAACCACCGTCTGCCACTCCTCGAACCGATGAGTGAAATCGCCGGGCGCATGTCCGCCATTGTCGGCGCGTATCATCTCGCCAAACACAAGGGTGGCCGCGGCTGCCTGCTCGGCGGCGTCCCAGGTGTCGCACCCGGCCGCGTCGTCGTCCTCGGAGGCGGCACCGCAGGCGTCAACGCCGCCCGCGTCGCCTCAGGCATCGGGGCCGACGTCACAATCCTCGAAGTCGATTTCGAACGCATGCGCTTCCTCGACATCACCATGGACGGTGCGCGCACGGTCTATTCCAACGAAGCCAATCTTGCCGAACTTCTCACCCGCGTCGATCTGATCATCGGCGCCGTCCTCGTCCCCGGTGCCAAGGCACCCAAACTCATCACCCGCGAGATGCTCAAGATGATGCCCGAAGGCAGCGTCTTCGTCGACATCGCGGTCGACCAAGGCGGCTGCGCCGAAACCACCCGCGCCACCACCCACGACAAGCCAACTTATGTCGAAGAAGGGGTGCTTCACTACTGCGTGGCCAACATGCCGGGGGCATATGCCCGCACCGCGACCCAGGCGCTCAACAACGTCACCCATCGCTGGACCATGCTAATCGCCGACAACGGTCTCGCCGAGGCAGCAAAAATCCGCCCCGAACTCCTCGGTGGCATCAACACCCACGCCGGCCACATCACCTGCAAACCCGTCGCCGAAGCCCACGGTCTCCCCTTCACCGAACCCGCCAGCATGATCGCGTAATCACACCCGCGCCTTCAACCAGTCCCCCCGCAGGTGGAGCCAGATGAAAATTCCCGCCTGGGTCGCCGTGTCGCACGTCATCACCATCCACACCCGCGTCAGGTTCAGCAGTTCGTATTGGTCGAGTAAGTGGAGCACACCGATTCGGTAGAAAATCATGCTCGCGAAGGCCCACCGCATCACGAGATGGGTCGCGCCCGCCCCGCGCATCGAGGTTTTCAATACAATGCACGTCGCGAAAAACGGCTGGCCAATCGCGCACACGATCATCAACGGCGCTGCCAACGCAATGTGCTCTATACTACCCGGCACCATCCACCCGATCACGTGATCACGCGCGAGGTAAAAGCAGATCCCAAGCGTCGTCATCAGCGAAAACGCAAGAAACCAACTGAAGCGCACCGCCCGCACCGCCATCGCATGCGACGCCGCCCCCAGATATTGCCCGGCCAAGGCCGCCGCAGCCGTGGCGATCGCGAACCCCGGCAGGAAACTCAGCGACTCAATCCGGATCGCCAGAATATGCGCGCCGAGCGCCCCATTCATCGGCAGCCCCGAAATGATGCGGATGCCGAACGCATGGATCAGCCACATCCCACCGATCTCCAGCGCTTGCGGAGCGCCCACGCGCATGATCCGACGCATCGTCTCCGCATGCGGCTTCAAACAATCCCGTCGCCATTGCAGCAATCCGTTTTTCCTCATCGGCACCAAAAGGAACAAAACCCCAAGCCCCACCGACCAGCCAATGACCGTGCCCCAAGCGATGCCCTCAATCCCGTGCCCGCCGATCCTCCCCGGCCCGAACACCAGCAGGCAACTCGCTGTTATATTGACCACATTCACCACCGCCATCGCGAAAAAAGGTGTCCGGGTGTCGCCAGATCCACGCAGCGCCGCGTTGATCGCAAACACCGCGCCACTCAATGGTCCACTCAACGCAAGGATCATCAGGTAACGCGTCGCGCTGTCCGCCGCGTCTGCTGAAAGCCCCATCCAGGAAATCAGCGCCCGCAAGCCAACCAGCAAGGCCACCAGCGTCACCAACCCCGCCGCCGCACCGAGCCACACCGATTGTCCAAGCCCACGGTTTGCCAGATCGTAATCCTTCGCCCCCGTCGCCCGTGAAACCAATGCCATCACCCCGGTCGCCACCGCCGCCTGCGTGATGTGCAGAAACCACGCAACGTAACCACCAAGCGCCATCGCATCGAGCACCGCTACCCGCGCCAAGCCATCCACCATTCGTCCGGCAATCAAAAGATCCGTCAACCCCACCACGAATGCCAGAACCTGCTCCAGCAAAGGCCACACCGCCAATACCAGCACCTGCCGTGGCAGCGACAAGCCGGCCAGGTGCCCCCCAAGCCGTACCTCGCCCGCCCGGCTACTTGCTTCAATACTGGTCCCGGGCTTCGACATCGCGCTCAGCCGTGCTAATCCCGCAAACCCCGCCGCGCGAACAAAATCTCATTCAACCGCATCTCAGCCATGTCCGCCGACGTCCCCCCCCCTAATCACCCAGGTGAGCATGCCACGTACAGATTATTGATGCGGCCGCATCAATAATCTGTACGTGCATGGTCAACAAAAGTTTGCAGATCCTGAACCCGGTGACGGCAGAAACCCATCTCCAATGATCCGATTTCGTTGGTGAAACTTCACGTGATGTGCGCCAAACTCCGCCGCGCCCGCCATGTCACCCACTCAGAATCACGACCCCACCCCCGAACTCCTTTCCCCTGCGGGAAACTGGGACTGTGCCCGCGCGGCGGTCGCCGCCGGGGCGGATGCGATTTACTTCGGGCTGCCCGATTTCAACGCCCGCCTGCGCGCCGACAATTTCACGACTGGGGATTTGCCCGAGCTAATGGATTACCTCCACCGCCACGGCGTGCGCGGGTTCGTGGCAATGAACACACTCATTTTCACCGGCGAACTCGAAGCGGCGGAAACCCGCCTGCGCGAAATCGCCGCCGCCAAGGTCGATGCCCTCATCATCCAGGACCTCGGCCTCGCATGGATGGCCTCGCAGGTGGCACCCGACGTGGAAATCCACGCGTCCACACAGATGACAATCACCTCGCCCGAAGGGCTCGCCTTCGCGGCATCGATCCTGCCGCTGCACCGCGCCGTGCTCGCCCGCGAGTTATCACTCACGGAAATCGAACGCTTCCAAAAACACGCCGCCAAACACCCGGAAGCGGCATTCGCGCCCTTGGAAGTCTTCGTCCACGGCGCACTCTGCGTCGCCTACTCCGGCCAGTGCCTCACCAGTGAATCACTCGGCAAGCGATCCGCCAACCGCGGCGAGTGCGCACAAGCCTGCCGCATGCCCTACGAACTCGTCGTCGATGGCAAAGCACAGGACCTCGGCGAAGTCCGCTACCTGCTCTCACCCCAAGACCTCGCTGCCGTCGATATGATCCCCGGCCTCGTCGCCGCGGGCGTGAAGTCTTTCAAAATCGAAGGCCGCCTTAAATCCCCCGAATACGTCGCCGCCATCACCCGCGTCTATCGAAAGGCGCTCGACGCCGCCATCGCCGGTGCGCCATCGCCCGTGGATGCCGACGACCGCCACACCATGGAAATGATGTTCTCACGCGGCCTTTCGACGGGCTGGCTCGCCGGCACCGATCACCCATCCCTCACGCACGGCCGCTACGGCAAAAAACGCGGCCCGCTCGTTGGCCGCATCGCCGCCTGCGGCAGCGGGTGGATCACCCTCGATGAAACCACCGGCGTGCCGCTCAAACCTGGCGACGGCGTCGTCTTCGATGCCGGCGAAAACCGCGACCACGAGCAAGGCGCGCGGATCTGGAAAATCGAAGGCACCCGCCTTCTATTCCACCGCGTCCACAGCGGGCTCGATTTCTCCCGCATCCGCCCCGGCCAACTCGTCTGCAAAACGTCCGACCCCGCCCTCGAGACCTCCATCCGATCTTTTTGGAAAAACGCGAAGCCCGCAGAAAAGAAAACCCCGCTCCACCTCCACGTCACCGGCGAACCAGGAAAACCACTCACCCTCCACTGCGGCGACGTCGCGCTCGACAGCGACACCGATCTCACACCCGCCGAACAACACCCGCTCAACACCGCCACCCTCACCGCCCAGTTCTCGCGCTTGGGCGGCACTCGCTACGAACTCGCCACCCTCACCAACGAACTCACAGGCGCTTGCCACCTCCCGGTCTCCGCCCTCAACCGCCTTCGCCGTGCGCTCGTTGACCGACTCGAGCACATCAACAATCAAAATTCACCAATCAACAATCATCAATCCCCCCCGTTCTTCGATCTTCATCCACGATCCACAATCCGCGATCCACAGTCTCTTCCCACCCTCTCCATCCTCGTCCGCAGCGACGCCCAACTCGACGCCGCGATCGAATCTGGCGCACCATTCATCTCCTGCGACTTCGAAGACCCGCGCCGCTGCCGCGAAGCCGTCGAACGCTTCCGCGCCAGCGCATCGCCGAAACAAAAAATTCTCCTCGCCACCCCACGCATTCTCAAGCCCGGCGAAACCGGATACCTCACACTCCTTGAGCGCTCCAAACCCGACGGACTCCTCCTCCGCAACCTCGCCACTCTCGAAATCTACCGCCAGCGCGACGACCTCCTGCGCGTCGGCGATTTTTCCCTGAACACCGCAAACCCGCTCACCGCAAAGCTGCTGCGCGAGCACGCCAACCTCGATTGGCTCACGATCTCCTACGACCTCAACATCTCGCAGGTCATCGATCTGTTGGAAGCCGCGCCGCCCGAGTGGTTCGAGCTCACCCTGCACCAGCACATGCCGCTCTTCCACATGGAGCACTGCGTTTTCTGCACTTTCATGAGCAAGGGCACCAACTACAAGGATTGCGGGCGGCCATGCGAAAAACACGTCGTCCACCTCCGCGACCGCGTCGGCCAGCTCCACCGCCTGCAAGCCGATGTCGGCTGCCGCAACACCCTCTTCAACGGCCGTGCCCAGACCGGCGCCAACCATTTCCCCATACTCCGCCAGCGTGGCCTCACCCGCTTCCGCATCGAACTTCTCGATCAAGACAAAGCCGCCGCCGCCCGCGCCATCCGAATCTATCAGGACCTCCTCGCCGGGCACACCACATCCACCGATGTGCTCGATCAACTCCCCGCCATTGCCCGCCTCGGCGTCACCGAGGGAACTCTGGCCGCAGGCGTCTAACCCGCATCATCCAATTCATACGCGGGCTCGATGTAAGGGTAGTCCGGATCAAAAGTCGTCAGCGGCTTGGGATTTTCCGCCACGGCGGGTTTCCGGCGATTCACACCTTCCACACCATGCAACGAATCTCCAAGATCGGCCCGCATTTCATCCATCATCACAAGGAGACGCGCGACGAGTTCCGGATGCTCCGCAGCCACATCGCGCGACTCCCCGATGTCATCTCTGAGATTAAAGAGCTCGAATCGGTCAGGATCCACCGACCTCGCGTCTTTAGATGCCGCACGCAGCTTCCAATCCCCCGAGCGCACAGCTTGAAGCTCGTTGCGAAGGTAGTAGAAAAAGCGGTCATATGGCGTGTGGACGCCCTCATCGCCACGCCACAAGGCAAGGACGTCGTGACCGTCGTGTTTCGGAAGTTTTTCAACATCGTGCCCCGCCAGTTTTGCCAGCGTCGGATAGAAATCCATGGTCGTCGTCAGTTCGTTCGAGACCGATCCAGCGGGGATCACCGCAGGCCACTTCACCACGCAAGGCACCCGCATGCCGCCTTCCCACGTCTGCCCTTTATGGCCGCGCAATGGCGCGTTGCTGCCGCCCTCACCGCGCGCGCGGCTGCCATTGTCAGATGTGAAGATCACGATAGTGTTTTCTGAAAGCCCGAGCCGATCCAACTCCGCCATGACCACCCCCGTGCTCCAATCGACCGCCGCCACCGCCGCGCCATACACACCATTCCGCGAACGCGAGACGAACGGCTCCATCACATAATGCGGCAAATGCACATGCAAATGAGCAAGATAGAGGAAAAACGGCTGCTCTTTGTTGGCGTGGATGAATGACACCGCCTCGCTTGTGTAGCGCTCGATCAATGCGGCCTGCGTCGGTTGTTCCTGGATCACCGTGTCATCGCGCATCAACGGCATGGGCGGCTGCCCCCTGCGTTTCACCGTCACGCACATGTCGTTGCTGTAAGGGATACCGAAATACGAATCAAAGCCATGCCGCGTCGGCAGGTGCTCCGGCTGGTCCCCCAAGTGCCACTTCCCCACATGGCTGGTGGTATATCCTTTTTCCTTGAGCAGCTTCGAGATCGGCCGCTCTTCCGGATTCAATCCCTCAGCCGATCCCGGAAACAACACCCATTGCCCACGGTTTTTTCCGAACGCATCAAAGCCGACCCGCCCCGGATAACACCCCGTCAGCAACGCCGCACGCGCCGGCGAGCAAACAGGCGACGCTGAATAGCAACCCGTGAACCTCATTCCCTGCGCCGCCAGACGATCGATATGCGGCGTGTCGTTCACCTCGGAGCCATAGCACCCGAGATCGCCATATCCAAGATCGTCCACATAAATAAGAACCACGTTCGGCGGCTTTGCGGCAGAAGTAGGCAGAAGGAATGTCAAAAATGCGAAAAGAATGAGTTTCATGGTGTTGATGATGTCCAATAGAAATTCGGCACGCGATTTTAAAAAATCGCGTGATTCACTTGTGCGGCAAAGCCGGTAATGGCGCTGCCATGCAATTCTTTCGAGAAAAAATCAGCCACAGCACACGCTACATCATCCCATGCCTGCTATTCGCTCCAACCGTGCAAGCACAGCACATTCACGCTTGCATCACTGGAAAAATAATTTTTTTCCAGGAAAATAATTGTTGCGGGGTGGGCTTGGGATGCTAGGATGGCGGCGTGAGTGAGCAAATGTGGGCAGGA
>JBLRWN010000044.1:0-29703 GCA_047921195.1 Luteolibacter sp. | reverse complement strand
ACAAGTCGTCTCATGCGACGCCGAGGGGCCGTGTTGTTTCAATCGGAGTCTTGCGCGGCGCGCATGGACTCGGCGTTGTGCGAAGAAATGGCATCACGGACACGATCGATGGCGGCGTTCATCACTCGGACTGTCCGGGCCGCAATGTTCCCCTCGCGGGTCACGGTTCGGATGTGGTTTTCGAGCGCTTCCGATAGGCGGCGTTTCAGCTCCTTGGATTCTACAGGTTGCGCCCGCTGACCATCGTCCGCATTCACAAAATATGCCTCCCATTCCCCGCTGGTGATACGGTAGCGCACCTTTTTGTAAGTCACGTAGATATTGTGGTCCACGTGTAAAATCCCAAAAGGCGCACAACAAGTCGCATCATCCAACCCCTCGACGCGAGGTTGTTGGGCGTCGGGTTCCGTTGGCGGGGTGTTATTGGTTGATGTCATTTTCAGATGTTGGTTCGGGGTGGATGTGCTCGGCGTTGAACAACAGGAGTCGGAGACTCCTGCTACGGGGTTACCAGGCGATGACGGTTTTGGATTTGACGATGCCGTTTTTGTCGCGGTCTTTGAGGTTGTGGATGAGCATGGTGGCGACGTCGGGCTGGAGGAGTTGGTTGGCGAGGAGACGGAATTTGTGGCCGTCTTTTTGGATGCGCTCGTAGGTGGTTTTTTTGCGGAAGAGGTCTTTGGTTTCGGTGGGTGATAGGAGAGGGAGGACGGCTTGGGCGACGGGGGAATCGGCGGCGAAGCTGGCTTTGAGGACGTCGGATTCGAAGAGGACGGTGAGTTCCTGGTCGTCGTCGCGAAGCAGGGCTTTGCGGCCTTCGCGTTCGGCCTGGGCGAGCGGTTCGTGGGGCATGGCGAGGGCGCGGGTGCGGAGTTCGCTCTCGATGAGTTTGAGTTCTGCGTTGGCGGCGGAGATTTGCTCGTTGAGGGTGCGGCCTCGGGCGATGAGTTGGGCGGTTGTTAGGTGGTCCATGAGGATTTGAGATTTGTGGATTTGAAGATCAGGAGTCGGAGACTCCTGCTACTATGATTCGAGGCGGCCTTGGAGGATGGCGAGGCGGTCGGTGGTGTTTTTCAAAAACGCGTTGGTTTCGGATTCGATTTTAGAGATGGCTTTTTCGTTGGTGCGGATCGTGGCGCGGTGGGCTTTGATGGTGCGGGCGGTTTGCTTTTGGCGGGCGGTAAGCGCGGATTTGAGGGCGCGGATTTCGCGGCGGATGGTGGCGGTTTCGGATTTGGTCATGGTGGTTATGAGTTTGCTAGGGGTTCAGTTTTCAGTATGGAGGCGGTGTTGGTGATTCCTCGTTGGGCGAGGGCGGTGCGGACTTTGGCGATGGCGCGTTTTTCGATGGTGTGGATGAGCTGTTTGGTGCAGCCGCCGTAGCGGGCGAGTTCGGCGGTGTCGCGCGTTTGGCCTGGAGGCAGGGTGGCACCGGCGACGGCGAGGCCGAGGTCGATGCGGATGCCTTTGGGCCGGGTGTCGCGTTTCATGGCATGGTGGGTGGGGTGTGGTTGGGGAGGTGATAGACGGGGAGGTCGTTGAGGGTGCTGATGGAGATGTGGCGGAGGCAGAGTTGGCCTTCGGCGACGAGGTGGAGGCAGAGGGTTTCGGTGATTTCTTTGGTGATTTTGAGGCGACCGGCGATGGAGTCGGCGGCGGATTGTCCGGAGTGGAGATCGCAGAGGATGAGTTCGGAGAGTTTGGCGCGGGTGTGGGGTAGGATTTTGGTCATGATGATGATGTGTGACGGGGTTGACGTTGTTGACCTGGTTGACGGGTGGGCGACCGGGGATCGCCATCACTTTCCGTAGGAGGCAATGGCGTTGAATGCGGTCTCGAAATGATCCCAGGTGTAGGGCTTGCCGAGTTTGCTGGCGAGGGCTTGGCCGTCGCGGAGGTGGAGGGTGAGTTGGCGGAGGCCGGTGGAGGCGATGATGTCGGTGAGGAGCTGGTGGGCGTGGGGGTTGTGCTCAGGGCTGGGAAAATCTAACCGATACGCTTGGAGGAATTTTTTGTAGTCTTGTTTGGTGGCTTTAGCGTGGAGCGGAACTTGGATGGTGCCGCGATCGACGAGCTGGCGGAGGGCTTCTTTGTGGGGGCCAGTGAAGATTTCTTTTTTGAGTTCTTCGGTGCCTACGAGGGTGAGGCCGCATTTGGCCACGTCGGCGATTTCGCGGAGGAATTCGCAGCATTTGACGGCGGTGTCGGTGCGGGTTGTTAGGAATGCTTGGTGGAGTTCGTCGATGATGAGGAGACGCTGGCCTGCGGAGAGGACGGAGATGATTTTCTCACGCTGGTGGTATGCGGATTGGGAGCGGGTGGCGACGCCGCATGAGCGGGCGACGTGGGTGACGAAGTATGCGAAGGAGGCTCCGGCGGGGAATCTAACGACTTGGGTGCGGCCGTGGTTGTTGCGGGCGCGGTATTCGTCGATGCAGTAGGTTTTGCCGATACCCATGGGACCCCAGAGGATGGAGACGTTGGCAAGGGCGCGGGTTTTATCGAAGATGGAGGTGAGGCGGTGCCAGAGTGAGGTTTCGATGAATTCGGGGTTGGCTGCGGCTTCGTGGAAGTTGGCGCGGGTTTTTTCGAGGCTGGCGATGGCGGTGGCCGGATCGGCGTGGTCTTTGTAGGTGCCGTTGAACAGGCGGCTGAGCACGGTGGTGGATGGCCCGGCATGGCGGGCGAGGGTGGCGAGGGACCATCCGCGTTCCTTGGCCGCGAAGAACCAGAACCGGAGGGTGTCCTGGTGCGCGGGGTCGGGGTAGGCGGTGGCGAGGATGTGCTCGAATTGGTCGGCGGCGATGGAAAGCGAGCCGGTGGATCGTTGGTCGTTGGGGTTGTTGTTTTGCATGATGATGATGTGGGAGATTGGGAGACGGAGTCGGAGACTCCGGTTACAATCGGGATGGGAGGTCGTCGTCGTCGGGGAGGTTGTCCCAGGCGGAGGTGGGGGTGGTGACGGCTTCGGCGGGGGCGTCCCAGTCTTGGGCGGTGCCGTGGGTTTGCAGGCGGTTTGCAGCGGCGGTGCGGTGGGCTTGCTGGCCTGCTGCGGTGCGTTGCTCGGCTTCGGTGGCGGGTTTGCCTTCGGTGGCGAGGCGGTGTTTGCGGATGAGGTCGTCGTTGTTGGCTTTGTCGATCTGGCGCTGGTTGGCGATGGGCGACATGGCGTGGCGGGTGCGGGAGCCGATGTTTCCGGCAAGGCGGGCACGCTCGCGGAACATTTGTTCGAGCATGTCTTTATCGCGGCCGTTGCGGTGGTTGCGGGTGACGGTGCCGATGAATGCGCCGGCTTGGTTGAGGATGAGGAGGGAATCGAGATCGAACGGGTTGACGTGGGCGAGGACTTGATCGCCGGGGTGGAGGTATTCGGTGCGTCCTTGGGGGTTTGTTAGTTCGGAGAAGAAAATAATTGGCTCGGTGGAGAGCATGGAATCGGAGATCTGGATCTCGTGGTTTTTGGTGATGGTGATGGGTGTGGCCCATTCGAGGGGGAGAAGGAGCACGGCGTCTTCGCGGGAGAGTTTGCGGACATCGGGGTCGTGGCAGACGCTTTGCATGGCATCGGCAGGGGACATGCGGACGGGCTTGCGGAGTGAGGGATCGAGGCGGGCCTGGTGGTTGGCGTGCTCGATGAGGTGTTGTGGGAGGGAGGCGAGTTCTTGGCGTGAGCGCCAGAGGTCTGGCGGGTCTTCGGCCCAACGCCATGCGGGGACGACGAATCCGCAGTCTTCCCATCCTTGGATGCGGTGGTCGGTGCGTTCGTTCAGGGCGGTGTAAGCGAGGTGTGAGAACCAGGCGAATTCGGAGGCGGTGAAGAGTTCGCCCCGGATGGCTTGGCGAAGGGCTTCGGGGAGTTCGGCGGCTTTTTCGGCGAGCTTGGTTTCGTAGGCGAGCAGGCCGTAGTTTTCTTCGGGTGCTTCGTCGCGGTTGCGGCCGGTTTGACCAGGGAGGGCGAGGTGGTAGCTGCGGACGACGTTGAAGAAGGATTCGATGGGGGCTTTGAAGCGCGGGTTGCCGGAGGACTGCGGGCCGTGGATGAGTTCTTTCCAGATGGCTTTGTTGTAGAGGCCGGAATCGTCGAGGCGGACGTGGCCGTCTAGCAGGCTGGTGACGGCATCTTCGAAGGAGTTGAAGCCGAGGGGGGTGCGGAGGGTTTTGTTTGACCAGGTGTTGGCGGTGCCGTGCTCTTTGACGAGGGTGGTGCCGACTTCATCGGTGCGGTATCCGACGGTTGTTAGGATGTGGATGACATACCACATGAATTCGCGCATGGTGAGGGAGCGGTGCTTTTCGGCGACTTCGTCGAACCAGCGGAGGCGGATGTGGGGCTGGAATGCGTAGGCGGTGAGCTTGTCGAGGGCGTTGAATCCCATGGGGACCATGGGGCGGGTGAAGCCTGCGGCGGTGATGTGGTGGTCGTATTTCTGGTCGTCGAAGTAGATGACTTCGAGGTAGCGGGTGCCGACGCGTGTGCCGAGGATGGAGGGGAGCATGCGGTCTGATGCGATGCGGCCTTGGCGTGAGAGGGTGGATTGATATTTGGTGGGGGCGCAGCGGCAGAAGGTTTTGTATGACCAGCCGTGGGGGTGTCCTTTGCCGCAATCGGCGGGCGGGGTGATGTATCCAGGGACGGCGTATTTGGGATCGCCGGTGCGCTTCCATAGACGCCATTGGTCGAGGGCTTGGCGGCGGGCTTCGCGGATGGAGTTGTTGCGCTGGCTGCGGATGATGAGGTCTTTGAACCATTGGGCGGTGACGGTGGGCAGTGCGGTGTCGGCACATTTTGGGGTGCGCCGGTGATCGATGAGACCTGCGGCTCCGTGGGCGCGGTATGCGCCGGCCCATCGGTGGATGGCTTGGACGCTGACCTGGTATGCGCTGGCCATGCGGTGCGCGATGGCGACCTTGTCCCCCCTGCCCGCCGTGATGACAGCTTGCACGGCGGTGAGCTTGCGCATGAGGTCTGCGTTTTGCTCCGCACTGAGGGTGCGGAGAATGTATTTATCGGGGACAAGGGTGAGAGGGCACATGGCGGTTGGATTTCAGATTTCAGATTTCAAATTTCAGAGGGTGCGGCCTTTGGCGGGCTTGAGGTTGGCGTTGATGGCGGCCTCGATGTCGTCGAGCAGGGCGGCGGTCTCGGCGCGGAGGGTGCGCAGGGATGGCTTTTCGGGATCGCTGCTCTCGATGGGGAGCATGTTGAGGTATTGGCTGCCGGAGGCGCGGATCTCCATGATCTGGTTGCCACCACCGAGCCAGAAGTTGAAGGCCATTTGCTCGACGGGATCTTCGCTTTGTTTTTTGGTGCGGTTGTCGATGCCGGTGGTGTCTGGCGGCGGGGCGTGGCGCTTGACGAGGCGCAGCTCTTCGAGGAGGGCGGCTTGGGTGGTGCCATCGGTGATGCGCTCGACGACGGCGGAGAGTCTTTCGCGATCTTCCTCGGCGAGGGTGGAGGGGCGGGCATCGACGATGAGGGCGAGCTTTTTGGTGCCGCCTGGGAGGTCGCCGACTGTATGACCGATTTTTTTGATGCGGGCGCGGGCGGCATCCCACATGAGGATCATGCGGTCGGCGGTTTTGTAGGAGATGCCGAGTTCGGCGGTGACCCATTCGGACCAGGTGCGGCCCGTGTGGACAAATTGTCCAGACGGTCCTCCTTTGTTCGCTCCGTGGGTGTATCCGAGGTCTTTTTTGATGGCCATGAGTTCCATGCCGAGCAGGACTTGACCGGCGATGGCGAGGCGGAATGCCTGCTGGGTGCCTGCGAGGTATTGGCGGGCGGTGTCCCAGGAGGGGTGGAGTTCGGTGGTGGTTGGTTTGGGTGGCATGATTGATGGATTTGAGATTTGAGATTTGAGGATTTCAGAGATCCGGAGTCGGAGACTCCGGCTACTTAGAAGAGGCGGCCTTGGGTGGGGGTGGCGGGTTTGAGGCGGTAGTAGGAGTGGACGATGCGGTTGACGGCTTCGTTTTTGTGCTCGATGGGGTGGCCGTCTTTGCGGAGGTCGCTGATGCGGCTATGCACGGCCATGGAGCCGGATTGTTGGTGGAGATGGAGCATGCTGACCCACGCGCCGCGATGGTGCTGGAGGCATTCGAGGATGGTTTGCGCCTGGGATTTTCCGGCGGGTCGGGAGGGGTGGGTGGTGATGCTCATGAGTTTGCGCGAGTTGTGATTATCGGGTGTAGCGGAGGCCGGGGCTGCGGCGGAGGACGGGCGGGGTTTCGAGGACGCCGGTGATTTTGTAATCGGGATGGAGGGTTTTGAATTTTGCGCGGGCAAAGCGTTTGGCTTCGCCGAATGTCCTGCCACGGGCGATGTAGGCGACGGTGCCGAGGACGTTTTCCGGTGTGCGGAAATGCATGGTGAGATGATAGGTGATCATGGTGTGTTATGAGTGGGGTGAGGGCCGGAGTCGGAGACTCCGGCTACAGGGGCATTTCTTCGAGGTGGCGGTTGAGGGCGGTATCGACGATGGCGAGGTCGCTGGAGATGTTGAGGATGGCTTCGAGGGCGTCGTTTACGGAGTCGCGGGCGAGGTCGGGCGGGAGGGTCTCGGCTTCGCGGAGGTGCATGGAGGCGGCGCCGAGATCCTCGGTGAGGGTGAGGAGCTGGAGGCGGAGGTGGGCGAGTTGGTTCATGGCTTTGATTGATGATTGATGATTGATGATTGATGATTGTTGATTGTTGATTTTGGAAGAGGTGGCGGCGGATGACTATGAGCTTTGACACGAGCTTGGGGGACCATCCCCCCATCCGCCGCCGTTGGGTAAATCAGTGGATTGCGTGGGCGGCGAAACAGGCGGCTGCTAGAGCGGCGGCGAGGATGAATTTAATGGCCGACGTTTCGGCTTGGCGCTGCGGGCTGCGATCCAGCCGATGGGGAGGCCGATGAGGAGGCCGAGTGCGACGCACCAGGCCATGAGTTTGAGGAGTTCGATGGATTCGTTCATGGGTCATGGGGTTGATGAGTTTGTTAGAGTTCAGTGTTCGGTTTTCAGGGAAGGACAGGCGTCGGAGACTCCTGCTACTTTTTGGATGGAGGTTGCTGCGATTTGGGCGCGGGCGAGGGTGAGGTTGAGGTAGCTGCGGACGGTGCTTTTTGAGAGGCCAGCGTATTTGGCGATCATGCCAATGCTGGGTGGGCTGTAGTCGTCGATGGGTTCGATGCCCTCGTCCGCCGCAGCGATTGCCAAGGGGTGATCCTTGGGTAGATCCCGCAGCCGCTGCGCGAGCTGGATGCAGGCGAGGCTGTAATCGATGCGGGCGGCGGTTTCTTCGGTGAGCATGGGGACAAGTGCAGAGTGTTGAGTTTTGATTTCAGACTTGGGCGACGCGGCGGAATGCGGATTCGAGGTCGGCGGGGGTGTCGCGAGGCATGGATGATTCGCGGCGGGCGTGGAAGTTGTCGTCGAGAACGAGGGTGCGCTCGGGGCGGGCGTGGAAGTTGTCGTCGAGGGCGGGGTCGTGGTCGGCGTGGCCGGGGTGGTTGTGGTAATCGGGGTGGGACATGATGATGATGATGAGGTTGGGGGTTAGGAGGCTTGGCGGCGGATGGGTTGGAGGGCGGCAAACTGAGGGTGCGATTTAAGCCAATGGTTCCATCGTGCGAGCAGAGGCGGGGACTTCCGCTCTCCGGTGAGGACGCGGTGCAGGTGGCCGCGTGAAACACCCAAGTCCTCGGCAGCGATTGCAGATCCGGGGAATCGGACATGGCGGCCTTTGCATTGATGTGGAGTAGAGGTCATTTGTTTCGTGTTTGCGTTTTTGCCGGGTTTGGGGCTTTGTGTTTCTTGTGTCGCCGTTACAGTGGCGAAAGCCGGGTTGAGATAGAGGAAATCGTGCATGATGATGATTGGGTGGGGGCTAGGCGGTGGCTTTGCGGATCGCGCTTCGGATCAGTTTGGAGCGATCTGAATCCTTCTCCCGCGCGATGGCATCCAGCCTCTGGACCAGGTCTGTAGGCATCCAGACTGCGACAAGGGTTGATTCTTTTTGGGTGCGTTTGTTTGGGCGTTGGGACATGCGGTTGCTCATAAGAACTAAATGCGTTATACGGCGTATAACGCGGTATTGCAAAGAAAATTTGCATTTTTTTTTGTGGTGTGAAAAATCCCTATGTGAGCCGCCCTAATCAGACCTTAATTGCAATCCGCTTGGACCCGGAATTGCTCAAGGCGGTGGATGCAAAGCGAAAGAGTAAGCGCCAATCGCGAAGCGAATTTATTCGTGAGGCGATTTACGATTCCGTGAAGGATCTTGGGACTGTGCGAAAAGAATTGATTTACCCACAAGACCGAGTTGGAAAAGCTAAAGGCGGTCGCCCGCCGAAGACTGAATCGCTTGACGTGGGAAAACCCAAAAGAAAGCTGGCTTAGCGGATAAGATCATTCAAGGGCCTTGGCCTGCAACCAACAGAAAGAAACCGAAAAAATGAAATGCCCACACTGCTTTGAAGACGTATCGAACGGCGCAAGCCGGTGCCGCCATTGTAGCGGAGAAATCGTAAAATGCCCGAGGTGCGGAATCCGCAAGGGTGCCAGGAAGAGAAAATGGACGGGCATCGCTGCCGGTGGAACACAGGACGCTCTTGTCTGCTCTGGCTGCGGAAAAGAGATGCAGGAAATCACCCATAGTTTTTCCCTAGTGCGGGTGCTTGGTGGAATAGCTTTAGCTATTATAATTGGGATCGCGATGATTACATGCGGAATGCTGTGATCGCCCGCGTGTGGTAGGATGTGGGCATGTCCCAGTTGATGCTGTTTGAGACGGAGAGCCAGCCGCAAGCCGATGGCTCGCTGGTGGTGCGGCCGAAGCGGCTTTGCACGGGGCAATGGATCTCGGCGAGGAAGGCCGGGGAGATGCTAGGTTTCCGGGATGTGGAAACGATTTCGCGGATGGTGGCGCTGGGTGAGATCCGTGGCTGGAAACCCGCCAGCAAGCGCGGGAACGCGAAATGGAGGATTGATTTGCAGAGCGTGCTGGAATACAAGGCGCGTCGCCTGAAGGAATCAGGTTGTTAGAATGGCGAAGATGCGGGCGAGACGCCCGCGCTCCCATGGAAATGTGACCGCTCGCGCCCGATGATGGCCGGTGGTGAAAATGCGTTTTGGAAAGTCGTGGCAAGGTGGCCTCGCCCTTCGGGAACACCACTGCCATGAACACTCTGAAAAACGAACTCGCCTCGCTGTTGCGCCATGCGTTGACAGCTCTCGCCGGAATTGGATCTCTGCTGGCCGCTCGCGGTTGCATCGCAGCCGAGGATGAGGCTGCGGTGAATGCCGCCGGTCTCTCTGTGACCGAAGCCGTGATCGTGGTAGCGGTCGCCATTGTGGCGCGAATTTTGATTTCCTTGTCGGGAAAACTGCGGCTGCCCGGGGGACCGGCGGCACTTTGCATGATGATGAGTGCGGCGGCCCTGCCATTGGTTATGGGAATTACTGTGGCAGGGTCGCTCGCATCGTGCGCGGATTACACTGGGCCGCGATTTTTGATCGGCGTCGAGAACGACCAGGGGAGCGTGAGCTATGACTCGGACGCGGGCGGGACGGTGCGGGTGGATTCGAAGGTGCCTGCGATCCGCGGGGCGAAGTAAGGGAACGTCAAACTCTCAACGTCCAACTTTAAACTTTAAACGATGATTGCGATCTGCGTGGGACACAGCCGGGGGGACGGGGGAGCCGTTTCGCTTGGCGGCGTCAACGAGTGGAACTTCAACCGCAAGCTGGGCCGCAAGGTGGTCGAGCGGTTGGACGCGCTCGGGATCGAGTGCGAGCTGATCGATCGTTATGCGCAATCCGGATACACCAAGGCGATGACGCTGCTTGCAGGGTGCCTGCGCAGCAAGGGCGCGGAGCTTGCAGTGGAGTTGCACTTCAATGCGGCATCCAATGCGACGGCGACCGGGCATGAATGGCTTCACTGGCACACCTCCCGAGAGGGACGCCGTGCGGCGCAATGCCTGGACAAGGCGTTCGTCGATACTTTCCCGAATCACCGTAGGCGCGGGCTTATTGGCATCCAGACGGAGCAACAGCGCGGCGGGGGATTCCTGCGGCGGACGCATTGTCCGGCGGTGATTGCGGAGCCGTTCTTCGGCTCGACGCGGGGCGACTGGCACTTTGCCCAGGACCACGAAACCGAGATTGCGCACACCATCGCACGCGGCATCGCCGCATGGAAGGGAGTGTCGGCATGAGTGACCTGGGCAAGCAAACTTTCGAGACGGTGCTCGCTGCGGACAACGCGGAGACCGGCCTGCGCGAGCTGAGCGATCACGCGGTGGCCGAGCTGCTCGACCACACCGACACGCAGACCGGCTGGGCTGCTCGCCTGGTCAACGGCCTGTCCACCCTTGAAGCCGCCCGCCGATACCGCATCGAGCACAAAGACCCTGCATTTCCATGACTGATTTTCTAGCAAACATCCCTGCCGACCAGGTCGGCATGATTATAGGCGCGATCATCACGGCGTTGGTCGGTGGTGGATTCCTTGGGCAAAAGATCACGGAGAAGAAAATGCACCTCGGAAGCCCGGTCCCCGAGGTGCCGACTCGAAAAATCACCTACCCGCCGAGCTGGGACGCGCACCAGGCATTGATGCACCGGGTGACTCATCTCGAAGGGGACATGCTGCGCATGGGGGACGACATCAAGGCGATCCGCCACGAGCAGGCCGCTCAATTCAAAGAGCTCATGAAAGAGGGCAGCGAGCGTGAGATGCGCCTGGGGGAGAAACTCGAAGCCATTGCCACCGACATCCACCGCCGCATCGACGCAAAACTCAAATGAACCCACAACTCACCATCCTATCGATCCTGCGCGCGGCCCACCCGCGCATGATGCCCTGCGGCCCGATGTGGGCAGAGGTGCGCATGGACTCGCCGACGATCACTTACTCGGCATTTACCACCGCGCTGAACGAACTGGAAGTGAAAGGCCAGATCGTGGTGATCCAGGGTGAGGACAAGCGGCGTGCGAAGATCACCGATGCCGGACGGGCACGCCTTGCGGAGAACGGAATCTAACTTTTACCGATGAATGAAGAAACCACGAAGCGACTCGAAACTGGACTCCCTGCCGGAATCCCGCGTGCTCGAACTGCGGGACGGCCTGCTGGGCGGATGGAAATACGACGAAGCGCTTTCATGGCTCGCCGCCGAATGCGGCGTCTCATCGTCATTGGCTGCGCTCTCGGGGTTTTACCGGCGACATTGTGCGCCGGTGGTGAAGAGCCGACTGCAACTGGCTTCGCTGAAAGCGGAGGCGATTGGGGAGATGGCTGGATCTACGGACTGGGACACGGCGAGCATCGAACGGCTGCGGCAGATGGTTTTCGAGTTCATGGCCTCGCCGGATTCGGACATGGAGGCGACGGAGCGGATGTTCCGGCTGTTGCTGAAACGGAAGGACCAGGAGCTTGCCGAGCGGCAGATCAAGATGCGCGAGGAAGCGGCGGCGGAAGCCAAGGCGAAGCTCGAACTGGCCACCGCGAAGGCGAAGGCCAAGGGCGGGATCTCGGAAGAAACCCTCAAGGAGCTGGAGGAGGCAGCGAAGTTGCTCTAACGGACATGGGAAAAGCAAAGGTCAAACTCGCGAAAAACACCCTGCTCCTGCCATACCAGGAACGTTGGGTGCGCGACGACTCGCGCCTCAAGATCGCCGAGAAGAGCCGCCAGATCGGCTGGACTTGGGCGACGGCCTATTCGCTCGTGCGCCGCAAGAGCATCACCGGTGCGCGGCTCGACGCGTGGATTTCCTCCCGCGATGACATCCAGGCACGGCTGTTTCTCGACGACTGCAAAGCCTTTGCGGGCATCCTGCAACTCGCCGCCGAAGACCTCGGCGAGAAGATCATCGACGAAAAAGGCCACTCCGCGCACATCCTAAAGATGGCCACCGGCGTGCGGCTCAACTCGATGTCGAGCAACCCGGACGCTCAGGCCGGTAAACGTGGCGACCGCGTGCTCGATGAGTTCGCCCTCCATCCCGATCCGCGCAAGCTCTACGCCATCGCTTACCCCGGCATCACCTGGGGCGGATCGCTCGAAATCTTTTCCACGCACCGGGGCAGTGCGAACTACTTTCACAGCCTGATCCGCGAGATTCGCGAAAAGGGAAACCCGAAAGGATGGAGCCTGCACCGCGTGACCTTGCAGGACGCGCTGGAAGCGGGCTTCCTCGTGAAACTCCAATCCAAGCTCCCCGCCGACGACCAACGGCAAGACATGGACGAAGCGGAGTATTTCGACTTCATCCGCCGGGGCGCTCCCGATGAAGAGAGTTTCCAACAGGAATACATGTGCGTGCCAGCCGACGACGCCGGCGCGTTTTTGGAATGGTCTCTGATCGACGCCTGCGTCTTCCCCGAGGGCGAACGATGGCAGTGGGATCTCGATCAAGCGGAACAATCGGACTCGCTTTATGTTGGCATCGACATCGGGCGGAAAAACGACCTCACTTCACTCACAGCGCTGGAAAAGGTATCCGGCCAATACCTCACCCGCTGCCGCATCGACCTACGCGGCGTTTCATTCTCCGAACAAGAGGCCATCGTCTATCCATGGATCGAGCGGAGCCGCCGCACCTGCATCGACAACAGCGGCCTCGGTATGCAGTTCGCCGAGCGGGCGCAAGAGATGTTTGGCAAATACAAGGTGGAGGCCGTGACCTTCACGCCCGCAGCGAAAGAAGAGATGGCCTATCCGGTGCGCTCGGCATTTGAAGACCGCGCCATCCGCATCCCTTACGAGGATGATAAACTCAAATCCGACCTCCGCGCGATCCGCAAGGAAACCACCGCTGCGGGCAACATCCGCTTCGCCGCCGACCGTGGCGAAGATGGCCACGCTGATAGATTCTGGGGCCTTGCCTTGGCACTGCATGCGGCGAAAGAAACCGGCGGGTGGATGTTTGCGCCGCGTCGGGCAGGAAAACGCACCCACAACCTGGAAAGGAGCGTGTTGTGAAAAACGCCGTATTTTCGCTTCTGAGCCGCCTTTGGGTGGAAATCGCATCATCACGCGCAAAAACCGCTATCGCCAAAATGCAGCGAAATGCAATGGCATTGCGGGCGTGTGGACTGGAAGGGGGGATTGCATGAGAGCGGCCCCCGCCAAATCCGCGCCAAAACGCGCCGGAGTCTCGCGCCTGGCAGGCATCATGAACCGTGCCGCCGCTGCATTGTCCATGCGCTTCCACATCGCCACCGCGAACTTGTGGCGCGACAACTACAACCCCCTGCGCGGCCTCACCATTCAGCGGGCGGCGTCGATGCTCGAAGATGGCGAGCGAGGGGCTTACGCCGATCTCCAATGGACTTACCGCAGCATCGAAATGCAGGACGCCGCCCTCGGCGCCCTGATCGAGCGCCGCACCTCCGCGATCCAACGGCTCGATTGGGACATCAAGACCCGCGACGACGTGCCGGAAGGCAAGCAGGCCATCGCCGCGAAACAGGAAGCCGCGCTGCGCCAAGCATACGAAGGCATTGGCAATCTATCCGCTGCGCTGGAGTTCCTCGCGATGGCATCGTTCCGGGGATTTTCTCACTTGGAAAAGGTGCGCGGTGCCGATGGCAACCTCACCGAGCTTGCGCCGGTCGATCAATGGTTCTGGGTGCGCGAGGGGATTTACGGCACATGGCAACTCAACCGCGATGCGAAACCCGGTGCCCGCAAGGGCGAGGAAATCCCGCTCGACCGTTTCGTGATCCGCGAAGTGACCCGCCCGATCAACCGCGTGGCGCTCATCGCCTTCGTTCGCAAAGGTCTTTCGCAAAAAGATTGGGACGCCTTTATCGAAACCTACGGCATCCCCGCCGTTTTCGTGATCATGCCGCCAAACGTGCCGAGCGGGAAAGAAGACGAATACCTCCAGACGGCAGACGCCGTGGTCTCCGACGCACGCGGTGCCTTGCCACACGGCAGCGACATCAAGACCGTGGACAACGGCGCACGCGGCAACAACCCATTCAAAGACCACCTCGCTTATCAGGATGAACAAATCATTCTGCGCGGCACCGGCGGCAAACTCACCATGCTCGCCGAAAGCGGCAGCGGCACGCTCGCCGGTGGTGCGCACTCCGACACGTTTGAGGAGATTGCCCAGGCCGAGGCCATGGAGATCTCCGAAATCCTGCGCAAGCAGATCGATGCGGAGGTTTTGGAAGCCGTGACCCCAGGGGAAAAAGCGTGGGCTTACTTCTCGCTCGCCGCCAATGAGGAGACCGACGTGAAGAGCATCGTCCGCGACGTGGCGATCCTCAGCAAAGCCGGCCATTCCGTCGCCGCCGAATGGATCGAGGAAAAGACGGGCTACAAGATCGGCGGGGAAATCCTCACCCCCGAGCCACGCATCGGCGAGATCGATGGGGAACCGTTGCCACCCATCACGAACCGCCAAACCCCACCCGCCATGGACCCGATCCGCACCGCCCTTGCAGCCGACATGCAGCCGCTCGGCAAGGCGCTTGAATCCGCCATGCAAGCGGGTGATCTGCCAGCCATGCAGGCCGCGCTGAAAAAGATTTCCGCCGATATGCCCGACTACCTTGAAAGCGCGGGCATGGAGGATGCCATCGCAGCAGAACTCATCGAATCCCTCACCACCGACACCGAAGCATGAACACCCCGATCCTCAACCGCGAAAATCAACCGCCCTCTGATGGGTGGTATCAGATCGAAGTGAAGGGCGAACACCCGGCGGGCGACAAGCGCGTGCAGGTGATCGACGAAGCCGCGCTGCAAGCCATCGTGAACCGCTTCAAGGCCGATGCCGCCGCCGAGAATTTTCCCGGCCTGCTCGTCGATGCCGATCACCTCTCGCACGATCTCGAAAACCCCACCGCCGCGCTCGCCTGGGTGAAGGAACTCGACATCCGCAACGGCCAGCTCCACGCCCGCCTCGATCTCACCGACCTCGGCGAGCAAGCCATCACCGGCAATCGCTACAAATTCTTCTCCACGGAATACTCATCCGCCGACTTGGAAAACCTCGGCAATGGCCGGGTGCGCCCGCTGCGCCTGAGTGGCCTGGCGTTTACCAACCGGCCTAACAACAAAGGCGGGAAGCCGATTTCCAATCGGGAAGCCGATGATGCGGGCGAGACGCCCGCGCTCCTCTCCAACCGCGACGGCACGCTGCCGCCCGGTGAGACAACAACAGAAACCACCAACACCACGAAACCGATGACATCCATCGCCGAAAAACTGGGGCTGTCCGCCGAGGCTACCGAGGCCGACATCCTGAACCGCATCGACACGCTGCAAGGCGACGTCGCCGCCGCCAAGAAAAAGGACCAGGAGGCCGAAGCCGACGCCGTCCTCAACCGCCTGGGCGACCGGGTGCCGGAAGCTGTGCGCCCGCAATGGCGCGAGCAGCTCATCACCAACCGCGAAAGCGCCGAGAAACTCATGGAAGCGAGCTTCCCCGAGAAACCCGCCGCCAAGCCGGAGCCGCGCATATTCAACCGCGCGGACGCTAATCCCGAGGTGGCCAACACCACGCACCAACTGCCCGCCGATGAAAAGGCGCGGAAGCAAAACGCTCTCGTCGCCAGCATCCGCAACCGCGAACGCTGCAACTTCGAGACCGCCTGGACGATGGCCAAATCCGAAAGCCCCGAATTGTTCAACTAATCCACAACCACCACCTGATAGAAAGACACCACTGATATGATCGCACGCGATACCAACATCATCCCCGGCAAGCACGTTGCCGACTGGACCGGCCAAGAAGGAAAATTCGTGGAGACCGCCGCCGGAGCGGACTCCATCGTCAACAACGCTGCGGACATCCCGCTCGGCGTGATCACCGAGGGCTTGCCCACCAACTCTGCCATCGCGACGCCGAAGTTTTCGGGCACGGTGAAGGTGAAGGTGACGGGCACCTCACCAGGGACCATCGTCCGTGGCACCTACTTGACCGTCAAAAGTGACGGCACGGTGCAAGCGGATGCCGGAACAGGTGCCCGCGTCCGCGTGGCCCGCGCTCTGGAAGCCGGTGCCGCAAATGAATTGATCGAGGCATACCTCCTCGAACCCACCGCCCTTGCCTAACCGAACCCGCGCTCTCACGAGCGCACCTACGAATCAAACACCAAATAGAAAGACACCACTACCATGCCAGCCTCAGCTGCTACCATCAACGCCCACCTCACGAACTTCGCGAGTGGGCTCGCCCAAGACCGCTCGGCCTCGCTCGCGAATTTCATCGCGCCCGTGGTCCCCACCGGCCTTGCCCACGGACAGTTCAAACGCTACTCGGACAAGAACGATTTCCAAGTGCTCGACACCGCCCGCGCGGTGGGTGGCACCCGGAAGCGCATCGAGTTCGGCGCGGATGACCCGTTCTTCAACTGCCAGCCCCAGGGCCTGGAGACCACCATCGACGACCACGAGCGCGATCTTGCGGGCGACGGCAACGTCATCAACCTCCAGGAGGCAAAGGTGCGCAACCTTGTTGGCGCATCCGTTCACTCCCACGAAAAGAAAGTGTTCGACGCGGTGAAAGCCGCCAAGGCCGCGACCGGATCGGTGGGCGAGTGGTCGAATGCCGCGAAAGATCCCGTTGATGAAATCGACGGGCTCATCGAAGCCATCGCCACCGAGACCGGACGCATGCCCAATCGCATCGCATTCGGCATCGGTGCATGGCGGATCTTCCGCAACCATCCGAAGGTTATCGCCCGCCAGCCGGGTGCCGACCTCATCGGGCTGCGCGCGGACCAAGCGGCTCGCATGATGCTCAACCCCGAGCTCGAAATCCGCGTCGGCATGCTTAGTGCGGATTCGGCGAAGTTCGGCGCGGGCAAAAACGCGACCAACATCGTGGGTGGAGAAGTATTCATCTTCTTCGGCTCTGAAACCCCGGACCAATACGACGCGAGCTTCGCCAAGACCTTCACCACCCGTGCCGGGATGGTGGACAGCGTCCGCGAATACCGCGACGAACGCGCCGCCTCCGACGTGTTCTACGTCGATTGGAGCGAGGACATCCAAGTCGTCGCTGCCGCCTCAGGCCGCCGCATCACCTTGAGCTGATCGCTCTCGATCCCGTGCCGCCGGGGGCCATCCCTCCGGCGGCATCCATCGCAAGCGAATCCTCTAACAAACCATGTGGCGAGAAATCACAGAAGACGACGTGCTCGGCGTGCTCAGCGCACAAGAGACACAAGCCTATCAATTCTCCGGCATCCAAGCCGGGCAGGATGTGCTGGAGACGGTGTTGCCATCGGTGGTGCAAAACGTGCGCAGCTACATTGCAGACAACCCGGAAAACCGCCTCGCCCCCGGCAACACGCTCCCACAACGCTGCATCCTGCCCGCGATGCACATGGTGCGCCATGAGCTGCTCACCCGGCTCGACCAACAAATCTCCGACGCCCGTAGAGACGACATCCGCGAAGCGCGGAAGTTTTTCGAGCGCGTGGCGGAGGGGAAAGTGACCATCGAAAAACCGGACGGAGACGAGACCGCCCCCGCACCGACACCCCGCCCCGGCATCACGGCCCCACGGCGGAATTTCTCGCGCAGACAACAAGACGGAATCTGAAAGGTAAAATCTGAAACGCTGAAAATCTGAAAAGCTGAAATGCCCGACCTCGACACCATCACCGACGCATTGATCTACGCCCAAGGGCGTGGGGCGATGCCGACGTCCCTTGGCACCGCCGAGCTGCGGGAGCTGGGAGCGGAGGTGCTGGCGCGGAGTGTGTTTACGGCGAAGGGCACGAATGCGGTGTTTGTGGGGATGTTGCAGAAGTTCCTGAATGAGCTGGCGGCGGGGAGGGCATCGGAGGGGCAGGTGCGCACGGCGCTTGCACAGTTGCTGGATGTTTTGGGCTACGATGCGGAGGCCGGTGGCTTCCCTGGCGAGGAGCTGGAACCAGCGGTTGCAGGCTCGTTGCAAGACCTCCGCAGTTTTCGCCGCAGGGATTTGATCGTGCGGACGCAGCGCGACCTGATGGCCGGTGCCGGGCAGAAGATGCGCGGCAGTGATCCGGCACGGTTGCGGGCATTTCCCGCATGGGAGCTGGTGCGGGACATTGGCGTGGAGGATGCGCGGGATTGGGAGGCGCGGTGGACGCTCGCGGGCGGGCGCACGGAGCCAAGGGCGGATGCCTACCGCCAAGTGGGTGCCCGCACGAATATGATCGCGCTTAAGGGCGACCCGGTGTGGGGAGAACTGGGGGCGAGTGGGAATTTCTCGGATGCGCTGGATGTGGACCATCCGCCATTTTGCTTTAACTCCGGGATGGGCTGGCGCGAGGTGAGTGCGGCGGAGGTGCGGGCGGCAGGCATTACCGGCCCGGCGGGTGAGGACGTGGAGAGCTTTTTGCAAAGCAGGCCGGTGACGTTGACCGGCCCGCAAGAACTGCCGCGCCCGCAGATTTCGCTAAAGACGGTGCCGCCGGAGGTGGTGGAGGAATTCAAGAAAGAGACTGGTGCGGTGGAGACGAAGCCGTATGTCTTTACCTACGACGATATTTTGAAGCGTGCGCTGCAACGCTCGGCAGCGGAGCGGGCACAGAGAGGAGGTGGCCAGTGAGCGCACTGACTGTAAAAGTGACTTTGGCTGGCGCGAGCGATGCGGAGATGCGCTTGGCACGGATGGCCCGCCGCCTGGATGACCGCACGGATTTGCATGCCAACATGGCCGGGAGGGCGGAGGACTTTACCAGGGACTACATTTTGGGAAACCAGACGCACGCCACGGCGACGCGCTTGGGAGCGAAGCCAACGGGGCATTGGGAAAAATCCGCCAAGCTCATCTACTCTCGTAGCGATGGAGAAAAGGCGACGGTGGGCATCCCGCGCAGCACCGGGCTGGGACGTGCGTTTGCGGATGTGACGATCCGCCCGAAGGCGGGGCGGAAGTTTCTGACGGTGCCGGGGCACCCGGATACGTATGGCAAGGCGGTGGCCGATTTCGCGGAAGGCACCTTCCGCTTTGCGATCCTCTACGCGCACCGCCCATTCCCGGTGTTGCTTTTTGCGAAGGGTGCGAACGAAGGCCGGGTGGCGTATTGGCTGCGCAAGGAGGTGAGCCAGCGGCAAGACCGCACGCTTTTGCCGAGCCGTGGCGACTACGCCGCCGTGGCATTGCGGGCGGCGCGGGAATGGCTCTCGGAAGCAGAAAGGGGGGACACCGCATGAGCCGTTGGACCTCCAAAGCCGACCGCTTGGCCGAGCACTTGCGCACGCTGCCGATGCTCGATTGCATCGAAATCTGCGTCCACCGCGAGAACGATTTGCGGGCGAAGGTGAACCAGCAACTGGCGAAAAACAAAGGAACCGGCGTGGTGGTGATCACATGGATTGGCGGGCGCAACCCGGACCGCCGCAGTGCGAAGCTGCGGATGGGGGCGCGTTATTCGATCACCCTGTGGATGGCACGGGTCATGAATGACCGGACACCCGCCGACGACATCGTCGAAGCCATCGGCGAGCACATCCACGGCTGGGTCGATCCCGCACCCGGCAGCCTGGTGAACCGGCTGGAGGTGACGGACATCGACCTCATCCCCGAAGAGCCGGCGATGCTGGTGTATGAAATTCTCGCGGAAATCTCCCGCGTCTAACAACGAAACAACAACAACGAAAGGAATAATAATATGGCATCAAAATTCGGCCAATTGGTAGAGCGCCTGGTGGGCGCACAAGTATGGTTCGTGCCGGACGGGGAGAACCTCGGCACCGAAATGGACCCAGACATCGTATCGGCCGCGAACCCACCAGGGGACAGCGACTGGGACGATTACGACCTCGGGCGCGTGAACCAAGCAGCATATGACCCCCGCACCCGCGACCGCACCCGCGAATGGGCGAAGCCCACCGGGGGATACCAGGAGCGCACGGACACCATCATGCTGGAAGACGCGTTTAACTTCACCATGATTGATGTGGCGGAATCGCTCTTCGATCAGCTGATGTTCGGCCTCGCCTCCGCCCCGGTGGCAAACACTCCGCAGCAGGCATTCGCCTCGGCGATCCGCCACAAAGACGGTTGGGTGCGCCTGCGCCGGATAAATGAGGACGGCACCACGCTTTGCCTCGCGGAGCTCCACGTGCGCCTGCGCTTGCAGACGATCCCGGCGGATTCCAACGAGCCACAATCGCCCGTGCTGCGCTTGAGCCTGCTGGGCGATGGCGGAGCGGAAGACACCATCGTCTTCAACCCCACCCCTGCGGAGTGATCTAACCAAAAACCCCCATGCGGATCTCTGATTTCCAAATCATCTGGGCACCCGGCACGGGCGAGGAAAAAATCCTCCTCGCGCTCGGCGACACCATGGACTCGGAGATCCGCATGCCACTCGCGCAACTGGTGGACGTGGGCAGGCCGGATTTCCAAAAGGGCGGGCTTCCCGTCTCTCGCGGCAACCGGCGGCGGAGGTTGGAATTTTCCGTCCGCACTGAGCACGCCAGCGTGAATGCCGCGTGGCTCGCCGTGTTCGCGGCGCTGGCATGGTCGCCCTGGGGCGAAAAGCAGACGATCCGGATCACACCGCGAGGAGGCACCGCACGCAACCATCCCGCCGTGATGATGGCCTGCCGCCACGAGGTGGCGAAAGGCAGCGGCCTGGCGGAAACGATCCACCAATACACATTCCGGCTGGGAGGGCCGACATCATGGGCATCGTGATCACACCCGGCACGCCTGGCACCATCCCCGCGCCCTCGATCCCCCGCGTGCCAACGTATCCGGCAGCGCGAAGCGGCTGGCAACCGAAACCCCGCATGCAGTGGGAGAGCGGGCCGACGGCCGTCGTGGATGATGGGGATGATTTCACAGCGGGTTTCGATTTTTCGAGTTTCAACCTTGGCACCTTTGATGTGGTGATGGATTTCAGCTCGGTCTCTCTGTCTTATACGGATCTGGACGCGGGCACGAAAGTTTTCAACGGCTTTACTTACCCTGGCTCGTCTCTGCGGATTGGCAGCGTGATCCCTGTGCCCATGGAGTATGAGTGGCGCGGAAGAAGGGATGATTACACGTTAGAAATTTTGGGGCCAACAGGATGGGAGGCTGTTGATTTTTCGGAGGATGGCAATGTGTCAGGCTCCGGATCGTTTTGGTTTGCCGTGTTTATGGATCCGCCGATCACCTCGTTCCAGTTCGTCCGGGATCCTCAATACTCAAGGACGGGAGTAGTTGGCATCTCCGGTGGCCAGACATTTTGGGAGAGGACAGGCACCAACCTTGCGCTGGATGCGGATGTCGTCTTTCGCACAGGCATCTACCTTCCATCTTGGGGCTACGGTTTCAGGCTTATGGACGGGGCGACGATGATTAAGCTCTGGATGATCAACCCCGTCGAATTCTCCGGCGTGGCAAATGTGCTCGGCTGGCGGGCAGACATGAGCGTTTACCCGCAAGCCGGGGAGGTGGTGGACATCGATTTTACCGTGCCGAGTGGCCCGCCTGCCGTGGCGACTCAATTCCCAAACTCCGCAAGATCCATCCGCCTCATCCCCGATGGCGATGGCAGCTACCAAGTCATCACCCCGGCTGGATTTAACGTGACGACAATCACCCCATGAGCATCCAACTTCCACTTTCCATCACCTTCACCCCGCGCGGTGGTGCGCCCATCGACCTCGTCGCCACGGGCGGCTGGCTCGCAGACATGCCCGCCTTCGCGGGTGAGCAGCGCGTGTATGAGGCCCCCGGCGTGGGCACCGGCGAGGAATTTTTCAAAGCCCTCGGCGGCGCGACCATCAACTTCGACCTCACCGTCGAGATCGCTGAGGAAACCCATGCCGACGCCCGCGCCACCTACCTCGCCAGCGACGTGCCGGTGCATGGCACCCTCACCATCGCGGCGGATGGCTGGCAAGCCGAGATGCCTGCGGTGATCTCCGCCGTGGATCCGGACCTGCCAAGCGGCCACCCCGAGCCGACCGTGACCCGCGCCTACTCGGTGACCGCCAGCGGCGTGATCGATCTAACCATTGACCCTGAGGAGGAAGATTGAGATGGCCGGTCAAGATGACATCCGCATCGACATCGACACCACCGCGAACACCGCCGGTGCCGAGGAGGCAAAAAAGGCGATTGAGGATATTTCAAAGTCCACGGAAAAATCCGTTGAATCCACGGATAAACAAACCACCGCGACTGAAAAGGAAACCGAGGCGACACAGGAATCCACGGACGCAATCGAGGAGAAAAAAAAGGCCGTCGATGAGCTGGATCAAAGCCAGGTGCGCATCGTCGATAGCACAAGGAAGAATACCGACGCCGTCGATGACCAAGTGGAGGCGCTTAAACGCTGGCAAGATGAGCTGCGTAAAGCCCGCCAGGCGCAAGGCACCTCGGGACTGGCCAGCAACGTCGTCACCCCCGAGGAGAGAGCCGAGAGAGAGGAGGCGGCGCGGGCGGAAGAAGCCCGGCTGAATGCACTCGCTGAGCGGAATCAAGAGTTGGAGAATGAGGCGACGCTGAATCGCAACATCGCCGAGTCCGTCAAAAGTAAGAATGCCGCCGAGGAACTGTTGGAACAGCAGCGCAAGCAAAGCGATGTATCGAACGACGTCCGCCAAATCAAGCGGCTCGCGTTTGCGCGGGCGATGAATGTCATCGGCCAGGCGACCCGCGCCGCGGCGGCCAACCTGCGCGAATACGCGAAAGAAATCGAAGGACTCGATGATGATACCGCCGAGAAAATCGAAGGCGTAGCCAAAGGCTTCGACATGGTCGGCCAAAGCGTAAATGCGGCGTCCGCCGGTATGGTCATCGCAGGGCCAAAGGGTGCCGCCGCCGCTGCCATCCTCGCACCCGCATGGGGTTTGTTCGCGGACGAACTCGACCGGGCGGTTAGGGCATCTGCCCAATTAAAGCAGCTCGAAAACGTAGGGGCCACATTGGAGCAACGCCTCCAGCGCGGATTCCTCGCCAAAGCCGCGCAAGACGCAGAGAAAGCATGGGCCGATCTCCGCCGCGAAATGGAGGCCACGCGGAAAGAGGCGGAGAGCATCAACCGCATTGCCGAGGCCGAGCGGAACCTCCAAGAACGCCGCGCCGCGCAAGCCCTGCAACGCGCCGAAGCACGCGGCGAGGGAGTGGACGCCGCCCGCGCTAACCTCGAAAACATCCAGGAACGAAATCTAACGGCCCGCCAAGACGAAGAGATGAGCATGGCCTTCCGCCAAGCCGAGGATGCCATGCGCGAATTGTCCCGAACCCTAGTCCGCAACCGGGAAATCGAAGCGCTGGTTAAAGCAGAGAAAGCAGTCACAGGAGGGACTACGGAAGAGGCAATCGCCCGCACCATAAATATCTCCAAGCTCGAAGAGGAACTAAAGAAAAACGAAGAATCCCTCGCTGACCTCCGCGCCGCCGCCGATGATGCGAAGCGCGCGCTCGATGAAAAATCCCGCCTGCTCAGCGTCGAGCGGGAACTGTTTTTAGATAATCGCGAAAACACCGGGGCATTGGAGCAAATCCAACGCACCAAAGCCGCAGAGGGTGGCTCGGTCGATGCGATCAACGAATTCGCCGAAGGCGTCGAACAGACCGGCAAAGCCAACCGCGCCGTGAGAGCCGGAGTGGAGTTAATCAAGAGCTTCGCGGCGGACAACGAACTCTCCGCCGAAGAACTCGAACGCCTCCCGCCGATCCTCGACCGCATCAACAACGAAGTGCGCGACACCCTGCCCGAAGCGCTCGATCTCCTCAATAATGTCCGCAGCCAGATCGATGAATTTAAGCAGGAACTCAAAACCCTGAAACTCCAATCGAAAAACGTGCCTGAATGAGCGACGAATGGACACTCACCGGCGAAGCAGGCAAGGCCGTCGATGCCACGCCGCGCACCCTGCGTGCGATGCAAGCCGAGGGCTTGCAGGTGGATTACGAGTCGCTCGCCACCGATGAGATGACGTGGACGCTGTGGCTCGATGATCCCGCCGATGCAGAGGGAATCCTCCCCGAGATCGGCCAGACGATGACGCTCCGCAAAGGCTCTGCACGAGTCTTTCACGGGCACTGCACACGCCGCGCACCGAGGTTCTCCGCAGGTCGGCGCGGGTATGATGTCACCATTTCCGGCCCGTGGTATTTCCTCGTCAACACCTCCATAAGCTCCGAGATCCCGGATGCCACGACGGTGCAACAAGAGCGCGCTGTTTTCCTCTTCGACACCGGCACACCGTCCTCGCATCTCGCCGCGCTCATCACCCGCGCGGCCGCGCTCGGCTTGCCCGTCTCCCTCGGCACCATCGCCGAGACGTTTCTCATCCCGCGCCTCTCGCTGCGCGAGATGAGCTTCGCCGAGGCCATCTCCGAAGTGATGCGCTGGGTGGCCGACGGGATGATTTACGTGGACTACAGCGGTGAGGGCCACCCCGCCATCTGCATGCAGCGGCGCAATGCCGCCACCACCATCACCATCGACCCCGCCGTGTTCGCGGCCAATGAGATTTCCATCGCCCCCCGCTACGACCTCCTCGTCGAGGAACTGAGCGTCTTCTGGGCGCGGCGCGAGACCATCGGCAACGACCGAGTCACCGTCTACGACGGGCAGACGGTAGGCAGCACAAGCTCCCCGCTCCCCACTCGCCAGATCCTCACCTCCACCGGCCCCGAGATCGACACGTTCCTCCCCCAGGACCTCGCCGACTCCGTCGTCGTCCGCAGCGAGCCATTCGACCCTGCCACCGCGCTCGCCCGCGATCACGACATCCTCCGCTCCGCCAATGCCAACGTGCAGATCGTCGAGAGCCAGTTCCAGGACGTGCTCAACACCGCAGGCACCGGCCTGAGCGGCGGCGGCTCCGTCACCACCATCAACTGGCCCGAGACCGCCCTGCTCCGCGTCACCGACCGCGATGGGAACCCGATCAACCTCGCTCAGTGGCCCTTCGTCCTCAGCAAAGGCGAGGTCCGCAACTGGTGGGAAAAAGACGGCATCGAATACATCGAAGGGCGCGTCACCGGCGTGATCGTCGAGAGCACCGTCAACGGCCCCGCCGACTGGCACCCCGAGTGGGCCGTCCTGTTAGGCCAGCAGGTAAGGAGCCATCTCTTTACCAACGGCGGCTCGATCAAGCAGCGCAAACACGTGGCCGCCACCGTGAGCGCCCCTGTCGTCTTTGTGAAAACGCTTTGGTCCGCCGACACCACGCTCATCCGCTCAGAGGATTGGGGATGGTTTAACCCGCCCGAGGGCCTCGCCGCGAACCTCCTCGCCACCCAAGACTGGCTGCCATGGCAGGGCCTCATCCCCGGTGCCACCGATGATTTCCCCACCTCCAACGCCGTCGGCAGCCTGCTCAATATTTCTAACTGGCTCCCCGAGACCGCAGACATGCGCGGCATGATCGCAGGCTACACCATCCGCCCCGCCACCGGCCAAGTCTGGTGGCGGCTCGGCCCCCCCGCCCGGCACTCGTATCGCGACCTCGTAAACCGCTTTCGCCAATCCGGAGCCGACAACATCTTCTGGGTCAGCGACCAGTCCACCACCGCCCCATGGCCGACCGATCCCGACCTCCCCGCCGGTGCCCTCGTCTTCACAGGCCGTGCCCTCACCTACGATACCGCACCCCTCACTTACAATTAAGCCATGCCCGAACCCATCGAACTCAATGCCGCCAGCGAAGAGACCGTCGGACCGATCCGCGAAGCCCTCCGCGCCGCAGAGAAAATCCGCGCCCTCCGCTACCCGGACGCCGAGGTCACCCCGCCCACCTCGGCCCTGCCGGAAAAATCCCTGCGCATCGGCAAACTGTTAGGCTTCGGCGACGACGGCGAACCCGTCATGCGCTCGCTCGTCATCGACAACATCGAACTCGGCGACGACGCCCCCGGCGACATCTACTACCGCGACAGCTCCGGCGACCTCGCCCGCCTCCCCATCGGCACCACCGGCCAGGGCCTCAAAGTCGCAGGCGGCCTGCCCGTCTGGGACGACGTCGCATCCGCCATCGCCGACCTCAACCTCGGCTCCGGAGCCACCGGCGACCTCTACTACCGCAACAGCTCCGGCGTGCTCGTAAAGCTCGCCATCGGCACGACCGGCCAGGTGCTCACCGTCGCCGGCGGTCTGCCCGCATGGGACGATGCCGAGGGCGGAGGGGGAGGCAGCGGCGAGGGTGGCCTGCTCCTCGAAGGCATCGCGTCATTCCAGGACACATGGTATATCACCCCAAGCGGCCTAAGCACCACTGCCGGTGCCGCCATCGAGCTGCCTGACTACTCGGTCATGCGCTTCCGCATCCTCATCACCGCTCGTTATGCGGGGTATTATTACACCAACGAAATTCGCGGAGCAATCCGCCGCATTGCCAACTCCAGTGAGACAGCGTTGCTCGGCACGGTCACTTACGACGCCCTGGCGACTGCCAGCCACAGCCTCACCTGCACCGCCACCGCCGGAAACGGGGGCCTCCGCTTAACTGTCTCCGGTAGTCCCTTTAGCCAACCTGTCACGTGGCGCGCTCTCATTTTCCGCGACATCAACATCTTAGACGAGTCGTGATCCCGCCGCCGCTCCGCCCGCCCATGCTAATATCCAAATTGTCATGCAACCACTCATCACCACCACCACCCACAACACCGGCCTCACCATGGTGCTCGACTACCAATTCGGCCTCGGCATCTCCCTCCCGCAAAGCCGCAGACACAACCTCTGATCCACCATGCTCCCAGACACCACCCCGCGCCGATTTTCTGAGACTCTAACCCACCACCAAAACGATGGCCGAAAAATTCGATCTCAAATCCATCCGCCCCGGAGACACCTTCCCGGCGCGCATCATCGCGCGCCTAACCGCCGAGGAAACCGGCGATCCCATCCCCGTGACCTTTGCCGCCATGCAGTTGCGCACCATTGGGACAAATCAAATCATCCACGAGTGGCGGACCGATGGCGATGCTCCAAACGCCAGCATCGTCGGCGAGGGAAACGCTGTGATGCTCCACGAGGTTTCCCACCTCCTCACTATCCAATGGCCCATCGGCCGGCTGGTGTATGATCTCCTTGTGGACCTCCCCGGCATCGAGCGATTCCGCCTGCTTTACGGCCAACTCTCTATCTCCCGCGACATCACCCGCGAAACACTATGAAAATCAAAGTCGAAACCACCACCGGCCAAATCATCCGCGTCGAATCCGGAGTCGGCACGCCTGGCACGCCTGGTGCTCCCGGCGCAGGCGTCAACATCATCCCTCTCGCGACGTTTGCCGAGTGGGCCGCCCTCCCAGTCGAGGAGCAGCAAGATCCAAAGAACTGGTTCATCATCGCCGAGGAGGAGCCCAACCCATGAAGCGTCGCCTGAAAAGAGCCCACCGCGTCGGCGGTCAATCGCTGGCCGGAAAATCCCTCCGCATCGGCGGCGGGAAAATCGCGCGCATCCTCTATCGCGGGGGCGAAATTTGGCCAAACGCGGGCGTCACCTCAGATCAAATCAACGCCCTGTTTCCCTCCACCCAGCGCATCATCCTGGAAGACGGCCGCAAATGGTTTGAGTTCGGCTTCTACTCGCCCGACATTCTGCAAGGCGATGGCGAAGACGGATTTTCCGATGAGGACGGCTACATTTTCGCCTACCCTCAATACTCCGAGGATCTCGTCGCCTGGAGCAATACCGGTTTTCTCCCCTCGACCACCCCACCCCAATTCGTCCCCGGCAAAGGCTGGCTGCACTGGTGCCGCGCCAAGCTGCCGACCAACGCCGACCCGAAAAACGGCGTGCTGGCCGTCTTCTCCAACGACTCCAACGGCGACCCGAGGAACAATCCATTTACCGCCATCATCATTGGCGGCACAGCGCTCGCGCTGCCGAATTACGCCTACACGATGCCGACCGACGCGGCGCAACTCCAAACCGACATCCGCGCCGCCGGATACCCTGACGCCACCGTCGCGGCCACCAGCGACGTGGATTGGCAGATCAATATCCCGGACGTTGATATTTTCGGGTTTCAGGATAACAGCCGCGTGTTGTGGCCATCCTACCTTATCCCAGACATCGGGCTGGGGGGCGATGCTATTATTTCCGGTCGCTCATTCGTCGGCACCTTTGTAGACATCGACGGCAGCCGCGTCGTGACCAAGGGCTTCGCGCGACTCGGCATCGTGCCGGGCGCGCGCTACGGCACTGTCGCAGCGCCCATCCCGATCAAAAACCCTGCCTTTGTGGATCTGGCCCCGCTGGTTCCGCCTCCAATTCCTGGGGATTTTGTGCCCCCTCCGACGTCCTCGCCCGCTGCCCCGTATTTGCTGCTCGGCTCCGCGAATATATCCATCGACGGCAGTCGCCTGCCCGGAGCTACTCTAACCGCCCCCACCCTCAACTGGATCAATCCCGACGACTCGGAAATGACCGTCGTCGGCACCTGGTATAAAAACGGGGAGCCGACGAACGAGCACGGGCCGACGTACGACTCCACCGACGACGGCGACCTTATCGAATACCGAGAGATTGCAACAAACGGCATTGGCCCGAGCACGCAGACAATCTTTTGGCCGAAATTCGCGGTCTCAGTCGCCGCCGTCACCCACGTCGCCGAAGCCCACGCCGAGCTCGCGCCGCTCATCGTCGATAAGGCCGGAGACCCGGCGATGAACATTTTTACCGCGTTCGATCACGCCGGCCAGACCTACACCCGCAACGTCAACCTTTGGGCCGCGCCCCTCGTCGATCAACTCGCCGCATGCGTGAGCTGGAAAACCCGCCCGCGCGAAAGCTACGGCGGAGTGCTCATCACGCCGCGTCACGTCCTCTACTGTAACCATGCCCACCCGCATGCAGAGGGCACGTGGATCTACCCGCATGGCCCGCAAACCGTTCGCTTTGTGCGGCCGGACAACACCGTCATCAACTCCATTCAGCTTTGCCAAACCGATTACAACTCAACGAAGCCTGGCTACATCAACCCCGCATCCTACACGCCCGCCAATCTCGACCTCTGCGTCGCCACCCTCGACCGGGACATGACGGCCGACCACGGCATCCACCCGATCCCATTCCCCCTCATACGCAGGCCCGAGGAGTGGCTGGCATTCCTCGAGGGCGGCGTCCCTCGCATCGCAGTGTCCCAAGGTGTCGGCAGGCCCACCAACAGCATACCTCCCACACCCATATCGGATTACCCGCAATATCACCAAGCCATGGCCTACATCCGCACCCCCGGATCAAACCCCCAAGGAGCAAGCCCCCCCTATGACCATCTCGATTACCGGGTCTGGGATGGAGACTCCGGCACCCCCACCTTCCTACTCCACCGAGGCCAGCTCTACCTCGAAGGCATCCTCGTATCGACACCATGGGGCCGCGTGCCTGCCCCGATCCATGTCGCTCGCCTCAACCAGATGATTGCCGCCAGCGATGCCGGAGCAGTCACCCTCGGCCGCCTCCCCGAACCAACCGGCCTCACCATAACCCCCGTCCCCATCCCGACCGATTGATGCCCGACGCTCCTCCCATCTCCGCCTGCCAAACCTGCTCCGCCTGTTGCGATCATCCCGAGCCATGGGCCACCATCCGGCTCTCCCTCGACGACATGCACCGCATCCCCGCCGACCTCCAAACCCCTACCGGCGAGGGTGCGGTGCAAAAACTTCGCAAAATCGGCAACCGCTGCATCGCCCTCATTGGCACCGTAGGCATCGACGCCCGCTGCGGCATCTACGACATCCGCCCCGCCATCTGCCGCGAATTCGACCCCGCCACCCGCGTTTCCGAATGCAAC
>JBLRWN010000043.1:0-29923 GCA_047921195.1 Luteolibacter sp. | reverse complement strand
GCTGGAGCCTTCTTTGCTGGAGCCTTCTTTGCTGGAGCCTTCTTTGCTGGAGCCTTCTTTGCTGGAGCCTTCTTTGCTGGAGCCTTCTTTGCAGGGGCTTTCTTTGCCGGGGCCTTCTTTGCCGGGGCCTTCTTTGCAGGGACCTTCTTTGCAGGGGCCTTCTTTGCAGGGGCCTTCTTTGCAGGGGCTTTCTTTGCCGGGGCTTTCTTTGTAGGAGCCTTCTTTACGGGAGCATTCTTTGCCGGGGCTTTTTTGGCGGGTGCCTTCTTGGCCGGTTTGGCGCTTTTCGAAGTTTGTTTTTTTGCAGCCATGATATTCGGGCGTTGGGAGAGACGCGATTTTATGCGCCATTTCGGTGAAATCCGCCCTGTCAACTGAGGCGGGGCGGAGTGGGTTAGCCCTTCAGGTGCTTACCCGCAAGCGAAAAACGATAGTTTTTCATCGAAATGGTTACCGCGTGGCCGTGGAGATTTCCTGATCCACGCGTGCGGCGCGCCGGAGGCCGTGCGCGGATGAGCGACCGGTGACGCGATGAACTATCCCGTCGAAGAGAAGATAGAAGACCGGGACGACGAACAGGGTGAGCACCGTGGCAAGCGTCATGCCGCCAACAATCACGATGCCGAGGGGTTGGCGGGTCTCGGCACCCGCGCCGCTGGCAAGCGCGAGAGGCAGGGTGCCGCCGATGGTCGAGATCGACGTCATGAGGATCGGGCGGAAGCGTAGTGTGGTCCCTTCGAGGATGGCGTCGTAGGCGGACTTGCCCTGGAGTTGGAGTTGGTTCGCAAATTCAACAATCAGGATGCCGTTTTTCGCGATCAGCCCGATTAAGAGGATCAGCCCGAATTGCGAGAAGAGATTATTGGTCATCGGCATTCCCCAGAACCGCGAGACGTAAAGTGTGATGACTCCGCCGGCGAGTGCGAGGGCGACGCCGGTGTAGATCGTCACCGGATGGACCCAGCTCTCGAACTGGGCGGCGAGGATGAGGAAGGTGAACAGCAGCCCGAGGGCGAAGAGCATCAGGGTGTCGTCCGCGCTCTCGACAAATTCACGGGCTTCGGCGTCCCAGTTATAACTGTATCCTTCAGGCAAGACCTCACCGCTGATCGACCGGATGAAATCGACGCCGTCGCCGATGGTTTTGCTCGGGGCCATGCGTGCCTTGATGGTGATCGCCCGCAGGCGGTTGAAATGCGGATATTCTTCGGGCGTGATGGTTTCGCGGGTGGTGACAAGATTTGAGAGTTGGACGATGGCGCCTGAGTTGTCGTCCGACCGCACATAGACGCGGCCGAGGTCGGCCGGGGTGAGACGTGCGGCGTCTTCGATTTGCAGGATGACGTCGTATTGGCGGCCGTCGCGTTGGTATTGTGTGAGCCTGCGCCCGCCAAAGAGCGATTCGAGGGTGGTCGAGATGCGCGCCACCGGCACGCCGAGATCGGCGGCACGGGCACGGTCGATCACCACATCGATTTCCGGTTTGTCGATGCGTGGTTCGGCGCGAGGACCCTCGAAGACGCCGCTGTCCCGCATTTTCCCGATGATTTCCTGGCCGTATTCCTGCAGCTTGTCGAAATCGGTGCCCTGCAGCACGACTTCGAATCCTTCGCCGAGGCGGCTGTTGGCAAGGGGGCTGCGCAGAATGGCGAAGGAGAGGCCGCCTGTGACTTCGTCTTTGAACCCGGCATTGATTTCGGCGATGACTTCCTGGGTGCTGCGGTTGCGGTCTTCCCATGGTTTGAGGGTGGAGAAAATCAGGCCAGTATTGCCAACGCCGGGGCCACCGCGGGCGAGAGCGGTGGCGGAAAAGTAGCGTTCGACTTCGGGTTGGCGTTCGATGATTTCAGCCATTTTCTGGACGTATTGCACCGAGTAATCGGGATGTGCGCCGAGCGGGCCGTTGAAGATGGAAATGAACCTGCCGCGATCCTCCTCCGGGGTGAGTTCGCGCTGGAGTTGGCGGTATGCGAGTGGGCCGAATGCGGCGAAAACGATGCCGGACAGAATGACCAGCGGCCAGAAACGAAGTGCGATGCGCAGGGATTTGCCGAATGCACGGGTTGTAAGATCAAATGCGGGTTCCGTGGTGCGGTAGAGCCAGCCGTGCGGCGGGTGCCCGGTTTTGGGATCCGCACCCTTCAGCAACAGCGAGCAGAGCATCGGTGTGACCGTGAGCGCGACGGTCGATGAAACCAACACCGCCAATGCCAGCGTGATGCCGAATTCGTAAAACAATCGCCCGGTCGATCCGGATTGGAAGGCGACTGGTAGAAAAACCGCCGCAAGGGTGAGCGTGGTGGCAATGATGGCGAAGGCCACTTGGCGCGCGCCGAGAACGGCCGCCTGTACGCGGGTGCCGCCTTCTTCCACTCGGCGGTAGATGTTTTCCAACATCACGATCGCATCGTCGACAACCAGACCGATTGCGAGAACAAGGGCGAGCAGGGTGAGGATGTTGATGGAAAACCCCAGCGCCGCCATCAATGCGAAGGTGCCGATGATTGAAATGGGGATCGCGGTGACCGGGATCAGCACCGCCCGCCAGTCCCGAAGGAAAAGAAAGATCACGCCCACCACCATGAGAAAGGCGACGCCGATGGTGAGGAGCACCTCGTCGATCGAGCGCTGGACGAAATCCGAGCTATCGAAGCCGATCCGCACCGAAATGCCTTCGGGGAGTTCGCCTTCGATGATGGGAATCAGGTCCTTCACACCGTTGGCCACTTCGAGTAAATTCGACTTCGATTGGCGGACGATCCCGAGGCCGACGGTTGGCCGCCCGTTGAAAAACGTTTTGGTGCGGTAGTCGTCGGCTCCCAACTCGGCGCGGCCGACGTCCTTGAGGAGGATCTGGCTGTTGCCCCGGCTGGCGATGACGAGGCGTTCGAATTCATCGGCGGATACCAGTCGGCCCTGCGGGCGTACGGTGAATTCGCGGAAGAACGATTCGATCCGGCCACCCGGGATGTCGACATTCTGTTCCTGCAGTGCGATTTCCACATCGGCGGCGGTCAGTCCGTAGGATGCGAGCCTTTCGGGATCGAGCCAGACGCGCATGGCGAATCGCCGCTCACCGCCGATGATGATGTTTCCGACGCCCTCGACCGTCTGCACGCGTTGTTTCGCAATGCGATCGACGATGTCAGTCAGTTCGTTGCGCTCGTGGCGATCGGAAGTGAAAGTGAGCCACATTACCGGCGTGGCGTCCGCATCTTCCTTGGCAACGACGGGCTCATCCACCTCATCGGGCAGGCGGTTGCGCGCGCGCGCGACGCGGTCTCGCACATCGTTGGCAGCTTCGTCGGGGTTGCGGTTGAGGACGAATTCGACCGTAATGCGGGAAACCTGTTCCTGGGAGGACGATCGCATCACGCGGATTCCGTCGATGGCGGCGATTTGCTCTTCAAGTGGCTCGGTCACTCGGGATTCGACGACTTCGGCCGATGCTCCGCGGTAGGTCGTGGTGATCGAAACCGTGGGGACATCGGTGTCCGGATATTCACGGACCGGCATCCGGTCGAACGACAACGCGCCAAGAATGATGATGATCAGCGCACCTACGGTTGTGAGAACGGGGCGCTTGATGGCGGTGTCGGAAAAGATCATGCGGTGTGGGACAGGCTGATGAAGCGGGATGATTCTAGCACCGGTTAAGGCGTCAGCACCCGGAAAGATTGATGAAACTTTGAAAAGCCACCTGCGTCAACGTTGCGTGGTGTTTGAAACGGATGCGAGCGTGGTGTCCGCCGGGCGATTTGCCGCGGCGGGCCGACTGCGTGGGATCACGCGCTGCAGCCCGCCGCGGACCATCCGCTAACCACGGGGGATTCCGCAAATGCCCGAGTTACAGACCGCCCGAGAATTGCGAAATATGACCCGCAATCGCGAATGCAGCGATTCCCGTGCCAATCTGGCTTGAGGTGACGAAATCGTTGATCCGATCGTGATGCGGATGAATCATGGTGCCGGATGGATCCGGCTGCAGGTCACCAACCGTGGGCGTTGCGGACCTGGATCATCGCGGCAAGCACCTTATTCCAGGTGGTAGGATCGAGCATGGTCTCGTTCGAGAACATGCAGCCGTCCCAGCAGATGTGTTGGAACGCGCCGGTCGGCTTGCCGTCGGAGCCGCGCAGCCAGTATCCGGCCGCCTTGGTGATGTCGAGTTTACCGTTGAGGTCGTCGGGCGGGCAGTGCTTGCCGGTCTTGTCGTGGCTGCCTTGGCCTTTCACGGTGGCGTCGTTCTGGGCGACGTGGAAATCGATCGTCCACGGGCGCAGCGCGTCGGTGAGAGTGGTGTAGGCCTGGTGGAAGGTGGCCTCGTCGGTCCAGTCGAAGTCCTTCGGCAGCAGGGCGTCGGATTCGGCGTTATGGCCTAACAGATAGAGCAGAGTGTGGGCGAGGTCGGCCTGGAAGCCGAGGGTGCCGGGGCGGTCGACCATTTCGAGGAGCTTGAGCATTTCCTTCCAACTGTGCATGCCGCCCCAACAGATTTCGCCTTCGGCGGCGAGGCGTTCGTCGTATTGTTCGGCGATGTCGCAGGCGCGGCGGAAGGTATCGGCGATCAGGGCGGTGTTGGCCTCGGGGTTGGCGGCCCAGTCGGAGACGCCGCTTGCGGAATCGATGCGGATGACGCCGTAGGGTCGCACGCCGAGGTCGCGGAGTTTGTTGCCGATGATGCAGGCCTTGCGCACCTGGGTGAGGAATTGTTCGCGCTCGGCCTCGGTGCCCATGGCGGGACCGCCGCCGGTGGGCGGCCATACGGGTGCGACGAGCGAGCCGGCGGCGAGGTTGCGGTCGCGGAGTTTTCCGGCGAGCTTGGCGAGATCGTCGTCAGAGGAATCAATATCGACGTGGGGTGCGCAAAGGAAAAGATCGACGCCGTCGAATTTCTCGCCATCCACCTCGGCGGCGGCGGTGAGGTCGAGCATGGTGTCGAGATCGATGAATGGCTCGTTGCTGTCGGGGCCTTTGCCGACGACGCCTGGCCAGGTCGCATTGTGGAGTTTGGGTTGTTCGTTTGGCATGGTGGTTTTCAGAGGTTGAGTTTGAAGATACGCGTTTTTAGCTGGGGGATTTCATTGCCACGACAAAAAAAGACATGAAATTCTTCAGGCGAGCGCATGGCATTTTGGAAGATTCCGGCTGGATTGGCCGGGCGATCCGGGGCATGGCTTTGCCGGTGACGATGGAAGAACTGGCATGGGCGGCGGTTGCGCGCCGCGATGGAATCCGCAGGGGAGATACGGATGCGCTGCGTCTGATCGATGCTGCGGGCGATGGCTTGCCGGGCGTGGTTCTGGAGGAATTCGCCGGCCGCTGGCTGATCTCGACGGTGGATGCGAAACCTTTTCCTGCGTGGTTGTTGCCATGGCTTCGGGCTTCGGGCAGGGCGTGCTATCACAAGCGGTTGGACCAACATCAGAAAGAGTCGCCTCGCTGGCTTTGCGGGCCGACGGTGGAAGGCGTGTTTCCGATCCGTGAGTGCGGAGTGGTTTATGAGGCTTCTTTTTCCTCGGGATATTCGCAGGGGATTTTTCTCGACCAGCGCGACAATCGCCGCGAGCTACGCGGGCGGGTGGGGCAGGGGATGCGGGTGCTCAATACCTTCGCATACACCGGGGCGTTCTCGGTGTGCGGTGCGCTTGGCGGTGCGGAAACGACGACGCTCGACCTCTCACAACCGTACCTCGACTGGGCGCGGCGGAATTTCGAACTCAATGGAATTGCCCAGGACGCGCACCATTTCTGCAAGGGCGATACGTTTCACTGGCTGCGCCGGTTCGGGAAGCAGGGCAGGCAATTCGACGGCGTGGTGCTCGATCCGCCGACGTTTTCCCGGGACGACAAGGGCACGGTGTTCCGCGTTGAGCGGGATTTTGGTGACCTTGTGGCACTGGCGGCCAAGGTGGTTGTGCCCGGAGGGTGGATCTTGTGTTGCACCAATTTCCGCAAGATGACGCATCGGGAATTCGAACGCCAGTTGATGGAAAAAACGCCGGGCCGATTTATGGCCGCACACCGCGCGATGCCCGAGGATTTCGTCGATGTGCCATACCTCAAAAGCGTGTGGCTGGAGAGTTGAGGGATCCAAGCGTGCAAAGACTCGGTCGTCGTTGCGATGCGTCACTTGCACGCGAGAGGATGTTTCTCACGGTGTGTTTTTCGCGTCGCGAATGCAGCCGATGATGCGGGACGTGGCACCTTCGTGGCTGGCCAGCAAGGAGGTGGCGCGCATGGTCATTTGCGTGGACTGGTCCGCATCGAGCGCGCGGCGGATGGCGGCTGCGAGCGACGCCTGGTCGTCGGCGCGCAGGATCGCGTTTTTATTCAACAAGTGATCCGTGAGTGGTTGGAAGTTGTCCATGTGTGGGCCGGTGATCACGGGAATGCCGGCCTGGATTGCTTCGCATGGGTTCTGGCCACCACGGGCGAGGAAACTTTTGCCAATGATCACCACATCGGCGTGGGCCGTCCAGTCGCGCAGTTCACCGGTGGTGTCGATGACGAGGACGGCGTGATCCGACGCGAAATCCCGGATGGGGTGCGTTCGCAAAACCGGGTGGAAACTGGCATCGCGCAGTGCGGCAACAACTTCCCCACGGCGCTCGGCGTGGCGTGGGACGATCACGGGAAGCGCGTGAGGTGCGGCCTCACGGATGGCCGAGGCAATCCATGGTTCTTCACCCGAGTGGGTGCTGCTTGCGAGAATGACCGGGCGGTTTTTGCCAAAATGTTCGATGAGAGTGGCGAATTCGTCGCGACGGGTGGGGAGTCCGCCGCCGGCGGGGTCGAACTTGAGGCTGCCGGTGTAATGGATGCGGCTTTCCGGCAGGCCGAGTTGTTGCCAGACATCGACGTCATCCGCCTCCTGGGTGCATACGCTGGCGAGGCGGCGGAACATCGGCCCGACCCATGCGGCGAGGCGGATGAAGCGACGCGCGGATCGCGGGGAGAGCCTTGCGTTGACGAGATGAACGGGGATTCCGTGGTGTTCACAGGCAAGCACAAGGTGCGGCCAGACTTCCGCTTCGATCAGGACGATTGACGATGGTTCAAAGCGGCGCAGATATCGTCTCACGGATCCCGGGAAATCCAGCGGAGCATAGGTGACGCGCACGCCGTCGATGGCCGCTGCGGTTGCCACGGTGTGGCCGGTAGCCGTGCCGGTGGCGATGACGAATGGCTGCGCGGGATCCAGATCGCGCCATTTCCGGATGAGCTTCAGGGCGAGCTGGGTTTCTCCGACGCTGACCGAATGGATGTGGACCGCCCCGCAGGGTTCGAAATCCGGCGTGCTGGTGTAGATGCCGAGGCGCTCATGCAATCTGGTTCCGAAACCGCCGCGCCGCGCCATTTTCAGAAGCCATCCGGGAAACGCGGCGAGAAAGAGTAGCGGTAACGCCACCCGGTAAATCACCAGTCCCAATTGCCATCGCATCCGCGGGATGGTTGATGATGTGAGCGTGCAGGTAAAGCGGGATGATCGCCCGGATTTCCCGGCCACGAGCTTGCCGCCGGATCACTCGGTGGTCGCTTCGCCTTCTTCGGCGGTTGTTTCTTCGGCTTCCCCGGCCTCGGCATCCGGAGTTTCGTCCGCGATTTCCGGCTCGGGTTCCGGCTCGGGTTGCGGTGGATCGACGACCACGGGCATGTCTGCTTTGAGAAATTGCAGGCGGCGGATGGCGGCGTCGCTGAACGGGCTGGTGGCGAATTCATCGCGAACACGGGTGAAGTGGGCTTCGGCTTCCTCGATGTTGCCGGCGGCCTGGGAGATGTCGCCAAGGGCGATCAACGCAAATGGCGCGAGATGGGGGGATCCCGAGCGGTCGTTGGCGAGTTCGCGGAAAACCTCGGCGGCGTCGCCGGTCTTGCCTTGCGTGGCGAGTTTCGAACCGAGCGAGGCGCGCGCGGTGGGTTTCGCCGGGTGGTCCGTTTCGGAATCGATGAATGTGCGCAAGGTGGAGATCGCGGCGTCCTGTTGGTCTTCGCTCCATTGCCGTTCGGAGAGCAGGATGGCGGCGCTGCCGGCGGCGAGGCTGTCGCCATGGTTTTTCAGGATGCTTTGCAGCGAGGAGAGATTCTCAGCTTGGTGGAGGGCGTTGCCGCCGGCGTTTTCACGGCCTTCGTCGATCCCTTGCTTTACCACAAATCCGGCCACGCCGAGAGCGGCAAGCAGGCCGAGGACGAGGATTTTCTTATGATGCTCGTCGAGAAAGGTTTCGAAGGCACCGGGGCCTTGGCTGATTTCGCCGAGCGCGCCGGTTGGGGCGGTCGGTTCGTTGGGGTCTTCGGAGTTGCTGGACATGAATCAGTTGGTTGCGTCAGGTGCGGAGAGGGATGAAAGCGGGCGCGGCGGCGAAATCAATGCGGAACTGGCAAATGCACGGCATTTTTCACCCGAGGAAAATCAATCCCCACGGCGGGAACGGTCGGCAAACGCATCTTCGGGGTCGTATGCGCGCGGCAGCGGCTGGTTCAACACGCGCTGCGCGGCGGGGGTGCCGAGTTTCTCATCGAGCTCTTCAAGCGCGCGGGCGACACCGTGAACTGGAAAACGTTCGCGCACCCGCTGCCAGTAAAGGCCGAGGTGATCGACGGCCTGCTCGGCCGATCCGAAAAGCTGGATTGCGCGGTTGCGGTGGTCGATTTCCGGATTTTCCCATGCCTCCAGAGCAAAAAGAACGCACAGCAGCGTCGGCGCATGGTGCATCGTCGATTCCTCGTAAAGCTGTCGCCCGAGCGCGAGGGCCTCCGCTTCACGCCCGCTCACACGTGCCAGCGTGTAAAATTGGAATCGCCGCGCGGCAGGTGCCGCGCCCTTCCGATCGGCCGCACGGGCGTATGCTTCCGAGGCCGCGAGAAACGCCGCCTCAGGGTCTCCAAAGGCACCGATCTTGTTCGGATCGCGCAGCAGGAATCCAAGCTGGGCATGGAGAGCGCCGTCGTCCGGATTGTTGTTGATCCCCTGCTCGAGAATCTCCCGCCCGCGTACGATCGATGCACGCCATGCCTCGCGGCGGCGCAACGCGGGCAGCGTCGAATCATTCTGGTAATACGACGCCGCGTTGTACGCCTGATGCCACGACGCCGTTTCCCAGTAATACCGCGTCCGCGGCGAGAGATCGACCACCAGCCGGTAGGTTTCGTCGACGTTTGCCCAGCGTTGTTCCGTGAAAAACCCGAACGCCCGCAGGTTCAAAAACGTGGCCACCAGCGTGCGGAGACCGCCAAGGGCGACGGCGGCGCTGGTCTGGCCGATTTTCTCCCGCGTCGAAACTTCGAGTTGCCTCGGCAGCAGGCCGCTTTCGCGCATTTCATCGGTGATCCACTGCTCGACGGGCATGCGCGCCGCTCCCGTGGCCAGGATGGCCAAGGCGACGATGCCGCTGCGCTGCCATGGGTTCATCATGATGTGTTAGAATTCCTTGTCGGCGAAAACCAGCCACGAGCACAAGGTGTAGAAAATCACGTAGAACGCGCCTGCACCGGCGAGCTTCACCATGATGGCGAGCGGCACGATCTGACCTTCGATCGCCGCGTCGACGACATTGAAGAGCTGGAAGTCCGGCAGCACCAGCGACATCAGCATCGACGCGCCTCGTGCGATCCAGTCCTCCCCATTTCCGCCGAGGTAAGCCATCCGCAGGTCGGCCTGGAAGTGGCCGATGAAATAGACCAGAAAACTGATCACCGCGGTGAACAGCGTGCTGCTGGAGAAAGTGGATACCAAGAGGGCGACCGCCGCGATCACCGCCGAGCGCAGGAAGACGGCCAATACCGCGCCTTGCAGCGACCAGTTCGGTCCTTGGGCGAGCGTGTCCGCCCGCAACGAATCCTTCGCCTGCTCGGTGTAGCCAAGCGCGCTGGCCATCGCCATCTGCTGCTCCAATACGAACTGCGTGCGGATGTGGAGCACGGCCGTCATCAGGATGTCCATCGCCAGCAACGATACGAAGACTAGCGCCATCACCCCGAGCAGTTTGCCCGCCAGATAGTCGATTCGCGGCACCGGCTTGGCGAGGATGGTGTAAAGCGTGCGGTCCTCGACATCCTTCGGCAGCAGCAGCGCGGTGGCGACGATGGCGAGAACCACCGAGAATAGCGTCATCGCGCCAAGCGACCAACTTTTGATCGAGCGCAGCACGTTCGCGCCAACCGCCTCCGGGCCGGCGTGTTGCGGCATGTCGAAGAAATTGCTCGCGATCGCGATCACCGCGAAGACGGCGAGGAAATAAAACACCTTCATCCGCACCAATTGCGTGAACGTGTGCGATGCGATCACCAGCGTGCGCCCGCAGTGCGACGCGCGGTCCGATTTTTCCTGGCTCATGAATGGTCCTCCCTTCCGATGGTTTCGCGCAGAAACAGGCGCTCGAGTGTGGTCTTCGGGCGGCCTTCGCGGACGATGGCCGTGTCACCGCCCGTGGCGGCCACCAGCTCGCGGATCCTGGCGATCAAGGCCTCATCCGCATCCTTGAGGATGATTTCCGTCTGATCCTCGATCGCGATCAGGTCCTCCAGTCGTCCGTGCCGGATCATTTTGCCTTCGAAGATGATGCCCACATGATCGCAGACCTCCTGCACTTGTTCGAGCAGGTGCGAGCACAGGAATACGGTGATGCCGCGTTCGCGCAGTCGCAGGATCAAGTCGCGGATCTGCCGCGAGCCGACTGGATCGACGCCCGCTGTCGGCTCGTCGAGGATCAACAAGCGCGGATCCTGGATCATCGCCTGGGCCAGCCCGATGCGTTGGAGCATGCCTTTCGAGTATCCGCCGATGCGCCGGTGCCGCGCGTTTTCGAGATCGACCAGGTCGAGCAGCTCGCCGATGCGCTCCTTGAGCCGCGCGCCTTTCAACCCGCAGAGCCGTCCATAGAATGCCAAGGTCTCCTCGCCGCTGAGGTGTTTGTAAAAATAGGGATTCTCCGGGAGAAACCCGACGTCGTTGCGTGAGTCGACCTGGAGCGAATCGCGCCCGAAGATCGCGCAGCGGCCGGACGTCGGCGCCACCAATCCGAGCAACGCTTTCATGGTCGTTGATTTCCCCGAACCGTTCGGGCCGATCAATCCGTAGACTTCGCCCGGCATGATCCGGATCGACACATCATCCACCGCGCGCAGCGGTTGGCGTTTGAAGGACGTCCGGAAGTCCTTCACCAAATGCTCGATTTCCACTGCTGGGCCTGGATCCATCATGCTGCGCACCTTTTCAATCCCATCGCAGAGGAAATGCCAACCTGCAAATGGCATGCTTGAAGAATGGATGTGCCGGGAACGAAATCTGCTCCGCTGTGCTCCGTCCCATCAAAAGCCAACCATCATCCGGGCAACCCCGCACTTTCCCCTGCCGGAATCCTGCCGGGTGTGGCGGCGATCATTGGTCGTCACCATCTGGGAAAGCGCGCTCAAAACGAAACGAACACAGCATGGCAGGTAGCATTCAAATTGGAAGAATCCGACGAGATGAAAACACGGGTTTTTCTCAGTCGATTGAGATTGTGGCAGGATGCGGAAAAGGCCACGATTGTGATGCAGCTCATGCCGTATCTTTACACATCGGATGCATATTCACCCCGCGAAATCGCGGCCAAGGTGGAGGCCGTGAGCGTGGTCAAGGCAAACGCTACTTTCATGCGGACCTTCATGCTAGGAACCATGGCGGGGGGATTCATCGGCTTGGGCGCCGTGTTCTACACGTTTATAGCAGCAGATGCATCGCTCAGCCCGGTGGTCACACGTTTGCTTGGCGGATTGTTCTTTGCGGTCGGTTATCTGATCGCACTGCTTGCAGGGGCTGAGGTTTTCACCAGCAACAACTTGATCGTGATGGCGGTCGCGGCGCGGAAGATCAGCTTGGCACAATTGTTTCGCAATTGGTTGATTGTGTTGTTCGCCAACGCGGTTGGCGCAATCGGGCTGGCCGTGCTTTTCCTGATGTCCGGATTGCATCGCGAAATGGATGGCGCGGTGGGATCGGCGGCCTATCAGATCGGTGCGGCGAAAGCCTCGTTGCCGCCGCTTGAGGCATTCTCACGCGCAGTATTGGGCAACTTGTTTGTCTGCGTGGCCGTGTGGATCTCGATTGGCGGACGGAGCGTGGCCGACAAGATGCTCGGAGCGATTCTGCCATTGTCTGCTCTTGGTGCGCTTTCGCTCGAACATATCGTTGCCAGTCTTTACTACATTCCGCGTTCGTTGCTGCTCGCCGTGTTTTTCCCCGAATACGTCAGCGGCCCACCAATCGGCGTGGCTCAAATCCTGGGTCATGCCCTGCCGGTTGTCGCAGGCAACATCGTGGGAGGAAGCTTCATGGTGGCGATTGTGTATCACATCATCTATCGCCGCCAGACGGTTGATCCGGAGTAGCCCTTCCTTTTCCCCGCTCTCCGGGCCGATCACCGGTTCCTCCAGCGGCTTTCCCGCCCAAAACGAATATCCAAACCTGTCGCGGCGCTCTGAGAGCAAAGGGCAGGTCGTTATTCCGTAAAGCAAAAGATTGCAGTTTCTAGGCATCGCATCGCAAGGTTGTTTCGCAAGAAAATTAATATGGCATGATTGATCTATTTCATTATCCCCAAGGCAAATCCTCGCGTGCGCCAGCAGGTGATGCGATTGCTGAATACCGCGAGTTTCTCGATATGGCGGTTCGAGAGGGCGTGGTCGGAGCGGCGTCAGGGAGCGTCATGCCAGCATTCACGGTTCCGCCCGCATTGGATTTTCCACTGCTGGAGCATGCGGGACGTGTCGCTTGGCGCAACAGCACCCGCTGCATCGGCCGCTTGTTCTGGCGCAGCCTCGTGGTGCGCGATCTCCGCCAACTCGATCATGCCGACGAGATTTTTGAGGCATGCTTGGATCATCTCCGCATGGCGACCCATGGCGGACGCATCAAGCCGGTGCTCAGCGTGTTTGCCCCCGCGGATGAAGCGGGCCAGAGCATCCGGATTCTCAATCACCAATTGATCCGCTATGCAGGATACGATGTTGGCGGTGGGAAAATTCTCGGTGACCCGCAAAATTCGGCATTCACCCGGTTTGCCTTGGCTTGCGGGTGGAAGCCGCCGGTAAATCCCGGGCCATTTGACTTATTGCCTCTGGCAATCCGGATGCCTGGCGAAGGCGTGTGCTGGTATGACATCCCGCCCCACGAAGTGCTTGAGGTGCCCATCCGCCATCCACGATTCCCATGGTTTGCGAAGCTTGGGTTGAAGTGGCATGCGGTGCCGGTGATCAGCGACATGTGCTTTGCCGCGGCAGGGGCGAGGTATCCCTGCGCCCCATTCAGCGGTTGGTATATGGCGACGGAAATCGCCGCGCGCAACCTCAGCGACACAAGCCGCTACGACATGCTGCCCGCAATCGCCGGAAACATGGGACTGCAAACCACAAGTCGAGAGCCACTTTGGAAGGACCGCGCGTTGATCGAATTGAACGAAGCGGTGATCCATTCCTTCGAACAGGACGGTGTGACGCTGGTCGACCATCACCATGCGTCCGGGCAGTTCATGCGATTCATGCAGCGAGAGAACGAATGTGGCCGAAAGGTCCATGGCGATTGGAGCTGGCTGGTGCCTCCCGTGTCGGGATCGACTTCGCCGATATTCCACACCTCCTACAACCTGCATGCGGAGATGCCGAATTTTTTCTATCAGGATACCGCGCTTCCCGCGTGAAGTGATCCTTGCCGAAAGTGAAATCCCAAGGTTGGATCGCGTTGCGCTTCGCATGCATCATCACCCACACAAAGCAGTCGTCATCGGTGGCGGGATCATCGGCCTTTGCTCGGCCTGGCAGTTGTTGGAACAGGGTGTGGAGACCGTGGTGATTGATTCGGCTGCGCAAGGCGGCGACAATGGAGCCCGTGAGAACGCCGGGATGATTGTGCCGAGCCACTTCATCCCGCTCGCCGCGCCGGGGATGATGGCGAAGGGTTTGCGTTGGCTACTCAATCCGGAAAGCCCGTTTGCGATCCGCGTGCGCCCGGATCCCGCGCTGGCACGCTGGGGTTGGCTTTTCCATCGGCACAGTACGGCGGAGCATGTCCGCTCGTCCGCCGCGGTGTTACGGGATCTCAATTTCGAAAGCCGTCGCTTGTTTGCCGCTTTGGCCGACGGTGGTGAGAACTTCGGATTGGTAAAGCGCGGGCTGGTGATGCTCTGCAAGACGCAGCGTGCCCTTGATGGTGAGGGGGAAGTCGCCGAGATGGCCAAGAGCATCGGCATCCAGGCTGATGTGCTCGACGCTTCCGGAGTGGCCGCACTCGATCCCGGCATTCGCATGAGCATCGCGGGAGGTGTGCATTTTCCGGAGGATTGTCATCTCGATCCGTCGCGTTTACTCGATTGCCTCCGGGCCCGGGTGATCCGCATGGGCGGCCGCGTCGTCCATGGTGTGATTGTGGATGAGGTAATTCGCAATTCCGATGGGCGGCTTTGTGAAGTGCGTGGCGAGGATTTTTCCGAGACCGCCAGCCACATCGTCATTGCGGGGGGGATTCGCGGAGGCGGATTATTGGACAAGCTCGGCGTCCGCCTGCCGATGCAGCCGGGCAAGGGATACTCGCTCACGCTGGATGCCCCGGTGCAACTCCCGCAACTTTGCTCGATCCTCAGCGAAGCCAAAGTGGCCGTCACGCCGATCGGGGGTCGGCTTCGCTTTGCCGGGACCATGGAAATCGGCGCCCGCGACGATCGCGCGAACCCCGCCCGCCTGCGTGGCATCATTCGTTCGGCCCACGATTATTTTCCGGGAATCGAGCCTGAGGCGTTCGAGGGCCTGAAGCCGTGGGTCGGCCACCGGCCAGTGTCGCCCGACGGTCTGCCATACCTCGGTCGCGCACGTCGCGACGACAATCTCATTATCGCCACCGGTCATGCCATGATGGGCCTGAGTCTTGGGCCGGTGACCGGCCAGGCGGTGGCGGCTCTGGTGACCGGTCAACCGCCATTCCGCGATCTCTCGGCGCTCGACCCGGCGAGGTTTTCCCGCTGAATCGCGGCATGCTGCGCTGTTGGCTCCGGCGATGCGGATGCCCGCTCGAGCACTGCTTTCGCCAGCAAGGGGCGCAAGTCCTCGCGGACCGGGTGCAGCGAAAGATGGATGCCGGAGGTGTGTGCGGCATCGAAATGCAGCGTGAGTCGACGGAGCTTGGCATCGAGCTCCGCATCCGCGATCTCGCCCCATGCAACCATCCGCATCCCGGCGGCGGGGCGGATGAACGGAAAAATCTCGATGCCGATGGGTGTCAGGATGAGGTATGCGTGGCGGGTCAGCCGCATGGCGAGTCGCGTGGAAAACCATGCGAGCACGACGGGTGCGATCGACCATCCCGGGTGGATCCGATCGGGCTCGGTGAGCCTGCCACCGGCCGCGATGAAAAGGACGACCGCCAAGGCGGCGAAAAACAGCGTGGCAAGCCAGAACCAGACGGCCTGTCCGGATCGGGTGAAGCGGATTTCCTTTTCCGGAGCGGTGATGCGCGGGGTTTGTGGAATCATGGCCGGTCGCTGGCGTGGATCCCGCTCTCGATGGGTTTCGAGTCATCGGGTGGATCGGCGGGTGCCGACGGATCGCTCACCTGTTCCAGATAGACGAACTCGTCGCCATCGCGCTTTTGTCGCATATGGTTGAGGCTGACGACGATGATCAGGCCGGCGACCACGAAAAAAATCTCCAACAGGAACGGTGTGGAAATGACGCCCGCGATCACGCCGAGCCACTCGCCGAAGACTCCGGGGACGAAGCGCCAGACGATGTAAAAAGCCGGCACCGTGAGGATCAAGACCGCGAGGATGCCAAGACCGATGGCGAGCTGGCGGCCGCGGGGTTCGTCGTTTGCCGGTTGTTTGGAGGGTGTTTGCACAGCGGGAGTTTACATGAGGATGGGGATAATCCAAATGAAGATCGCCCCTACGTTTTCCAGACGCCGGCTTGGGCGAGTTGGCGGCTGGCGGCTTCGGCCCAGCCGCGGTTTGCGGCGGGCGAGGCGGGCGAGGGGTGGAGGATGCGGGAGACCTTCGCGTTCATGCCGAGTGCCTCGGCCGCCACACGCAGGCGGTCCTCGGCGAATCCGCCGACGCCGATCAGGAATTCCGGTTCGAGTGCGGCGAGGACGATGCGCAAGTGGGCGTCGCATGCGGCTTCCACCGGTGCCATCTCGGCGGCGGGCAACTTGTCCGGCGTAAGGTTCGCGCCGGTATCGCGCATCCACACCAGCGGGCAGTAGTTGAGCACGAAATGGCTCGCGAAAAAATCCCGCGCGTTCGGGAAACGTTCGGCAAACAAGCCCCAGAGCCGTCGCCCGCTCACTTCCGAACGAGTGCATGCGTATCCCTCGATCGGCCGTTTCGGATGCTCGCCGGCCGGGCGGTCCACCGGTTCCTCGATGCCCATCCAATCGCGCACGGCGGCGATTTCGCCGAATGGCACTCCGGTTTGCGCCATGCCCCAGGGGCCGGGGTTCATGCCGAGCATGACGACGCGTTTCTTCGAGTTGCCGAATTGTTCGAGATAACGTTCGAGCGGACGGCGAGCGTAGTCGCTGGGGAGGTAGACCGCATGAACCGGCGGCGCGAAACTCAGCGGACGGAGCGCGTCGGCCAGCTCGCGCGAGGCGGAGACCAGGGTGTCGGCAATCGAGGCAGGCATCAGTCGGGAAAACCGGATTTCGGCACGATCAGCCCGGATTTCGCATCGCGGTGGATCCACACGCTCTGCACCAGGCCTAACAAAAACATGCAGATCACCGCGAACGTGCCGGAATAGCTCACCAGTGGAAGCGGAATGCCGGTGATCGGCATCAGCAGCACGCACATCCCGATGTTTTCGAACGCGTGCGCGAAAAACAAGGCGACGACGAGGCAGCATATCAGCCGCCCGCAATCGTCCCGGCTGTAATACGCGATGAACAGGCACGTGATCATCAGCGCCGCCAGCGCGATGATGAGTAACAAGCTGCCGCGGAATCCGAGTTCCTCGGCGATCACCGCGAAGATAAAGTCGTTGTGCGCGGTGGCCCACGGGATAAAGCGCTTGTCGTGGAGCGAGCGTTCGCCGGTGGTGTTCCAGCCGATGCCCTTCCATCCGGCCTTGCCGACGGCCATCGAGACATAGTGTGGCGCGTATCCATCGCCGGTGATGTCGACTTCCGCGCCCTTGTTCATCCGCAGCCAGAGGTCGATCCGTTCGGGGCCGCGATCGGAAACCATGGGCAAGGCGACAAAATACAACAATGGTAGCACGCCCGCGCCGATGAACGACATGAAGGTGAGGTAGCGGAATGGAATGCCGCCGACGATCATCGCCACGACCGTTACCGGTCCCCAGACGAGCGCGGATCCCATGTCGCCCATGGCCATGGTCATCAGGAATGGTGGCGCCGCGATCAAACCGATCACGGCAATCCGGAGGATCGGGTGGCCGAGCGAGCGGTGGAGTTTCGGTAGATCCTGCAGCAGCCACGCGATCATGATGATGCCTGCGGTGATTCCGAGTTGCACCGGTTGAAACGAGATCGGTCCGACCTCGAGGCGGTGCACCGAGTCATCCACCTTCATGGCCAGAAAAACCAGGATCATGCTCACGACGTAGAAGGGGACGCCGAGCCAGCGGATCCAGCGGTAATCGACGAGCGCGGTGGCGAAGAAGACGGCGGTGCCGATCAGGATCCAGTTTTTCTGCTGTCCGGCATAGAACGCTCCCGGGCTGCCGAATTGTTGAAGCGCCTCAGCGGAGACCGGCAGGTGGCGCGCCGCACTTTGGATCATGAATACGCCGAAGACCAGCAGCCCGTACATCAGAAGAACAAGCACCCAGTTGATGCCGAGGATTTTCTTGAGGAACGGAGTCATCGGATTGCTGCGGGCGGCACTGTGCCGTGGCTGGCCGCGGCTGGCCAGCGCGGAATCCGCCGATCACACATCATTGAGCGGCAGCGTGAGTTGGGCGATGGGGCGGAACGACCGCCGGTGCTGCGGGCACGGGCCATGGATGCGCAGGGCATCGAGGTGTGCTTTGGTGCCATACCCTTGGTGCGAGGCGAATCCATATTGGGGAAATTCCGAGTCCATCCGCGACATGATGCGGTCGCGTGTGACCTTGGCGAGGATGCTGGCGGCGGCGATGGAGAGGGAAATCGCATCGCCTTTCACGACGGCATGCGACGGCCGTGGAAATCCGGGCACCGGAAGACCGTCGATCAGGCACATGGCCGGGGTGGTGGCGAGCCCGTCCGCCGCGCGGGCCATCGCGAGATGCGTTGCCCGCAGAATGTTGTGGCGGTCGATTTCCTGGCAATCCGCAAGGCCAACCGCCCACACGACCTCCGGATGGCTGGTGATCGCCTCATAGAGCATTTCGCGTTTTGCGGCGCTGAGTTTTTTCGAATCGTCCAACCCCGCGATCGCCCCGGCGGATGGCAGAATGCATGCGGCGGCGACGACCGGGCCGGCGAGCGGCCCGCGCCCGGCTTCGTCGATTCCGGCGACTGGTGCTACCCCGTCGCGATGGAATGCGGATTCGAGTGCGAAATCTGGCATGGGTGCCAGCAGGCCATCAGAAGCCGGCAAGCTTGTCGATGCGGATTGGATTCCATCCTCGCCAGCAGGCGGATCACGGTCTATCGGTGCGGCGCATGAGTGCGGCGATGGATCCCAGTGAAGACCCCCGGGCGACGGCGAGCGGCGCCTTTGAGCCGACACGGCGGCAGTGGGCTGGCTACTGGTGCATGATCGTGCAGCAGACGCAGAACGCGTTCAACGACAAGGCGGCGCAGTTCATTTTGATTCCTCTGGCGGCGGCCACCGGCTTTGCGCTGCCGATGGGTGGCGGGGCGGATTTCGGAGTGGAGTCGGCAGCGGGGTTGATGATCGCTCTGCCTTTTGTTCTTTTCGCGCCGTTGGCCGGTTGGTTGAGCGACCGGTTTTCGAAGCGCGACGTCATGCTCGCCATGGCGATTGCGCAGATTGGGATTCTTGGTTCGATTTGTGCCGGAGTGTGGATGGGGAATTTCTGGATGGCGCTTGCGGGGTTCTTCGCGCTGGCGATGCAATCGGCATTTTTCAGTCCGGCGAAAATCGGCATCAACAAAGAGCTGGTCGGCTCGCATCATCTGGGATTCGCGGCGGGGATCCAGCAGATGATGGCGGTACTCGCGATTCTGATCGGTCAGGTGGTGGCCGGTTGGTGGTTCGACAAACGCTATGTCGCACTCGGGGCGACGCCGGATGTCGCCGGGCAGGCGGCGCTCTGGCCGCTGCTTCTTCTCACCACCCTCGCCGTCCCGGGCGTGGTGCTGGCATGGGTGGTGCCGCGTGTGCCGGCGCAGGGACATGCGCCGTTCACCGCGAAACTCGCCGTCCGCCATTTCAGCGATTTACGCGAATTGTGGCATGAGCCCGGCCTGCGGCGCGCATCCTTCGGAGTGGCGTTTTTCTGGGGATTTGCCGCATATTTGAACCTGTGGTCGGTGAAGGTGGCCAAGGAGATCACCGGCGGGGAGGCGGGTTTCGGCACGCTTTCCTCGACCTACATGGCGGCCGCGTCGATCGGCATGGTCGCGGGTTTCGGTTTCGCCTCCTGGCTGTTGCGCCGACGCATCGAACTCGGCTGGGTGCCGGTCGCCGGAGTGGCGATGACGCTTGGCTCGATCGCGCTCGCGTTTGTTCACCCGTCGGGCATGTGGTTTCTCGTCGGCCTTGGCGCGTTGGCATTCACTGGCGCGGTCTTCCTCGCGCCACTCAACGCGTGGATGCAGGACAACTACCCGCCGCACAAGCGGGGGGAAATGCAGGCGGCGGTGAATTTGCAGGACTGTTTCGCGGGCATCCTCGCGGTGTTCATCATCACGGGTCTCGAAATGTTGGGTCGGGCGTTCGGCATCGACGCGCTGGGCGGCCTTCGCGGCCAGTTGTTTTTCGTCGCCTTCGCATGTGCCGCGATCACGCTGTTGGTGATCCGGCTGTTGCCGCGGAATTTCCTGCGGTTGGTGTTCCTTGCGATGGTGCGTTCGTTTTACCGCATCCGCGTGGTGCTTCCGGAACGGGTGCCGAAATCCGGGGGCGCGTTGTTGCTGCCGAATCACGTGACGTTTGCCGACGCGTTTTTCCTCTCCGCCGCATGTCCGAGGCCGATTCGTTTCGTGATGGACGAGGTGTTCATGGAAAACCGGTGGATCCGCCTTTCAGCGCGGATTTTCGGCACGGTGCCGATCCGTCGCGACCAACCGCTCGACGCGATCCGGGTGGTGATCAACGCGCTGAAAAACGGCGAGGTCGTCTGCCTGTTTCCCGAGGGCCAGCTCAGCCGCACCGGCACGCTGTGCGAACTGCGGCGCGGCTTCGAGGTGATCGCGCGCAAGGCCGGCCACCCGCTAGTTCCGGTCTGGTGCGACGGGGCATGGGGTTCGGTGTTTTCCTTCGAGCGCGGCAAGGCATTCCGCAAAATCCCGTATCGTGTTCCATACGGCTTGGTCATTGCGTTCGGGCGCGCGATCGACTCTCTGGACGTGAACCGCGCGGTCGTCCGCGATGCGTTGCTGCGCGTCTCGGCGGATGCCATGATGCGGAGATTCCGCGCCCCGGGCTGGGGCGCACGCCTGCCAAGATCGAAAAAACCCCGCGAAGCGGAGGACATCATGCTGCGGTGCGGCAAATTCATCCGTCGCAGGATCTGGATCAACGCCCACCAAATCGGCCAGCTCAATGCGATCCAGCGCCGCGAGACGATCCATCTTCTCGCCCACGACCCACTCCCCGCAACGCTGCCTTCGCTGGTGCTGGCATTTGCCGAACTGCATGGCGGCAGGGTCGAAATCCACCACTCCATCCCCGAATCGCCAACCGGCGCATGGGTCGGTGGCGAGGTGCTGCGCACGGCATTCGACAAGGTGACGACTGCGGCCGGGGTGCGGTTTTTCGATTTCGCCACCGATCACTGCCGGCCGCCGGAATGCGACGGGCTGATCCACCTGCCATGCCTCGCCATCGACGGGGTGGTCGTCGCCATGTCGATGCCGCACCCGCCAAAACCGAATGTCGATAGCGAATTCCAACACGGGCACAAGCCAGGCGCGTTCGGCATGCTCGCGCCCGGCTGGGAATGCCGCGCCGATGACGCCGGGCGCCTGCGCGTCCATGGCCCCGCCGCGCCATACTCGGGCATCGCGCTGCCGGATGGCGCGTCGATCGACCAAGGTGGTTTTGTTTTTCTAACAAAATTTTCCACATGAAACCGCTTCCACCTCCGGATAATGTCCGCCGCATCCTGTCGTTTGATTTCGACGGCACGCTGCATCACCCGGCCGATGATCCGCCGGTGCCTGTCGCCTTTTTCGAGCTCATCGAGCACCTGCGCGACGCGCACGGCGCGGTCTGGTGTGTGAACACCGGCCGTGCGCTGCCGCACCTGATCGAGGGGTTTGTGGAGAGCCGGTTCCCATTCCTACCCGACTGGGTGGTGGCCCGCGAGCGCGAGATCTATCAGCCGAATGCGTTTGGCCGCATGCTGCCCCATGCGGAGTGGAACAGGCGCTGTGAAAAAGAAATGCATGCGCTTTTCAAATTGTCCGCCCGCTATTTGAAAACCGCCCGCCACCAGATCCTCGAACACACCGGAGCGGAATGGATCGAGATGGACGGTGAGCCCGCCGGATTGATTGCTCGCACCGAGGAGGAGATGGAATGGATCAGCACCCGCCTGCTCGAACTCGAACCGCCTGCGGACCTCGGATGGCAGCGCAACTCGATCTACCTGCGCTTCGGCCACCGCGGATTCCAGAAAGGCAGCTCGCTCGCCGAGATTACCCGCATGCACCAACTCGGTGCGAACGCCTGTTTCGCCATCGGCGACAGTCACAACGACCTCGAAATGCTCGACCCCGCCCACGCCGCATTCATCGCGTGCCCGGCCAACGCCGTAGCGGAAGTGCGCGACCACGTCGCCCGCCATGGCGGGCACCTTGCGGTCAATCCGCATGGAACCGGTGTGATCGAAGCACTTCGGGCATGCTTCGGCGTTTGATGGAGATGGTGGATTCGTTCGCTCCGGATCGGACGCTGGCGATGCATGGATTGACGTTTCGCCGTGTGTCATTTTTCATCAATAGATGCAGCGATTGTTTCTCGTCCTTGTTTTCCTCCTGTTTGCCGCCCCCTCCTTCGCTGTGCCCGATGTCGCCGCGATCGACCGCGGAAGAATTCTGGCCGCTGCGGAATCTGCGCTTGCCCTGGAACCGATCACGATCACTGCATTTCGCGCCGGCCTCAGCGAGGGTGGGCCAAATGATTTCTATTCCAATGGAGATTATTGGTGGCCGGATCCGACAAAGCCAGGCGGCTTGCCCTACGTCCGCCGCGATGGCGAATCGAATCCGGGCAATTTCATCGCGCACCGCAATTGCGTGAATCAACTCCGTGACGCAGTCGCGGCTCTGGGCGCGGCCTATCGGGTTACGCGGGACGATAACTATGCCGCGAAGGCGGCGGATCTGCTTCGCGTGTTCTTTCTAGATCCAGATACCCGGATGACCCCGCACCTGAAATTCGCACAAGCCATCCCGGGGCGCACGCCGGGGCGGGGGATTGGAATCATCGACACCCTGCACCTTATTGAAATCCCACCCGCCATCGACGCCATGACTGCATCGCCCGCGTTTCCGGATGCTGTCCTTGCCGGTCTCAAAAAATGGTTCTGCGATTACACCCGCTGGATGCTCACCAGCAAGAATGGCCGCGAGGAGGCGGAGACGAAAAACAACCATGCGGTCGCCTATTGGCTGCAAGTCGCCTGCTTTGCACGTTTCACCGGCGATCAGGAATCGCTCGCGGAATGCCGCAGGCGGTTCAGGGAGCTTTTCGTGGCCGATCAGATGGCGGCGGACGGTGGTTTTCCGCGCGAGTTGCAGCGCACCAAGCCCTACGCGTATTCCATCTTCCAACTTGATAACATGACCACGCTCTGCCAAGTTCTTTCGACGGAAGAGGACAACCTCTGGGAATTCGAGCTGCCCGACGGCCGCGGCATCCGAGTGGCCATCGAATTTCTCTATCCCTTTCTTGCCGATAAATCCTCCTGGCCGCTCGATCCAGACGTCGAATCGTGGGATGGCTGGCCGGCTCGTCAACCCGCTCTGCTCTTTGCCGGCCTAGCGCTCGACGAACCCCGCTATCTCGACCTATGGAAACGCCTCAAACCCGATCCCACAGACCCTGAAATCCGCCGAAATATCGCTATCACCCAACCGCTCTTGTGGATAAATCAGCGCTGAGAATGTCCGGCCTTCCAATCCGCGGGAGTGAATGCCGAATCGCGAATCAATGCGCCCGTCGGAGACCGCTGGCTCTTCAGTGCCCCCAGGTTTCCCGCTCGCGGATATTTTCGCGACGTCGAGAATGCCTTTGAAAAAAAACGGAATCGGAAATAGAATGCTGCAGGGCGACAGCGCGCGAATTGATCCGCGTTCGAAACTTCCATGGTGGACTCGCCTGGCACATTCGAACTGAACCGACCATGATCCTTCCTCGCAGATCCTTCCGTCCCTTTGCGATTTTCACGTTCACTCTCGCGATTTTCACGTTTCCAGCCATGGCTGTCCATGAACGTGCGGATGGCTGGCCATGGAACCTGAAACTCCATGGGCCTCACGATGCGGAGGTGGCCGAGACGCTCGGCACCGGTTGGTTCCTCAACGTCGGGCCGACTGGCATCCGCGCCCAAATCACGCGCGACAACCCGAAGTATTTCACCGTCCGTTACGTGTTCCGCAACTCGCCCGTAAACGGCAAAATCAAGATCGACGATGTCATCGTCGGTGCCAATGGCAAGGTGATGAACGTGGCCCATTACTTCGGCCGCGGCAGCCGTGGGCGCGGCACATGGGACGGGCCGATGGTCGAAATGTCGAAACTCATCGAAGACAGCCAGGCCAAAGACGGAAACATCGAGTTCATCGTCTGGCCCGGCGGCGATAAATCGAAGCAAACGACCGTCACCGTGCAGGTGCCGGCGATCGGCCGTTTTTCGCCCACATGGCCTTATCACTGCGAGCGATCCGACAAGCTGATGCTCGAACTCTGCGAGTTTCTCTACGATGAGCACAAGCGGCAGGGGAATTTCGGCAGACCCCACACCAGCAACGCGGCGGTCCTCGCACTGATGGCAAGCAATCAGCCGAAATACGAACGACTCGCCTTCGACATCGTCCGCAGTTACGCCAACAAGCAATATGATCCGCTCAATGGAACCGGTTTTCCGGTCTGGGGATGGGGGCATGAAGGCATCCTGCTCGGCGAGTATTACCTTCTCACCAAGGATCGTCGCGTGCTTCCGGCGATCGAATCGCTGGTCAAGGCCTTCGTCGACGGACAAACCCCGGAGTCCGGAGGTTTTTCCCACCGCCCGTCGCCATTCATCATGCGTCGCCAGGCATCCGGCGGGCCGAAAGGATACGGCGCGATGGCCCTCACCGGCGGACTCGCCATGACGGCGATGAGCATCTTCAAGGAAGCGGGTCTCGATTACGGCGCGGTGGCCCATGAGCAATTGAATCAGGCGTTCATCAGGTCGGTCGATGGTGGCGGTGGCATCGGATACGGCTTCAGCGGACTCGAGCACGCGGTCATTACGCTGACCGGGCCAAACGCAAAAAACTCGAACAGCCCGCGCGGAATCGGCTTTGAAATCCAATCGGGCATGCGAAACATCGGCACCTACGACATCAACTGGCCGACCAAGAGCGATCCGCGTTACAAGCCGACCGACTGGCTTGAAAAGGAAATCGAAACCAACCGGGTGTTCGATTTCGGCGAAGCCAAGCGGCTCGTCATCCGCACCATGCCGGTGGCCCCGCCGAACCGCCGTTATGAACACAACGGCCGCCGTGTCGATCATCTCGCCCGCAGCGGCACGGGCGCGCTGGCCCACTCGATCGGCAACGCAGGCGACCCGTCCTGGGAGTTTCTCGCGCACCACATGGCCACGGGTTGCGCGCGCAGCCCGGAGAGCCTGCTCGATGGCCATGCCTCAACGCACATGCACGTGATCTGGGGCTCACTCGGCGCGGCGCTCGCCGATGAGAAGGATTTCCGCAATTACATGGAGGGCATCAAATGGTGGTTCATCATGGCGCATACACACAATGGCGGATTCGTCGTGATGCCCGGGCGGGACTACGCATCGACCGATCACGTTTACGGCAACCGCGTCTTTCCGACTGGATGCGCCGCGACGATTCTGGCGCTCAAGGAACGACGGTTGCAGGTCACCGGTGCGGCGCGCGGCGCGGTTGCCGGCCCGTCGGATACCAGCGCATCGAGCCGACGCGCGCGTTTTCTGGCTGAGGAACGGGTCAAGTTGCTCGATCAGGCGCTGGTATTCACCCTTGCGAACATGACACACGCCAGTGAGCTCAAGGAACTGCCGATGGATCTGAGCAAGGCCCACTCCAAGGTGGTCTTCACCGGGGTCGATCCGGATTGGAAACTTCGCTTCCGCGCTCCCCAGGGCCAGGCAAGCGCGGCATTCGCGCTCGACGATCTCGAACTGGCAGACCGCACCATGCTGGCGCGTCTGATCGCCAGCCTGCGCTCCGAGGATGCCGAAGCACAGGCGATGGCCGGCCTCTACATGGAGCTTTCCGGCCAGACCGACCTTGCTGACGCGTATTACAACCGCTCGGGCGACACATTCGCACCGGTGATCGAGCGCATTTTTGAGTGAATTGCCCCAGCTCCGGGATTGCGGAATCCGGATTCGCGGTGTTCATTGGTAGCCACATGGCAGCACCGCAGAACATCATCGCGCTGGTTTACGACTACGATCAGACGCTCAGCCCGAAATACATGCAGGACGACGTGGTCTTTCCCGAGTTCGGCATCGACCCCGCGCAATTCTGGAAAAAATGCAATTCGCTCGTTAACGATTCGAAGTGGGACGGAGAGCTCGCATACATGAAATGCCTGCTCGATTACCTGGCGATGGACAACGTGAGCAACGCACGCCTCACCGAGCTGGGCGCGGGCCTCAGTTTTTTCCCCGGCCTGCCCGAACTTTTCGAAGAGCTTCCACTCGCCTCGTTGCGCCCGGAACACGAACTGGCGGGCATCAAGGTCGAGCATTACATCATCTCCTCCGGCCTTAAGGCGCTGCTCGACGGTTCCCGACTCAAACCCCACGTCAAGGCGATGTTCGGATGTGAGTTCGGCGAGGACGTCGAAGGACGCATTAGCTTCCCGAAGCGCGCCATCTCGCACACCACCAAGACGCAGTTCCTTTTCCGCATCAACAAGGGGATGCTCAATTATGATCAGGATGTGAACGACCACATGCCCCCGGATCAACGGCCGATCCCGTTCGAAAACATGGTTTATGTCGGCGACGGTCCTACCGACGTGCCCTGCTTCACCGTGATGAACCGCAACGGCGGCCATGCCATCGCGGTCTACAATCCCGAGGACGCCAGCGGCCGGTCATTCCGCAAATGTTTCCAGCTCTCGACCCATGCGGGACGCGTCAAGCACATCGCCCCGGCCGATTACCGCAAAGGCTCGCACCTGTGGCTGCTGCTCCAGGAAATGGTCAGTGAAATCGCCGATCGCATCCTCCAGCGCCGCATCGAGGAGCGCGACAACTCGACCGTGGCGGCACCGAAATTCTAACCCCCGGAGCCCTGCGGCGCATTTTCGATAAGCCATCGTGAATTCCGGCGTATCCCTTCACATGATGAAAAAAAACACCGACCCCACCCGCCGCGAATTCATCTCAACCACCGGCAAGATTGCCGCCACGCTTGCGGTTGCCGGTGCGTCGGCACCGACGATCCTGCGGGGAGCCACCCTGGAGGACGATCCGGTCAAAGTCGGCTTCATCGGCACTGGCACCCGTGGCATCGGCGTGCTCCAAGCCGCGGCTTCGAATCGCGGATGCAAAATCGTCGCCGTCTCCGATGTCTACCAACCTCACATGCGCAATGGCCTGGCCATGTCAGGCAATCCGGATTGCAAATCGTATCTCGATTACCAGGACCTGCTGCAAGACCCCCAGGTCGAGGCTGTCTTCATCTGTACCCCGGACCACTGGCACGAACAAATGCTGTTGGACGCCGTGGCCGCGGGCAAGGATGTCTATTGCGAGAAAGGCTGGACGACTTCGATGGCCGCCGCGAGGCGGATGCGCGATGCGGTGAAGAAACACGCTCGCGTGATGCAGCTCGGCCATCAGGGGCGCCAGTTCGCCGCCGCCGATGTCGCCCGCGAGATGATTGCCGAAGGGCGGATCGGCGAGGTGACCTTGGTGCGCACCGGCCGCCACTTCACCGGCACGCCGGAGCGCCCGCCATGGCGCTGGTATGGCGGATACCAACAATATGTGCGGCCGGATCCCTTGGAAGTGATCAAGGAACTCGATTGGGAACGCTGGCTCGGCCCCGCGCCATCGATCGATTTCAATGAACGCCACTTCTGGCACTGGCGTTGTTACTGGGCCTATGGAACAGGCCAATCGGGCGACCTTCTCTCGCACGAACTCGACAACGTCCAGCAGGTCCTGCGATACGGCATTCCGGATAGCTGCACCACCCAGGCGCACAACGCGTTCTGGCAGGACGACCGCGAGGTGCCCGATACCTGGCTTTCCGCGTTTGTTTTCGAAAAGCAGAATTGCTGCGTTACCTACGAGGGTTGCCTGAATACCCGCCGCCAGCAGACGCCTGAATACATCGGCCGGGATGGGCGGATCGTCTTCAACGCGATCGGCCAGAACGCCTCGCAGTTCGAGATTTTCCCGGACGCATCCGCATACCGAAACTCCCGGCACAAGCCCCTCGAAGCCGATGAATTCTTCGCGCCCACACGCGAGCATCGCAAGCCGGATCACATCACCGATTTCCTGCAGTGCGTACGCACCCGCGAGAAACCGCAATGCAACGAAGACGAGGCATTTATCGAAACGGCCGTGCTGATGATGTCCCACGAGAGCTACCGCCTCAAACGCATGGTCCGCTGGGATCCTGAGAATGAGGAAATCATCTGAAGCAATCCGGAGGAAAATGAGGTTCCGCTGGACAAATCCGGAATGCGGGATTTGTTGATGGGCATGAAAACCGCGCTCATTATATCGCTCGCACTCCTCTCTCTCACGCCCGTCGCATCGGCGGATGGCGGCGACGCGCGCGCCCTGCTCCATGCCCTGTTGCAGGATCGCGACGGCGAGGCCAGCCGCCTGGCGGTCGCCCTGCTTGGCGAGCGGGGAGGGGATTCGCTTTTCTATCTGCCCACGCGCGACCAGCCGCAAACGCCTGCCAAATGGAACTTCGCCTACGAGGATGTGGACTTCAAATCCGCCGATGGCACGCCGCTTCACGGTTGGTTCCTCCCGGCACGCGCTCCGCAACCCGCCGCTACGGTGGTGTTCTCCCACGGCAACTCGGGGTCGCTCGGCTATCACCTCGGCTTCGCCATGTGGATGGTTGAGGCAGGCTATCATGTTTTCATGTATGATTACCGTGGCTTCGGAAAATCCGGCGGCACGGTGGATCGGCGGGGGATGATCGAAGACGTCCAGGCCGCATTCCAATACGTCGCCACCCGCAGCGATGTCGACGCGAACCGGCTGGTGTCCTTCGGCCACAGCATGGGCGGCGCGAAGTCGATCACCGCCCTTGCCGAGAGCCGACCAGAAGGGCTGCGCGCGGTGATCGCCGATGGCACCTTCGCCTGCTATCAGGACATGGCCCGGATTTTCGCCGGGGATCTCGGCGGCAACATCACCACCAAAGAGTGGTCGCCCGAAGCGCACATCGCCCGCCTCGCGCCGGTTCCCTTGCTCATCGTCCATGGTGCCGACGACGAAGTGGTGCCGTTTGCCCAAGGCCACCGCCTCCACGATGCGGCGGCGGAACCAAAAACCCTCTTCAAGGTCGATCGTGGCCGCCACGGCGATGCACTCGCCCGCGATGATGGCGCGTATCGCCGCAAGACGCTGGCTTGGCTGGCACAGACGCTCGCAATGTGAAGGGCCTCCGCAGGCCGGATCAAAACGCCTGTTTCACCCCATCGCGAAAACCCGGGCACTTTTGCCTTGGACGCCGGGGTTGTGGCTCATACATTCCGCCCGGCAGTCGCCACCATCATGGCTAAAAAAGAATACACCATTCTCAACAAGCTGGGCATTCACGCCCGGCCTGCGGCGCAGTTTGTCAAGACCGCCAACCGCTTCCAAGCCGACATCTACGTCGAAAAAGACGGCGAGGAAGTCGACGGCAAGAGCATCATGGGCCTGATGATGCTCGCTGCCGGACACGGATCGGTCATTTGCGTGAGCGCCGATGGTGCCGATGCCGAGGAAGCGCTGGCCGCACTTGGCGATCTCATCGAGCGCAAGTTCGAAGAAGAGTGATCGCAGCGGAAAAATCCTGACAATTTTGCGATTCGCCTATTGCCAAAACCGGTTTTCCCGTAATAATTTCCGCCCGCGCGCGACATGCCTTCGCATCCGCCCGTTCGACAGCCTCATAGTGTAATGGTAACACCCCGGATTTTGATTCCGTTATTCTAGGTTCGAATCCTAGTGAGGCTATTTCTTCCGCCATTTTTCCTGTGGCTATTTGGCACCCTGCTCCAGGGCTTGCCTCGAGCTTCCTCCTGCTCGCTCGATGCGTTTTCTTTCGGGCCACCAGTTTTCGATGAATTCTTGATAATCAGGAAATGAAAACGATCTTGCGGCTCCGCGATCAAAAGGGAAGACTCCGCCCAAGACGATGGCCGTAAAAAACAACCGCAAACGCGATGAGGAGCCCGAACCCTCCCGATGGTCCCATGAGATCATTGGCATCGGCTTGATCGCGCTGGGCCTGATCCTTTTCCTCTCCTTGGTCTCCTACTCCCCGTCGGATCTCCCGGCGTGGGGATTTCTGGAGCCTTTCGCG
>JBLRWN010000042.1:0-30774 GCA_047921195.1 Luteolibacter sp. | reverse complement strand
GAATGATCGGCTCCGCGCGTTCCCATTGGCCCCGGCGGTCGCAGACCGCCGCTACAAGCCGCGCATGGGCAAGCGTGTAGCGGCGGTCTGCGACCGTCGAAGCGAATGGCTTGTCCAATGATGTGCTCCGCGCAGATTCATCGGCCCCGGCGGTCATAGACACGCCGCTACAAGCGTTTTCATTGGCTGCATTCGATCTTGCCCTACTGCATCCCATCTTCACACACTCCCCCTATGCCCCGGCTCACACGTCTCCCGTTCGTGTTCACCGAAAACCCGGTCTATTTCATCACTGCGTGCACCCAGGGCCGCCGGCCGCTCCTCTCTAATCCCGAAACCCACGCCGTCTTCCGCGACTTCTGCATTCTAGCTCGCGACCATGGTGTTCTCGTCGGCCGTTACGTCCTCATGCCAGATCATCTTCATCTTTTTGTCTGCATCCCACCCGGTGACATCGGATTATCCGCATGGATGAAGTCCCTCAAAAACGCCCTCTCGAAACACTGGCGGGGCCAAGGCATCAAATCACCCCACTGGCAAAAAGGCTTTTTCGATCATCTGCTGCGCCACGACGAATCCCATGCGGAAAAATGGAAATACGCCCAAGACAACCCCGTGCGTGCCGGCCTCGTGGCTTCCCATGCCGATTGGCCCTTCGCCGGTATCATCCAGCCCGATTCCGGTCTGTGAATGCCCGGCTTGTAGCGGCGGTCTGCGACCGTCGATGCGACTGCCTGGACAACGGTGTGCTCCGCGAGTTCCCATTGGCATCGGCGGTCATAGACACGCCGCTACAGGCATTTCCATCGGCACCGGCGTGTAGACGCGCCGCTACAAGGATTTACAACCTCACCCCAACAGCTTTCCCGACAACGCGCCGGATCAACGGTCGTGCAGATCCAGCACCTTCGAGTTGGGCACCACACCGATCGCCGCCCATGAACCAATCCGCAGCGTCACTCAATGTCTCTGAGCCGGATATCCATCAAATCGACAAAAAGCTGATAACCAACAGATTGACAAATTATCGATGCGGCCGCATCAATAATTTGTAAAACACAGGACGTGCTGGTTGGTGCTTTTTGGGCGCAAGTTTGCCTTGGGTGGGCGGGTTTGCCTTGGGTGGGCGGGTTTGCCTTGGGTGGGCGGGTTTGCCGGGCGGGGATTGTGCGGGTGATCATGCCAGGTCGTGGACCACGACCTTTTCCCACCATTCCTTGAAGGTGGCGACGAATTCGAGGTGGGCCTCATCGATCTGATAGGCGTCGTGCCCTTCGATGTTGGCGAACTCCATGGCGAGCGCGTAGTCCCATGATTGATCGACGACCGGGCGGATTTCGACGGCGGCGGGGACCGCCCATCGGCCACCGGTGACCCAGCGGATTTCGAACAATTCTCCGAGTCGGCGTTCGAAGATGGCGCGGTCGCTGGGGTTGTCGTGCTCTTCCTTGAGCCAGAAATAGACGTGGTGGTTCATGAACGGGATGGTTTTTTGTTAGAGTTTCGCGAGATTGGCGATGCTTTCTCGGATGCTTGCGACGGGATCGGGCGAGTGATCCTGCTCGACGTGGCAGTGGGCGACGCCGGCCTCGGCCGCAGCGACGAGAATGGGCTTCATGGGAATGATGCCATTGCCGAGTTCCTTGAACGCATGCTGCGGCATGCCACCGTAGTTCGGTGTTTGGTGGCCGTCGGCAAGGTCCTTGAGATGGAGCTGGCTGACACGGCCCTTGAGTTTGCCGATCATTTCCGCAGCATCGAATCCTGCGACGCGCACCCAGAAGACGTCGAGTTCGAAGGTCATGTCGGGGGAGAATTCGTCGATGAATACATCAAATCCGGACTTTTCACCATCGAGCGGCAGGAATTCGAACGAGTGGTTGTGGTAGCAGAGCGTGATGCCCGCATCCTTGGCCATGGCCGCGCCCTTGTTGCAGTTTTCGGCGACTTTCTGATATGTGTCGATGGATTCGCGCACGGCGGGCGGGATCGCCGGGATTACCAAATGGGTGAGTTCGGCCTCTTTGGCTTTTTCGAGAATGGCGGCGAAATCCGAGAGTTTTTCATCCTTGGGGACGACGACGGTATCTGACTGGAAGTGGGCGGAGTTCACCGCCAGCCCGGCGTCGCGCGAGCGCTTGATCATGTCGAGCGTGTGGGGAAATCCGTAGGTTTCGGCTTGTTTGTATCCGGCATCCGCAATGGCTTTGATGGTGGCGTCGGCGTCCTTGCCGAGCGGGTTGCGCAGGGTGTAGAGCTGGATGCCGATGTTGTTGCGGTAAGGATTGTCAGCACCGAGGGCGAGCAAGCGCCCTTGAAGCGCAAAGGTGAGGGAGGCGAACGTGGTGGTGCCGATGAATTTCCTGCGGTTCATGATGATGAGGATACGGGGTTGGGTGAAGGGATCAATCGTGAAAAAATCGCCATCTCCGATCAATGGGTGCTGCCATATGAGGCACGGCGGAGGCGATCCATGATAGCGACGCCGAGGCCGGTTTCGCTGACCGGTTCGGCGATGATTTCATCGAGGCCCGCGCCATCGAGTGTGCGCATGGCGTAGAACAAGCGGATCGCGGCTTCGGCGAGTTTGCCGCTGCCCGGGCTGAGCGATTCGACGGCCGCCCATTCGCATAGTTCGAGATACGGGCTCGATTCGTCGCCCCGGTAGCTGAGCAGTCCGTATCGTTTGTCCGGATCGGGGGTGAAATCCGCGGGTTTTTCGAGCAGGCGAAGCGGCGTGGCCGGAGCGTAGTGGGCGTCGAGTTGGCCGGGGGCCTGTGGGCTGGCGGGGTTGGATTTCTCGGGTTTGATCCGCTCGACCCTGCCGAATTTCTGCAGTTCCTCCTTGGTGATCGGGCCGGCGCGGTGGAGGCGGAAGATGGGTTTTTTGCCATCGCGGGGTTCGATGGCGATGATCGTGCTTTCGACGCCCTGGTTGCACGCGCCGCCATCGACGACGAGGGGGATGCGGCCGCCGAGTTCTTCGAGGACGGCGGTGGCGGACGTCGGCGAAATCCGCCCGAACCGATTTGCGCTTGGTGCGGCGATCGGCCTGCCGAGCGCCTTGTTGATGGCGCGAAATACCGGGTGGGCGCTTTGGCGAACAGCCACGGTGGGGAGCCCGCTCGTTACCAAATCCGGCACATTGGGGTGGCGCGGGAGGATGATCGAGAGCGGCCCGGGCCAGAATGCGTCGGCCAATTGCGCGACGATAGTGGCGATTTCCTCCGGCACGATGGCGACGGATGCCAGATCGGTGCGCGAACCGATGTGAACGATCAGCGGATCAAAGGCGGGGCGTTTTTTGGTCGAAAAAACCTTCGCTACGGCCTCCGGGTTGAGGGCGTCGGCGGCAAGGCCATAGACTGTTTCGGTCGGCAGTGCCACCACCTCTCCCGCGCGCAACAGGGCGACGGCTTCCCGGACAGCTTCCGCCATGTCCTCATCGGTTGATTGAATGCATTTCGTCTCGCTCACGCATGGAGCATGCCAGCCTCCCCGCCCGCTGGCGAATGGGAAATGTGCGGATTGGTGGCGGTGGATGGCATTCATTTCGCACCTTGACCATGTGGGGAGTAGCCCGCATAACCGCCGCGCATGGCATTTGACACACTTGGGCTCTCTGAAGCCGTTCTCCAGGCCGTTACGGATACGGGCTACACCAATCCCACCCCGATTCAGGCACAGGCGATTCCGCTGATCCTCTCCGGCCGCGATGTGATCGGAGCCTCGCAGACTGGAACCGGCAAGACCGCGGCATTCGCTTTGCCGACGCTTTCGAAGATTGAAGCCTGCGGGAAACCCCAGATCCTGGTGCTTGAGCCGACACGAGAGCTTGCCCATCAGGTGGCCGAGCAGTTTGAAAAATACGGCAAGCACACCGGGCTGAAGGTGGCCTTGCTTTATGGGGGGGTGGGTCTCGGCCAACAAGCCGAGGCGCTCGAAGGGGGTGCCGACATCGTGGTGGCGACACCCGGCCGCCTGATTGACCATTTCTTCCGCGGCTCGATGCGCTTTGGCAAACTCAAGACGCTGATCCTCGACGAAGTCGACCGCATGCTCGACATGGGGTTCCTGCCGCAGGTGAGGAAGATTGTGAATCTCTGCCCGTGGGAAGGCCGCCAGACCTTGTTTTTCTCGGCCACCATGCCGCCGGCGATCCAAACGTTCGCGCAATGGTGCCTGACCGATCCCGAAAGCATCGAGATCGCACGGACGTCGATTCCGACGACCGTGACCCACGCATTTTATCCAGTATCGATCGACCAGCGCGACGAGCTGTTGCTCGAACTGCTGAAGCAGACCGACTACCATTCGGTGATGATTTTCACCCGCACCCGCAAGGAGGCCGACCAGGTAACCGATCTGATCAAGGCGACCGGCCAAGTGAAGGTGGCCGCGATGCATTCCGACATCAGCCAGGTCGACCGCATGAAGGCGCTCGCCGGGTTCAAGGCGGGCGAGTTTGAAATCCTTGTGGCGACCGACGTCGCCGCGCGCGGCATCGACATTTCCGGTGTCTCGCACGTGATCAACTACCGGGTGCCGGAAAATGCCGAGGACTACGTCCACCGCATCGGCCGCACCGGCCGGGCCGAGGCCGAGGGCGATGCGTTCACCATCCTCACCGCCGACGAGCTCGACTTCGCGAAATCCGTCGAGATTTTCATCGATCGCGAAATCCCGCGCCGCAAGCTCGACGATTTTGCTTACACCTACACCGCGCTGCTTGACGATTCTCCTTCGGTCTCGATCCGCCGGAAAAAAACGGGCGGGAAAAAGCGGCGGAAGTAAGCATGCCGGGCGTTGATTCACGACCCACATCCTGCGGCATCTATTTTACAGCGGCCGGCTGAGCAGGGTGCGCGCGGGGATGATGGCGGCTGATGTATCTATCGGATGAAGCGGTGATTGGCGACTCCATAGAATCATCCGCTGGAGATTGAATCCATAATCAATCCGTATCCCCTAACGGACGGCACAACTCGTCTTCCAGGGCCTTGCGCGCTCCTTCAAAACCTTCCTCATCCGCATCCGCCGGCACAAGCATCGGCTTACCGAAACACACGCGCACCGCGCTGAACGGAAGCGGAAGGATGAAGCGATCCCACGTATTGAGCCGGCGCATGGAAGAGAATCCACAACGGATCGGGATGATCGGCGAGCCTGTCGTCTGGGCCAGCTTGATGACGCCTGGCTGGCAGACGTGTCGCGGCCCCTTCGGGCCATCAGGTGTGATGCAAGTGTCACTCCCCGCACGCATCGCTTGGCGCAGCCCGATCAAGCCTGCCACCGCACGGCGCGACGACGATCCGCGCACCGCTCCAATCCCAAATCCGGCCAACGCCGCCTCAAGCACCGCCCCATCCTTGCTCGCGCTGGTGAGCACCACGGCATGTCGGTGGTGGCCGATCCATGTGCGCCACACCGGCGGCACGGTGAAGATGCAATCGTGCCATAGCGCGAATATCACCGGCCCGCCGAACGCGCCGGGTGCGAACACCCCCGCCTCGTCGCGCGCATCCACCCGCCATGTCGCCGCCCACCCGCGCATCAACCCGCCAACCCATGTGCCGAGGCGGTGCGAGCGTTCATCTCCGCGGATTTGCAGGCGTCGGGCTTTGCGGGCGTCGTCAGTCATTGCGATGGTGAAGGGAAGCTCTTGGCCGCAGTGTCGCCGCCATCGGGGTTTTGACAAGTCTGCCGCGAAAAAGGGGTTGCAATCCGGCGCGGACTCCCCGTAAAGTCCGCGCCCGGCGACACGCCGGGAAACACGCGCGGTTAGCTCAGTGGTAGAGCACTACCTTGACACGGTAGGGGTCACTGGTTCGAACCCAGTATCGCGCACCATGTTTCCTTTATTCCCCCATGGCTTCGCGCAGGGATTTTTCCTTCTCGGCGTTCCAATAGCCGCAATCCAACTCGAAAAATACCGAGGTGTATGGTAGCACGGCATCGGTCTTGAGGATGATCACCTTGAAGAGCTGAGCTGACTCGTCGAGGCGGCGGATGATGTCGATGTGCGGCAGTTTCCTCACCTCCGCACCCTCGAGCGCCTTATCGAGCCCGGCGCGGTATGCTGCGATTCCGGGAGCGGCCTCTTCGGCGACGTGTTCCAACTCGGCGTCGACCATCACAATCGGATTCACGTGCGGGGCGGCCTGAATTTTCGCGAGGATTTCGATGATTCGTTCGATCTGCTCGCCCCCGATGTGGCGAGTCTCGATGGCCGGGTTGCTTTGCAAAGGATACGCGCTGTCGGCGACGACGATAATGTTGCGATGTCCAAGGAGCGCGAGTTCCTCGGGTGTGACGGCATTCGCGATGCAATGAAACAAAAAGAAGAAAACAAAAATCACAGAGGCAACGGGTTTCATGATGCGGCCAGATAAATCACGCCACCCTTACTTGGCCAGCCCAAAGATGGCGCGTAGAAATGCCATGCCGGGCGAATGTGACGGATTTCCATTTGCGGGACGCCAGGATCACGCTTGATTGCTCGGCATGCTCATTGCCCGCCTGCAAGCACTCGTCTCACGCCGCTTCCGTGCCTTGCTTTGTGGTGACCCGAGTGGCGACCCGCCATGGTTTTCGACCGTCGCCGAAGGTGAGGGTGCGGGGTTTTACACGCCCTCCGACGCGCCATGGGTGGTCCATGCGAACATGGCGACACTGGTCGGCGGCGTGCGCGCGTTGCTGATGCAGGCGATGCACCCGGGCAGCCTCGCCGGGGTGCGGCAGCATTCGCGTTACAAGGACGATCCGCTGGGTCGCCTGGCGGGCACCATCCAGTGGCTGACCGTGACGACATACGCCGCGCGCGATTCGATCCTGCGCGAGGCCTCCCGCGTGCGCGGCATGCACGGACGGGTGCGCGGCAGCTATGTGGATGCGCAGGGCAACGAGCGGACTTACGACGCATCAGACCCCGAGTTGTTATTGTGGGTCCATATCGCGTTCATGGACTCGTTTTTACGCTGTCACCAGACGTATGCGGCAGTGCCGATTCCCGGTGGAGCCGATGCCTACGTCAGACTTTGGGGCAAATCCGTCGAGCCGCTTGGCCTGGAAAGCGCTCCCGATAGTGAAGCCGCACTGCTTGAACAACTCCGCCACTTCGAGCCGCAACTCGTGGTCTCGGATGACACGCGCGAGGTCATGGCATGGCTGCGCAACCCGCCGCTGCCGCCGATGGCAAGGACCGTCTATCGGCTTTTGTTCCAGGCGGCGGTGGTCACCCTGCCCGAATCCTACCGGAAAATGACCGGTTTCCGCACCTTACCCCGCTGGATCATCCTCCCGGCAACACGGGGGTTTCTGCGGTTTCTCCGCTTCGCCATCGGCCCCAAAGATCCGTTGCGCGATGCGGCGATCGAACGGCTGAAAAAATCCGGACTCTTGCCGGAGCTAGCATAACCCTCACTCGCTCCGGTCTAGGATCCCGGTGCATGCCCGCGGCAGAAGCTCTTCGAGCGTGAATTCCTCCCGCGAGCTGCGATTCGCCAGGACGATTCGTTTCACTCCGAATTCCGCCATCACCTGGCGGCATGCACCACATGGCGAGACCGGCTCCGCAGTGTCGGCCACCACGAAGATGGCATCGAATCCGCATGCGCCAGCGGCCACCGCATTGCCGATCGCCACGCGCTCGGCGCAATTGGTCAGGCCGAACGACAGGTTTTCGACGTTGCAACCGGTGAACACCCGGCCGTCGTCCGCCAACAACGCGGCACCGACCTTGAACTTCGAGTACGGCGCATATGCGCGCTCGCGAACCTGCCAGGCGGCACCAATCAAGTCATTTTCGCTCATGCCGCAATTCTGATGCCGAATCGGAAAAAACGAAACGACAAAGATCGACTCCCCCGCACCGCGCTTGCAATGAGGCGCAAGCTCGGGGATGTTCGCGGCGCTTTGACCCGCCACCGCAACCCCCTCTGGCTCTATCCGAGCCTGCTGAGCCTCGATGCTCCGCTGGTGGCCATGGCGTGGTTGTATGTCTTTGCCAAAGCATGGCGGGTGAACTACCTGCCATGGACGGCCTATGCGGCGCTCGCCATCGCGGTGTGGGTGGTCCACGTGGTGGAGAGGCTCCATCGTGCGAAGCGCCGGGAAGCCTACGGTCTTCCGCTGGGTGAGCGGCATGCCTTCCATCGCAGGCATGCGCGGGGGTTTCTCGCCATCGCCGTATTCGCCTCGCTTGGTCTGGTGGCACTGGTCCTGGTTGCGTTGCCGATGTCGATATTCGGCTACCTGGTGATCTGCGGTGTCCTGGTCGCGGGATATTTCGTGATGTCGCGCATCGAAGGTGGGCATGCCCACGACATCGCATACGGCAAGCATTTCCTCGCGGGCGCGGCATTCGCGTATGGCATCGCGATGATCGCGCACGTCTTCCTGCCCGCGGTCGGAAAACACGACCTCGTCACCTCCCGGGAATTCCTCACCTTCGCCGTCCTGTGCGTGATTCATTTGTGCGCGATCGACTTCTGGGAGAAATCCGCGCTTCATGCGAATGACGAGGAGGGAGCCTCCGGCGAGCTTTCGCTGATTCTTCCCGTCATCATGCTCGCCATAGTCGCCCTAGGCTTCGCGATTTCCGGGCACCAACAATCCGTGAGGCCGTTCTATTACGCGATTCTCACCGGCGCGGCATTGATCCACGTGATCAACCGCAATCGCGCGAAATTCACCGCCGCAGAGCTGCGGAGCATCGCGGACCTCGCCATGCTCGCGCCCGCGCTGGTCTTTCATGCTTACCCGCCGGTGTGATTCCCGGCATTTCGTGCAAAATGGAATTGCCGCGCCAACCGGGTGCCTTCAGTTTGGAGGCGTCATGAGTGAAATGGGGAGCAATCACGCCGCCGAACAACTCGAGCGCCTCGAGCTCGCACTGCGTGCATCCAACGAGGGGATTTGGGACTGGTATGTCGGCAACACGACGATCCACTACACCCGCCGCATTCTCGAATTCCTCGAATGTGGCAATGGCAACGCTCCGAATATTTTCCTCGAGCCATACAGCCACGTCCACGAGGAGGACCGCCCGGCATTTGCCAAGGCAATCGCCGCCGTGATGGATACCGGCGGCCCTGAAACCCTCGCGGTCGATGCGCGCGTCCGCACCGGGTCGGATCAATGGAGGTGGCTGCGGATCCGGGGCTCGGTGGTGCGCGACCGCGGCGGCAACGCGAAACGCATCGCCGGCTCGATGATCGACATCAGCCTGCGCAAATCCGCCGAGGCCCAACTCGAAGAGGAGCGCCACCTGTTGCGGCAGTTGATCGACTGCGTCCCACTGCAGATCTATTTCAAAAACACCAGGTCCGAATTCGTGATGGCAAACCAAGGGCTGGCAGATTGGCACGGCTTCAAGTCGCCGGCTGACCTGTTAGGGAAGCACGACCGAGACCTCTTCGATGAAGCGCACTGGCGCCCCGCCGAGCAGGATGAGATCGAAATCATGCACACCCGCGAAGCCATCACCAACAAGCTCGAGCAGGAGACATGGAACACCGAAAAGGAAACATGGGTGATCACGTCGAAATTTCCCTGGCTCGACCGCGCCGGAAAAGTCCGCGGCACCTTCGGCGTTTCGAGCAACGTGACCGAGCTCGTCCAGGCGCAACAACGGGCCTCTTCACTGGCGGAGCAGCTCCACATCCGCAATCTTGCATACGAAGAGGAACTCCTGCTCGCCCGCGAGATCCAGCAGGCATTCGCCAGCGCGGGCTTTCCCGACGTCGCCACCGATGATGTGCGATTGGCGTTCGGCGCGCGCCACATCCCGATCTCGGGCATGGCGGGCGATTTCCATGAATCCATCCAGATCGACGACCACCGCGTCGGGCTCCTGATCTGCGATGTGATGGGCCACGGAGTCCGCTCGGCGCTGGTTGTCGCCATGTTGCGCGGGCTGCTGGAAAAAATGCGCGGATACGCCGGATCGCCCGCCGCCTTTCTCAGCGGGCTAAACGAAGGCCTTGCATCCATCCTGCAGCGCGCGGGCGTCACCATGTTCGCCACCGCATTTTACGGCGTGGTCGATTTGCGAAAACGCGAATTCTCATATTCCTGTGCGGGCCATCCGGGGCCGGTGCTTTGCGACGCGCGGCAGGGCACTCGCCAACTCGGTGTCGAGCGCGCCAGCCGCGGCCCGGCCCTCGGCCTGCTTGCCAATGCCACATTCCCCGAACTGATCACCCCGCTGCACGTCCCCAGCCGGCTCATCCTCCATACCGACGGCGTACTCGAAGCCGAGAACCCCCATGGCGAGCTCTTCGAGCGACACCTCGCCGACGTCATCCACGCTCACGCGGATCAACCGCTCGAAGCCGCCCTCGATACCATTCTCAACGCCGTGCTCGAATTTTCCAGCAACCGCGCGTTTGACGACGACGTCTGCCTCCTCGGGTGCGATCTTTTAAAAACCTGAGACGATTCCCGCCCTCAGGTTTCTATCGATTTTTCCCAAATCACCCATATCATCCAACCCAGTGAATCGGAAATGGTGGATCATCGCATGGATCGCTGGTGGGCTCGGGCTCGCCGGCACGCCTCCGGTATTGGCGGAGCCGGCACAGGCTGCACTCGCGCATTTGGAGAAAATCCGCAACGGCAGCGTGAACCTCAAGGTCGGCACCGACACCGCGATATCCGCCCACGTCAGCCGGGCGAAGGAGACCCAGATCCAGGATCGCCTCAAACGCATGGCGCTCGATCTCAAGGGCGGCGAACTCGATGCCGCCAAGGTCCGGGTCGACGGCAGCCTGGCCGGTGTGATCGTCCACAAGCGCGATGGATACGATTCCGAAAAAGCCGCGGCCTTTGCTGTGGCACTCGTCAAAACGAACGATCGCTGGCTGCCCGCGCCGGTCGCCGCCTCATTTGAAAACACCGGCGTCTCGATGGACCTCGACCTGCGCCGCCGCGCCGCCGATCTCGAGCAATGGATGCTCCGCGAACGCTCCGAAGCGCTCGACATCCTGCGCGACGAACAGACAAGCCGCATGCGAAGCGACATTGGCAACGCGATCACTCGCGGTGAACTCGAATCGAAAACCGTTCGCGAAATCGCGGATGCCTTCCTCGATGCCAGCCGCACCCGCGACCGCCTCCGCCTTCTCGGGCTGCTCGGCGGGCTCTCAGACCCATTGCCTCGCGATTGGGCCGCCCGGTTGCACTCAGTCGAGCGCGCTGTGTCCCTCGAGGAGGATCCGCCGCCGGGTTGGCGTGCCGTCAGCAGTCCTGAAATCCTGCGGACCATCGTTTATGAAGAATCCGGCCCCAAGGACGGTTTGTTCACCATCGGCTACATCGACCCCGCCGGAGAGGTCCCACGAGGTGGCGTGCCCGCTGTAAGCCTGCTGCATATCGACATGGAGCGAGATGAAGCCGGCGCATGGCGGCTAAACCTCCCCGCCGCGTTCCGGGAAATGGAGGCTGAGGATCTCATCGCCGCCGATGAGGGCAATCCGTTTGACACCGATTTGTTAGATGCGTTTCCCCAGCGCTTCCGCGATGCACGCCCCGCCACCCCGCACCCGACGCCCGAGGCGCTCTGGGCAAACATGCGCCGTGCGATCACCTCCGGATCGCCTGACGATCTACTCGCCCTGCTTTCGATTCCTCTTGATGATCCGGAACAAGCCCGCATCGCCATGGGCCGTGCCACCAGGTTCTGGTGGCAAATGCGCCCTGTGAATGGCGGTCGCGCCGTCGTCCCGCTGGCATTCCAGATCGATGGCGACCAGGCGATGGCCATGGCCCAGCTCTACGCATTCCGCGAACCCGAGCGCACCGACCTGCGCGCCTTTCACATGGTCCGCCTGCCCGGCGGATGGATGTGGCAATCGACCGGCAGACAGGAACCGGTGACGCCGATCAGCCCCACCCTCATCACATGGCGCGACCAACAGGAGGAAAAATGGCGCAACAATTGGACCAACGCGCTCCTCGCCCCCACCACGAAGATCCAAAAAATCATCCCCGAATCCGCGCCCGCTCCCGCAGCCTCCGAGGCGCTCGTCCGCAAATGGCTCGACGGCATCGCCGCTGGCGATCTGAAGGCCTGCCTTGCCCGAAGCGCGGTGCTCGATGACGAAGAGGGCCACACGCGGCTCCTGCGCAATCTCGGTTACGAACTCTCCACGCAGATGACCGATATTGAGGGGGAGTTCATCATCCGTTCCGGAAAACACTGGACGGTCGTCTGCTTCCGCCGCCACGGCGACGCCAATCCCGGCATGGCCTTGATGCCCGTGCTCACCACACCCGAAGGGCCGTTCCTGCTTCCGGAACTCGATCTGTTCGTCGGCACCCGCCAACGTGAATTTCTCAACAACGTCGCCCTCGAACGCCTCGACGCGTATGCCGACCCGCAAGTCCGCGCCGATTTGCAAAGCCTGCTTCAAGAACTCAACCGCGATCTCGCCCCCGCCCGCCAATGAACTGGAGCGCCGAATTCATTCGGCAAGTCATTCCCGCATCCCATTGACATGCCCGAATCCGCCGCCGCCACCGATTCGCCAGCCTCCCTCCCCGGCGTTTCGGCCCGAGAAGTCGAGGCCCTCGCCGCCGCAGGCCTCGCCACCATCTCCGATCTGCTCGATTATTTTCCCCGCCGTCACGAAGACCGCCGCCGTTTCGACCGCTTTCCCAACCAGCCCATGCCCGACGCCGTCTGCCTGCGCGGCATCGTCTTCGATCTCGGCCGCCGTGGCATGGGAGCAGGCAAGGGATTCACCGAGGCCACCATACTCCAAGGCCATGGCAATGTCTTCGAAAGCGGGAGAATCACCCTGCGCTGGTTCAACATGCCCTACATCCACCGCGTGCTCGCCGCCGGGCAGGACATCATCGTCTACGGCAAGGTGCGCGAACACGGCGGCCGCCTGATCATCAACCACCCCGAGTTCGAAATTCTCGATGAAGATGGCGGCGAAACATCGATCCACCTCGAGCGCATCGTCCCCGTCTATCGCAACATCACCGGCATCCCGCAGCGCCGCCTGCGCGAAATCATCCATCTAGCCATCACAACCGTCGACCCCGCCACCACCGAGCTGCCGGTGAAAGTCGACTCCGCCATTCCACGCCACACCGCATACCGTCACGCCCATTTCTCCGAATCAGATGAGCAGGCCACCCACGCCATGCGCCGATTCGCGCTCGAGGATTTCCTGCGCACTCAGCTCAACGTCGCATGGCGCCGCAAACATCACCGCCAGCAGCCCGGTCGCACGCTCGGTCGCAAAACCACCCTGCTCAAGAAGTTCTACGAAAGCCTCCCGTTTGATCTCACCAACGCACAGAAGCGCTCGATCCGCGAGTTGATCGATGACATGCGCCAACACGTCCCCATGCGCCGCCTCCTCCAGGGTGACGTCGGCGCGGGCAAGACTTTCGTCGCCATGGCCGCGATGCTGCTCGCCGTCGAATCTGGCTGCCAGGCCGCCCTCATGGCCCCCACCCAGATCCTCGCCGAACAGCATTTCCTCACCTTCCGCAAATGGCTCGAACCACTCGGCTTGCGCCTTGCCCTGCAGACATCCGGCCGCGAGGAAACCACCCACGCCGGGGAATCCGCAGACATCCTCATCGGCACCCACGCCCTGCTCCATCGCCCCGATGCCTTCCGCGACCTCGGCTTCGTCGTGATCGACGAACAACACAAATTCGGCGTCCTCCAACGCGAGACGCTCATCAGCCACGGCATCACCCCCGACGTCCTCGTCATGACGGCCACCCCCATTCCGCGCACCCTCACCATGACGCTCTACGGCGACCTTGATGTATCTCTGTTAGACGAGCGCCCCGTCGGCCGCGGCCGTCTCATCACCGGCCTGCGCATCGCACCGAAGCAGTCGGATGTGACGAATTTCGTCAAATCCCAGCTCGCCGAAGGCCGCCAGGCATATCTCGTCTATCCGCTCGTCGAGGAAAGCGATTCGCTCAAAATTGAATCCGCCGTCGAGGCCCATGCGAAATGGAGCAAACGGCTCGGCAAATTCCAAGTCGGCCTGCTCCACGGCAAGCTTCCCGCGGAGGAAAAAGAACGCGTCATGCGGCAATTCCGCGATGGGGAAATCGCCGCCCTCGTCGCCACCAGCGTGATCGAAGTCGGCGTGGATGTTCCGAATGCTAACGTCATGATCCTCCACCACGCCGAACGCTTCGGCCTCGCTCAGCTCCACCAGCTCCGCGGCCGCATTGGCCGGGGCGGCCACAAGAGTTACTGTGTTCTCGTTACCGACGGAAAAAGCGACGAGGCCCTCGAAAAGCTCCGCGTCATCGAGCAAAGTGCCGACGGTTTCGAAATCGCCGAGGCCGATCTCCGCCTGCGCGGTCCCGGCGAGCTCATGGGTACTCGCCAGAGCGGCATGTCCGCCATCCGCTTCCCGGAATTCCTTGCCGACACCGAGCTCATCCGCGAAGCCCGCGCCATCGCCGATCGTTTGTTAGAGGAAGATCCCGCCCTCGACGCAAACCACGCGGCTCTCCACGGCTGGATTGAGTGATGTCCGGTGTTTTCACGATCCAGCCTGCAACAACCGCCGCAGGCCATCCACATCGGCCACCAGCGCATCTGGGCGGGCCGCCTTGAGCGGCTCCGCATCGTGGTATCCCCAGGTCACCGCGCATGAGCGCATTCCGGCGTTCTTTCCCGTCGCGATGTCCATCGTCGAATCACCGATCATCCAGCACTGGCTTGGTGGCAAAGCCAGCGTCTGTAAAATTTCCACCGCGCCTGCCGGATCCGGCTTCGGTGGCATTCCGGGCCGCAAGCCAAGCACGCACGCAAATTCCACCTCGGCGAAAACCTCCGCCACCATCTCTCTCGTGAACGCGTGCGATTTGTTTGAAAGCACCGCCAATGGCATTCCGCCCGCCCGCAACTCCAACAGCAATTCGCGGATCCCCTCATAAGGCCGCGTTCCCGTCTGCCAAACATCGGCGTAAACCGCCCGGAATTCCTCCACCAATCCATCGATCACCGCATCGCCCGTGCCTGCCGGGCAGGCCCGCCGGACCGTTGTCTCCAATCCATCCCCCACAAAACCACGCACCGCCGATTCCGGATGACGAGGAAATCCCGCACCAGCCAATGCCGCGTTCAACGCCACCGAGATCCCCGGTAGCGAATCCACCAGCGTCCCGTCCAAATCAAAAATCCGTGCCTTATCTGTCATGGTTTCTTCGCCCGCGATATTGGCGCGGGCGTTCCCCGTGTGCAACGCATGATGCCACACTTGATGCATCGGCCGCCGTCGTTAACCTTGGCCCATGAGCATCGCGCCAGAAAATCGTCCGTCCGCCACACTCTCCCGCATCCGCGCGCTCATCGCAGGCGAAACCGACGAAATCGCCATCATGGCCACCATCGCCTGCGAACTCCACCACGCCGATCCGCGTTTCGACTGGACCGGTTTCTACCGCGTGACCGAACCCGGCATGCTCAAAATCGGTCCCTACCAGGGCAGCCACGGATGCCTGACAATTCCATTCACCCGTGGCGTCTGTGGCCGCTGCGCGCGCGAAGGAAAAACCCGGATTGTCAACGATGTCCACGCCGTGCCCGATCACATCGCCTGCTCATCGACCACCCGCTCAGAAATCGTCGTTCCGGTCTTCGACCAAAACGGGGATGTCCGCGCCGTGCTCGACATCGATTCCGACCAACCTGCCGCCTTCACGGCAGCGGACGCCGGGTTCCTCGAAACCGTTTGTGCGTTGCTCGCCGCCACCGCTTTCCAAGCATGAGTCCGCATCAGATTGCCCGAAGCACCAGCCCACAACGACGCCGCAATAATAATTTTCCTGGAAAATTATTATACTAAGCCGCCCGATCGCGTCGCAATCCGGGATTGCATTGGCGTCTGGGTTTCCGTTGCATTCGAGCAGGTATCCTGCCGCCTGCTGGCATAACCACGACCCCACCTCCGCATGACTGCAACCCCGAGCCACACCTCCACCTGTGCCCGTCTCTCGATCATGATGTTTCTCCAGTTCTTCGCTTGGGGATCATGGTTCGCAACCTTGGCTCTCGCGATGGGGAGCAATGGACTGGGGGATTTCATCGGCGGCGGATATTCCAGCGCGCCTGTTGCGGCGATATTCGCCCCATTGTTCCTCGGTTTCGTCGCCGACCGCCTGTTCTCCTCGGAGCGGGTGCTTGCGGCACTCATGCTCATCGGCGGCGGTCTCATGATCGCCATCGCCATCCTCGCCCCGCAGGGCGCGGAAAAAGGCAGCCTGATCGTGTGGTTGATGGTCGCCTACATGCTTTGCTACATGCCGACCCTCGGCCTCGCCAACACCATCACCTTCAGCCACCTCCCTCAGGAACTTTTCCCAAAAGCCCGCGTCTGGGGCACCATCGGCTGGATCGCCGCCGGGCTCGGTGTTGGTGCCGTCGGCTGGTCCGCCTCGCTCAACATCTTCTGGCTCGCCGCCGGATCGAGCATTCTTCTAGGCCTTTACAGCTTCACCCTCCCGCACACCCCGCCTCCCGCGAAAGGCACCCCCATCGACATCAAGTCGCTCCTCATGCTCGATGCCTTCAAGCTCTTCAAAAACCCCTCGTTCGCCGTCTTCGCCATTTGCTCGATGCTCATCAGCGTGCCCCTTGCTTATTATTACGGGCAGACATCCGCATTCCTCGGGGCCACCGGATTCAAGCAGGCGGCTTCCACCATGACGCTTGGCCAGATGTCGGAAATCGTCTTCATGCTGCTCATCCCGTTTTTCTTCCGCAAACTCGGAGTGAAATGGATGCTCGCCATCGGCATGGGCTGCTGGGTCCTGCGATACGTCCTCTTCGCAATCGGCGCGCCTGATCAAGTCGCATGGATGCTGCTTCTGGGCGTTCTGCTCCACGGCATCTGCTATGATTTCTTTTTCGTTACCGGTTTCATGTATACCGACAAGACAGCCCCCGCCGCCGTGCGCGGCCAGGCGCAAAGCCTGCTTGTCTTCCTCACCCAGGGCATCGGCATGTTTTTTGGCTACCGGTTGGCATTCGGAGGCACCTGGCCGTTCACCGAAACACCCGTTCCCAATTCCATCGGCGCATTCGGAGTTCCGCCTGTAAAACATGTGCCGCTCATGGAAAATATCACCACCGCCGCAGGCGACCTCCCCGAGCCCACATTCCTCGAATCCCTATTCGGCATGTTCGGCAAAGGATACCCCGAAGGCGTCGATCCCGAACTCCTCACCAAGGCGATGACCGATTGGAAAAACTATTGGTTCTTCCCCGCAGGCATGGCCGCCGTCATCCTGGTGATCTTCATCATCTTCTTCCACGACAAATCGGCGGACCCGCGGTCCGGAAAGCAGGAATGACCAAAGCTGGTCCCCGGAAACGTTGGAGCCCGACGAGGCCTCGAATTCACGCCGATTTCACACCGCCTTCATCATCCCTTCACATTCGTATGAAGGATGGTGGGCATGAAGACGCACTTCATCGCCCTCGCCCTCATCGCCCCGTTCGCCACAGCCTTTGCTGATTCCGACGGACAGATCACCCTGCCATACTCGCAGTTCGCCCGCCTCACGGCACAACCCGCGCCGCCAACACCAGCGCAGCCACCAGTGAAATCCGCGCTCACCCGCGCCGATTATCACATCACCATCGGCGCCGACGGCCGTGCGCTCGTCCGCGTCGATTGGCAGGCGGAGAATTTCTCCGACACCTGGGCGTGGGTGGCCGTCGCCCCGCTCGATCTCGCCATCGAGCCGGATGCGCAATCCACGCTGGTTTCCAATCAGGCTGAGATCCGCCTGATGATGGAGACCCCCGGCATCCATCGCGCCTCCGCCACCTTTCCGGCTAACTCAAGCTTCGGTGTAGCGGCCAAATTCCCCGTAGTCCCCGCAACCTTCACCAGCATCCGCATCGAGGGTCCGGCGGCAGCCAATACCTGGCGTATCGATAGTGCTTCCACCATCATCGATGCAGACGGCCAGGTCCGTCACCTGTTGCCTGCCACCGCCAACGAAATCGTCGTTCGCCGGGAGGAGCCACAACCTGACCCACAAAAACCAGAAGCCTGGAACGTCACCGCCGAAGCATGGGTGGAATACGACGCCGGATGGCTCGACCACCAGGTCCGCCTGACCGCCACGCCCCCTGGCACAGGCGGCTCGGTCATGCGGCTCGATTTCCCCGATATGCCATCGCGCATCGAACTCTCCAGCGACGGGCTCGACTTCCAGGAACAAACCCACGGCGGCTTCCTTCTCCAATGGGAGTCGCGATCCGCCCGTGAAAGAACCCTCACCCTGCGCTACCGCATCCAGATCAATGGTGATCATGCCGATTGGCTGCCACGCTTGCCGGAGGCATCCGCAACCACCGTCGTCCTCGCCATCCCGCAAGGCGCGGAAATCGCCGGTGGTGGCTGGCTTCCCGATCCTTCGCCCGCACGCATGCCGACATGGCTGCGCGAAAAGGCCCACTCGCAATCCGTCCTCCTCCAATCCGGCAAACTCACCGCCGCCAACGTCAAATGGCTTCCACGAGTCGAGACCGACGCCATCACCATCACCGAAGCCACCATTTCCACGCGCGTCGTCGCCAATGGTTCGCAGCTCACCACCGCCAGCTATCAGCTCGCCCACAGCGCGATCGGCTCCGCGCAATGGTCGCTCCCGGAAAACATGACCTTGCTCGAAGCCCGCATCTCCGGCCAGCGCGCCACGCCCATCGACCGTGGCGACGCCCTTGAATTCGCCTTACCTGCTCCCGCTGGCGATAAACGCCCCACCGTCATCGAGTTCTCCTACACCGGCATCGGCCAAGCACTCGACCGCGTGGCCGGCGGGCTCGTGGTCGAATCCCCCTCCACCCCGCTTTTCGCCCACCGCATCGACTGGACGATCATGCTGCCCGACGGCACTCGTCTCGACGCCGTCGAAAGCAACGCCGAAGCCGCGCCCGCACCCGCCAGCGCTCCGCCCGGAGCTGCCTTTTTGCGCCGCCTGCTCACCCGCGGCGAGCCCCTCCGCGCTGAAGTCTTCTACCGCTCACTCAACTCCGAGAACTGATCTGCCCGACCGTCCAACGTGGCGCGGGCGTCCCGCCCGCAGCCTTCAACCACTGACACTCCAACCACCATGAAAATCATCCACCTCCTCGCCATCGCCGTCATCTTCGCGGCCACCAGCGTCGCATGGTTCATCCTCGGCTCCGCCATGGACCTGCGCACCCACGAACATCACGACAAATCCGGCGAACGCATCGCCGATGGTTGGGGCCCTCCGCTCGTGCAGACCCACCCGACCGCCTGGCACGCCTCACCCGGCACATCCGATGGCCGCCGGCCGCTGGCCATCGCCGCATCCGATATCGCGGTGAATCTCTCCTTCGAGCCACGCCGCCGCGGCCTCATCAACCACCGCACCTACGCCGTTGATTTCCGTGCCACCTATCAGATCGAAAACTCCACTCCGGTGTCACAAACCGTTTACGTCTCCTTCACCCTGCCCGATGCCTCGGCGAGCTACGAGAATTTCTCTTTCGCTCTTGGCAATGGCGGCGAAAGCCGCCGGAGCCCGCGCAATGGAGTCATGACCGAGGCCATCGTCCTGCCCGCCGGAGGAAGCGCCGCACTCATCGTCACCTACCTCGCACGCGGCGTCGATGCCTGGCGCTACCACTTCAACGACAACACACGCGTCAGCGACTTCCGCCTCATGATGCAAACCAACTTCCGTGAAATCGACTTTCCCGTCGGCACCGGATCGCCAACCGAACGCAGTGAGACCGATCAGGGTTGGCAATTCACATGGGCCTACCCGGATGTGATCGCCGCGCCCGGCATCGGCATGTCGATGCCCGATGTGCTCAACGCCGGGCCCATCACCTCGCGCATCGCGTTCTTCGCGCCAATCTCGCTCTTATTCTTCTTCACCGTCCTCGTCCTCACCGGCATCGAGCGCGGCACCAACCTGCACCCGATGAACTACTTCTTCCTCTCCGCCGCCTTTTTCGCCTTCCACATCCTGCTCGCCTACCTCGTCGATGTCATGCCACTCCACGCCGCTTTCGCCATTGCCGCCGTCGTCTCGCTCGCGCTCGTTGGCGGATACATCCGCATCGTCTCGAAAGGCGCGCTCACCGTCATGGCCATTGCCGCCCAAGCCGTCTACCTCGTGCTATTCAGTTACACCTTCTTCATCCCCGGCCTCACCGGCCTGGCCATCACCCTCGGTGCCGTCGCCACCCTTGCCATCCTGATGTTCCGCTCCGCCCGGATCGACTGGACATCGCGCTTCACCCCACCCCGCCAGACTCCACCACCGCTCAAGGTGTGAATTCCCATCCCGAGGGCGGGCACTCCGCGTTTGAGTTCGTTATCACTCACTCCACCCCAGTTTGCGCCTGTGGCGAAGTCCATCAATAAAATCGATGATAGCGTATTGATATGTTAGAAATTGCACCGGAATTTTAGACGGATCCCGCAGGGTGGAGAAACGAACTGTCGCTACTTCATCACTGAAAACTCGCGCGATGCGGAGAGCGCGAAGTTTTCGGGGTCATACATCGATTCGACCTTGGCGGGCGGGGCGAGAGCGTCGCCGGGGAGGGTGCAGCGGACGAGGTAATTGAGCGTGTAGGTCCCGGCGCGGGGGAGGTAGTCGAGGTAGAAGCTGGCGCGGTCGGTGCGGAGTTCGCGGTGGGACACGCGCCAATCGCTCTCACTGGTGCGGCCGCCGACGATGGCGCTTTGGCTGGCGAAGTCGCTGTGCACGGGTTCGAAGGTGCTCGGCAGCAGGTCTTCGACGACGAGGTAGCGGGTGTCGTTGGTCGGCAGGGTGAACTTGAGGGAAATGCGGATCAGATCGCCGACACGCGGTTGGTCGAGGATTTCGGACGATCCATCGGCGAGCACACGTTCATAGACACGCTCGACGGACAGGCCGTTCGTAGCGACTGGCTGAACCGGTGTGATCGGCGGTTTTCCTTCTGCGGCGATCCGCAGATAAACGGGGGCATCACCCGCAGTGAGGGTGAGGTCGAGCGCGGGGTGCAGGTCGAGCACGCGCATGGCCGACGGGGTTTCGGGGTTCAGGGCGATCGTTTCATCCGCCGCGCCGCCGGAGAGAACCAGCTGCGTCGATGGCAATTCGTTGTTGCTCACGGCGCGGGCGTATTCGCCCATGGCGATAAGCGCCCAACTGTTGACCCAGGTGGTGCGCCAGTGGCCGAACGGATTGCGGTCGTGGAGCAGGCGGTCCAAGGCGGCGGTGGTCGTCGGGGCCTTGGGGTCGATGAGCGTCCAGGCATAGAGGGTGATGGCATGGTCGGCCTGATAGGGCATCCACTCGACGTCCGAGCCGCCCGATCGTGAGGCGCGTGGCTGCATGAGCGAGCGCGCATCGGCAAGAGCGCCACCGCTCACTGCGATGGCGGCGGCAAGGGTGGCGCGGGTGCGTGCGTCGAGCGAATCGGCGCGGTCGAGCAGGAGGTTCTGATAGGACGGCTGCGGATTGCCCGCGAGCGCGAGTGCCAGCAGTGTGCGGGCGTGGATTTCGGGGTATTTGAAGTTGCCGCCCTCCTCGCCCAGACCGCGCAGGCTGGTGATGAGGTAGGTGTGCAGGGCGTTGATCGGTGCGGCGGGCACGCTGGCACCGGAACGCTGGGCGAGCGCGATGCCGAGGGCCGCATACGGCGTCGCCCAGTCGGCGGCTTCCGGGTTTCCGGGCCAGTAGCTGAACGAGCCATCGTCGAGCTGCATCGAGAGGATGCGCTCGACGGCTCTTTCAATGGTCTTGCGGATATGGGCTTCGTCGTGTTTGGCGAGTGCCGGGATGATGTTGCTGAGCTGACCCGCGGCAATCCACGGAATCATCGCGGAGGTGGTTTGTTCGAGGCAGCCGTGCGGGTAGTGGAGCAGGAAATCAATCGAATCGGCCGCTTGGAGCAGCGGCGAGATCGCGCCATCGAGTTGCAGGGTACCGGTGGCTCCGCCGAGCGATTCGTTGAGCAACGCGCGCAGGTCGGTGGATTCGCCGGCATCGAGGCGCACCACCATGTTCTGCCGCAGTGTGGGCATCGGGAAGTTGACGAGGAATTTCGTTTTTACCGAGTCGCCCAGCGAGCGGGCGAGCTCGGGGGTAAGGTCGCCACCCTGGATGGATACCGGCGTGGCCGTCCACATGAGAACGGCCTCGCCAGTAGTCTCGGCCACGGACGGAAACGCGACGGTGGTGGAGCCGCCGGGATCGAGCGTGATGGTGTGAACGGGATCGCCTAACAGGCGAACAGGCGGTGTGCCTGCGGAGCCATCGACGGCACCCACAATTCGCCAAGTGGCGGTGTGGCTGGACGCGTTCTGCACGAGCACTTGTGGGGTGATCGAATCGCCTTGGTTGGCGAAGCGCGGGGCCATGGGTTCAAGCATCAGGTCCTTGTTGACGGTGAGCTCGGATTCGCTGTGGCCAAACCGGCTCACGCCATGGTGCGCCACCGCCATGAGCCGGTAGCGGGTGAGCGTGTCGGGCAGGGTGAAGGTGTGGTTGAACCGGCCGTTTTCGTCGGTGATGAGCGCGGGAGCCCAGGTCGCGCAGGGATCAAAGTTCTCGCGCATGCGGTCGGCGAGATCTCCAAGATCGGCACCTCCTCCGATGAAGAAGCCCTTGTTGTGGAAATACCGGTGGTCGGGATTTTCGGAGAGGAAGGTGTGGAACGACGTGCCGGCCTCGGTGGTGAGCAGGCGCGGGTTGTAGAATAACGCCATCGGGTCAGGCGTGTCGAAGCCCATGACCGCGAGCGTGCCTTCGTCTTCCGCGAAGAAGGTGACTTCCGCGCCTGCGGCGGGCTTGCCGTTGGCGAGGTGGATGATTCCCGTTAGAGTCACCTCGTCACCCGGACGGCAGGTGAAGGCGGGGTCGTGATCGATCGTCACCGCAAGGCGGTCGCGCACGTTTTCCACCATCAATTCGCAGTAGCCGAGTCGAAGCTGCGGTTCGGGATGCTCGCGCTGCGACTCGGCGGAGCCGCGGACGATGAGAATGGAGGCAAAGACATTGGGCGCGCAGTCGTCGTCGAGCGGGATCTCGATCACCGGATTGTCGAGGGTGATCTCGGTGCGGAACGAATGGAGGACGTTCTCGCGCTCGAGCGTGACGAGGGCGGTGCCTTCGATCGGGCTCAACACGAGGATACGCGCGGTCTCACCCGGGCGGTATTGTTTTTTCTCGGGCACCATCTTGATGCGCAGACCTTCCTCGTATGCCCACGGGTAATCACGATCTCCATAGACGTGGAAGCGCACCGTCGTGGAAAACTCGCGTCCGGCGGTATCGGTGCCGAAGACGGTGAGGAAATGGGCTCCGGCGTTTTTCACATCCAAACTCAGCGCATGGCCCTGCCCGCCGGATTCGGCGGCGGTGATGGTGAACTCGCGGGTGAGAACGTCTTCCTCTGATTTCTCATTGCTTGTTGCGCGTTGGCCGCGGGCATTCTCGGTCTTGGTGGTGTGATGCACCTCGCGGACGACCGTGGCGGTCACTGCGACGTCTCCACCAAACGGCTCGCCCGCCGGGGTGGCGGCGACGAGCTTCAAATCAAGCGACTGGCCGACGCGCACCAACCGGTCGATCCGCGAGACACCGACGTAGAGATCGGCGGGATGCACGGTGGCTGTAGAGCTTGTGGTGATCGCCTGGTTGTTCGCATCGGTGATGGTAGCCGACAGGGTGATCTCGCGGGTGACGGGTGTGGCGGATCCGGGGATGTCGATTTCCACCGTGGCTACCCCTTCGGCGGAAAGATGGGTGTCGATGACATTCTGCACGGTCTCGCCGCGCGAGGCGTCGTTGTCGCGGAAACCGAAATACCGATACCAGTAGTTCCAGTCGTCGCGCCGGTGGTTGCCGAACTGAAAGTCGCGGAAGCGGTCGGGGTAGATGTTTGTTTCGGTGACGCGGGTGACCGCGCTGACCGTCCCTGCGGCAACAGGAGTGCCTTGGTAGTAATCCGCCTTCAGGTCAAAGGTGGCCGTGGAGGCAGCTGGTTCGAGGGCGCGGGCGGTGCTGTTAGCCTCGAACGCATTGCGGCGGAATTCCTCGACGCGGAATTCATGGATGAAACGAGCCTGACGCGCCTGGCTCTCGCTTTCCCACCAATCCTCATTCGCCTCTGCGGCGGAGAGTTCATCGGGGAACTCAAGGCGGATTTGGTATTCGCCGACGCGCCCCTCGGGCAGGGTGTAGGTGAGATCGAACGAACCGTTGTCACTGATCGTCACCGGGGTGGTGAAGATTTCCCGCTGTGCGGGATCGACGATCGCAAGCCGGGCCTCGGCGGGGACAAGGGCGCGGATGATGTTGCCTTCCTGACTGCGCACGATGCCTTTGAATCGCAATGTCTCGCCGGGCCGGTAAACCGGGCGATCGCTGAACATGAAAACGCGGCGCTCGATGTCGGGTTGTGGCCACCATGAGGTGCGCACCGGGAAATGCCACATGCCCACGGTGCTTACGGTGTTGTCCCATGCGGTGACGTAGTTGTCGCGGCCGAGCGTGGCGTGAATGTGGCGCGCATCGTCACCGCGCGGCAGCCTGGCGAGACCGTTCGCATCGGTGGTGGCGCGATCGAGGCGCTTTGCATCCTCACCAAAGAGCGCAAGAGAGACGTTGGCCAACGGTTCGCCGGTCTTGCACGAGAACGCGTAGAGCAGCGCGTCGTGCTTGCTCACTTTCCATGCGAGACCGATGTCGGTGAGCTGGATGATCGCTTGATTGTTGCGGCGCCCGTTGTTTTCCGCGAGTTCATGAGGCACACCGACGATATCGAGAAACAATGCGACATGCCGCAAATGGTCGGGAAGAAGCTCGTTCCAATCCAGCGTCACCTTTTTCGATGTGTCGATGGGATTATCCAGCGGAATCTCCAGATCGATCACGGTTTCGCCATGGATGAGAGAGAATGGAATCGGCGCGGTGGGATTAACGTTTTCGTAATTGTGACCCATCCCAGTATAATGGCGATACCCTTGGTGCGCGCGCACCAGGCTCAAGCCATTCATGCGTTTGGCGCGGACGCGGAGTGTCCGGATGTTGACGGTATGAATGTCGTAATTCCGCCCACCCTCGGCAAGCTGCGCCTCATTCGTCGAGGGGAGAATCACCGTCGACTCCAGGCGCTCGAATTTGACGGACTCGGATTTACCCTCCACCAGATCGAATCCCGTGGCGGATTGGAACGGACGATTCACGGTGACGTTGTAGTTGTCCGCTTCTTGGAAATCGCCCTCCAGCAGGACCATGCTGCCATCGCTGGTTGCGGTGAGATTTCCCGGAACGGGCTGGATGCCAACGACCCGGGTGAGGAAATCCTCCGCCAACGACGATGGCACCTTGTGGTTGAAAATGATCGTGATGTTGCGGGGCATGTCGGGCGCGACGTTTGCCGAAATGCCTTCGATCATGAATGGCTTGATGTCGCCGATCCCGTAGGTCTTGGACTGGGAAAAGGCAGCGGTGCCGGATTGATTCGGCAATCCTTGGCCGACCACAAGCTGCCACTTCGGCCCGATGCCAAGCGGGCGCGCCGGAGCAACCATGAGCGCGGAGGGAAGTTCCGCGGCGAGGACTCGCTGGCCGACCTCATCGCGGGACATCGCCCGCTCCGCCCATGACCGGTTGGTGCGCCCGAGGTAGCCGGCCTCATCGACGGTGGCATGGCGGACCATGGCGGACATCCTGTCGCCATCCGCGTTCCGATACGAAATGAAGCGGCCCGCGCTGGCGGCTTCCACGTCGTCATTAAAAACGACCAGAAACGCAGGCTCGGTGATCGAGTATTCGTGCGACCAGCGGTCGCGGATGTTGGCACTGCGTACCATGAACGGTTCGGCAGCGAGCGCCGCGATTCGTCCGGAGGGGATTTCCGAGCCATCCCGGTAGGCCAGCCCCTCGGGAATCGTGAAAACGTGGTTCGCTCCGATCTGCGGCGGAACGTCGAATTTCAATCGCGCGACTTCCGGCGACACCCACGTCATGCTGCCGGGAATCGGTGGCGTGATCACCAGATGCTTCATCGGCAGCGGATTCCCGAGCATGTCGGGAGTAACAACGGGCCGCTCGAAGATCACGTCCACCTCGGATTCCGGCGAAAGGGAGGCGGTGGAACAGACGACGCGTGGGGCGGAGTGGAGCGGGGCGGCAAGCGCTGTGAGCGCGAGAAACGAAAAGAAAAACGGGGTTTTCATGGCTTCAATCAATTCTGCCCCGCACATAACAGAAGCCGCCATGAATGGGAAAGGAAATCGCCTCAACACCTTGGATTTCTTGCGTTTCGCTCTTGTAAATCAGCTCGCACTCGGGTTTCTCGGGTGCGCCCATGTCCGAACGCAAGACTCTCGAAGAACGCCACCAGATGTCCGACCTTGAACGGCTGCGCCATTCGTGCGCGCACGTTTTGGCGACCGCCGTCTCCCGGCTCTGGCCGGACGTCCAGTTCGCCGCCGGCCCACCGGTCGAAAACGGCTTCTATTACGATATGGATCTCGCCCACCGCATCACGCCAGAGGATTTCGAGAAAATCGAGGCCGAGATGAAAAAGGTAGTGAAGGAAAACGCCCCGTTCGAGCGCATCGCCGTCTCGCGCAACGAAGCCCTCGAACTGGCAAAATCCGGCCGTCTCGGATTCATCGCCGAGCGCCCGATCGAGAGCACGTTCAAGATCGACCTGCTCAACGACATCCCTGAGGACGAGGAGATCTCGATCTATCAGAACGGCGACTTCTGGGATCTCTGCGCCGGCCCTCACGTCGGCCGCACCGGCAACTGCAAGGCATTCAAACTCATGAGCATCGCCAGCGCGTTCTACAAGGGCGACAAGAACAACAAATCGCTGCAGCGCCTTTACGGCACCTGCTTTAAAAACTCGACCGACCTTCAGGACCACCTCACCCGCCTCGAAGAAGCGAAAAAACGCGACCACCGCCGCCTCGGCCGCGAACTCGGAATTTTCCACATCGACGAAGCCGTCGGCCAGGGCCTGATCCTCTGGAAACCGAAAGGCGGCCTGCTCCGCCGCGCGCTCCAGGAATTCATCACTGCCGAGCTCGACAAACAGGGATACTCGCAGGTGTTCACCCCCCACATCGGCAAGCTCGACCTCTACCGCACCTCCGGCCACTTCCCGTTCTATCAGGACAGCCAATACCCCGCCATCGCCGAGCGCGATGTGTTGGAAAAACTCGCTGATGAAGACGCCAGTTGCGCCACACTCGTCAACGGCCTGTCAGACGGAACCTACGAAGGCTATCTGCTCAAGCCGATGAACTGCCCGCATCACATCAAGATCTTCGCGAGCGATCCCCACAGCTACCGCGACCTCCCCGTGCGCTTGGCCGAATTCGGCACCGTCTATCGCTGGGAACAATCCGGCGAACTCGGCGGCATGACCCGCGTCCGCGGTTTCACCCAGGACGATGCCCACATCTTCTGCACGCCCGACCAGCTCGCCGGCGAAGTCACCGGCTGCCTCGATCTCGTCAAAAAAGTGCTCAACACGCTCGGTATGCACGACTACCGCGTGCGCCTTTCCCTGCGCGACCCGGACTCCGATAAATACGTCGGCGACCCCGAAAACTGGGACAAAGCCGAATCCGCACTTCGCGAGGCCGTGCAGACACTCGGCGTCGAATACTCCGAGGAACTCGGCGAAGCCGCATTCTACGGCCCGAAAATCGACTTCGTCGTCAAGGACGTGATCGGCCGCGACTGGCAGCTCGGCACCGTCCAGGTCGATTACAACCTGCCCGTCCGCTTCGGCCTCAGCTACGTCGGCTCGGACAACCAGCCGCACACTCCTGTCATGGTCCACCGCGCCCCCTTCGGTTCGCTCGAACGCTTCACCGGCCTGCTCATCGAGCACTTCGAAGGCAAGTTCCCCACCTGGCTCGCCCCCGAGCAAGTCCGCGTGCTCGCCATCTCGGACAAGACACTCGACGCTGCCGAAAAAACCGCCGCCGCCCTCGCCGATGCCGGCATCCGCTGCACACTCGACCGCACGTCCGACAAGATCGGCGCGAAAATTCGGCTTGCCCGCATCGACCGCGTCCCTTACATGCTTGTGCTAGGCGCACGCGAGGCCGAGGAGGGAACCGTTTCCGTCCGACACCGCGAACGCGAAGACCTCGGCGCCGTCCCTCTCCATGATTTCATCGAAACGATCCAAAAAGAAATCCGCGACCGCTCACTTTGAGCGATCCGCCGGGATGTCCCGTCGCCCATGATGCCGCGCGTGATCCATCGTTTCTTCCCCTCTTCGCACCGACGTGCGCGCCTCGTCGCGCGTGCGCGATGCGTCGCATCCAACACCACCGGAGACCAAAGCCATCGCTAAGCCACAAAAGAACCAAAATCGGGGTCGTTACCGCGACATGACTCGCATCAACGACCGCATCCGCGCCCCGCGCGTCCGCGTCGTCCTCGCCAACGGCGACCAACTCGGCGTCATGACCACCCGCGACGCGCTCGACAAGGCGCGCGCCTACGGCCTCGACCTCGTCGAAATCGCCGAAAAAGCCGACCCGCCGGTCTGCAAGATCATCGACTACGGGAAATACAAATACGAACAGTCGAAGCTCAAGAAGCAGAAGTCGAAGGCCTCGACCAAGATGAAGGAAATCAAATTCCGCGTCGGCACCGGCCAACACGACTACAACATCAAGCTCGGCCGCGCCGAAGGCTTCCTCGAACACAACCACAAGGTGCGCTTCGTGCTCCAGTTCCGCGGTCGTGAAAACGCCCACAAGGACCTCGGATTCGTTGCCCTCAACCGGATCATCGAGGACCTCAAGACGATGGCCCAGGTCGACCAACCGCCGCGCCTCAGCGGTCGTGCCGTCGCCATGATCCTCTCACCGCTCCCCGAGCACCAGCGCAAGCGCAAGTTCCACCTCTTCCACGGCGAACTCATGGAAGAAGACGACTTTGACGAAGACGAAGACCACGTCGACGAAGAGCAGGAATCCCACGAGGAAGCCGAAGCCCCCACCCCGGAGCAAGCCTAACGCGATTGCTCAAGCCTGTAGCGGCGGTCTGCGACCGTCGTTGCAAATGAAATAAGCAAATCCTGTAGCGGCGGTCTATGACCGTCGTTGCAAATGAACAAGCGCAACTCATGCTCTGCCTCTTCGACATCGACGGCACCCTGATCGATACACGCGGGGCAGGCATGGCGTCGCTGCAGGCAGCCTGCCGCGACATCTTCGGCGATGAAGGCCCGCCGCTCGATCTCGCGGGAAGCACCGACCTCGGCCTGCTGAAGAACCTCGCCGACCATTACTGCTTCGATGCCGCGGATGCGGATTTCACCAACCGTTTCTTCGAAACCTACCACCGCCACCTCGAACGCCACCTCCACGCCGAGGATTACCCGGGAACATTGATCGACGGTGCCACCATCCTCATCGATGCCCTCGTCACCACCGGCCAAGCCGCCCTCGGCCTGCTCACCGGCAACACCGCGCGCGGCGCCCACCTCAAGGTGCGCCGCCACGGCATCGACCACCACTTCCCGTTCGGCGCATACGGCTGCGATCATGCCGACCGCAACCTGCTCGGCCCGATCGCCCTCGAGCGCGCCGCTCACCATCATGGCCGCCATTTCGATCTCGCGACCACCTGGATCATCGGCGACACCCCGCGCGACATCGCTTGCGCCAAAGCCATCGGCGCGCGCTGCATCGCCGTGGCCACCGGCTCGTTCACCGCCGATCAACTTGCCGCGCACGCCCCCGATCACGTCTGCGAATCCCTTGCCGAGGCCGTCGGCCATTTCACCTCATGAAGCCGCGCCTCCACTCCCCCACCCCGTATTTCGACACCTGGCTGCGCCGCACCCGCAAGCATCTCACCGCCAGCGGAAAACTCGCCCAAGTCGCCACCGTGCTCGCCACCCAGGACGGCTCCGCACCTGCGGCATGGGAGGAAAAACTCCGCGCCATGCTCGAAGGCGAATTCACTCCCGGCCTCGAAATCCTCGTACGCATCGACGGCATCCTCTCCGGAACCCCGAAACCAAGCCCCAATGACACCTCCGAACAGCTCGGCCTGTTTGCCTAATCCGGCATGGACGCACTACCAAATCCTTGAGGCCCCCAACAAACTCAGCGGCGCATCCGGAGAAAGAATCGTGCTGCCAGTCTCGATCGCATGCGCTGCAATAAGCCGATCGAACGCATCCTCATGCACATCCGGAAGCGATCCCGAACGGTAAATCACCTGTTCGCCGAGTGTAAGATCCTCTATCCTGAAAAACTGGCGACGCGTGGGAATCCATGACTCCGGGCACGATGGCAGCGGAAGTTTTCCTGCGCGGTATTTCAGCACGATTTCCAGCACACTGGCCTGACTGAGACGGGGCATGGTGCGGGGATCGTCCAGAATCTGCCGCGCCGCAGGTGAGATCCGCCCAGGATCCAAGGCCAGCCACAGGAACGTACAAGTATCGAGCAACGCGTTCATCACAGCCCCCATGCACGCATCTCCTCACGCTCCATTGGCCGCAACAATTCCTCAGGAATGGAAATCGGCTCATCGATCATCTCCCCAACTTTCGGCCGACGGCTCTCCGCGTCATGGTCATAAGGCACCAACTTGGCCAACGGCCTCCGCCCACGCGAAATAATCCTCTAATCCGCAGTTGTGATTGAGGATGGGCGGCGCAAGTACTGTAGCGCGTCGCGCTTTTCGCGGGGGATTTGAACGAGATAATTTGTGGGATGGTTGTGTGTTTTTACGCGGTTG
>JBLRWN010000041.1:0-31058 GCA_047921195.1 Luteolibacter sp. | reverse complement strand
CCAGGTGTCCCACTGGCGGAAGGCTGGGTTGGCGCTGAGGCGTTCGTGGTTGGCGGCGGCGAAGCTGTAGGCGAAGTCGGGCTGGAGGAGGTGCTGGGTGAAAAGGGTGTGGACGGCGGTGATGGCGTCGGTGGTTTCGGAGGATTTTGGGTCGGCCTGGCGGAGGAATTGTTGGTAGAGGGCGACGGCGGCGGGGGCGTCGCCGGAGAGTTCGGTGGCGCGGGCGGCGTGGTAGAGGAGCGCGGGGTTTTGCGGGATATTTTGGCGAAGCCAGTCGCGGGCGAGGGCGGCGGCTTGCGGGGGGAGGTTGGCTTCAATGCCGGATTGGATGAGAGTGAGGATGGATTCCTCGGATTCGGCGGCGGCGTTTTTGGAGACGGTGGCGAATTGGGTGGGGAAATCGGCTTTGCAAATACTTAGAGAAATACCCAAGGACCCAATTACCCAAATACCCGAAAGGAAATACCCAAATACCCAATTACCCAAATACCCGAAGGAAATACCCAAAGGCCCAAATGCCTGAAGGAAATTTCTGAATACCGAAATACCGGAGGCGAGGCGGGTTGTTATGGGTTTGGTGGTCGGGTGATTGTGCATTTTTGAGAGGATGATATCGGGAAGTTGATAAGATTGGGCTCTTAGTTCTTTCGATAGATTTTGCAGAAGATGAGGTGGAGTTCGTTGGCTTCTTGCCAGAGGGGTTTGGCTTGGTCGCGAAGTTCGGGGACGGCTTTGACGATCATGCGGATGAAGAATTTGGATTCGCGAGCTTCGCGATTGCAGATGGAGATGCAGTTCCGATATTAAGGTGTTTCCTTCGGGTATTCGGGTGCTTGGGTATTTTTGAGTTATTCTTCGCCGAGGGCGGCGAGGCGGGAGCGAGCTTCGGTGACGTGAGGGCTGGTGGGGTAGTTGAAGATGAGTTGCTGGAGTTTGGCGCGGGCGGTGGCGTTGTCGTTCATGCGGAAGGCGACGTTGGCCCAGAGGAGGAGCATTTCGTCGAGGAAGGAGGCATCGGGGTAGTCGGCGAAGACGCTCTCGAGGAGGTCGGCGGCGGTGCGGAAGTTTTCGGTTTCGACGTGGTGGCGGACGACACGGCCAAGTGCGTCGGCGGCGTAGGGGCTTTCGGGGTAGATTTCGTAGGTGCGGCGGTAGGCGGCGATGGCGGGGGCCATGCGGGCCTGGAGGGCGGATGCGGGGGAGAGGCCTTGTGCGGTCCAGCGGCTGCCGTGGGTGCCTTCAGCGGCGACGTCGCGCTCGGCTTTGGATTGGAGGGCGTTGCCGATGCGGAATTGGGCTTCTGCGGCGGAGATGGGGTTTTCGAGGGCGAGGACTTTTTGGAAGACTTCGACGGCGCGGTCGAATTCGGCTTGTTCGGTGAGGGAGCGGCCGAGGGTCATGAGGGCTTGGTCGGCGAGGACGGATTCGGGGAAAAGGCGGTTGAATGCGAGGCAGGCGGCGGTGGCGGCGGTGAAGTCGTCGCGGAGGAGTTCGGATTCCCATTTGAGGCGGAAGGCGTTTTCGACGATGTCGCCGGGGAGGCGGGTGCGGTTGAGGATGATTTCGTCGACTTTTTCGAGGGATTCGCGGGCGTGGTCGGCGGCGCGGGAGGTGAGGCCCATGTCTTTGTAGATGCCGCCGAGCCCGACGAGGGCTTCGGCTTCGACGATGCCTTTGCGGGCTTTGATGAGTTCGTCGAAGACGACGAATTGGTCGGCGGTGACGCCGGAGCTGACGGAGCCGGCGACCTGGATGGTGGCTTCGGCTTTGCGGGGATCGTCGCCGTGGAGGTGGACGAGGTCGGTGTATTCGACGATGAGCTGGTCGAGTTCGGCGCAGGCGAGGGTGTTGGAGTCGTTGGGTGCGCCGGGAGTAGCTTGGGCGAGGTTGATGGTGCCGACGAAGACGCCGGAGCGGATTTGGTCGCCGGAGCCTTGTTCGGTGAGGGTGACGCGGATGGAGTCGCGTTCTTCCCAGCGTTCGCGGTCGGTGTCTTCGGCGGCGAAGATGCCGAGGAGGTCGTCAATGTCGGGGTCTTCGGCGTCGGCGGCGGTGTCGGCTTCGGTTTTGTAGCGCGAGCGGACGGTTAGGGTGATGGTTTCGGCGGCTGGGGAGGTGTCGAGGTCGGCATCGCGGAGGATGACGACGACGGGTTGGCCTGGGTAGGCGATGTAGGCGGGGGTGGTGAGGTCGCCGAGGTAGAATCCGACGCTGCCAGTGCTGACGGCGCGGACTTTTCCGGTGCGGGTGACGTTGGCTTGGCCGGATTCGGTGGCTTGGTCGATGTAGGTGACGGTGACGGTGTCGCCGCCGAGGAGTTGGAGGGTGCCGTCGCCGGGGGTGGGCTCGCCGAGGGTGGTGGGGATGGAGGCGAGCATTTCGGTGTCTTTGCCGGGGATGGGGGCGGCGGTGATGGTTTCTTTATCGCCGCTGCTGGATTCGACGGTGACGGTGACGGGAATGCCGAGGCGGTTTTTGACCGGGATGTCGGCGTCGGAGATTTTTGAGTAGAAGCGTTGGCCGATTTCGATGCGACCGAGGTCGTCGGAGTTTTCGGATTCGTCCTCGGACATGACGGTGCCGACAAGGGAGAGTGCGTCGATGGCTTTGTTCCAGTTTTGTAGGTTGTAGTGGGACATGCCGATGTAGAACCAAGCTTTGTTGGCCCATGGCGTGCGGTCGGCGACTTCGGTGAGGCGGCGGAAGAGCGGGAAACAGGCGTTGTATTGGCCGGCCTGGTAGTGGGCGAGGCCGGCGCTGAAGAGGGCTTCTAGGTAGAGTTCGCGTTCTTCGGGCGTGGTTTCTTCGCCAGGAACGGGGGCGAGGAGGCGGGTGAGAAGGTTGAAGTGGCCGAGGGCTTCTTCGTTATTGTGCTGTTGGAGGTGGTGGCGGCCCATTTCGAGGTGGGCTTGGTGGGCGATGAGGGTGCCCTGGTGGTCGCGGACGACGCTGGCGAGCATGGCAAGGCCGCGGTCGTGCTGGCGCATTTCCATGAGGTCCATGGCCTGGCGGAAGAGTTGGCGGGCCTGGCGGTCGGCTTCGAAGGCGGTTGGTGCTTCTTGGGCGAACGAAGAGAAGGACCCAAGGGCCCAAAGAACCAAGAGGGTGAGAGATTTTGTTAGGAATGGCATGGGGTGCGGGAGATTTTTAACCACGGATTTTACGGATGGGCACGGATGAATTTGATATTTGAAAAAGGGCTTGGCGGTTGCAAACCGCCTTCACGGGTGACGGGCGGACTGAAGTCCGCGCTCCGTTTATTCGGATTCGCCGCCGACGAGGGGGACTTGGTAGTCTTCGAGGCGGAGGTGGGCTTGGCTGGATTCGGGAGTTTTTGGGTAGCGGACGAGGATTTGGCGGAGTTGGGTGATTTCTCGGGCTTTGTCGCCAGCGCCTTTGTGGATGTTGGCGATGCGCAGGGCGGCTTTGGGGGCGATGTCTTTGCCGAGGGATTCGAGTTCGCGGGCGGAGCGGATGGCGTCGTCATGGCGGCTGAGGGCGACGAGGCAGTCGATGATGCGCCAGGTGGAGTCGGGTTGGCGATTGGCGTTGCGGAAGGCCTGGATGGCGGCTTCGTGGCGGCCGAGGGTCTGGAGGAGTTCGGCTTCGGTCCAGGCGAGGCCGGGGCCGGCGAGTTCGGGGGAGCGGCGGAGGGCGGGGATTTCGGCGAGGGCTTTTTCGGCGTGGGTGGCGTTGCCGCGGAAGTTCCACTGGGTGTGGTAGTCGAACCGGGCTTTGGCGGCTGCGGCGGGATCGCTGATGCGGGCGAAGATGCGGAGGACGGTCTCTTCGGATTCAAAGGTGCCGGCGAGCATGCCATAGTCGCGGAGTTCGGCGTCGGACATGGGTTGGTTGCCGATGGAGCGGAAGACTTGTTCGGCCTGGGTTCTGAGTTGATTGTTGTTATTGCCGGCGAGGGCGGGGATGAGCTTGAGTTTTTCGCCGACGGGCATGGCGTCGAGGAAGGGTTTGGCTTCGCGGGTGAAGAAGGCGTCGCGGGTTTCGGAGTCGTTGCCGATCCAGCGGGTCCATTGGACGACGCGGTCGATGGTTGCGGGTTGGGATTTGTATTGGGCGAGGAGACGTTCGAGCCATTTTTTCGGGTCGTTTTCGTGGGCGAGGATGGTGTCGAAGTATTTCTTGCGGAGTTCGTCGTTGTCGGCGAAGCGGTTGCCCATTTTGGCGGACCAGTAGGCACAGACTTGGGCGCGTTGGTTGTCTTCGGTGGGGGTGGATAGGGCGAGGTCGAGGACGCGGGACCAGTAGCGGGGGTCCTCGTCGGGTTTGTCGGTTTGGGAGTGGTTGTGTTGGAATCCGCCGGCTTCGATGAAGAACTGTTGCAGTTTTTCGTGGTTGGGCTTGCGTTGGATGTAGTGGAGGATGACAGCATCGCGCGCTTTGGCGGCGGCATTGTGGTTGGTGTTGCGAAAGTGGACGGCGGTGCGCCATTGGTAGTCGGCGGCTTCCTGGTGGCGGCCGGCTTTTTCCATTTCCTCAGCGAGGAAGGTGAGGGCGGTGCCGGATTGGGGTTGGGCGGCGTAGGCGTCGTTCTGGACCATGCGTGCCCAGACGGCGGTTTTGCGGTCGTCGTTGCCGTTTTCGCCGTGAGCGAGGCCTTGGTAGTAGAGCGCGGCGGCGGCGAACGGGATGGCGTTGGGGAAGAAATCGACGACTTCCTGGTAGGCTTGGATGGCGTTGTTGCGGCGGTTGAGGAGGTGGAGGCAGCGGGCGTTGCGGAGCAGGGCGTAAGGGAGAGCTTCGCTGCGGGTGAATTCGGAGGCGAAGGCGCGGTAGGCGGCGAAGGCGCCGCGGTAGTCTTTGGCGGCGAAGAGCTTGTCAGCGTCTTCGAGTTGGATGGCTTCGAAGGTGTCGAGTTTCGCGAAGTCGGCAGGGGGGAAGGTGGGTTCGGCGCGGGTTGTTTTGAAAGTCAAGAGCGCAAGTATCACGAATGTGACGAGTGGCACCCGATAAATGTTACGGTGTGATTTCATGAAAGAAAGGGAGCCAAGGTGTTTTTTTGATGCGAATCGGCAGGAAGGGATCAAGATTTTAAATTGGCGATTATCTGGGCGACGCTGATGTGATTCGGTGCCGCAGAACGTAGCATTTCGGGGCTGTCTTTCATGGAGAGGGATTTAATTTTTTAAAAGCTAAGCCGAATTTACGTCCGAACGTTACGCGAATTATGAAAATTCTTCATTAAGGTCCGAACCTAAAACCGACAGGTTTTCCCATGTATCAAAAGCTGTTTGAAGGAAAGCTTGTTCGCGGAGGCACCAGCTCCGGTGTAGGGAAATAGAAAACGTAGTCCGGTTCCTACCTGTTCATGTTCGATTGTGCCCGTGGCCCAACCAAATCCACCGGCTCTATACCTCGTAGTGGTAAGCTGGAGCGTGGTTCATGTTTGCGGTGAGGCGATCGTGGATTTCACGTTGGATGTTGTGGAGGACGATGATGGCGAGTTGTTCGATGTGCAGGCGCAGCGATATTTTTTTGTAACACTTGGTAATTTCTGGGGCTTCATAAAAGGAATCTATGAATAAACCCTACGATGATTTAAGAAGTGCCGTTTCCTGGCTCCAGTACTCTTACATAAACAAACGGTCCATCCTCCGTTTTTCCGGAATCCTAGCGGCGCTGCTGCTGTGCGTTTCCGCGGGAACCCCCCTTCGGGCGGAGGAAATCCATGTGCGGATGGTCGGTCTTTCCACCACTTCCAGCACCCATGACGTTCCGGCGGTCACGACGCATCTGGACAACATGCTTGCAACGGCCACCGGATACTCAGGCTCCTCCGCGAGCTCCACCGTCCTTACCGGTCGCTCGCTCATCGAGGCTTATTATCATCCGGACTATCGCGCCGCCACCCGGGCCGCGGTCGCGGGTGAATGCGATTATCTGGTGATTTTTCCAGAGACCACATGGCTCAACAACTATCCGGAAATGACCTTCGACGGCGTCCTGCAGATGAGCCGCCAGTCCCTGCACGCCGGCACCAAGCCTTTGTTGCTGATGCCCGGCAGGACATCCGACGCCTATACTGACGTTCTGGGCGTTCACTCGTACCGGATCGCCAACGGCTGCGGGATCCACGCCGTCCCCGGCGGGTATGCGTTGAAATCGGCCAAGCTGCTGAGCCCATCCACCACCAACAACTGGGACCGCCAAGCCTATCTTCTGGCTGCCACGGTGTTCACCAGGATCACCGGTCTCAACGCGATAACCGACACCACCTACCGCCCATCCACAGCCAATACCTCGACCCTGACGAGCCTGGCGAAAACCGCAGAGGACACCGTCAACGCCCAAAGCACTGCGGTTCGTTACTCGACCTCCCGCGAGACCGCCGGCCTGGTCCGCTACCGCACCTTCACCCCTCCTAACAACCTTGTGCGCTATGTCTGGACGGGGACCAGCACCGAGCAGGGCATCAGCGCTTCTTTAACCCCCATCTTCCAGGCGTCCGGTTACACGGTGAGCAACTATAGGGTCTCCTCCCAAACCAGGGGCTGGTCCACTACCCTCGCCGCCACCGCAGAGCCCAAATTAGGCGAAAACCCCGGTGAGTATGTGCTGGGCTACGTCCGCTCGGTGGATGTAACGGCGAATTCCTCGACGATGACCGACCCGCATCAGCCGAACTTGGTGCCGATCGCCTACGACCAGCATTACACAGGCATGAGCACCACCCAAGTGCTGAGCACGCTCCACGAGATCAGCGAAGCCGCGCGGTCGAGATGCACAAGTTACGGATGGGCTACGGTTCCGGTTCATTTGGGTGCGGCCCGGTTGCACGACGCCGACCGTGCGATCCGGCTCAACGTGGACAGCTTGCACTGGGACACTCCGATGAACGACCTGATTGGCGCCATGATGGTGACTTCGTCGCTCGGTCGCGAACCCTCTCCACCGGCAATCACCCTTGCGAATCCCCAGCGAGTCACCGGATTCAACGTGGGCAAGGAAATGCTCAAACAGTTGGCCTTTCTCGCGGAGACCGGGGCCTATGTGCCTGATACCGCCCTTTCGATCTCCACCCCGCCGCCGCTCACGGCGGTGAAAGGGCAGGCCTTCGGATACACCTTCGCGGCCGCCGGTGGCACCGCTCCCTATACCTGGAGCGAGGAATCCGCCGACGGTCTGCCCGCCGGACTCACCCTTTCCTCCGGAGGAAGTCTCAGCGGGATCACGAGCGCCGATCCGGGGGACTGGCAGTTGGTGATCCAGGTCAAGGACAGCAGCGGTGCCATTCGGAAAATCCCCGTGACGCTCTCGGTCGCACTAACCGGCAGTGGTGACGGGACTCTGGCGATGGCTCCGGCCGAGGGCTTGAGCGCGTTCGGCAATGCCGGCGGCCCCTTCGCCCCCAGTTCGCAGGTTTACACCCTGAGCAATGTGGGGACGACGTCGATCAACTGGACCGCAGCAAAAGTCCAGCCCTGGGTGTCCCTCAGCGCCACCAGCGGCACGCTGGCCGCCGGTGCGAACACCACCGTCACCGTTTCGATCAACAGCAATGCCAATGCCTTGGCGGGCAACAGCTACAGCGACGCGGTCATTTTCACCAACACGACCAACAACAACGGCAACAGCACGCGCAGCGTCACCCTCGCCATCAATGCCGCCTCCGCCACCTCGACATGGGATGCCAACGGCAGCGCCGCCGGCCAGACCGACGGCGCGGGTGAATGGCTCGCCGCAGGCCAGTGGTGGAACGGCACCGCCAACGCGAACTGGACTTCTTCCAACCACGCCACCTTCGGCAACGGCGGCGTCGGCGGCGCGGTCACCTTGGCTAGCCCGACCACCGTCAACGCTCTGAATTTCAATGCCTTCACCGGCACCTACACGCTCGGCACCATTGACCAAACGCTGACCCTCAACGGCGGCATCACGATGAATTCGAGCGCAGGCGCGGTCTCCTTGGCGAGCCCCGTTTCCCTCGGCTTTCCGCAAACTTGGGCGAACCATTCCAGCAACACGCTCACCGCCACCAGCCCCATCGGAGGCAGCGGCAATCTCACCAAATCGGGCACCGGAACCCTGGTACTGTCGCCGGATGCGGACAACTCCGCCTATACCGGAACGACCACGGTCGCCAGCGGAGTGCTCAATATCCGCAAATCCACCGCGCTCGGTTCCGTGGCCGGAGGAACCAGCGTGAGTTCCGGCGCCACCTTGCAGATTCAAGGTGGCATCACCGTCGGCGCCGAGGCGCTCGCACTGGATGGCAGCGGCGTTTTCGATACTGGTGCGCTGCGCAACATCAGCGGCACCAACTTCTACGGCGGGCTACTAACTCTCAATGGCTCCGCTCGCATCCAAGTGGACGCCGGCACGCTCGTCCTGTCCAACCCCGGGACGATCACCGGCGAGGGCGCGGCCCTCACCATCGCCGGCGCGGGCCACACCAACATCATGGGCAGCATCGCCACCGGCAGCGGCAGCCTGACCAAGGAGGGCAGCGGCACGCTCACTCTGTCTGGCGCGAACACCCACTCCGGAGGCACCATCATCAACGGCGGCAACATCAGCCTGGCCAGCGATTCCCTCGGCGCGGCAAACAGCAGTGTCACGGTCAACACCAGCACCAACCTCACCATCACCGGCAACGTCACCCTGGAAAAAAGTTTCCAGATCAACAACAACGCCACCCTCACGTTCATCAATGCCACCAGCCACGTCACCGTCACCGGTGCGGTCAGCGGAAACGGCGGCATCCGGCCAGTCGGCGGTGGCACCCTGGGGCAACGCATCACCACCCTCTCCAGTACCTCGAACAGCTTCACCGGCCCGATCAGCAATCCCGTCGGCGCCAACAATGCCGAACTCGTGGTGAACAGCCTCCATGATGGCGCAGGTGCGGGCGATATCACCTTCGGCGAAAGCGGACAAACCAGGGTCATGCGCCTGCAGTTGGGTGCCGGAGCCACGAGCCCGCTGTCCCTGAGCCACCGCCGCATCGCCGTAATCGGCACCACGCCGACCGCGATGCTGAGCAACAACAACGCCACGGCCGCCAACACCTTCACCATCCACAGCCACCTGCTGAACAGCCACACCGGGGCCGCCACCTTGGACCTCGGCGGCTCCAACTCCGGCAACAACCGCTTTGCCGGCAACCTCACCGATGGCAGCGGCGGCGGGACCCTGGGCCTGACCAAAAGCGGTGCCGGCGTCTGGGCGCTGTCCGGCACCAACACCTACAGCCGCGTCACCATCAACGGATTTTCCAATCCCGCAGGCACCCTCATCTTCCAAGGTCTGCAGGCACTGCCCTCCGCCACGACGCTGCAACAAACCCATAACGGCGGAACCGGCGGATTCGCCGCCATCAGACTGCTGGACGACTCCGCCACACCCGCTTCCCGGACCGGAGTGAACCTGGCGATGCTGGCATCCGTTTCCAACCACACGATGAGCTTGTTTGTTGGCAACAACAGCACGGCCAACGGCGGAACCAGCTCGTCGACCCAAACCGGAAGCACCATCGCCCTGGGCAACCTCAACTTCACCCAGAATTCATCCACCAATACCAGCCAGAGGCTGTCAGTCAGCGGTGCGAACGGCTATCGCCTCACGATCCAGAACGTCGATCTTCCCGCGTTGGTGGCGACTACCAACCCATGGACCGGCATTTTGAACCCCACCAGCGCCCCGCTCACGGTCGCCGGCACTGTCCGCCAGAAGGCGGGAAGTCTCGCCGGCGCGATCACCTTCACCTTGAGACTCGATGGCACCGCCAGTGGCAACCAGATCCTCGGCGAAATCATGGATTCCGCGGATGAAACACCGCGTGCCTTGGCACTGAGTAAACTCGAGACCGGCGTTTGGACGCTTTCCGGCAACAACTCCTACACCGGCACCACCACCGTCAGCGCAGGCAAACTCTTCATCAACGGCGACCAAACCGCAGCCACCGGCAATTTTAGCGTCGCGGCAAATGCCACCCTCGGCGGCACCGGCACCATCGGCGGCAATACCACCATCGCGGCCAACGGACGCCTGGAGTTCAATCTCAGCAGCACCCCGGCGGGTCACGACAAACTCGAACTCGCCAGCGGCCGCAGCCTCACCTTCTCCGGCGCATCGCAGCTCACCATCACCTCCCTTGGCGATGCCAGCACCGGCACCTACACGCTCATCACCGCACCGGGCGGCATCGTCGGCACCGCTCCCACCCCGGTCCTTCCCGCTGGCTGGGTCGCCACTACCTCGATTTTCGGCAACGACCTGCTGCTCAACGTGACTTCCGTTGGCATCGTGACGCCAGGCCATCTGCAGGTGACCTCCGCGGATGGGTTCACCTCGTCGGGTTACGTTGGCGGTCCGTTCTCGCCCGCCTCCGTGGTCTATACCCTTTCCAATACCGGCCAGACCTCCATCGACTGGACCGCCGGAAAATCCGCCGCCTGGCTGGGCCTGAGCGCCACTTCCGGCATCCTCGCCCCGGGTGCCAGCACCACGGTCACCGTCTCGATCCAAAGCCCCGCAGAATCGCTTAGCGTCGGCACCTACAACGACACGGTCACCTTCACCAACACCAGCAATGGCAACGGCAACACCACGCGCGCCGTATCGCTCACCGCCGTCGCCTTGCCTACCTACGCGGTGAGCTATCACGGCAACGGCAACACCGGAGGTGCCGCTCCCTCCAATCAAACCAAAACTTACAATATCGATCTCACCCTATCCGGCCAAGGCACCCTGGTCCGCGCCGGCTACGGCTTTATCGGCTGGAACACCGAGGCCGATGGCTCCGGAACCTCCTACGCCGCAGGAGCCTCCTACAAGGCAAATGCCGCCATGACCCTTTACGCGCAGTGGGAACTTCTGGTGCTTGCCGTAGTCACGGACAAGGCCACGGTCACGGTGCCGGAGGGCGCAACCGCCAGCTTCCAAGTGAGGCTTTCCAACCCGCCTGAAAACACCGTCACCGTCACCGTCACGCGCAGCTCTGGCGATGCGGACATCACCGTCCAGTCGGGAGGCCTCCTCACCTTCACCACCGGCAATTGGAGCAGCTACCAAACGGTCACCCTCGCCGCCGCAGTCGATGACGACACCGAAGACGGAACGGCCACCATCACCTGCGCCTCGAGCGATCCTGCCTTCCTCGGCACCCAGGTCATCGCGGTCGAAGCCGACAAGCACACCACCCTGACCCTTGCCAACGACGGCAACGGCAGCACCGCGCCGACCGGTACGCTAGTCGTTGAGAAAGGTCTCGCCACCGCGATCTCCGCCACCCCGAACGAGGACTACGACTTAGTCAATTGGAGCGTGCTTAACGGCTCCGCCACCTTTGCCGATGCCGACTCGGCATCCACCACCGTCACCCTCAGCGCCCCCGCCACGGTTCAAGCGAACTTCGCGCTCAAGACTTACAGCGTAAGCTACAGCGGCAACGGCCACAGCGACGGCACCCCTCCGGCCGAGCAAACCAAGACCCACGGGGAAGATCTCACCCTGGCTACTAACAGCGGCAACCTCGCCAAAACCGGCCACACCTTCTCCGGCTGGAACACCGCAGCAGACGGCAGCGGCACCGACTACGCCGCAGGCGAAAACTACACGGAGAATGCCGCCCTCACGCTCCACGCGAAATGGACGGCTAACAACTACAGCGTGACCTTCGATCCCAACGGCGGCACCCCGGCGGATCCGGCGACCATGCAAGTCACCTTCGGCTCGCCCTACGGCACGCTGGCGACCACCAGCCGCGCAGGATACACCTTTGCCGGTTGGTTCACCGCCACCTCCGGTGGCACCCAGGTCACCGCCGTGACCACGGTTTCCAACGCAGCAAATCACTCGCTCTTTGCCCGGTGGACGGCCAATGCCTATACGGTTACTTTTGCTGCCAACGGCGGCACTGCGCCCAGCCCTGCCAGCAAGTCGGTCACCTTCGCCTCGACCTACGGCGACTTGGCCACCAGCAGCCGCGCCGGTTACACCTTCACGGGTTGGTATACCGCCGCCGCGGGTGGAACGAGGGTGGACTCGTCCACGCTGGTCACGACGAGCACTGACCACACCCTTTACGCCCAGTGGACCAACGCGCTCACTTGGGATAGCAATGGCACCGGCACAGGCCAGACCAATGGCGCGGGTGCCTGGCTGGGTAGCAACCTCTGGTGGGATGGTGCCAACAACCAAACATGGGTCAGTGGCTCTTTCGCCATCTTCGGCACTGCTGACACCGCCGGTGGAGCCGTCACCCTCGCCAGCCCGACGACGGTGGGTTCCATTACTTTCAATCAATTCACCGGCACTTACACTCTGGGAACTTCCGGCCAAGCCCTCACGATCAACGATGGCATCGACAAGACATCAGCTTCCGCCGCCGTCTCCATCATCAGCCCGGTCACCCTTGGCGCGGCCCAAACCTGGACCAACAATTCCGCCTCGGGCCTCTCGACCAGTAACGGCTCGAACATGATCGACACCGGCGGCCATCCATTGACCGTTGATGGCACGGGCAATCTAACATTTGGAACTCTCAACAATGCCGGCACGACTCTCACGGGTTCCGGAGCCTTGGTGAAAAACGGCACTGGCATTCTGTCCGTCGGCGGAAATAACAGCGCCATTTTCAGCGGAAATATCACGATCAACGATGGCATCCTGTTCTTCGGTGACAGCGTGGGCGCTCTCGGTACCGGAAATATCACCATCACCAATGGAGTTCTCGAGTCCCGCTGGAATGGCAGCATCAGTCGCACTCAAGGCACGGAGGCCAATCAGATCCAGATCACCGGCGGAGTCAGCGGATTCAGCGCCGGAGGCAATACCGCATCCTTCAGCACGGGCGCTGTCACCTGGGGCAGCACCACCTTCAATCCGACGGAGTTCGTTCTGCAAAGCTCCAATGCCGGCAATGCTGGAGTCGGAACGTTTTCGAGTGCCATCAACCTCAACGGAGCCAACCGCACCATTCGTTCCGACCAAGCAACCACGGGCTCCGGCATCTTCTCCGGCGCCATCACCAACAGCAGCGGAACTGCCGGCCTGATCAAGACCGGCGTCGGCCATCACATCCTTACGGGAAGCAACACCTACAACGGCGGCACTTCCATCAATCAGGGAACCCTCACCTTCCAGAGCATCGCCTCCATGCCCTCCAGCGGCAACGTTCAGGTGAATGACGGCGCTGCGATAGGCATCCGCATCGGCGGCACCGGCACTTGGACCAATGGCACCAGCGGCGTCGGCACCCTTGGCGGCCTCTTGGCTGGCTCGGGCGGCGCGGGCAGCAGCACGGTGAGTTACAGCGGCAACGTCGGCCTGCTGCTCGATGTGAACGCCAACACGACCTACGGCGGCGACATCGTTGTTCCAACCGGTGCCACCAGCCTCACGACCCTCACCAAAACCGGCAGCAGCGCCCTCACCCTCAATGGCAACAACAGCTTTACCGGCGGCACCGAGCTGCGGGCCGGAACACTCGTCATCGGCAGCGCTACCGCGCTTGGCAGCGGCACGCTCACGTTCATCGGCGGAGCAACGTTCGACAACACCTCCGGCAGCGCCATCACCCTCGCCAACGCCCCCTCCACCTGGAGTGCCAATTTCACCTTCACCGGCAGCCATCCATTAAACCTCGGGACCGGCGCGGTCACCGCAACTCCCAGCGGACAACATGCCATCACGGTGAACGGCTCCACGCTCACTGTCGGAGGCAGGATCACCAGTGCCGCCACCAACGGCTTCGTCAAAAACGGTGGCGGCACCTTGTCACTCCAAGACCAAGCCAATGCCATCGGCACCTGGATTGGAATCAATGGAGGGGTGCTGGAAGTGCACAAGCTCGCCAATGGCGGAAGTGATAGCAGCATCGGAACCTCTGCCGCTTCAGCCAACAATCTTATCATCAACAACGCCACTCTTCGCTACATCGGTTCCGGCGACAGCACCAACCGCCAGTTCCGCACCACAGTCAGTGATGCCGCAGGAGTCGCCATGACCCTCGACGCCTCCGGATCGGGTGCCATCAACTGGACCAACACCTCCGGCCCAACCCACGCAACCGGTAACCAAGCCCGCACGCTCAACCTCATCGGCAGCAATTCCGGCACCAACACCTTTGCCGCCAACCTTGCTGACAACGGCAGCGGAGCCCTCACCCTCAATAAAGACGGCACCGGCACTTGGGTGCTCACCGGTGCCAGCACCTACACCGGAACCACCAGCGTCACCAACGGCAAGTTGTTCATCAACGGCAGCCTTTCCGACGCCGCCGTTGCATTGAATGTGGAAAACGCCGCCACCCTTGGCGGCACCGGGACCATCGGCCGCAACGTCACCATCGATACCGGCGGCAAGTTGGAGTTCAATCTCAGCACGCCCGCCGCCAGTCACGACCGCCTGGATATTTCAACCGGTAGGTCCTTCGCCTTCTCCGGCGCTTCCACGTTGACCATCACCTCCAGTGGTGGAGCCGCCATCGGCAGCTACACCCTCGTCACCGGCGGCAACAACATCACCGGTCTCGCCCCGGCCACCATCAACCTCCCTGCGGGTTGGGCGGCCACCACCGAAATCAGCGGCAACAGCCTGCTGCTCCATGTCACGTCCATGAGTGAACCCGTCCCGGGATCACTTGCCGTGGCTGGATCCGACGGCCTGACCTCCTCCGGCACTGCTGGCGGGTCATTCACCCCCGGCTCGATCCAATACACCCTCAGCAACCCGGGCGATGATCCGGTCAACTGGACTGCCGGGAAAACCGCCGCGTGGGTGGACTTGAGCGCCACCTCCGGCACCCTCGCCGCCGGGGCGAGCACCAGCGTCACGGTTTCGATCAATGATCATGCAATCTCGCTCGCAGCGGGTTCCTACAATGACACCGTCACCTTCAGCAACACCACCAACGGCACGGGCAACACCACCCGCGGCGTGTCGCTCACGGTGAATGCCCCCGTCACTTACACCGTCAGCTACGACGGCAACGGCAACACCGGCGGCACCGCGCCTTCCGACCACGTCAAGACCCACAATATCGCCCTCACGCTTGCCGGAGCCGAAACGCTGGTCCGCACCGGCTACAGCTTTGCCGGATGGAACACTGCGGACGACGGTTCAGGAACCGCCTTTGCGGCAGCTGCCACCTACACCGTCAACGCTTCCGTCACCTTGTTCGCCCAGTGGACGGCCAATGCCTATACTGTCACCTTCAATGCAAATGGTGGCGACACACCAAGTTCAACCAGCACAGCGGTTGTTTTCGATGCCGACTACGGCACCCTGGCCGCGGTGAGCCGCACGGGCTACACCTTCAACGGCTGGTTCACCGCCGCCGCGGACGGCACGGAAGTGACCGCCTCGACCACCGTCGCCACCCCAAGCGACCACACGCTTTTCGCCCAGTGGACCGCCAACACCTACACGGTCACCTACGATGTGAACGGCGGCGATGAACTAAGCCCCGAGACTATGGAAGTCACCTTTGGCCAGACCTACGGCGATCTCGCCACCGTGACCCGCATGGGTTACACGTTCGCTGGCTGGTTCACCGCCGCATCGGGTGGAACGGAAGTGGCATCGTCGACCATCGTCGCCACGGCTGACTCCCACACACTCTATGCCCAGTGGACGGTGAACAGCTACACGGTCACTTTTGATCCGAACGGCGGCGATGAACTGAGCTCCGAGACCATGGAAGCCACCTTTGACGAGACCTACGGCGATCTCGCCACCGTGACCCGCATGGGTTACACGTTCACTGGCTGGTTCACCGCCGCATCGGGCGGAACGGAAGTGACATCTTCCATGACGGTCACCACCTCCGAGAATCACACGCTCTTCGCTCAATGGAATGCCCTGCCTGTCGTGGATGCCGGGCTGGATCAGTCAGTCGTTCTTGGCGACTCCTCGCCGCCAAGTGTGGTCGTGAATCTTGATGGCAGCGTCAGTGATGCCGAAAACGACACGCTCACCGTTCTTTGGACGCTCGTCGATGGCCCAGAGGCGGTGGTGTTCGCCGATGCATCTGATGTGCTGTCCACCGCCACCTTCACTGCCGAAGGCACCTACACCCTGCGCCTCACCGCCGATGACGGCTTCGGATCAAGCTTCGACGAGTGCGTTGTGACAGTTAGTTTGACGTCAGATGCGCCGGTCGCCTCCTTCGCCATCACCGGCGTACCATCGCAGGTTACCTTGGGCACTTCGGTCACCGGGATCACGCTAACCGCCTTGGATGCGGATGGACAGACCGCCACGGGTTTTACCGGCACCGTCACCTTCGGCGGCACGGCGGGCATCACCGGCACCTCGGCGGAGTTTGTCGCGGGGATCCTGAGCGAAGTATCCATCAGTCCGATGGTTCTCGGCAACGAGCTCACGTTCACGGTTGACGACGATGCGGGTCACGTCGGTAGTGCCGTCTTCAGCGTGGTCAGCGCGCCCTATAGCAGTTGGGCTGCAGAGCATGGACTTACTGGCGATGGTGCGGATCTTCTTGCAAGCCCTAGCGGAGACGGCGTCACCAACCTCCAGAAATTCGCCTTTGGTATGGACCCGGGCATTTCGGGTGGCGCGGCCGTCGAATTTGTTGAAAACGGCGAGGTCATCGGAGGCATGCCCACGGTGTGGCTCAGAGAGAGCAATGAAAACTCGGTGGATTACCGCGCAGTCTTCACGCGCCGCAAGGACCACCAGCAGGCGGGCTTGAGGTATGAGATCCAGTTCAGCGCTGATCTGGGCCTATGGGTCACTCAAAACATCACGCCGACGGTGATATCCGGTCCGGATGCCGACGATGACATCGAGGCGGTGAGCGTTCCTTATCCATCGGCCATTGAAACCCTCGAGGGATTTAGAAAACCCAATTTTTTCCGGATCGGCGTCTCGATGGAATGATCCTGCCGGCGTGGGAATCACCGCAGCTTGTTGATTCGGAACCATGGGGATTATCACCTGCCATGAACGTGTGATTTTTTTGTTGTAACATATGGTGCTTTTCGGGGCTTTAAAGGAGGAACTCATGAAGGAAACCGATGATGATGAGACGCAAGCCGCCGGGGCTGATCGGCAGCTTCAGGAATTCGTCCGTGAATTAACGGCCGCGCAGAGTCGGATTCGGGCATTCATTGTCTCGCTCATGCCGGGCAGCCCCGACGTTGGTGATGTGCTACAGGAGACGAATCTTGTGCTTTGGAAAAGCCGCGAGCGTTTCCGGCCGGGTTCGAATTTTCTTGCTTGGGCCTTCACGATCGCCCGCTTGGAAGTGCTCCATCAGCGCGGCCGGGACAAGCGCCGGAGGCAAGTCCGGATATCCGATGAACTGCTCGATCTTCTGGCCAAGGAAGCCCCCGTTACGGATGACAACGAAGTCTATCTCGGTGCCTTGGAAGCTTGTAAAAACAAGCTTTCCGTAAATCAGCGTGCCCTGATCGACAGCCGCTACCATCCTGGGGAATCCATTGAGAAGCACGCCCGTTTCAGCGGCAGAAACCCCACCGCACTTCGCGTCTCTTTGATGCGAATCCGCATCGCGCTGCGGGAGTGCGTCGAAAAATCCCTCAACCACCAACACTACGCATGAACGAAATCCATCGGTCAGACGACCTCCAGATCCGCATCCTCCGCCTGCTGGATGGTGAGGCGCAGGATGATGAGGTGACACTCCTGGATGCCGAGCTTCAGGCCAGCCCGGAGGCCCGGGCCTTGTTCATTCAACTGGCTACGCTGCATAGCGCGCTTGAGGAGCAGGCGAACTCCACGACGGCGATCAGGAATGGGCCGGTGTTTCCTGTTCAACAACAGATCGTCCGGCAGCACTGGAAACCGATTCGCAATGCGCTCTTCGCCGCCGCCGCAGTGGTAGTACTATCGACATTCGGCTTGTGGTTGAAAATGCGACCTCAGCCTGTCGCTGCGCTCGCCGGTTTCCAGGTTGGTCCCGATGCGTATTTTGTGCTGAGCCATTCCGTCGGCGACGCCGTACCGGCGGGGAATGTCCTTGCCGTGGGATCGCGCCTCGAGCTGAGCCAGGGATTCGTAGAGGGCTCCTTCATCTCCGGCGTCCTCTTCACGATTGAGGCCCCCTGCGATTTTACCGTCCTTGCTGGCGACCGGCTCTCTCTCGCTGAAGGAGTGGGGTGGTTCGAGGTTCCGCCGCAGGCTGTCGGTTTCACGGTGCAAACCCGCCAACTGGAAATCGTCGATCTTGGAACCCGCTTCGGTGTCATCGCGCCCGCCGGCGAGCCACCAGAAGTGCATGTCATCACCGGAGCGGTTGCGGTGGCGGATATCTCCAGTGCGAAGGGGGAATCCGTTTTTAAGGGCGGCGAGGCGGTGCGCTTCGACGTCGAGGCGGGATTTCAAAGGGTTCCCCTGCGCCTGGATCGATTCATGAAATCGCCTTCTGGAAACATTATTTTTCAAGATGACTTCCGCGGCGACGGCAGTGGTGCTCTGCATGGCACGACACCGGTTGTAACCACTGACAGCGCCACTTGGGTGGCCAATAGCGCATGGCTCAACAACGGTGCGATTTCGAGTTCGACCCGAGCTTCCGCGGGCCTCGCATTCAAGCCGGTTTCAGGCAATATCTACACGCTGGATGTCTCTTTTGCGGAGTTGAGTGATGGGGGGCATGACTGGGTGGGAATGGGTTTCATTGCTGCGACCTCAACCACCGGCAAGGTCCCGTTCGATACTGGAGAGAAAACGGAGGGGCGAGCCTGGATGCTCATACGTGCCAACCCCGGACCTGCGTATGACAACCAAACCTTTCTGACGGGGTCCAAAGGGGCGTCGGTTTGGGAGGACTTGACGGATGTGAAAGGTGGGAACGTCGATCTGCGGATCGTTCTCGATACGTCTGGCGGGGCGGGTTTTTGGAACGCGACATGGTATGCCAAGCGACCTGAAGATGCGGTCTTCAGCGTCGTTCGGTCCACCACGCCCTTGACAAGCGAGGCTATTGGCGCTGTCGGTTTCTCCAGCAACAAGGCATCCCGAGGCTCTATTACCGGCTTTTCCCTGACACGGATTTCCGTGCCGTCCACGTGGTAGGCCGTTTGCCAAAAATCCGTCCAAAAACGAATGAGATTGCTGATGCGTCGGTGCTGTTGAGACGCGGAAAATCGACCGAGCAGATCCACGGATTCACCAGCTCGCCGGGGAAGAACCGCCATGCACACGAAAGATCGATCGAGGTGGCGTGAATGGTCGGCGACAGCGCGAGGGGGCCATGGGGGCTTTCATCCGCTGGTGATCAAGGGTTGTTGTCGGTGCGGAAGGGAGCGGCGGGGAGACCGGCCTTGTTGATGAGGTTGACCGTGGGGGTGTTACTGAAGGCGTAGCGGCAGGCGACGGGTGCGGGGACTTGCGGGGAGGTCAGTTGGATGGTATTGGCTTGGATGGTTGCGGTGGCGGAGTGCCATTGTTGGTCTGCCCCGGCGAGCCAGAATCCGGCGGGCGGATTGTCGTCCTTGGTGGTGAGGCCGCCGGCATGATCGAAGGTGACGGTGAAGGTAGAGCCGTCGATGTGGTGCTTCTGATAGATCGGTCCGCGGGCGGTGATGATTTCGCCGTGGATGTCGTGGCGGGCGATGAGGGCGAGGCGTTCGGAGATGGGGGCCTTGTCGGGCGGGTGGATGTCCTTGGCGTCGCTAAGGTCGATGGTGTTGATCAGGGTGGCGTGTGGAATTTTCTCTAATCCTTTGGCTTGGGCTTCGCGGAACCAGGCCCAGGATTTCGGGTCGGCGGGGCCCTTGTCTTCTCCATATCCCGGGAGCATGACGGCGAGGATGTGGAGGTCGTCGCGATTCCAGCGGTTGCGCAGTTCGCCGATCCATGCGGGCAGGCTTGCGGCGTAGAGTTCGGGTTGGTCGCTGTTGGCCTCGCCTTGATACCAGACGATGCCGCGGCAGCCGTAGGGGATGAGCGGATGCAGCATGGCGTTGTAGAGGATGTTCGGTTGCCTGCGCACAAAGGTCATGCCGTCGCGGATGCCTTTTTCCATCGCGGATTCGACGCGTGCGCGGGCGGGTTCGGACTGCTGGAAGCGGTCCATGATTTCCTTAAAGTGCGGGAGTTGCGCGGTGAGTTCGATGGGCATCCAGCCTTCGATGTATGAACTGCCCCAGCAGGTGACGATGACGGCGACCGGCACATCGAGCGCCTTGTGCAGGTGATAGCTGAAGCCGAAGGCGACGGCGCTGCCGGGCAAGTTGGTGGACCACTTCGCTGCGCATTCGGCGATGGGGGTGAAGGCGACGTTGGGCGGGACTTCGAAGCTGCGGATGGGCAGGTTGACGGCGGATTCCGCGAGTTTGGGGAGGTCGGCGTCGCCGCCCCAGTTGTAACGGGCTTGGGATTGTTTGCCCCAGCCGTATTGCATGTTCGATTGGCCGGAGCAGATCCAGACTTCGCCGACGAGCACGTCCTGGAAGCTTGTGGTGGTTTGTTTGGATTCAACGATGAACTCACGGCCTTCGGCGGAGGCGGGCATGGCGGGGAGATGGAGCATCCAGCGGCCGTCATCGGCGGTGCGGGTGTGCACTTCTTTTCCGGCGAAGCGGACGGTTACGGGATCGCCGGGCGTGGCCATGCCCCAGACGGGCACGGGCATGTCGCGTTGAAGGACCATGTGGTCTCCAAACATGGGCGAGAGGGTGAGTCCGGCGGAGGCCTGCAGGGTACAAACGAGTGTGAGCAGAAGGGTGAGGGATTTCATGGGTTCCACTTTAGCTGGGATGGGAAATGGATTCCGAAAAATCTGCAATTGGGAGGGCCGCATTTTCGGGATTTGGCTTCAAGCGTTGTGCTCGTCATTCTTCGTTTACGCGTTGAGGGGTTCCTGTTTTTTGTGACAGATCGGGGCGGTTTTGCCGGGTGCGCATATTGGCGGCCTCGGCGCGCCATGCGGCAATGGCGGCATGGTTGCCGGAGCGGAGCGTTTCGGGGACGGTGAGGCCGCGGAATTCAACGGGTTTGGTGTATGCTGGCGCTTCGAGCAAATGCGGGGTAGTGAAGGACTCGGTGTGTGATGAGGTGTCGTCGCCCAGGGCGCCAGGGAGCAGGCGAATGATGGAATCACAGAGGACTGCGGCGGCGATGGCACCGTTGGTGAGTACGTAATCGCCGATCGAAATTTCCTCATCGACCAGCGCTTCGACGACGCGGTGGTCGACGCCTTCATAATGCCCGCAGAGCAGGATGATGTGGTGTTCGGCGGCGAGGCGGGCGGCGGTTGCCTGGTTGTGGCGGCGGCCTTGGGGGGTGAGGAGGATGACCTTGGTGTGCGGGCCGCGCAGTGAGTCGACGGCGTCGAACAGGGGTTCGGGGCGCAGCAACATGCCGGGGCCGCCGCCGAACGGTGCGGCATCGACGCGGCGGTGTTTATCGCGCGACCAGTCGCGAAGTTGGTGGGCTTGTATTTCCGCCACTCCGGCGTCGCGCGCGCGGCGGATGATGGAATCATCGAGCGGGGCGAGCGCGATTTCGGGAAACAGGGTGACGATGTCGATTTTCACGAGCGCGTGTTACGCTTGTTCGAGGACTTTTTCGGTGCGGCTGTCGAGGATGATGAAGCGCTCGCGGTTGAGCGTCGGATCGGAGCGGAAGATGAGTCGGCCGGTGTGGTTGCGCTCAAGTTCGCCCAAGAGCTTGGCGTCCTCGCTCTTGAAGCGGTTGAGGACGTCGGAATTCACGACGACGACAATGTCGCCGACATTGTCGCGGTGGGTTTGGATGACGGTGTTGAGGCGGCGCTGAATTTCGATGGACATGGTCATCGGGGTTTTGACGCGCCCGCGTCCGGCGCAATACGGGCAGGGTTCATACATGGAATCGCGGAGCGACTCATTGAGGCGCTGGCGGGTCATTTCCATGAGGCCGATGGAGGAGATCTGGAGTACCTGGGTCTTGGCCTTGTCGCGTTTGAGGCGGTCTTTGATCGCCTTGTAAACGGCCTGTTGGTCCTTGCGGTGGCGCATGTCGATGAGGTCGATGACGACGAGGCCGCCGATGTTGCGGAGGCGGAGTTGGCGGGCGACTTCCTGGGCGGCCTCGATGTTGGTTTCGAGGATCATTTTATCGACGTCCTTCGAGCCGCGGTTGCGGCCGGTGTTGACGTCGACGGCGATGAGGGCCTCGGTTTCGTCGATGACGATGTAGCCGCCGCACTTGAGCCAGACCTGGCGTGAGAATGCCTCGTCGATCTGTTGCTGGATGCCGATGCGTTCGAAGATCGGCTGTCCGGCGGGCGGAAGGTAGTGGACACGTCGTTTGGCGCGGCGGGAGATTTTTCCGGCGATTTCGCGGATGCGTTCGGTGGTTTCCGGGCAGTCGCAGAGGACCTGGTCGATTTCATCGGTGAGGAAGTCGCGGGCGGTGCGTTCGATGAGGCCGGGTTCCTGGAAGACGCAGCATGGCACCGGGTTGGCGGCGCGGCGGGCTTCGATTTCCTCCCATTGTTCAAGGAGCATGGCGAGGTCGCGGACGAAGTGTCGTGCGCGGGTGCCTGCGGCGACGGTTCGCATGATGATGCCCATGCCTTCGGGGACCGAGAGTTTCTGTACGATTTTGCGGAGGCGCTGGCGTTCATTAGGGTCGTCGATCTTGCGGGAGATGCCGAATTGCTCGGTGTAGGGCATGAGGACGAGGTATCGGCCGGCGAGCGAGATGTTGGTGGTGACGCGCGGTCCCTTGGTGCCGATCGGTCCTTTGGAGACCTGGATCATGATCTCGGAGCCGACTGGGTAGATGTCCGGGATGTCCTTCGAGGTGATTTTCTTTTGTTTTTTCGAGGATTTTCCTTCGCGTTGGATTTCTTCGAGGCTGCCGTCGAGCGCGGCGGGGATTGCGTCCCAGAAGTGGAGGAACGCGTTTTTATCCATGCCGATGTCGACGAACATCGCCTTGAGGCCCTGTTCGATGTTTTTGACGCGGCCAACGAAGATGCCGCCGACGATGTTTTGGTCGCCTTCGCGTTCGACGGTGTATTCTTCGAGGGTGCCGTCTTCGAGGAGTGCGACGCGGCGTTCGAGTTTTTCGACGTTGACGATGATGGTGTTGCCGGATTTCGGGTCGGTGCGGCCGATGCCGAGGAGGCGTTTGATTTTCTGGATCATGAGTTTGTGGGGTGAAGCTGAGGGTTGTTTGGTTAGTTATCAAGCACCGGAATGGCGCGTGGAATGGTTCCCTCGTCGTCCACTTCCGGAGTGATGGTCGGAATTGGGGTGACGGGGGTGGAGATTTCGGGGAGCTGAGGGCGCACAAGGACAACAGCCTCCTCGCCGGTTTCGCCGGCGGCTTCTTCTTCCTCGCTGATGTCGATGGCGGCGAGAATATCGGTGGGAAGCTCGATGGCGTCGATGCGATTCGTGTTGCCGGTGAATTCCGTTTGCTGGCGCAAGGGCAGGCGCATGCCTTCGTCGCGCGCGATGAGGCCGCGGTAAATGAGCTGGGTGAGCGGGCCGCAGACGGCGCCGCCGGAGCCGCCGCCTTGGACGATCATCGCAATGGCGTATTTGGGTTCTTCGAACGGGGCGAAGCTGATCATCCAGGAGTTGTTCGACTGGCGGCCCATGTCGGTGGTCTGTGTGGTGCCGGTTTTTGCGGCGATTTTGTAATTTGGAATGGCGGCGCGGCGGGCGGTGCCGCCGACTTCGTTTGCGGCCATAAACATGCCGCGGCGGATCAGTTCGAAATCGGCCGGGCTGACGCCGGCTTCGATGAGATCGACTTCGAGTTTGGGCTTGTTGGCAATGACAGTCTGGCCGTTTTCCGCGACCGCTTGGCGGACGATTCGGGGTTGGTAATATTTCCCGCCGTTGGCGACGGTGGCGGCAAGGGCCGCCATTTGGAGAGGCGTGGCCATCATTTCACCCTGGCCGATGGAGAGCATTGCGGTGGCATGCGGGGTCATGACCGCATTCGGGCGGGTGCTACGCCATGCGCGGCTGCCTGGGAGTAGGCCCGGCGATTCGTTCGGCAGTTCGATGCCGGTGCGGCGGCCGAAGCCGAGCGTCTGGCAGGTTTCCACGGTGGCGCGCCAGCCAATGGTGTTGGCGAGCTTGTTGAAATAAGGGTTGCATGACTGTTGGATGGCGCGTGGCAAGGTGAGCGTGCCGTGGCGCCCGCCGGACTGGCGGAGGATCCAGCATCGGACGGGTGTGTTGCCGTAGGTGACGAGGCCTTCGCAGGAGATTGGCCGGTTGGCCATGCCATTGATGGCGCCGGCAATGGAGACTGGGATTTTCATCGTCGAGCCGGGTTCATATGCGGAGAGGGCGCGATTGGTGAGTGGGGCGAGATCCTTGCGTGCGTTGTATCCTTCCCAGCGCGCGCGGCTGATGCTGGGGATGAAAGCGTTGGGGTCGTAATCGGGCACGGAGGCGAGTGCGAGGATTTCGCCGGTGTTCACGTCCATCACCACCGCGGCCGCGCGGCCGGTGCGGCGGAGGACGTTTTCGACGAGGTATTGCACGCGGGCGTCGATGGTGAGTTGGACGCGGGCGCCAACGCCGGGTTTCACGTAATCATACATGCCGATTGTTTGCCCTTTTTCATCGCGGATGATCGATCGCCGCCCCTCGGGGCCGCGGAGGATTTCATCCATGGTGGCTTCGATGCCGCCCATGCCGCGATCATCCCCGACATAGTGATCGAACTCGCGGCGGGCGGCTTCGGGCACATCGCCTCTCGCCCACTGCGTGAGCGAGCCGATTGCGTGGCTCGCAAGCGAGCCGTAGGGATATTCACGGTTTGGCCGGATGGTGAGATCGACGCCCGGCAAATCGAGGTTGTGTTCGGCGAATTTGGCGAATTCCTCATAGGTGAGATCGCTGCGATAGGTGAATGGCACAAGGCCGCCGTGGGTGAGAAAATGTGTGCGCAGGGCTCGCGCGGAGTAGTCGCGCGCGAGGCCGAGTTCGTCGAGCCGGCGGATTGTCCAGTTGTTGACGATGGTGACGATGTCCCTCTCTGGCGGGGCGAGGCGGGTCATGCCGTCGCGAGTCACCAGTCGCTCCAGCGTTGGGGTTTCGCGGTGTTGTGTGGTGTAGGCCCGTTGGATTTCCTCGAGGTTGAATGTGACTTCATAGCTGCGGGTGTTCCTTGCAAGGGTGATGCCGTTGCGGTCGGTGATTTCGCCACGGATGCCGGGTTCGCGGACGGTGACGGTTCGGTTGCCGGGCACGAGCCGCTGGAACTCATCGCGACGTTCGATCTGGTATTCGTAGAGCCGGTGCAACAACATGCCGAATCCGCCCAGCACCAGGATGGTGAGGAGGTAGATGCGGAAGCGGTATGAGGTTGATTCCATGGTTGCGCGATTTCTTAGCGTTGCCGCCGCCGGCGTTTATTGCGCTCGTTGGTTTCGATCTCCCAGATCGGGTGGTCGCACCAGTGGGAAAGTTTGAAAAGCATCCAGAATACCAGCGGGGAAAACAGCATGGTGATTCCGGCCGTGGCGAATATCTGGCCGGCGATTTCCCTGCGGAAAATGAATTCGCCGCGCACGAAGTTGATGAGCAGGTATTCCGCGAACAGATAGATCAGGATCGCGATGCCGCTCAACATCGCGGAGGCCTGCCATTTCCCTTGCTGGAAAAGCGGGCGCACTCCCTGCATCAGGTAACCGAGCGTGCCAAAAAGCAGGATGGAGAAACCGAATCGCAACGGTTCGACCGGCTGGGTATAGACCTCTGGATCGCCGCCGTGCGGGCCGATGGCACAATGCGCGTCCCACAAGAATCCTCCGGTGAAGGCGAGCAGCAACATCGTCGGCGAACCAACAGTGACGGCGGCGCAGAGAAACACCAAATGCACCACCATCAAGCGCGAGTGATAAAGCCCGGTAAAAGCTGGGATGAATTGCTGGACGACAAACGCCGCCAGTAGCAGGAACACGGTGATGGTGGTATAGCGGATCAAGGGCGTCGCGGATGACGGTTGGAAATTCAGGGATCATCGGCGAGCACGACGAACACCGTGCCCAGATCCTCGAAGTTCACCGATGGACGGACGATGGCTTCGGAGTCGAGCGGCCCTTTCTCGACCGACTCGACGGTTCCGATGAGGATATTCGGTTGGAAAATCCCACCCCGTCCGGTGGTGAAAACACGCAAGCCAGGGCGCACCATAGCGTTTTTGGAGAGGAAGCGCAGGCGCAGGCGCGGTGTGCCTTCGAAGTGGCCGCGCTGGCCGCTGAGGATGCCGACCTCGGGGGTGCCTTCGACGCGGGCTGAGACCTGGCATTTTTCATCGGTGAGAAGCAGGACCGACGCGCGGCCGCCACTTCGGTCGATGCGGTCGATCTTTCCGACGAGGCCCTCGTCGGATAGCACGGAAAGCTGGGTGCCGATACCGCGATTGGATCCGGCGTCGATCTCGACCGTCTGCCACCATGTCGTTGGATGGCGGCGGACGACGCGTGCGGCGACCACCTCGAAATTCGTGTTCTTTTTAAAATCCAGTGCGTGCCGGAGTTGGGAATTTTCGCGTTCCAGATCGCGAAATCTCGACTCGATGATGCGCAGGCGGCCGACTTCGGTGCGCAGCGCCTCGGCTTCAACGGCAAGCGCCTTGGAGTGGGCAACCTCTTCTAACAGGGCGCGCGCGCGGGCCTCCATGGCCGATCCTGTCTTGAGAAACGGAGACACCGCCGAATAGTAGGCCGCCTGGATTTCGCGCACCGCCTGCTCACTGCGCGTGAGCGCCCAAGCCGCTCCTGCAAGGAACAGCATCAGGGCCAGCAGATGCAGCGGTTTCATGGCGGATGAGGGCCGCTTGGGCCTCAGCGTTCCGAGTTAGCGACCTGCTTGAGGAAGGAGAGTTCCTGAAGCGCTTTTCCAGTTCCCTCGGCCACCGCGCTGAGCGGGTCTTCGGCGATGTGGACGGGGAGCCCTGTTTCCTCACGAAGCAGGCGGTCGAGCCCTTTCAGCAGGGCACCGCCACCCGCGAGGACAATGCCACGATCGACGAGATCGGCCGCGAGTTCGGGCGGGCAGCGTTCGAGGGTGGTTCGCACTGCGTCGACGATGGTGTTGAGGGGGTCGGACATGGCTTCGCGAATTTCCTGCGAGGTGATGTTGATGGTTTTGGGGAGACCTGCGACGAGGTCGCGGCCTTTCACTTCCATCGTGAGTTCTTTCGGCAGTGGTGCGGCCGAGCCGAGGCGCACCTTGATGTCTTCGGCCGTGCGCTCGCCGATCATGAGGTTGTAGGCGCGCTTCATGTATTGGGTGATCGACTCGTCGAGCTCGTCGCCGGCCGTGCGCACGCTCCGGGCATAAACGATGCCGGAAAGCGAGATCAATGCGACCTCTGTGGTTCCCCCGCCGATATCGACGATCATGTTACCGGATGCTTCTTGGACTGGCAGTCCGACGCCGATCGCAGCGGCCATGGGTTCCTCAATCAGGTAAACCTCACGCGCGCCAGCCTGTTCTGCGGATTCGCGCACGGCACGCCGTTCCACCTCCGTGATGCCGGATGGGATGGCGATGAGGACCCGCGGGTTGTTGCGGCGGTTTTTATTCACCTTGCGAATGAAGTGGCGGAGCATCGCCTCCGTCACTTCGAAATCGGCAATCACCCCATCCTTGAGAGGGCGGATCGCAACGATGTTGCCGGGGGTTCTGCCAAGCATGCGCTTCGCGTCGTCGCCGACGGCGAGCACCTCATTGGTGCCGGCCTTCACCGCCACGACGGACGGTTCACGCAAGACAATGCCGTGGTCCTTGACGTTGATCAGGGTGTTGGCGGTCCCGAGATCGATTCCGATGTCGTTGGAGAACAGGTTGCCAAAAAGTTTTTTAAACATGATGTTGATATGAAAATGGTGCGCAATTCGCTCGGCGGGTCCGACGGTGGAAAGGCTGACTGACGGCAGGCCATGCGATGCCAATCCGCCCGCCATTTCGACGACATTGATGGCACCGCACTTTTCACGTTCGAGCGGACGGCAAAACTCACGATTTGCAGCGTTTCGGTCAAGCCGGAATCCTGTTCCTCATTGGAATTTCCGATGTTCCACGTTGGGCGGGGATTTGCTCAACCTCCAAATCCGGGCATTGCACCCGCCGGCGATGGCACCTATGCTTGTCGATCGACGATGATGCTGCGCTTCCACATCCGGCAAAACCTGCGTTCCGCCTTTTTCCTGGTGGTGCTGCTGGCCGCAGTAGCGGCACCGATCGCCTTATGGCAGGTGAACCGGACCGGATTGCCGGATTCCTGGCGGGCGTTGGTCGAACGCGAACTCTCCAATCAAGGCATCCACCTGCAAATCGGAGCACTCCAATATCTGCCGCTTCAGGGGATTGCCGCACGGGATGTCCGCATTTTCGCTGAGCCGGAGCTCGAAACCGAGCTGTCGAGAATCGGGCGCATCCTGCTCGACTTCGATAAAACCAAGCTCGCGCGTGGCGATTTGCGCCTGAATAAAATGCAGCTCGCCAACGCCGACGTCACCATTCCGGCCGACACCGGAGATCCGGATTCCGAGACGCTCAAGCTGACATCTGTAAACGGCCAACTGCTCATGCCCGGTGGACGGGTCCTCGAAATTCGCAACGCTCGGGGCCGAGTTGGCACGATCGACGTCACCGTAAACGCCCGCTTGCTCGGATATCGCAGCAGCGGCACTGGCGGGCTGCCGCGAGAAGACACCGAGCAACGTGGCAAACGCCGGGAATTCATCGCGGTGATTTCCCGTGAAATCGAGCGCTGGAGCCATCCCGCCGACCAGCGCCCGAAAGTCGAGATCCGCATTCATGGCGACCTTTCTGACATGGGAGCCCTTTCCTCGTCCTTCACCTTCCAAGCGCCCGTTATGGCGCTCAATAACCACGAAGTTGAGGACATCTCCATTTCGGGTGAGTTGCTTGGTTCGCTGTTGGTGCTCAACGACATCCGACTTCGCGATACCCGCGGCACGCTTCGGGCGCATGCCGATTACGACCTCAAAAACCGAGCCGGAAGATTCGATGGTGAATGCACACTGGATTTAACGACGCTCGCCCGTTCCTGGTTTGGCTTTCAGACACCCGATGCGCTTCTTGTCGGCGGCGGGCAGACGATCAAGGCGGCGGGTAAATTTCAAATGCCGGCCGATGGGAGCATCCCTGAGATTCAGGCCACCGGGAATTTCACCTTTGAATCGATCATGCTTCGCGGCGTCGTCTTCGACCGGGTGCAATCCGCATTCTCCATGCGCGGCAACGAGTTCTTTTTCCGCGATACCCGGGTCGAACGTCCGGATGGCGCGGCCTGGGGCAAGGCGTTCATCCAGTGGCCGCTCGTCCGGATCGCGATGGAAACCACGCTTCCCGCGCCCGTCTACAAGCCGTTCTTCATGGGCCAACCGCTTGAGCAGGTGATCGATTCATTCACCGTCGGCGGGCAATCCAAATTCCACATCGCGTTGGAAGGAGGCTTTGATGCGCGGGACCGTTATTCCTGGGCATACCACGGCCATGGGAAAGTCGAGCGGATCGCATACAACGGCGTGCCTGTCGCTTCCGCCAGATCGAGCTTTTCGCTCAGCCATCACGAACTCGATTTTCACGATGGAGACCTGATTCTCGACACCTCCAATTACCGGCAACGGCTGGCTCATGACGGACCTGCAGAGACCCGCGCTAGCGTTGGCGCAATCCGTTACATTCACAAGGACCGCATGCTTGAAATCAGCGACGTGCGCGGTGAATTCTGGGTGCCTCCGGTGCTTGCCTTGTTCAACAACGATCTCGCGAAGACGATGGAAGCATACCAATTCCACCGCCCGCCACGGATTCAAAGCTCTGGGGTGGTCGACATTACCCCCGCCGGTCGCACCCGCCTCGACATCCGTTTCGAGACATCCTCACCCGCCGCCACCGAAGTACTCGGGCGGAGCCTCACGTTCTCCCGCGCGCAAGGAAACGTTCTGCTCCGCGGCGAACGCGTGGAAGTCAACGGGCTGGATCTCATGGCTTTCAATGGCCCGGTTAGTGCCTCCTTCGCTCATACGGGCAAGCGCTTGTCCGCCGAAATCGCATGGACGCGCCTTGATCTTCATTCACTTGCTGGGGCTTATGGGGTGACCATGCAGGGCGGCGGCACGACCACCGGAAGAATCGAGTTTTCGCAATCCGGCGGAAGTACCGCCACCTTGAAAGGGAACGGTCACGTCGGTTTCGAAAACGCACACCTTTTCGCCGTGCCGATGCTCGGCCCGCTCTCGCCAATGATCGCCGCCGTCGTAAATGACCGCCGGACCGGCTATGAGCGAGCTAAGGACGCGTTCCTCACCTTCGAAATCCAGGATGGCGTGATCCGTTCGAATGATTTCCGCACCACCACCACCAGTCTCACCATCACCGGCGACGGCGCAATCGACCTCAACGATGAAACGGTGGATATGACGATGCGCGTCAACGCGCGTGGCCTGTTAGGTCTGATCACCCTGCCCTTGAGGCCCTTTTACGGCTTGTTTCAGTTCCGCGGCACCGGCCCGATGCGCGAGCCCGAATGGGAGAACGTGATTTTCACGAATCCTCCGCCATCCCAAAGGGATTCCCTCCTCAATCCGCCAAAAGCCAACGTCGTCCCGGAGCCAGGGTCATCCAGCTAGGGAAAAGGTTGACTGGAAAGACTGGTGCTTTTTCGAATACCCTCTACGCTGGCTGAATGCCTCGATATCCAGAAAAAATCGATTACTCTGGAGGATGCCCCTCTCTCACTTCCGCGACGCGACTCTTGATCCTCTGCCATTTAATGACCTGTGCCCTCGGTGCCGCACCCGCGCATGACGTCGTCGTCTATGGCGGCACACCCGGCGGCATCGCGGCCTCGGTGATGGCGGCGCGGGAAGGCGCGAAGGTCCTGCTCATCGAGCCGACCCGCCACGTCGGCGGCATGAGCACCAGCGGCGTGAACACCGCCGAAACAGAACACATGCTGCCATGGACACTCGGCGGCTTCGCGGATGAATTTTACCGCCGCCTCGGCAATCATTACGGCCGCCCCGACAACCGGCCGGCCTACGAATTCGAATCCGGCGTGGCAGAAACCATCTATCTGGCGATGCTCAAGGAGGCGGAGGTGGAGCTTCG
>JBLRWN010000040.1:0-33411 GCA_047921195.1 Luteolibacter sp. | reverse complement strand
CCTCCCACGCCCCAACCGACGACGCCGAGGCCGTTGATCATGGTGGTGTGCGAGTCGGTTCCGACGAGGGTGTCGGGGTAGAACACCCCGTCTTTTTCGAGCACGCATTTCGCGAGGTATTCGAGGTTCACCTGGTGGACGATGCCGATGCCGGGAGGGACTACCTTGAAGGTATCGAACGCCTGTTCTCCCCACTTGAGGAACTCGTAGCGTTCGCGGTTGCGGGTGAATTCGAGGTCGAGGTTGCGGTTGAGTGCGTCGCCGGTGCCGGAGAAATCGACCTGCACCGAGTGGTCGACGACGAGATCGACGGGCACGAGGGGCTCGATGATTTTCGCATCCTTGCCCATGCCATCGACGGCGGAGCGCATCGCGGCAAGGTCGACGAGGAGCGGCACGCCGGTGAAGTCCTGCAAGACGATGCGGGCGACGACGAAGGGGATTTCATAATCACCGGGCGATTTCGCGCTGTAGGCGGCGAGGTTTTTCACGTCGGCATCGGTCACCTTGAGGCCGTCGTTGTTGCGCAGGAGCGACTCTAGAACGATGCGGATTGAGACCGGCAGGCGGTTGATGTTGGGAAATCCTTGTTCCGAGAGGGCGGGGAGCGAGTAAAGTTTGCCCTCAGTGCCGGTGCCGGTGGTGAATGTGCGCAGGGTGTTCATGGTGTGGAAATGATGCCGGAAATCCGGCGAATGGGTTGTCGAAGTCGCGCGGAGGGTATGATTCGGGCGCGGTTTGTCAAAATCGTTCGTCCGGGAAATCGGAACATCGGCGCGGTATGCGGTAATGTTGCAGGATTTCCAGTGGGATGGTGAAACTCCAACGGTCTTTCATTTCGCTCTGGATTGCAGGGCCTGATCTACCAATCATTGAAATAACAATGATTATTGGGGGGATTGATGTGAATTTCGGCGTCGATTCTCCTTTCAACCATCAAACGCGCCGGAGCACGACGCCGAGCCGGGTGAAATGGCCGTCATCGAAGCCGGCGGCGCGTTTGAGCAGGTAGTCGCGCTGGATTGGGTTGGCTTCGGCGGATGCCTCGCGCCGTGCTGTTTGATCGATTCGACCGCGCAACCATGCATACCAAGCCCCGACAGGTACTGGGTAATCGCTGCCGTGCATTACCCGGTCCGCGATATTGGATTCCAGCACGCGTCCAAGTGCCTTGCTGCGGAAGGGGGTGTTGAGTGCGCTGCTGTCGGCATACAAGTTGGGGAACTGGCGCATCATGGAAACCAAGCCGTCGAAGTAATCGCGGCTAAAAAACCCGCTGCCGCTCGCGCAGTGGGCGGCGATCACCTTGACTCCGATTTCGAGCGGGCGGCGCAGCACTTCCGGATTTTCGTATGCGTGATTGGCGACTGGGACCGTCATTTCCCCGCCGGTGTGTGCCAGCAATGGCAGGCCCGCATCCGCCATGCGTTCCCAGAATGGATCGAATCGCGGGTCCGAACAATCGACATCATGGCAGTTTGGCAGAAGCTTGAGAGCTCTTGCGCCGAGATCTAGGCAGCGGTTCAGTTCATCGATCGCATCGCGTCGCGCCGGGTGGATCGAGGCGGCGGGAACAAATTCAGGGTGCCGTTTGCAAATCTCGAAGAGATAGTCGTTCGGCACGTGAAACGCGCCGAAATCGCGGCGCGATCCATCCGGGTGATAGACCTCGTCTTGCGCCAGCAGCAGGGCGCGGTCGAGGCTCGATTCCCGCACCCAGGCAGCGAGCTTGGTGATGTAGATTTCATCAAATTCCGGATCCGTCACCGCCACTGGCATTCCCATCATGCGGCGCATCATTTCGCCCATCATCCGGTGCCAGCCACCCAGCCGCATCCAACACCCCGAGCCAGCCGCACCATTGCCGACGAGATGGATGTGGCCGTCGTAAAACGGGGCTGTGTTTTCGGATGGGATCATCTGGGCACAAGGAAACCAAACGAGCCAGTCGATGGGAAGCCTTGGAATGATTTTAGAGCCGGGGCGATGTGGATATTGAAAGTGATGGTCGTCTCATTGCGCTCGACGGGTGACGGAGCCCATGGCATTGGGCGTGGGTGAGCAAGGAGAGAGGAGGGGTATTGGCGGCGGTCACGGCCTTCGGGTTGTGGGGTTTGCTGCCGTTGTTCTGGAAGGCGCTCGATTTTCTGCCGCCTTTGGTGATCGTATCACAGCGCACGTTGTGGGCGTTGTTGTTATTGTGGATCATCATCCTGTGGCGGAGGCGGGGTCGCGAGGTGGTGGCGGGGTTGGCGAACCGCAGGGACGCGCTGTGGAATCTGGCGGCCGCGCTTTTGTTGGGCACCAACTGGTTGTTGTATGTCTGGGCGACGCTCAACGACCGCATCATCGAGGGAGCGCTCGGCTATTATCTGAATCCGTTTTTCAACATCCTGTTCGGCATGTGGTGGTTCGGCGAGCGTTACAACCGCACCCAATACGCGGCGATCGCCCTGGCGATGGGTGGCGTGGCGATGCAGGTGCCCGCGGTCGAGGGATTCCCGTGGGTGGCGGTTGTGCTGGCGGTCACCTTCTCGCTTTATGGCGTGGTGCGGAAACGTGCATCTGCCGGTGCACTAACAGGATTGACGATGGAGACGACGTTGCTTGCTCCGGTGGCCGTCGCGCTGCTTTTTCTTCAGGTGAAATCTCCGGTGGATGCTTTTGGTGGTTCCTGGTCGCACTTGTGGCTGGTTGCGGCGGCCGGTGCGGCCACGGTTGCTCCGCTCTGGTGTTTTGGTCACGCTGCGCGAAGCATCCGGCTTTCGACCTTGGGGATTCTGCAATTCATCGGGCCGACTTTGCAGTTTTTGATTGGCTGGTTGCTTTATGGAGAGCCGATGGGAGGGCTTCGGTTGGCATCGTTCGGGTTGATTTGGGCTGCGGTGGTGCTTTACGCGGTGGATGCGTGGATGCGCGGCGGTCGAGTGGTTTCGGCTGGGAAGTTGAAGGGGGCTTGATCACTATCTGCGCAGATGAATCGTGGAATCGCATCGGGATTAGCGAAGGCAGCGACGTTGCTGATGGGAATCGTCGTTTTTGCTCTAGGTGTGTTCCTGGGCGCTTTTTTCACCATGGATTTCAAACCGATCCCACTGCTGGAAAGCCATGTGACGGTTGTGGATCGCGGTGCGCATGAGGTCGCCAATCTGCTGACGACCGCTTTGCAGGATCCGAAACTTGATGGCGTCGCCTTGTCCTTGGTGGTTCTCGATGAGGATGGCGGGATCTGGTTTGCCTCGCCACTGGCGCACACGGCGATGATTCCTGCGTCTGCGCTCAAGGTGTTGACGACGGGTGCGGCGCTTTCGGTGTTGGGCCCGGATTTCCGGTTTGTGACGAAGTTCGCATCCGCGTCGGCAGCGGGTCCGGTTTTGGATGGGGATTTGGTGATTGTGGGTGGGGGGGACCCGACACTGTCTGCGGATCGCCTGAAGGCGATGGTGGACGAGTTGGTGGTGAGTGGCGTTCGCAGGATCGACGGGCAAGTGCGAGTGGATGTCACGGTATTTCCCGAGCATCCGGTGAGCGATCACTGGAATTGGGGCGACGTAGGCAATGCTTACGGCGCGGGGGCTTATGGGCTGAACGTGGATCACAACCGGTTTGTCGTGAAGATCCGCCCCGGTGCGGCAGTCGGGGATATTGCGGAAATTTCAGCGACCGCTTTGGATTTTTCGGACATGGAATGGATCAACCACGTGACCACCGGCCCGAGCGACAGTGGCGATGGTGTGGTGGTGTATTCCGAACCTTACGGCCGCCGGGTAACGCTGCGTGGCACGGTGCCTGTGGGGGTTGCGGATTTTTCCGTGCGTGCGGCGATTCCGAATCCTCCGGAAACCGCGGCCGTCATCGTAATGCAGGCGCTGCTGGCACGCGGTGTCGAGATCAGCGGGCGGGTCCGCTCAAGCGTGGTTGCGACAGAGGTGCTGGTGGAATCGGCTTCCGCGCCGCTGATGGAAATCGTCCGCAGCATCCACCGCACCAGTGACAATCTGGAGGCCCAGTGCGTTTTTCTGGCCCTTGCCCGCGGCGGAAATCCGGCGGCGGTGGTGCGCGATCATTGGCGTGGCGAGGGGGTGGATTTTTCGGCGCTGCGCATGTTGGACGGCAGTGGGCTGGCGCGTGCGAACACGATTCGCGCGGTGGACCTCGCAAGGGTGATGCATGCCGCGCTGGAGGCTCCTTACGGTGGCGCGTTTTTCGAGAGTCTGCCGGTTTATCAGGAGGGGCTTGTGCGCTCGAAGCCGGGTTGGATGTCGGGAGTGATGACGAGCGTCGGCACCATCACCAAGGCCGACGGGCGCCGGATGACGTATGCGTTCATGGTCAACTCCGTGTCAGACACCCGGGCGGTGCATGATCTCCGTGTTGAATTGCGAAAAGAAATCGGCCGTTGAGGCGCGGCAATTCTAGCTGCCTTCGCTGTGGATTCCTGCCAGACGTGCGGTGGTCCGGGTGTCGACGGGTTCGCAGAGCCGGTATCCTTCGCCGTGGGGAGGCAGGGCGAGCAGGAAGGCGTCGCGCTCGTAAGGAGAGGGGAATTCGATGCCGATGAGCGCGCGCCCGATGCGCTCGCCGGATTGGCGGTAGTTGAAGTAGCAAAGGCTGGCATTGCCTCCGAGACGGGCGGTGAGGAAATCGCGGAGGGCTCCGGCGCGTTCGTAGAAATCGAGACGCAGGAAGAGCGGATTGCAAAGCAGGTCACGGCGTAACGGAATCGCGCGAAAACGGATGTCCGGCGCGCCTGTGAGGTCATCCCATAGGTATCCGGCGGCGTTCAGGCGGGCGGGGACCGCGTCGAGCACGGCCGGGTCGTCGGCGGTGATGGTGAAGGCCGGCCAGGCGTTTTTTTCGTCGCTTTTTCCGTATTGGAAGTCGGCAATGTTGGTGCCCGCAAACCCTTCGTCTAACAATCGCAGCATGGTGCCAGCGCGTTCGGGGATGCAGACTCGGAGGGTGCGGCTGGATCGCCCGCCAGCGTCGAGGGATTGCGCAATAATGCCGAGTTGGAGGAAATCGACGTTTGCGCCGCACTGGATGGCGAGCACGCGCTTGCCGCGGTATCGATCGGGGTTTTGGAGGATGGCGGCAAGGCCGAGCGCGCCGGATGGTTCGGCGATGCAGCGGTGGGTTTCCCAGAGCGTGCGGATCGCGCGGCTCACGGCGGAGTTTTCCACCACTTCGACGCGGGTGAGGATTTCGCGCAGGATTTCGTAGGGCAGTATGCCGATCTGGCGCACGGCGGTGCCGTCGCAAAACAGATCGACCTGATCGAGGGCGACGCGTTTTCCGGCATCGAGCGCAGCCTTCATGGCCGCCTGGCCTTCGGCTTCGACGCCGATGATCTCGATATCCGGCCAATGGAGGCGTAGCCAGTTCGCAACGCCCGCAGCCATTCCGCCGCCGCCGATTTGCAGGAACGCCGCGTCGAACGGTCCTTTGCCTGATAGAATCACTTCGTCGGCAAGCGTGGCCTGACCGGCCATCACATCGAGGTCGTCGTATGCATGGATGTAAACGGCACCGCTTTTTTCAACATCGGCATGGGCGGCATGCACCGCGTCGTCGTAGGTGTCTCCGGCGAGCCGGATTTCGACGAGGTCGCCACCGTGGTGGAGCACGGCGGCCTGCTTCACGCGCGGCGTGGGTGTGGGCATGTAGATGCGTGCTTTGATGCCGAGGTGGCTTGCGGCGAGGGCGACGCCCTGGGCGTGATTTCCGGCGGATGCGGTGACCACGCCGCGAGCGGACTCGCCGGGGCCGAGCATGGCCATGCGATTGGCGGCTCCGCGCCACTTGTAGGCCTTCACTGGGGAGAGGTCCTCACGTTTGATCCAGATTTCGGGGCCATCGCCGGGCAGGGCGAGTTTTTCGAGAGGGGTGGATGTGCCGAAGCGATAGACACGCTCGCGGGCCATCAGTGTGGCGTGGCGCAGGCGTTGTGAAAGGGACGTTGTCTCCAGTTCCATGGCGGCGATGCTCGGGGCATCATGTGCCGAGCGCAAGTTCCGATGCGACCGCGAGCGGCGACGGCCTCGCCGACGAGGATGGGTATGCGGAGGGCACTCACCGGCCACGGCCGCGGCCGCCGCCCCACATTGGGCGGCCGTCGAGGATGCGTTCGCGCATGCCTTCGGGAATCAACTCGGATTGGCCGATGTAGGAGCGCGCGCCGTCGGGATCGCTTTGCATCCAGCGCTGGGCGGTGTATCCGGCGGCCCATCCACGTTCGCGTTCGTTGTCGATGGTTTCTGCAAGGCGCATCATTTCCGCAGGGTTCCCCGAGTTGTTGCTGGTGATGTAGCTTGTGATCGCGCGATCATAAACCGGGCCCGGTTGCTGGGTTTTTGCGAATGCGAGTGCCGCGGTTGGATCTTGTGCCGTCCATGCGGGCATCAACTCGCGCATGCTGTCGCGTTTGACGTCGGCGTCGCTCTGTGTGTTGATCAATGCGGCTGCGGCTTGTGGGTCAGTGCGGGCCAGCGGGCCGACGATGGAGGGGATGAGCTGGTTTTTTGCGTCGCCATTCGGCATGCGGTTGATTTGTGCGAGCGCTTCGGTTGGGGATTTCGACGCGAGGCCTTCGATGGCTGCGGCATATGCATCCGTTTGCTGGTCCTGGGGCAATGTGCGGATCCATGCCTCGGCTGCACCGAAATCCTGAGCGCCATATTTCCCGGCGATGGAGGCGTATGCGCCGGCGCGGTCATCGGGTGCGAGTTGGTCGAGCATTTGCGCGGCTTTTTGGGGATCCGACTTGGCGACTTCGCCGAGCACGGCGGCGAGGGCGGAGGATTTGCCTTGCGACAGGGTGTTGGCCCAAGCCAGTGCGCCTTGGGCGTCCTGGCGTGCCCATTCGGTGGCGATGATGTCGGCCGCGCCTTGGCCGCCACCCATCATGCGGCCCATGTTCATGAGGGCGAATTGTCCGGGGTTTGCGGTGTAGTAGCGTGCGGCGTTCTCCGGATCGACGCTTGCCCAGCTTTGCAGGATGGTGGGACGCACAAACGCCGCTCCCATGCCCATCGAGTTGCTGTGCTCCATGGCCCCGTATGGATCCATCTCTGCCCAGCGGGCAAACAGAAGGAAGGAAGCAGGCATGCGTTCATTGAGTGGCAGATCGTCGAGCTTGAGCGCTTCCTCGCGGAGTTGTTCGGCGCTCAGGCCTCCATAGAAGCGCATCAGGTTTTCGAGGCGGCTGAGATTGCCGGGAGCGCGGTAGATGTCTTCCACACTGGTGGCTCTGCTGCTCTTGCGGGTCGAGTTTTCCGCAGATGAATTGCGATTGCCGGCCGTCGCGCGTGTCTGCATGGCGGAGATGGCATCCGCATTGGCGGCTTCGGCGTTTTCGTTGGTGCTTTTGCCGGTGATGAATCCGCCAACGGCTCCGACGGTGAGTGCGGTTGCGGAAAGGATCCAGGTGGTTTTCATAGGTCTGATTAGATGAACGATGCAGTGGAACCCCGGCAATTCAAGGAAGTTTCAAGATATATGCGGGCGGAAAAAATGCACCGTTTCTGGGCGCGAACCAGATGCCGTGTCGGATCCTGTTTGCAAGCAAGGAGAAGACCTTCTGTTTGGCGGTGGTCTGGATGATTTTCTTATTCCTGCTTGATCCAGATGTTGGCGAAATCGATTGCCTGTCCATGATGCTGGAGGGCAATCGGGCCTTTTTCGGGAACACCTGGGAGTTGGGCGTTTTCAATGACTTGCTTGCCGTTGAGGACAACATTCAGGACATCGCCTTTCATTTGGATCGTCATCCGGTTCCATTCACCAAGCGGGCGGTCGGCCTTGAGGCGGGGGGTGACGGCGGCGCGGATTTCCGGTGGGGTATTTTTATCGGTGCGGTAGCCCCAGACTTCCCCGGAGCCGACCGTCCAGTTCCAGAGGTTGACCTGGCTTTTGACGTTGCCACGGAGGAATACGCCGCTGTCGAGCTCCTCGACTTCGACACGCTCACCGTGGGTCCCATCCGGCAGGACCTGGGGCTGCATTTTCATTTCGCCGCGTCCGCTCCATCGCCAATCGAAGACCAGCGTGAAGTCGCCGTATTCTTGTTCCGACCAAAGATGGAGGGTTTCGCTGGATTTGCCGGTGTGTTTGAGGATGCCATTTTTGACGTGCCAGTTGGTGATGCCCTCGTGGTGCTTCCAGCCTTCGAGGGATGTGCCGTTGAAGAGTGGCTGGAATCCCTGGGCGCGGACGTTATTGATATTTGCGGCGGGTGGGAGTTCGCGGATTCGGATGTTGCGGTAGGCAACCGGGGATCGATGCCCAAGCAAGGCGATGTGGCCGGCACGACGCTTTGCTCCCTCGTGTTTTGGGTGTGTTTTGTTCAGCTCATCGAGATTGGCGCGGAGTGTGGTCTCCCCATTCACTTCGACCTTGATGTCGGGGCCCATCACGGAAATTCGCTGATGGTTCCACTCGCCGACCGGCTTGAGCGAAGCACGTTTGGCCGGGGCCAAAACGTAGAGCGAGCCATGATATTGGTAATCCTTGAGCTCGGAGTATTTGGGAGCGGTGTCGTCGAGGATTTGGATTTCCATTCCGGTATAAGCGCCATCGCCTTCGCCGGGGTAGTGGATGCCAATGCCATTATTGCCTCCGGCCGGGAGGCGAAACTCGAAATCCAGCTCGTAGCTCGAATATGTCGCTTCCGTCATCGTATGGCCGTCGCGCGAGATCAACGCGCCGTCTTCGACCATGGCGTCGCCACCTTTCCAACCGGTAAGGTCCTTGCCGTTGAAGAGGTCGTAAAAACCCTCGTCATCCGCATGCAGCATGGGGATGGATAGCGCAATGGCCGCAAAGCATGCGGTGGTGGTTCGGCTGAAGTGCATGGGATCGTTGGTGAGTTGAAGATTGTGGCGTCTGTCGGTGATGATTCGGTGGATTGATACGCTGCAAGTGCGGATTCCCTTTCGTGCGATTCGCAGTCGGCCCATAAAAAAGCCGATGTTCCGGATCACGGAACATCGGCATGGGAAAACGGCCTGGTGTGGCTGTGAATTAGTTGACGGCGACGGCGGAATTGCCGGTCTCGCCGGTGCGGATGCGGATCGCCTCTTCGACGGAAGAGATGAAGACCTTGCCGTCACCGATTTTTCCGGTGTTGGCGCTCTTGACGATGGCGCCGGCAACGGATTCGGATTGGGCATCGTCGACGACGATTTCGATTTTCACTTTGGGGAGGAAATCAACGGTGTATTCCGAGCCGCGGTAGATTTCGGTGTGGCCTTTCTGGCGACCGAAGCCTTTGACTTCGGTAACCGTCATGCCTTGCACACCGACTTCGGCGAGAGCTTCTTTGACTTCTTCCAACTTGAATGGTTTGATGATCGCTTCGATTTTTTTCATGGTTCGGCGGATGGGTAATGATTGTAAAGCAGTCTGCGTGCCAAGATGATTTGGAATTCTGAATTTTTATGAATCCATTCCCCATCTGCATCCCAAGCTACGCGTGGATGTGGGAATGTAAGTTCAATTGTTGGGGGGAATCAAGCTTGAGTTGATGAAATCGATGTGATGCAGGGGGATGGGACGCAAGCATTCAGGAGGATTCTGGCGGCGGCAATGGATCGGCGGCCAGCGGTGATTCGCGGGTTGACCATTCGTCGATCAGGCGGAAGCCGACCGCAAGCAGGACCGGGCCGAGGAAAATACCGACGAGGCCGAAGGTGAGTGCGCCACCGATGAGTCCGCAAAAAACCAGGACAAAGGGCATGCTGGTGCCTTGGCTGATAATCAAGGGGCGGATGATGTTATCGACGCTGCTGATGCCGAGCCCACCCCAGAGGAGGATGAATATTCCCCAGCCGGGAGAGCCTTGTGCGAAGAGCCAGAGGGCTGCAGGAATCCAGATGACCGGCGGGCCGAAAGGAATCACCGCGAAGAAGAAGGTGAGCACGCCGAGCAGGACCGCACCCGGAACGCCTGCAATGGCGAAGCCGATGCCCGCGACGACCGCCTGCACCAGCGCGGTGCCAAGGATGCCGTAAATTACTCCGTTGACGGTGCTGCCGGCCACTTTCAGCAAGTGGCGTCCTCGTTCGCCACCAAGCCGCTCCGCGATGATGCCGAGGCGCTCGGCGAGTAGCGGGGCGTCGCGCAGCAGGAAGAATGTGAGAAACGCGCTCATCACCACTTGGGTGAAGCCCGCGCCGACGGCGAGCCCGGCTTTGACCAATGCCCGCCTGGCCCATGAAAGAAAGTCGCCGATCAAGGTGACGAGGCGGGGCGAATCGATGGTGGCTTCGGCGTCATCCTCGACGGGTGTTTCAAGGAGTGTGTCCAAATTCACGGGCCCTCGCTCGGTGACGGCGCGATCGAGGTAGCCGATCCAGCGGTCGCGATCGGCTGTCACTGCGGACCAGACTTCTGCGACGTCTTCGCCGAGGATCGGTAGCGCTTCGACCCAAGGTGGCGCCTGCTCAGGAGCTTCCATAAACCAGGTGCGTGTCGCTTTGGCGAGTTGGCGGCCATCCTCAGCGATACTCATACCGACGAGGACGATCGGCCCGGCGATGAGAACACCGATGGTGAGTGAAACAAAGCAGGCTGCCACGGTGGGTGAGCCGCGGAACCAGCGGGTGAACCTGCGTTGCAGGGGATAAAGCGTGTAGGCCAGGATGATCGCCCACATTAGGGCGCTGAAAAACGGTTTAAGGACCATCACGCATCCCAAGGCGAGGATCAGCAATGTCAGCACGCCGGGGGTGAGCCCGAAGCGCACACGCTTGGTGCGGACCATGTCATCATCCTTCATGCGGATGAACCCTAACACGAAAGGATCCCGTCTGCCAGCGGATTAGCTGGAAACAGCGCGGATGCAAAAAAGCCGCCGGACCGTGAGGTCGGGCGGCTTTGGGGAGGGTGTGGGAACGATCAGCGCGAGTAGAGCTCGACGATGAGCTGTTCGTTGACGATTGGGTCGATATCGGAGCGTTCTGGCACGCGGGTGACGGTTGCTTGCATCGCATCGCGATCAACGTCGATCCAATCGACTTGCGGCATGGCCTGCGTGAGGTCGAGCATGCGTGCGGCAAGTTGTTTGGAGGAGGGTTTTTCCGAAACCTTGATGACGTCGCCGGGCTTGGTTTGGAAGCTCGGGATGTCGACTTTATGACCGTTGACGGAGACGTGGCCATGGTTGACAAGCTGGCGTGCGGCTTGACGGCTGTTGCCGAATCCTGCGCGGTAGCAGACGTTGTCGAGACGGGTCTCGAGGAGCTGGAGCATTGTCTCACCGGTCACGCCGCGGCGGCGTGCGGCTTCCTGATAGTAGGCGCGGAATTGTTTTTCCAGGATGCCGTATTGGAAGCGGAGTTTCTGCTTTTCGCCAAGGGCGACGGCATATTCGGACTTCTTCTTGCGGCCTGCGCGGACGCCGTGCTGGCCGGGCGGGAAGTTGCGGCGTTCGAATGCCTTGGAGGAGCCGAAAAGCGCGACGCCGAAGCGGCGGCTGAGTTTGGTGCGGGGGCCGGTGTAACGTGCCATGATATCGTTCGGTTAAAAGGGAGTTGAATGGGGTGGATCAGACGCGGCGTGCTTTTTTCGGGCGGCAGCCGTTGTGCGGGATGGGAGTCACGTCGTTGATGGAAAGGATGTCCAATCCGAGGCCTTGGACGGCGCGCACGGCGGATTCGCGACCGGAGCCCGGGCCTTTCACGCGGACGTCGACTTCCTTGAGGCCGTGGCCCATGGCTTGGCGGCAGGCGTCTTGAGAAACGACCTGTGCGGCGTATGCGGTGCTTTTGCGCGATCCCTTGAAGCCCATCTTGCCGGCGCTCGACCAGCCGATGGCATTGCCCTTGGCATCGGTGACGCTGACGATGGTGTTGTTGAAGGTGGCGGTAACGTGAACGATGCCGCGGCTGATATTTTTGGAACCTTTGGCCTTGTGGATTTTGATCTCGGGCTCACCACCGCCGATTTCGGCGAAGATGTCCTTTTTGACTTCTTTCTTGGGCGCTTCAGCTGCGGGGGCTTCGGCGGCCGGGGCTTCTGCAACGGCTGCGGGGGCAGTGGTTTCGGGAGCGATTGGCTCTGCTGCCACTGCGGCGTCTTGATTGGCTTCGTCGGACATGGATACTGATGAGGAAAGGGATTACTTTTTGACGCCGACCGTCTTGCGCTTGCCCTTGCGGGTGCGGGCGTTGGTGCGGGTGCGTTGGCCGTTTACAGGGAGGCCGCGTTTGTGGCGGATGCCACGATAGCAGTTGATTGAAGTGAGGCGCTTCATCTGGGCCTGACGTTCGCGGCGGAGATCGCCTTCGACGAGGACCTGTTCGGTCTGGATCACCTGGGCGATGCGCACAAGCTGATCTTCGCTCAATTGCCCCGTGCGGATATTCGGGTCGATGCCCGCGTGCTCGAGAACTTTGGCGGCGGTCGACCGACCGATGCCGAACATGTAGGGGAGAGACGCTTCGATGCGTTTCTCGTTGGGGATTTCGATGCCTAGGATGCGTGCCATGGTATGGATGATTTCACGTAGATGCGCGGGCACGCCGGATGGCGCGCAATTCCCCGCGGGGCGGGTGATTTACCAGAGATCCGGACTCTGGCAAGTCGGAAATTGTCTTTTCGCTAAAAAATCCGGGCGCTATGGATTTATGGCGAGCTTGGGCCATGGAAATCGATTTTGCTTTGTGAACGGGCGTGATTTGATTCAAATCCGGCATGCACATTTGCCATTCACTCCGCCGCATCGTGATCCCCGCGTTGGTGACATGGATGGTTTCCACATCCGCGCAGTCGGGTGGCAAGGCCGGGGAGGAGGCGATCGTGTCCTTTCACATCGAAACCGAGCATGCGGAGAATCCGAACATGGTCTTTCCGATCGAGGCCGGCGGGAAGACCCGTTATTTCCGGCGCATGCCCGAAATAGCGGCCAAGGATATTGCGGCGTTCCGGCCGTTTCCCGGTGATGACGGGGCGAATACCTACGGGATTGTTTTTCAATTGAAAAAAGCCGCCGCGCGCCGGCTCGCCAACATCAGCAATGCCAATCAAGGGCGGATGCTTCTCGCGATGACCAGTGGTCGCCCGGTGGACATGGTGATGATCGACCAGCAGGTGGACGACGGCTTCATTGTCATCTGGAAAGGCATCACCGAAGCGGAGATCCGCCTTTACGATCAAGCCGTGCCGCGGATTGGAGACGACAAGAAGAAGCGCCGGTAATCCTCCCCTCTGCAACTTTGAACCACCCGATCCATGCTTCGCACTTCCATTTTCTTCCTGCTTGCCCCAGTGATGATCACCGCTGCGCCGCTCGACCTGCGGTTGCCGACCGAGAACCGTCATTTGTTTTCGCCAACGCCCGAGCGCTTTTACATGTATGTGGACCGCAACTTCGAGGGTGAGCAAAGCCAGCCTTGGGAAGGGGGTGCATATGGATACGTCCGCACGCCGATTCGCGTCCGCGGAGAGGTGGTGATGACGCGCTTTCACGAGGGCATCGACATCGCACCGGTCAAGCGCGACCGCGCCGGCAACCCGCTCGACCTGATCATGAGCATTGCGGATGGTACCGTTGTTTATGCCAGCAACATCGCGGGGCGCAGCAATTACGGGAAATACATCGTCGTCGAGCATGAGTGGGAGGGGGCGTCGGTGGTGTCGCTTTACGCGCACCTTGCGGAAATCACATGTGAACCGGGCGACAAGGTGAAGGCGGGGTCGGTATTGGGTCGGATGGGATACACCGGCGTGGGTTTGAACCGCACCCGGGCGCATTTGCATCTGGAGCTCGGGTTCGTTCTGCACACCCGGTATGAAGCGTGGCATCGTGCGGGTGGTTTGAGTCCGAACCATCATGGCATTTACAACGGCATGAACATCGCGGGTGCCGACGTTGCCGCGTTCTTTCTGGCGCATCGGGAAAATCCGGACATCAAGTTCAGCGAGTTCATCGCCAGCCAGCCGGTGCATTTCAAGGTTGTGGTGCCCGGTGGGGAAACGCCGGAGTTTGTCGCCCGCCACCCGTGGATCCGCCGTCCCGGGGTGACGAATCCTGCCTCATGGGAGATCCATTTCACGGCGACCGGCCTGCCGGTCGGTTTTTCCCCGAGCGACCGCCAAGCGAGCGCGCCCATCGTCACCGCGATCCGGCCGTCGGGAGATATTCCTCATCGGTTTGTCACCCGCGACCTCGTGACCGGGGAGGGCCATTCCGCCACCTTGAGCAACGGAGGGCGCCGGCTCGTTGCGCTCGTTACCGGAAATTTCTAACAATCCCACCCGAATCCACCATGTCCGAATCCATCGAATCCCGCATCACTGCCCTTGGTCTCACACTCCCTGAGGTCCCCGCTCCGCTTGCCGCATACGTCAATTGCGTGCGCACTGGCAACCTGTTGTTTCTTTCCGGAGGGTTGTCGATCGACGGCGAGCGCAGGATCCTCGGCAAGGTGCCGACGGATGTTTCGGTGGAACAGGCCGTCGAGGCCGCCCGTATCGCGGTTTTGAACCGTCTCGCCGTGATCAAGGCGGAGACTGGTTCGCTCGACAAGGTTGCGCGCATCGTCACGCTCAACGGATTCGTCAGTTCCGCTGCTGATTTTTACGGGCACCCGCAGGTCATCAACGGCGCGTCCGAGTTGTTGATTGAAATCTTCGGCGACAAGGGGCGCCATTCGCGCACGGCGCTGGGCGTCGCCGCGCTGCCGCTCGACTGCACGGTCGAAGTTAACCTCGTTGTCGAGATCGAAGCCTGATATTCGAGCCAACCCATCACCCAATCATTCCCATGAACAAAGTCCTCATCATTGGCGCCGGCGGAGTCGGCAGCGTGGTTGCCCACAAGTGTGCGATGCTTCCCGACGTCTTCCATGAAATCACTCTTGCATCGCGCACCTTTTCGAAGTGCGTGGCGATTGCCGAGAGCGTGAAGGAGCGCACCGGGCGCGACATCGGAACCGCGCAGGTTGATGCCGACAACGTCGGGCAGACCGCCGCGCTCATCCGTGCCTGCGGCGCGGGTTTGGTGATCAATGTGGCGCTGCCGTATCAGGATCTGACCATCATGGACGCATGCCTTGAGGCCGGTGCGGATTATTTGGATACGGCGAACTACGAGCCGCTCGATGTGGCGAAATTCGAATACTCGTGGCAGTGGGCGTATCACGAGCGTTTTCTTGATGAAGGGCGCAGCGCGCTGCTTGGTTCCGGTTTCGACCCCGGCGTCACCAACGTCTTCACCGCATGGGCGCTCAAGCACCATTTCGACGAGATCCACACGCTCGACATCATCGACGTCAATGGCGGCGACCACGGGCGCGCGTTCGCCACCAACTTCAATCCCGAGATCAACATCCGCGAGGTCACCGCGCCGTGCCGTCACTTTGAGGATGGTGAATTTGTTGAAACCCCGGCGATGTCGGCCCACCAATCGTTCACCTGTCCGGACGGCGTCGGCACCTATGAGATTTACCGGATGTATCACGAGGAGCTGGAATCGATCGTCAAGCACATCCCGACGATCCGCCGCGCGCGGTTCTGGATGTCGTTTTCGCCAAACTACCTCAAGCACCTCGAAGTGCTGCAGAACGTCGGCATGACGCGGATCGACCCGGTGCAATACCAGGGTGTGGAAATCATCCCGCTGCAATTTCTCAAGGCGGTGCTTCCGAATCCCGGCGATCTCGGGCAGACGACGAAAGGCAAGACGTGCATCGGCAACGTCATCACCGGGATCAAGGACGGCAAAGCCAAGTCGATCTATGTTTACAACATCTGCGACCACGAAGCGTGTTTCGCGGAAGTCGGCTCGCAGGCGATTTCCTACACCACCGGGGTGCCGGCGATGATCGGGGCGAAACAGATGCTCGAAGGTGGCTGGGCGAAACCCGGCGTCTGGAACATGGAGCAGCAGGATCCCGACGGCTTCATGGCGGACCTCAACGCATATGGTCTGCCATGGCAATGCATCGTGCTTGATCCAGAACAAGCGGCCGGGCTTCGCGTGACCGAACAACATCATTCATGAGTGAAGCCCCCAAATTGGTGCAGGACGATCCGTGGCTCGAGCCGCAGACGGAGGCGATCCTTGCGCGGATGCGGGTTTTTGAAGACACGCTTGCAGGCATCAAGCATTACTGTGGATCGTTGTCGGCCTATGCCACTGGGCACAAGCAGACGGGGATCCACCACAAGGCAAAGGAAAACCACTGGGTGGTGCGTGAATGGGCTCCTGGTGCCCGCGCGGTTTCGTTGATCGGGGATTTCAACGGGTGGGATCGTGATTCGCATCCGATGGTTTCCACGCCGAGCGGCGTGTGGGAGCTGGTGCTGGATGGTGACGCGCTTTGCCACGGCCAGCATGTCAAGCTGCACATCCACGGTGCCGATGGCTCTCGTCGCGATCGGATTCCCGCGTGCATCCGCCGTGCGGTGCAGGATCCGGTGACGCATGATTACTCCGGGCAAATTTGGAATCCGCCCGATTCATACGTCTGGCGGCACGAGTTTGATCCCGCGACGCTGGGTGCGCCGGTGATTTACGAATCGCATACCGGGATGGCGGGTGAGGAGCCGCGTGTGCATGGCTACCGTGAATTCGCGGATGTTGTGCTGCCGCATGTGGCCGGTCTCGGATACAACACGGTGCAGTTGATGGCGGTGCAGGAGCACCCGTATTATGGATCGTTCGGATATCACGTGTCGTCGTTTTTCGCGCCATGTTCGAGATTCGGCACGCCGGAGGATTTGAAATACCTCATTGATGCCGCGCATGGCATGGGCATCGCGGTGTTGCTCGACATTGTGCATTCGCATGCCGTGAAAAACATGGCCGAGGGGCTCAACGACTTCGATGGTACGGGCGGATTGTATTTTCACACCGGCGAACGCGGTGAGCATCCGAATTGGGATTCGAAATGCTTTGATTACGGTCGCCCGGAAGTGCGCCAGTTCCTGCTATCCAACGTGCGCTACTGGCTCGAGGAATTCCGTTTCGACGGGTTCCGTTTCGACGGCGTCACCTCGATGCTCTACCACTCGCGGGGCAACCGCGCGTTTGGCAGTTACGACGATTACTTCGGGCCGGATGCCGACGGCGATGCGGTGCTTTACCTCCAGCTGGCCACCACGCTTGCTAGGGAATTGAAGCCCGGGGTGATTTTGGTGGCGGAGGACATGTCCGGCATGCCCGGGCTGTGCAGGCCGGTAGATGATGGAGGTGTCGGATTCAGCCACCGCCTTGCCATGGGCATCCCGGACCACTGGATCAAGCTGCTCAAACACAGCCGCGACGAGGAATGGAATCTCGATGAACTCTGGGGCGTGCTGAGCAATCGGCGCTACGGCGAGGCGACCATCGCGTATGCCGAGAGCCACGATCAGGCACTCGTCGGCGACAAGACGATCGCGTTCTGGCTGATGGATCAGGACATGTATTGGCACATGGGCAAGGCGGACCCACATCCGCTGATCGAGCGTGGCATCGCGTTGCACAAGATGATCCGGCTGATCACGCTCGCCGTTGGCGGCGAAGGTTGGCTCACCTTCATGGGCAATGAATTCGGCCACCCCGAGTGGCTGGATTTCCCGCGTGAGGGGAATGACTGGTCGTATCACTATTGCCGCCGCCAGTGGTCGCTGATGAAAAACCCGGAGCTCAAATACCACTGGTTGTCCGATTTCGACGGTGGGATGGTGAAGTTCGCACGCGATCAAAAGCTGCTGGAAGCGCCGCCCGCGCAGTGCCTGTGGATCGACCACGAGCGCAAGTTGTTGTGTTTCGAGCGGGCGAACCTGTTGTTTGTGTTCAACTTCTCGGTCGATGGTTCCTATCCCGATTTCGAGGTGACGGCACCCGGTGGTCATGCGCGCCGGTTATTGATTGATACCGACGCGCCGAAATTCGGCGGCCATGGGCGCATCGATCCCGCCGTGGTGCACCAACCGGTGGATGGTGGCGGACGAATCCGGGTTTACGCGCCGTCGCGTTCCGCGCAGGTGTATGGCTGGGATTGATGTTTCACATCAGCTTGGCCCCGGCTCCGATCAGCCTGGCCGTTCGAAAATTCTAGTCCCGGATGTGTTTGTAGCGCCACGGGGCGTATCCGGCGTCGAGCAGGGACTGGACCTGGTATGTTGATCGGCTGACTTTCCACTGGGGGAGGGGGCCGGCTTCGTAGATTTCGATTTCGCTGCCGGGCTTGGACCAACCGGCGAAGAGCATGACGTGGCCGCGGGTGAGGAGCATGTCGCCGGGGCGGAGGGCGTCCCAACTGTCGAGGCGACGGGAGACGAGGTGGAGCCTGCGGGTGGAGTAGTGGGTGCGCAGGCCCCATGAGCGCGAGATGAAGCCGGAGCAATCGATGCCGGTGGCGCGGCGGCTGACGCCGCGTTCGAGGAGGCGGACTTTTTCGGCGGTGCCGACGTCGCCGGCGAAGTGGCCGCGCCGGAGCTTGCGTTGGAAGGACTCGGGTGTGTCGAAACCGCCCCACATATAGGGCATGCTTACGGCTTCCACGCCGGGTTGCCACCATCCACGAGTGTCGCCGTTATGTTGTGCAAGGGTGGTGTCGGGAGTGTGAACCCATTGGCCGTGGCCGTCCTTGCCGTGGCGGACGTGGCGTTCCTCGGGCATCCAGCACACCTAGGTGTATGCGTGGGCGGTGGCCATCACCTGGTCGCGTGAGATCGTGTGGGTGCAGGCGGCGAGGCTTGCAGCGATGAGGATGATGCAAAAATAAAACGCCGAGGCGCGGAGGGCGCGGAGGATTTTCGCGGAGGCTGTGTGCATTGAAGTTGTGAGATGTTGGAGGAACATCATCCGATGGTTCGGGGTATGATTCTCTGCGTCATCCTCTGCGATCTCCGCGCCTTGGCGTTTCGTTGCAATCACAGCGGCAGGTCGTAGCTGCGGCCGCCGATGCCTTCGAACCAGCGGATGTAGGCGAGGTTGACCATGGAGAATCCGCCTTGGGTCGGGTAGTCGCCGGTGAAATACCAATCGCCGGAGCCCGCGCGGATCGAGGCGTGGAGTTCGCTGATGCCGAGGAAGATGACTTCGACCTCGCCGTTCCATTCGATGTCCTCGGGGTAAACCATGCGGCTGATCTCGGCGGAGATTTCCTCGGGGGTGAATGCGGCATAGACGTCCTTGACGCAGTTGCGGCGTTCGGCTGCGGGGCGTTTGAGTTCTTCGACGCAGTCGCGATAGATCTGATCGAGTTGCGATTGGTTGCCATTGCGGCGGTGCAGGGCGACGGCGGCCTGGAAGGCGATGAATTTCCCGAGTTCGGACATGTCGATGCCGTAGCAATCCGGGTAGCGGATCTGCGGGGCGGTGGAGCAGATGACGATCTTCGACGGGTTGGTGCGCGCGAGGATTTTGAGAATGGATTTTTTCAGCGTGGTGCCGCGGACGATGGAATCGTCGATGACGACGAGTTTGTCGCCCGGGTTGATCACGCCGTAGGTGACGTCGTAAACGTGGGAAACGAGTTGGTCGCGACCTTTTTCCTGCGAGATGAAGGTGCGCATTTTGATGTCCTTGTGGGCGATCTTCTCGCCGCGCGGCCAGTTGCGCATGACCAGTTCATCGACCATTTCGGGGGTGATGGAATTCGTCTCGGCGGCCTTGAGGATGGTGTCGCGCACCTGGTTGCGGCGGTGCTGGCGGAGGCCGTCCATGAGCCCGTGGTATGCGGTTTCGGCGGTGTTGGGGACGAACGAGAAGACGGTGCGCTCGAAATCGTTGTCGATGGCCTCGACGATTTTCGGCACGAGGGCGGCGCCCATGTTTTTCCGTTCCTGATAGATCTCGCGGTCGTTGCCGCGTGAGAAGTAGATGCGCTCGAACGAGCAGTGGGCGTCGGCGCGGCGCTCGGCGAAGCGGGCGGTATCGAACCTGCCATCGGATTTGATGGTGACGATGCCGCCGGGTTCGACTTCGGAAACCTGGTCTTCCTCGACTTCGAATACGGTCATGAGCGGCACGCGCTCGGAGGCGAAGGCGATGACCTCGTCGGTGACGAGCATGTGGCACGGGCGGATGCCATGGGGGTCGCGCATGACGAACATGTCGCCATTGCCGACGGCGCCGCAGATCGCGTATCCGCCATCCCACTGGGCGGCGGCCTCGGAGGTGAGGGCGGGGAGGTCGAGTTGTTGGGAGATGAGCTCCGGCATCTGGTCGCCGGGGATGCCTTGGTCGCGCAGGCGGTGATAGATGTTGGTGTGGTGTTCGTCGAGGTGGTAGCCGATTTCCTCGAGGACGGTCTGGGTGTCGGTGCTGAAGACCGGGTGCTGGCCGCGGCCGATGAGCACTTTGTTGAGCTCGGAAGCATTGGTCATGTTAAAGTTGCCCATCAACATGAGGGTGCGGGTGGGCCAGTTGGAGCGGCGGAGGTAGGGGTGGCACGAGCCTTCGCCGAACTCGCCGGAGGTGCCGTAGCGCAGGTGGCCGAGAAGGATCTCGCCGCCGAAATCGAACTTCGATTTCACGCTGTCCGGATTCTTGTGATCGAGCAGGCCCTTGCGGGACATTTTGAAGAACTCCTTGATCTCGCTGCGGAAGATGGTGGAGAGGGCGTCGCGCTTCGCACTACGGCGGCGGTGGGCGTAGGGTTGGCCGATCGGGACGTCGAGCTTGATGCAGCCGATGCCGGTGCCGTCCTGGCCGCGGTTGTGCTGCTTTTCCATCAGCAGGAAGAGCTTGTTGAGACCCCACAGGCAGGTGCCGTAGCGGTCGTAGTAGTATGCCAGCGGTTTGCGGAGTCGCACCGCGGCGATCCCACATTCGTGTTTCAGGAAATCGCTCATGGGTTGGGTTTGAGAGGGGCGATCAGCTTTCGGTCATACGGACGCGAACACCTTCGCCCTGGGAAATGGTTCCGAGCACGGTGCCGCCGGGGCCTGCGGCGCAGGCGGCTTCGGCATCTTCGGGGGCGACGATGGCGACCCAGCCGATGCCCATGTTGAAGGTGTGGAAACGGTCTTCGTCGTCAACGTGGGCGAGCAGCTTGTCGATGCCGGGGAGGTTCCACATGGGAATGGTGAGGTCCGCGCCGACGCCCTTGAAGAGGCGTTCGAGGTTTTCGGGGAGGCCGCCGCCGGTGATGTGCGACATCGCGCGCGGGCGGATGCCGGATTTTTTCAGGGCGTTGGTGACGTCGTGATAAAGGCGGGTGGGGGCGAGCCAGGCGTGGAGTTCTTCGGGGGTGACGCCGGTGTCGTGATCGCGGAGGACGCGGCGGACGAGCGACCAGCCATTGGCGTGGATGCTGTCAGATGCGTAGCCGATGAGGACATCACCTTCGGCGATGGTGGTGGGGTCGATGAGGTCGCGCTTTTCGGCGGCACCGATGCAGAAGCCCGAAAGTTCGATGACGTCTGCGGGGACGATGCCCGGCATTTCGGCGGTTTCGCCGCCGGCGAGGATGCAGTTGCAGGCTTCGAGGTAATCGGCCATGCCGGTGATGAGGCGGGTGATTTTCGCTTCATCGAGGGCGGCGATGCCGATGTAATCGAGAAAGAGCAGGGGATCGCCGCCGGTGGTGATGATGTCGTTGACGGACATGGCGACGAGGTCCTTACCAGCAGTTTCGAGCAGGTCGTGCTCGAGGAGGAGCTCGAGCTTGGTGCCCACGCCGTCGCATCCGGTGACGATGACCGGCTCGTCGTAGGAGCTGAGGTCGTAGCAGGCGGCAAACAACCCGAACGCGCCGAGGAGCTTGCGGTTTTGCTGTGTGCGTCGCACTTGCGTGCCGATGTCTCCGACGAGGGCCGCGGCTTTGCGCGTGTCCACTCCGGCTTGCTGGTAAGTCAGTTTTTCCGCCATAAATCCCGTGGCGGGGGTTCTACCACCGTGGGGGCGGGCGTCACGCGTAAAATGGTTGGTGGCGGAAATGAGGGGCGAGTGCACCGCCCGATGCGACAATTTCGAAGCATGTTCATCCAGCCGTGTTGAAAGATCCGCCACTCGAATCCGGTATAGATAGGAGTGAATTGCAACCGTCGTGTCGGCTTTACCCGGCTTGCTGTGTTCCTTGGGTGGGTAATTTCCGCAGTTCTTCCGCTGGCAGGGACCATGCCATCCATGGATTTTGAGAAACTGGTGATGATCCAGCGCCAACCGTTGGATCCGACTCATGTTTACACCTACCACGTCGAGGGATTGAAAAAAGGCGGGGGGTTGTATGTGAAACGGTTGTCTGACGGGCGATTGACCCGGCGGGTTGATGCGTCCGACGGTGTGATTCTCGATTGCCAGGTGTCATACGACGGCACGCGCATCCTGTTCAGTTGGAAGCGCACGATGGACGAGCCGTTCGGCATTTGGAGCATCGGGGTGGACGATGGCGAGTTGACCCACGTGATTGATCACCCGTCGAACAACATGAACGCCTGCTGGCTGCCGGATGGCGGGATTGCGTTTCTTTCCGATCGGAAACCGGCGTTCGCATATTGCTGGACGAGCACGTCGCCGGTGCTCTACCGGGCGGATGCGGATGGCGGGAATGTGGTCCGGCTTTCGGCGAATTACCTCACCGACTTCACGCCATCGGTGATGCAGGACGGGCGGATCCTCTTTAGTCGGTGGGAATATGTCGATCGGCCGGCGATTCCAATCCAGTCGCTGTGGGCGATCCAGCCGGATGGCACGATGTTATCCGGTGTTTTTGGCAACCGCACGCTTAGTCCGGCGACTTTCATGGAGGCGAGGGACATTCCGGGAATGCCCGGGAAAATCCTCTGCGTGATGACCAGCCACAATGGGCCGTGCCGGGGGGCGATCGGTCTGTTGGATCCCGACGCCGGCGACAACATCGATGCCGCGATCCGCAACCTTACGCCTGAGATCGACATCGGAACAGTGGACGACGCGCGTCGCGGCAACGCGATGCGCGGACCCTACGAAAGCCCAATGCCGCTCGATGACCGGTATTTCCTCGTCTCGCGCGCGGGCACGATTCTGCTGCGCGATTACGACGGCACTTTTGAAACCGTGTTGCGCGAGCCGCTTGATGGCATGGGTTTCTATTCGGCGCAACCGATACGGTCCCGGCCGGTGCCGCGCACGGTGCCCGTTTCGCGCATCGACCCGGACGCCAAACCGGTGGCCGAGTTGTTGATGCACGATGTGACCGTCGGCCTTGGCGATGCGGTAAAACGCGGCGAGGTGAAACGCATCGCGGTGGTGCAGGAAATGGAGAAGGACATCCGTTCGGAAACGTCGCAACGGCAGTTCGGCTTCCAGTTTCCCGTCGTTTCCTCCGGGGCGACCTACGCGCCGAAAAGCGTGTGGGGGTTTGCCGACGTCGAGGAAGATGGCTCGGCGCATTTCCAGGTGCCCGCCAACGTGCCGATCTATTTCCTGCCGCTCGATGCGGAAGGTCGGGCGGTGCAGCGGATGCGGACGTTCACCCACCTCATGCCGGGCGAGCGTCAAAGTTGTGTGGGATGCCACTCCGACCGGAATTACGCCACCGCGCCGACGCATTACACCATGGCTTCGTTCGCGTCTACGCGTCCGGCGCAGCCACTGAAGGAGCCGGATTGGGGCAGTGAACATGGCTTCAGTTTTGCGAGAGTCGTCCAACCGGTGCTCGACCGCCATTGCGCAAGCTGCCACGACCACACCTCCAGCCTCGATCTCAGCGGCGATCGCACGGATTATTTCAACGTCGCATACGAAAACCTCGCCCGCCGTGGCACCCAGGCCGAGCACGGCGACGATGCGCGCGGTGGTATGGCCGGATTCGGGAAAAATCCGTACACCTCGTGGATCCCCACCTACAATGGTTGCGAATCGAACATCCTCGACATCAAACCGAAAACCTGGGGTTCGCCGGTGAGCAAGCTCGCCGATCTCGTGATCAGCGGACACCCGGATGAGGATGGCGAAAAACGTGTTGATCTAACTAATGACGAGCGTCTGCGCGTGCTGATGTGGATCGATCTGAATGTGCCCTATTACGGCACTTCGCAATCGCGCCAGCCCGATCTGCGCGGGTGTCGGCAGATTGTTCCGGAAAATCTCGATGCGGTGTTGGGCGAAATTTCCGAGCGTCGGGGGTTTGAGTTGCCGCGCGAGTTTTTCATCCGGCTCGACCATCCGGAGAGAAACCCGTTTCTTGCGGTTCCACTTGCGCGCGGGGATTTCGCATCAACCGACGATCCCGACTACCAGCGCATACTCGAATGCTTCAAAGACGTGCCCGCCGCATTGGAGAAACGCATCGATGTGGATTACCGCAAGGTGATTGGTGCGGAGTGACTTTGGGGGAAGGCACGACACGGAGCGCGATACGGAGGCACGAGCTCCTGACTAACTTTCCGTTTTCAGGGGCGAATGGAACGCTTGTAGCGGCGTCTCTATGAGCGCCGACCTGTCCGCCGTAGTCCCGCAGGGCGAAGGAGGAAGCCAATGCCTTGCCAATGATGGCTCCGCGCGTTCCCATGGCCACGGCGGTCATAGACGCGCCGCTACAAGCGTTCCGTGGCTCATGTGCTCGCCAAAGTTCGTCCCATTATTGTCCGCCCGCGCGGCACGGCACTTGTCGTGTGGGCGAATGAGGGGAGAATGGTTGGGTCGCGGATGAGTCTTTTACATTGGCGTCACATTCGCGTCCTACCACAAGAGTGTGGCAGGCTCCGTGTGGTAGGCTCCGTGTGGTAGGCTCCGTGTGGTAGGCTCCGTGTGGTAGGCTCCGTGTGGTAGGCTCCGTCATTCGCGATCCGCTAACACCACGCGGAAGCCGACGTTGAAGACGCGTTGATGTGGGGCGTAGCTGACCGTTGCGTCCACGGTGGCGAGGTGGGGGCGGTCGCGCCAGGAACCGCCGCGGGCGATGGGGTGGCCGTGTTCATTGGTATCGCGTGTCCATTCCCATGCGTTGCCGATCATGTCGTGGAGGCCCCACGCGTTGGGGAGGTAGCTGGCGACCGGGGCGGTGACGAGTGAGCCGTCTGCAAAGCGGTCGTCGCGGGGGATCCAGTCGTCGTAGCGGTTCGGGTTTTCGATGGGCTCGGCGGCGTGGTAGTTTTTGCGGGCGGTGCAGGCGGCGAATTCGGTGAGGGTTTTATCGCCGAGGTTGGCGTGTTTTGAATAGTCGGCATCGAGGCCGCCGAAGGGAAATGCGGTGGCGGTGCCGGCGCGGCAGGCCCATTCCCATTGCAGGCCGTCGGGGAGGTCGGCGGTTAGACCATGGGCCTGGGCGAGCCAGCGTGCGAAGGCGCGGGCGTCGTTCCACGAGACGCGCACGGCGGGCTGCAGGTCGCCATTCATGTCGTAGCCACGGCGGCCGAACTGGTAGCCGTGGCGCGATTCGTCGCGGCTGTCGTGGTTTGTTAGATAACGGCGGATCTGTGCGTTGGTGACTTCGGTTTTGCCGATCCAGAACGGCTTGACTTCGTGGCCGTTGAGGGTGCCGCCTGGGACCTTGATGAATTCGATGGTGACGCCTTCGCCGAGGTCGAGGGTTTTGGTGAGAAGTGGGGTGGATTCGACTTCGATTGCGGGTGGTTTTTGCTCCGCGTCGGGCGGCGGGGTGTGGACGACGGGTGTGGTGTCGTAGGGCGGGAGTGTGGGGATGGTTTCGTAGTCGGGGATCGGGCCGGACGGGGCGTAGCGTTTGCGCAGCTCATTGGCGCGCGCGATTTGGTCGGCGACGCTGGCGTTACCGGAGATTTCGGTCCAGGTGCCGTGGAACGGTGCATTGAGATCGGCCCAGGTGACGAGGCGGTCGAACGATTCGCGGTCGAGTTCGACGCCGTGGTGGCCGGCGCGCAGCATGCGGCCGAGTTCGGTGGTGGAGAAGTGGTAGTCCATCGGGCTGAGCACGCGCATGTCGCTTTCGATGCCCGGGCGGCGGATGTAGCGGTGGAGCTCGGCGTAGGAGGCGGTGAATTTGCCGCCGTCGCGTTTGGCATTGCCGGAGATCTGGGAAACCCAGTCGTCGATCATGCGGTCGCCCTTGAGGTAGGGGGCGGCGTGGTTTTCCTCGCCGGAGTGGCATTGGGTGCAATGGCGGTCGAGCACGGGCTGGACTTCGCGGGCGAAGTTGAAGCCGCGGGTGGGCGCGTGCCAGCCGGGTTCGATGAGCGAGGGTTCGCGCAGGGCGGCACGGGCGGCGGCGGTGGGCGGGCTTTCGTGCATGGCGGCGTGGCAGCCGACGCAGGAGAGGCGCTCACCGGGCATGCCGGTGAACCAACTGCGCATCGTCTGGAGCGCCTGGCCATCGGCATCGAGCGGTTGGACAAAGACGGGGGTTTGCGCGGGGATGGTGAAGTGGGCGGAGCCGTCCGGCTCGACGGGCACGGTGCCGAGCACGCGGCGGATGTCCCACGGGCCGTCCATGCCAATGGCGCCGAGCATGCCGCCCATGCCGCGCGGGCTGAAGTAGTATTCGATGACGCGGAGTTGCTTGACGGTGCCGGGCGGCAGTCCTTCGAGGCCGGGTCCCTGATAGATGTCGCTGAGCAAAACGGTGGCATCGGCGCGTGCCGGGTCCGTGCGGTCGGGGATGACGGGGGCGACGGGGCGTTTTCGCAGGGCGATGGGTTCGAAGAGGTTGTTTCCGGGCGACTCGTGGATGAGCGTCATGTTGTCGAAGGTGTCGACGAGGTAGATTCCCCAAAGGGCGTCGGCGTTGGGTTTTGCGGCGACGATGACGTGGTTTTCGTCGAGTGGCCATGGCATGAGGAATTGCGGCCAGACGTCCTTGACGAGTTGGTCTTTGACGATGGCTTCCACTTTGCGGCCGCGATGGGGGAACTCGTGGACGACACCTTCGGCCTCGGTGCGGCTGGCGGCGGGGTCGAGGATCATGAGCCGCCCGGCGCGGGCGACGCCGTGGTGGCCGGTGACGATGCCGATGACTTGTGAGGGATGGCCGGGCACGGGGCGGGCGTAGAAAAAGGAATTGGGGAAATACGAGCTGCTGCCGTAGAGTTCGGACTGGTTGGTGCCGTCCGGGTTCATCTGCATGAGGATGCGGGAATTCGAGTGGGGGAGGTCGCTGTATTCCCAGCGTTGATACATCACGCGGCCATCGGGGAGGATGGCGGGGTTCCAGTTATGTTCCTGATCGAACGTGAGTCTGTGAATTTCGCCGTTGGACGGGTTGTAGCGGTGGAGGTTGCCAACATGGGATTTGCCGCCGACGCAGGGCACGGCGGTGAAGGTGGCGGTTGATGCGAAGAGGATATCGCCGTTGGGGAGGTAGCAGGCGTCGTAGTTGTCGACATCCGGCTCGTTGATGAGCGGAAGAACCTGCGGAGCCGATCCGTCGAGGTGCATTTCGAAGACGTACCAGCGGTTGCCGCCGCCGGGGCTGGAGAAGAGGATGCGGTCTGCTGCGGGGTGGAGTTCGAGGTCGGTGATGAGTTTTTTGTTAGGCGGTTCGTGGAGGGTTTCGAGCGAGGGGGTGCCGCGCAGGTTGCGGAGGATGGCGATGCGGTTGCGGACGTCGTTACGGGTGAGGCTGGAATTACCCTCCCAGTTTTGCGGCAGGTGCTTCGGGGAATTCGCGTCGCGCACGAGGAGGAGGATGCGGTCGAAATCGAGCAATGGGTTGGCAAGCATCGCCTCACGGCGAAGGGCTGCGAGGTCCGCTGCTTTGGGATCTGAGCCGAGGTTTTTGAGGCGTTGGTGGAATTCCGGCGCACGGGGGTATTGCGTGCCGAAGGTTTCTGTTAGGTGATTGATGGCCTCGCGGAGGGTGGCGGGGGTGCCGGATTCGGCGCGGGATTGGAGGGCGGTGATGAGGAGGAGGGCCAAGGCTAGCGGTAGAATCGCACATCTTGAGGAAAAACCTGCAGCGGCGTGTCTGTGACCGCCGTGCGCATGGGCACGCGCGGGGCTGTCATGGACTGGGCATTGGCTTCGGCGCTCATAGAGCGCCGCTACAGGCTTTTTCATTGGCATGATGGTCACGATACAGGCTGTCCGAGGGCACTGAGATCGGCGGTGATGCGGGTGAGGTCGGTGGCCGTGAGGTCAATGTCGGCTGCGGCGGCGGTTTCCTGGATGTGGTGGTGTTTGCGGGCACCGGCGAGGACGTGGGTGACGCCGGGTTGAGCGAGCGTCCATGCAAGGACGAGCTGGGCGAGGGTGCAGTGGTGGGTTTCGCACAGCGGCTTCCAGCCATCCAATAAATCGAGAATGCGGCGGCGGTTTTGCGGAGCGAGCCACGGGAACCAATCGGCGCTGGTGCGGAACTCGCCTTCCTGGAAGACGTGGTCCATGCCGATCTTACCGGTTAGCAGGCCTTGTTCGAGCGACATGTAGGTGAGAGTGGCGAGTTTGTGTTTTTGGCACAGTGGGAGCATTTCCTTTTCCGGTTCGCGCGAGAGCATCGAGTAGCGGAACTGGTGGGTGGCAATGGCGCCGCAGGAGAGATATTCCTCCAGTTCTTCGGGCGCGAGGTTGCAGACGCCGATGGCGAGGATTTTCCCCTCGTCCTTGAGTTTCAGGAGGGCGGCCATGGTGTCGGCGATGGGGGTTTTCTCGGGGTCGACGGCGGGCCAGTGGACCTGATAGAGGTCGATGCGGTCGGTGGCGAGGTCATTGAGCGAGCGCTCGACTTCGATGGCGATGGTGTCGGGGCGGAGCGAGCGATGGATGCTTTTGCCGTTGAACTCGGTGAAGTAGGAGCCGCGGTCGTCGTCCCACCAGAGTCCGCATTTGGTGGCGAGGAGGACTTGGTCGCGGCGGCCGTCGATGGCTTTGGCGATGAGCCTTTCGCTGTGGCCCCAGCCGTATGCGGGGGCGGTGTCGAGCAGGTTGATGCCAGCATCGAGCGCGGTCTGGATGGTGCGGATGGATTCGGCGTCGTCGGACGTGCCGCCCCAGACGGCTCCGCCGCCGATGGCCCATGCGCCGAAACCGATGACGGAGGAGGATAAGCCGGATTCGCCAAGTGAGAGGTATTTCATAAGTTTTTTGTTAGAGTGAGAGGAGGTATGCGACAAGGTCGTTGATCTCGGTGTCTTTGAGTTGGCTGGTGCGGCCGTGGCGGTCGTCGGGATTGTGTCCAATCAAAACTTCTCTGAGGGTGGCGGCTCGTCCGTCGTGAAGGTATGGCGGGGTGCGCCAGAGTTCGATGAGGGTGGGGGTGTCGTATGCGGTGACGCCACGATCGAGCGGTGTGGCGGTGCCGACGTCGAATGAGAGCAGGTTGGTGTAAAGCGGCTGGGTGTGGCAAGTGGCGCAGCCGACGGTCGGTCGGTTGAAGATCTCGCGGCCACGGATGGCGGCTTCAGTGAGCGAGCCATCCGGTTTGCGGTGCGGACTGGTCTCGGCTTTGAGGGAGCGGAGGTAGGCTCGCACGGTATCCACATCTTCGTCATCGGGCTGGATGAACTGGATGTGGATGAATCCGGCGCGCACGGCGGTTTCCATATCGGCGCGGACACCGAGCGACATCACCGGCGGGGTGGCGTGGCTGAGGAGCATGGAGGCGGAGTTTTTCGGGTTGCCGATGCCGTCGTTGAGGAGATCCCAGTTGAGCCCGTCGACGCGGGCGTCGGCGTGGCAGGTGGCGCAACTGAGCCAGCGTTGGAAACAACGGTCGGCGTCGTGGAAGGCGAGTTCGCCGCGCCGGATGAGGTCGGGTTCCAGTTGCGGGCCGAGCGGGATGGAGGCGGGCGTGAGGGTTTTGGCATCTAGCAGGATGAGGTTTTGCGAGAAATATCCGGCCACTGCGAGGGTGTGGCCGTCGCTTGAGATATCGATACCGCGCGGGCCTTTCGCGGGGAGATCGATTCGGTGGAGCAGACCTTACCGGTGAAGCACGGAAAGGTCGTTGGTAAAGGCATCGGGGTCAGCGCCGATGATGGTGTTCAGGCCAATTAGGTCGAGGATCGCGAGTTGATGGACTCCGGAAAGGGTGATGAAAAGTCTGCCGCCATCTGGAGAAATCGCGACGTCCCACGGGTCGGCCGCGCCTTCCGTTATGCGGTCGAGCAGCAAGGTGGCGATGCGAGTGGCGGATTGCAGGTCGATAATGGTAATGGCATTGGTGTTTACCCAGCCGCGGTCGAGTTGGGTGGTCGGTAAATGGAAGCGCCCGATGGTGTGGACGACATATGCTCTGGATCCTTTGGAATCAATGACGATGCCGCGGGCGTTGGTAGATCCGGTCGGCAGGCGGATCGAGACGTGGGCGGCCAGTTTTTCCAAATCAACCAAGGTGATTTCCGTGGCGTGATCACGGGCAGTTGCCGGGGTGGATGGAATGAGATTGCTGACGACGGCAAGCGATTCATCCGGAGTGACTGCGACGAATCCAGGCTGCGTGCCGACCGGGATGCGGGCGAGGGTTGCGCCGTTTTTCAGGTCGATCACATCCAACCGGTTGAGCCCACGGTCGGCGGCTAACAAAAATCCCCGATTGTGAGCCATGGCAATCCCACTCGGGTAGCGGCCGGTGGTGATGCGGCGGAGGATTTTGCCCCGCCTAGGGTCGACCTCGGCAATGCTGCCGGCACCGGCTTCGCCGACGAAAATGCTTTTCCCGTCAGCGGACCATACGAGTCCTTCCGGTCTGCCGACGAGCTTGATGCAGGTGGTACTTTTTCGCGCTTCGGAATTCAGGATGTGTATGGAATTGTCCGTAGCGTCGGCCACGGCCACGAGCGAACCATTGGGGATGATGGCCACGCTAAGTGGCGAGGTTGTCCGGATTTCGGAATCCTCTTCATGCGTGCATGCGGCGGTGAAGAGGATGGCCAAAGCGACCAGGAAATCGGAAAGAGTGGATGCCTTCTTGGGTTTCAAAGCAATCTTGGATACCGCAAGATATGCGGAGTCCTTTCAGCGATTTTCAGAAAGCGGGAAAATCGGGGTTTTCCCGGGGGACGCACGCGATTCCTTCGATTTCGACCAGCCATCCGGGACGGCAAACCGGGGCGTGAACAATCACCATCGGAATGTTATGGAATCGTTGGCGGAGGATCTCCTCGATGACCGGACCATCCTCAGGATCACGCAGATAGACGATCATGCTGGCGAGGTCGTGGATCTCGGCGTTCGCCGAGGCAAGCAGGGCGGAGATGTTTTCCAATGTGCGGTTCAGTTGACTCACGACATCGCCGGGGTGAACAATCTCCCCGGTCGGATCAATGCTGGCGGTGCCGGAGATGAAAATGTGTTTTCGGTCCTTGTAGGAGACGGCGGTCGCGCGTTCAAACGTGACGCCATAGCGGTGCGTGGGCCCGAGGTGGTCTGGCGCGCTGATGAATTCGACCTGCCCCGGAACCAACCCTCCGATGGCGTATGTATCGAGTGATAATTTCGCGGACGGTGCATGATGAGCTCCCGCAATACCCGTGCTGGCGATAAAATGCGTGTCCATCGTTAGCCCGTGATTTTCAAAGACATTCTTTCGCGCGTCGACCAGCGCCTGATAGTCGACGTCGATGTCGCGGACGAACCACCAGGTTCGGATGACGTCGTCGCGCAGCGTCAGGTCGTTTTCGCCGAGCCAGTCATCGAGCTTGTTCATGATGGTGCGGCATTGCTGGCCCGGGCAGTCGGAATCGGTATCGAAGAGGCCGGTGTTCCATGCATGTCGGAATCGTCCGCGTTTGAGAATATAAGATGCGCCGCCCCCGGTGCGAAATGGGGGTATTTCAGGATCATGGATGTGATACGACCACATCGAGACTACTACACCATCAAGCGGCGGCTGACCGATGATCGAGAATGCGCCTGGATAATTCCGAGCGAATGATTCGAAAACGGGTTGTTGTTTGGTGGGGTCGCTGCAAAAAACACGCCGCAACACCGTGCTTTCCGATGGGATCCCCGCAGCTTTCATCACGGTAAGCCAGCGCTCCTCAAGAACATTGGCGAGGTTTTGCCTGGTGCTATCGCAATGAACGGCGATGTGCCATTCTTCCGCTGCGGATGATCCGACAATTTTTTTGAACGACACCGAGTCCTGTCGATCGGTTTCGAAATGTTGCATGATGGAATTACGGATATAGCATCGACATTCTTGCGGTCAGTGCATCCGAAGGATTTCTCCCACAATATGCGTTACTGCATGAAATCGGGCGCTAGCCGGGAGGGATGGCTTGCATTCCAATTCATTGGGCTTATGCATGAGGCATCTTGTAACCTCGTCATGCTTCCGTTGAGCTATGCCATTCGAAACTTGTTTCGTGATCCTTCCCGGCTGTTGCAGTCGGTCGGTGGCGCTGCGTTGGTTGTCTTTCTGGTGATGGCTGCGGCGGCAATCAACAACGGGATGCGTGGGGTGTTGTCGGCATCCGGATCGGATCGTAATGCGATCCTCTTAGGCGCAGGAAGCGAGGAGAGTATCCAGCGCAGCGAAATCGCCGAGCGTGTGCCGGGGATCGCTTCGGCTGCGGTCCGCGGGCTCGAGAATCGTCTCGGGCGGCCTGCGGTTTCCACGGAAATCCACTACATGACTTGGCTTGGCTGCCGTGATGGGAAACGAGGCCAAGCGCTGCTCCGGGGTGTGCAGCCTGAAGTGCTTTTGGTGCAGTCTGGCGTGCGAATTACTTCCGGACGATTTCCACAATCCGGCGAAGTCATGGTAGGGCGGCTTGCATGGAGGAAACTTGGCTTTGACGAGGCGAATCTCGAACCGGGGCAGCTCGTTTCATTCGATGGCACGGAAATGGCGGTCTCTGGCACCTTCAGTGCGCCCGGCACCGTGCTGGAATCCGAAGTGTGGGCTACGCTTGGTGACATCCGAATGCTCGCTCAGCGCGAGACCGTGTCTTGCGTGGTGTTGAAGCTGGAGTCCTCCGAGGATTTCTCGGAGGTGGATTTATTCGCCACCCAGCGGCTTGACCTGGAACTCGCAGCGCTGCGAGAAAGTGATTATTACGCGGCACTCGCGCAATTTTTCCGCCCGCTGCGCGTGATGACTTGGGCGACGGCATTCCTGATCGCGCTGGGGGCCTTTTTTGGTGGGCTCAACACCTTATATGCGGCCTTTGCTTCGAGGGTGAGGGAGCTGGCGACCTTGCAGGCGATCGGTTTCACGCGAGGAGCGATTCTCGTGAGCTTGATTCAGGAAAGCCTGATGGCCTGCATGGCAGGCACACTGCTTGCGTCGCTCTTCGGATTGCTTTTGCTGGACGGGCGAAATGTTCCGTTTTCCATCGGCACGTTTACCCTGACGATCACCCCAGGCATTGCAATTGGTGCACTAGCCACCGGTTCGTTGCTCGGTATTCTCGGCGCATTGCCACCTGCGCTGCGCTGTCTACGTCCCGCTCTGCCCACTGCCCTGCGAGCAGGATAAGTTAATATTTCCTAATTATTTTCCAGGAAAATAATTGTTGCGAGGTAGGCTTGGGGTGCTAGGATGGCGGCGTGAGTGATCAAATGTGGGCAGGAGTGGAGCGTCGGCGGGCGAAGGGCGCGCGGCGGTGGTTGGCGCCTTGGAAGGATTCGCGGAC
>JBLRWN010000039.1:0-33906 GCA_047921195.1 Luteolibacter sp. | reverse complement strand
CACGGATGCTTCCATTCCCTTGATACAAGCTGATTTGCGGCGTCATGGCGAGATTCTCATTTTCCTTTTTAGGCTAAATTGTAGCCAGAATGTTTCTTGTTTGCCGCGCCCAAGGAAGCCTGGCTCTGGCCCGCCATTGGCACCCCCGCCACCTGGAAGCAATCGCCCGCAGCCCTTCGCGCTCGCGACCTTGCCGCCTGGGGCAAACAACAACACACTGTCGGGCTTGTGCACCGGGGCGGACTGAAGTCCGCGCTCCGGTTGGGTGGCGACCGGGGAATTGCCTCGATGAAGAATGCGGCGCGGGGATGTTGCGCATCAGGACGCCTGGCTTTCGAGCCAGGCGTGGAAGGTTGGCCAATCGGCAGGCATGGCGGTGGCCTGCTTTTCGCGGTTGGCGAGGCAGGCGAGGCGTTCGGGGATTTCCACCCGATTGGGGCCGAGCACGGCGTCGAGCGTGTCGATGAATTTCGACGGATGCGCGGTGGCCAGGGTGATGGTGGTGGCTCCGGGGTGGGTGGCGCGGAAGTCGCGCGCGGCAAGCCAGCCGACCGCCGTATGCGGGCAGAGCGCTTCGCCGGTGGCATCGAACACCTCGCGGATGGCGGCGCGGGTTTGTTCGTCGGTGTAGCTGGCACCGTGGATGCGGGTGCGCATTTCCTCCCACGAGCCGCCGAAGAGGGCGGACATGCGGGCGAAGTTCGAGGGCGCGCCGACGTCCATCGCATTGGAGAGCGTGGGCACGCTCGGGCGGGGTGCGTATGTCCCGCTGGCGAGGTAGGCGGGGACGACGTCGTTGGCATTGGTGGCGGCGACGAATCCGGCGACGGGCAGGCCGAGGCGGGTGGCGAGCAGGCCGGCGGTGAGGTTGCCGAAATTACCCGACGGCACAACGAACACCGGCGGGGCATCGACCTGGCGGGCGGCGTGGATGTAGTAGAACGATTGCGGGACGAGGCGCGACAGGTTGATCGAGTTGGCGGAGGTGAAATTGAGGCGCTCGCCGAGGCCGGGTTCGAGGAAGGCGGATTTGACGAGGCGTTGGCAATCGTCGAACGAGCCTTCCACTTCCAGCGCGGTGATGTTGCCGCCGAGGGTGGTGAGCTGTTTTTCCTGAAGACCGGAGACGCCGCCTTTCGGGTAAAGGATGACGACGCGCGTGCCGGGGACGTTGTGAAAGGCGGAGGCGACGGCTCCGCCGGTGTCGCCGGAGGTGGCGACAAGGATGGTGAGCGGGCGGTCGTCGCCGCGGGTGAGCCACGCCATCAGGCGGGCCATGAAGCGGGCACCGAAATCCTTGAAGGCGAGGGTGGGGCCGTGGAACAGCTCTAACAAGTGATCCTGAGGCGCGAGCTCAATGACGGGGGCGTCGAAGGTGAGGGTGTCGGCGACGATTTGTTCGATGTCGGCGTGGGGGATTTCATCGCCGAAGAAGGCGGTGGCCACGGCGGTGCCGATCTCGATGAAGGATTTCTCTTTGAGCCCGGCCCAGAATGCGGGCGGCAGCGTCGGCAGTTCATCGGGCATGTAGAGCCCGTTGTCCGGCGGCAGCGATCGCAGCACGGCGGTGCGCAGGTCAACGCGGTGGGTGGGGTCGTTGGTGGAGTGGTAGGGCATGGTTCACTCGATCACGTGCACGCCGTGCGGGTTGATGCGCGAGACGTAGGCTTGATTGCCGAGCGGCACGGCGGTGAACACGGCGGAGATGTCGGCGGCGACTTTTTTCGCGATTTCCTCGCCCTCGCACAGCGCGAACACCGAGGGGCCGGCTCCGCTGATGGAGAAACCGAGCGCCCCTGCGGACATGGCGGCGCGTTTGGCCTTGTAAAAATCCGGGATGAGTTTCTGGCGGCGCGGCTCGGCGATCACGTCGTGAATCGAGCGGCTGATCAGGCCGTAGTCTTCCTGGATGATGCCGCAGAGCAGGCCGCCGAGGTTGCCGATCTGCTGGGTCGCGTTGACCAGCGGGATATCAGTCGGAAGGATGTCGCGGGCGGTTTTGGTGAGGATTTCGATGTCGGGGTGGACGACGGCGGCCCAGAGGTTTTTCGGGGCCGGGAGCTGGGCGACGTCGAGTTCCTCGTTCGAGCGGATGAAGACGATGCCGCCGAGCAGGCACGGGCCGACGTTGTCGGCGTGCCACGCGCCATCGGCCGAGGCCTCGCCGGCCATGGCGAAGGGGAGGAGCTGGCGTTTGCTGAGCGGCTCGCCGATGAGCTTGTTCACCGCGTATGCGCCCGCTACGGCGGAGGCCGCGGAGGATCCGAGGCCGGAGCCGAACGGCATTTTCTTGTGGATTTCCATCTCGATCGGGCGATCCATCATGCCGAGGTGGCGGAGTAGATCGAGGGCGGCGACGCCCGCGGTGTTTTGCGCGGGGTTTTTCGGCAGCTTGCCGTCGTCGCCGGTGATTTTGGTGATGTGCAGGCCTGGCTTGGTGCCGTGGCGGACGACGATTTCATCGCCGGGTGCGTCGATGGCGAAGCCGAGCACATCGTAACCGCACGCCACGTTGGCGACGGTGGCGGGTGCGAACACGCGGATTTCCTTGGATTCTTCTGGCATGGTGTGGGCGGCAGTGATGACGAGGCGGGCGGTTCGAGGCAAGCTTCAATCGACCATGAACCGGTGGATCAGGGTGTGGCGGTAGGTTTCGCCGGGGCGCAGGATGCTGCTGGGAAATGCGGGCTGGTTGGGCGCGTCGGGGAACGCTTCGGTCTCCAAACAAAAGGCGGAGCGGTTGGCGTAGGTGACGCCGCTTTTTCCAACAACGCCTTCGACGAAGTTGCCGGTGTAGAGCTGGATCGCGGGTTGGTCCGTGAGGATTTCCATCACGCGCCCGCTGCCCGGGTGGCGGATGCGGGCGGCGCGGCGCATGCCGGAGCCTGGCCGCAGGACCCATGCATGATCATAACCATTTCCGAAATGCAGTGGCTCGAAATCGGCGTCGATCCGCGCACCGATGGCGGTTGGCTCGGTGAAATCCATCGGCGTGCCCGCGACCGGAGCGATCTCGCCCGTGGGGATGAGCCCCGGGTTGGTCGGCAGGAAATGATCGGCCTCCAGCACCAGTTCGTGGTCGTGGATCAAGCGGTGCGGGTCGCCACTCAGATTCCAATACGAATGATGGATGAGGTTCACCGGCGTCGCCGCGTCGGTGACGGCTTCGGCCTGCCAGATCAGCTCGTTGTCGTCGGTGAGGCGGTAGGTGATCTTGACGTCGAGTTTTCCCGGGTAGCCTTCCTCGCCGTCGGGAGAGCTGCGGGTGAATTCGACGCCATCCGCGAGGATCGCCGCATCCCACAAGTGTTTGTCAAAACCGACGAGTCCGCCGTGCAGGTGGCATGGGATGTCGGCAGGGGCATTGTTGGTGGCGAGCTGGTAGGTTTTCCCATCGAGGGTGAATTTCCCACGAGCGATGCGGTTGCCGAAGCGGCCGACGGTGGCACCGAAGTAATGTGGGTTTTCCAGCCAGTCTGCGAACGCGTCGTATCCGTGGGTGAGATCCGCCAGCGTGCCATCACGGTCCGGGGTTTCCATCGAGATCAGCAGTGCGCCGTAGTCGCTCACCCTGGCGCGCAATCCATTTGCATTGATGATGGTAAAAACGCTGGCTTCGCGTCTATCGGGGAGCGTGCCGAATCGGTGGCGATGGACGCCGGGAATGGAGATGAATGATGGGTCCATGGCGATGGTTGCACGCCACTTTTGTGAGTGATCCATCATTTTAAAAAGCAGAATCTGCGAATCCGGATGCCATCGAAGATCCTGAATTCCGCCGTTGCGCGCCCGCAAGAAGATCTCCAAGCTCCCTGCCAGTCCACGCCAACATGTGGATGAAATCCAACCCACCAAACCCAATTCCCGGATGAACATCTCCACCTTGGACCTCGTCATCATCGTCGGCTACCTCGTCGGCATCACCACGCTCGGCATTTTTGTCGGCTTCCGCAAAAACGTCAGCAGCAGCCAGTTGTTCCTCGCCGGGCGCTCGCTGAGCTGGCCGATCATCGGCGTCTCGCTGTTTTGCGCGAACATCTCGTCGATCCACTTGGTCGGCCTTGCGGCGGATGGCTACCGCGTCGGCATGCCTGTGGGCAACTTCGAGTGGGGCGCGGCGTTCTGCCTGATCATCCTTGGTCTGGTGTTCGCACCCTTTTATTTCCGCAGCAGGCTCAGCACGCTTCCCGAATACGTTGAAAAACGCTACAGCCCGGGCACCCGCACGATCCTCGGAGTGGTCTTCATTCTTTCGGCCCTGCTCGTCCACATTGGCATCAGCCTCTATGCCGGCGCGAAGTTGATGAATGTCTTCTTCGGCTTCAATGTCGCGACATCGGTTGTCATCATCGCGAGTGTCACCGCCGTCTACACCGTGCTCGGCGGGCTCCGTGCGGTGATGATCACCAACCTGGTCCAGGTCGTGATCCTGCTCACCGGTGCCTGCATGCTCACTTACCTCGGTTGGCAGGCGCTCGGCGCGGAGAAGGGGATCACGACCTACTCCGAATTGAAAGAAGCCGTCTCGCCGGGCATCTCGCCCACCGTGCTTCAGGGCATCCGCAACGAAGAAGGCGGGCTCAACGATTTCTCCTGGTTGTGTGTGCTCATCGGCTACCCGATCCTCGGCATCTGGTATTGGTGCACCGACCAGACGATCGTCCAGAACGTGCTCGCCGCGAAAACCGAAAAAGACGGCCGCGCCGGTGCGATCTTCGGCGGATTTCTGAAAATTCTCCCCGTCTTCGTGATGGTGCTGCCTGGCGTGATGGCCTACGCGCTCTACCGCGATCAGATTGGTTCAGAGAACGACAACACGCTGATGGTGTTGATGCAAAACCTGCTCAAGCCAGGATTTCTCGGGCTCTTTGTGGCAGGTCTGCTCGCCGCACTCATGAGCACCGTGGCCGCTGCCCTCAACAGCACCGCGACCCTCGCGTCGTCCGACATCCTCAAACGTCTGAAGCCGGAAACGTCGGACAAGGCGCTGGTCCGCTTCGGCCGGATTTGTTCGATTGTCGTGATTCTGCTGGCCATGGCCTGGTCGACCCAGGGTGAGAAATTCGGCAGCATTTTCGAGGCCATCAACAAGATCCCGATGATGTTCGCGCCCGCGATCACCACGGTCTTCCTCCTTGGCGTCTTCTGGAGGCGCGGCACCAAGCAGGCCGCCATCACCACCCTGCTCTTCAACATGGGTGTGGGCGTCATTTACCTCCTCATCGACATTCCGATCATCACCGACGAACAGCTCATCGCCGGCAAGCTCGGGCTGCCCTTCATGCTCGTCGGCGGCATCTTTTTCATCCTTTGCCTGGCGATCTACATCATCGTCAGTCTGGCCACCCCCGCGCCCAACGAAGCCAACCTCAAGAACCTCGTCTGGGACCACCCGCTGGCATTCCTTAAGGAAGGTAAAATCCAGGGCATGACCGACCCACGCATCATGGCCTTGCTCCTGCTGCTGCTGATGGTCGTCCTCTACATTGTAATGTGAGAATGGGATGATTCCTGGATCCCGCCCGTACAAGGCGCGCTCCGGGTGGACAACGCAACCTGCCCCGGATCTCCATGAGATTCGCGAGGCGTGAGGCGCCAATTCATCGCGCTCGAAAGCACGGGGTTGGAACACCCCAAGTGCCCCGCAAGCGACCCGGCACGTACAGATTATTGATGCGGCCGCATCAATAATCTGTACGTCTTTCCTCTCCTCCGGACTGCGTTGTTTGTGGTTGCGGGCCCGTGTGTCGGTTGGGTCCATGTGGGGATGGGTGGTTTTATTTTTCCTTGGTTCATCATCCACGGCACGCTCCGGGCTTTGCAAGGCGGGGTGAGCCGGGCTAGGGTGGGCTTCGACGCATCGTCATGCACATTCGATCCATCCTCGTTGGCCTCGTTGCCGCGGGCGCGCTTATCTGCGTGCTCGCGCTTTCGCGGCTGATGGTGGCCGAGGTGGAGACCACGGATTTGATGATCCGCGACATCGAAACGCTCGACCCCGAGCTGCCTCCACCACCGCCGCCACCGCCGGATGAACTGCCACCCGATCCGCCGCCCACACCGGCGATTGCCGAGTTGAGCGACATTCCGGACCCCTCGCGGGTGCCGATTCCCCGTGCGGAGATTCCGATGGATGTGCGGATGCCGGTGGACACGTTTTTTTCGGATTTGCCCCCCGCACTGCTGCCAGTGATCGCGACTCCCACGCCACGCCCGGCTCCACCACAGGTGCGCCCCACCGCGCCGCCGCGCACTCCGCCACCCCCGCCGGTGCGCGATACCTACAACGTCGGCGAGCTCGATGCCACGCCGCGGTTGTTGAGGCATGGGTCGGCGGCATTTCCTCCGGCACTCGCGCGCCAAGGTGTAACCTCCGGCACTGTGGTGCTGGAGGTCGAGCTCAGCCCGCGCGGTGCGGTCACCGTGCGGCGCGTGATTTCCTCCAGCCACACCGAGCTGGTGGACGGCGCGCGCCGCATCGCCGCAGGTTCCCGATTCACTCCACCCACCCGCAACGGCCAGGCCGTCAGCGCCGTGATGCGCTGGCCCATCACGATCAACCGATGAAACGATTCCATTCACTCCCCATGTCTTGTCACGATGTAGCCGGATTTCCATGCCGGCTGAGCTCCAAGATTCAATCGACAATCCATTGGATGACCATGCTGCGGGCGAGACGCCCGCGCCACCGTGGCACGGGCGTCTCGCCCGCAGCCTCTGCCTGCTCCAACTTCACCACAGTGCCGATGGCATCGGGATGCCTGCTTCTGATTGTGTTCTTCATCGTTTCCCCGGCATTTGCCTCGGAGAAATCCGAGCCGCTGCCGCTCTCGACGTCGTATTGGCGCGATCCGGCGTTTTTGAAGGCATTCAATGGCAGCTACCGCATCGAGGCCCGCATCGAGCCGAACGTTACCACCGAAGAGCGCGGGTTGCTGGTGGAAATCCAGGAACTGATGGCCAAGGACGACCGCGCGGGCGCGATCCGCAAACTGGAGGAAAGCGAACTCACCGCGAAATCCCCCGCGCTCACGTTCAATCTGGCCAACCTGCATTTCGAGGAGGGCGACCTTGAAAAAGCCATCGTGGGATACCGCAAGGCGATCGATGAGATGCCCTCGTTCCGCCGCGCCCAGCGCAACCTGGCCGTCGCCCTGGTGCGCAAAGACGAGCTCGATGATGCCATGCCGCACCTGCTTGAAGCCATCCGCCTCGGCGACGCCGATGGCGCGACTTACGGACTGTTAGGCTACTGCCGCCTGCAACGCGGCGAGTGGGCGAGCGCGCTCCAGGCATACCGGCTCGCGCAATTAAGCGAGCCGGACACGGTCGATTGGCTCGCCGGTATCGCGCAGTGTTTGCAAAACCTCGATGCCCGCGAGGAAGCCGCCGCCCTGCTCGACGAGGTGGTGCGCAAGCGCCCGAAGGAATCGTCCTACGCGGTCTTGCGAGCGATCATCCTGCTCGATCTCGACCGCCAGACCGATGCGGTGGAAACCCTCGAACTGCCATACCGCCTCGGCACGCTTTCCGCCGACGCCAAGCTTTTGTTAGCAGACCTTCACTTGCGCGGCGGCCGCACCGCCGCAGCCCGTGAGCGCATGCGGGCGGCATTCCCCGAGGATCAAGCCACGCTTCCCGACGTCTCGCGCATTGCATCGCTGGCAGCGAGCGCCCTGCAACTCGGCGATTGGGAAATCGCGAGGGAGGTTCTCGCACTCGCGACTCCTCGCGACGGCGAATCGCCTGCCAGCGTGTTGCGTCTGATGGAGGCGCGGCTTTTGATCGAATCCGGTGATGATGCGGCCGCGGGCGTTGCCATTCTGCGCGAGCTGATCGCACTCGACCCGTCCGATCCACGCCCCTTGCTCGCACTGGCCCGCCATTTGACCGATTCAGCGAATGCCTCCACCGATGCGCTCGGCGAAGCCGAGCTCCTGCTCGAACGCGCCGCCACGAATACTGACGCGGAAGTCGAAGCCCGCATCGAACTCGCCCGCCTGCATGTGCGCGAAAAACGCTACGATGCCGCCGTTGATGCCGCAGAACGTGCATTCGCCCTCGACCCGCGCCCGGAAATCCGCGCATTCCTCGACTCCCTCACCGCACTCGCCGAAGCCGCGCGGTAAGGCCGCCTGCATGATCATGTCCCTGGCGCTTACCATCATCACGCCCGAGCGCAGGCTCCACATGCCGAGCCTGCGGCAATGCGTCTTCCAATCGCCACAGGGCGAGACCGGCGTGCTGCCGGGGCATGTTTCTTTCATCACCCTCACCTCATGCGGCATCGTCCGCGCTTACGATCACGACGCGCGCGACGACGCTCCACCGATTTCTTTCGCGGTTGGAAACGGCTCGCTGCGGGCTTTCGACGACCAACTCGTCCTCTTGGTGAAACGACTCCGCTGCGAGGAAGAAATCGATGTCGATGCCACCCAGGCGGAGCTCGATGATTTGACCACCACGCTCGGAATACTTGATCCGGTCCTTGATAAAGAGACCTACGATGATTGCACCCGTGCAGCCGCATTTTGCGAAGCCATCCTGAGGCTCGACCGGGAGCTTTCCCGGCGCCACCCAAGCCTGATGGAATCCGCAACCCCCGGATGAAACCACGCGGGAGCGGAAAGCTTGCGCTGTGCGGTGGTTGCGCTATCCATGCCGCGCATGAGCGAAGTGGAACTCAACGACCTGAAGCGCCAGCCCGGCATCCCGGCATGGCGGATCAACCTTGCGGCATGGGTCGAGTCGCCCCGCATCCAGCATGTCGTCATTGCGGTGATCATGGTTAATGCGGTGATCCTCGGCCTCGAGACCTCGGCGGCGCTGATGGAGCGCATGGGCGGGTTGCTGATCCTGTTAGACAGGCTCTGCCTGCTGGTTTTCATCGCCGAATTGGCCGTGAAATTCGCCGCTTACCGCGGGCGCTTCTGGCGCAGTGGCTGGAATATCTTCGATTTTCTCGTGGTCGCGGTGGCCTTGGTTCCCGGCGCTGGGCCCTGGGCGGTGTTGCGGTCGTTGCGTGTGCTGCGGGTGTTGCGCCTGCTCACCGTGATCCCCTCCCTGCGCAAGGTGGTGGCCGCCTTCCTCCATTCGATTCCGGGCTTGGCCGGCGTTTGCGCGGTGATGTCGATTTTCTTCTACACCGCCGGCGTGCTGGCCACCCGCCTGTTTGCGGCATCCTTCCCCGAGTGGTTCGGCAGCCTGCCCCGAAGTCTTTATTCGCTCTTTCAGGTGATGACGCTGGAGAGCTGGTCGATGGGCATCGTGCGGCCGGTGATGGAAGTGTATCCGTGGGCCTGGGCGTTTTTTGTGCCGTTCATCATCATCGCCACCTTCACCATTCTGAATCTGTTCATCGGCATCATTGTCTCCACCATGCAGGAACTCTCGCTGGTGCCCGACATCGAGGCCGAGCACGAGGAGGTGACGGCGATCCTCGGGCGCATCGAAACCGATCTCCGGGTGCTGCGCGAACGCGTGGCGAAAACGAAATCCAGTTCCGGCGATTGACGCGGCGGCGCGCATGCTCTCCCATCCGGCCATGTCCGAGCCGTCATCCGCCGCCAAGCCGCCCTCTTCCCTGAGATGGGTGCTCGGGTATTTGATGCGGGAGAAACACATCTTCCTGCCTTCGCTTGCGGCATTGTTCGTCACCGCGGTGCTGTCCCTCGCGTTTCCGTTTTTCCTCGGCAAACTGATCGGCAGCCCGTCCGACGCGCTGGCCAACCAGCTTGATGCGCCGGAGGTGCTGGCCCGCTCGAATACCATCCTGCTGCAACTGCTCGGCGTGCTCGCGCTCCAGGCGCTGGTGGCGTTCTTCCGGGTGCAGGGATTCATCCGCTCCGGCGAATCCGCGCTCAACCGGATGCGGGCGGATATTTTCGCGCGCTTGGTGCGGCTGCCCATGGCGTTCTTCCAGGAGCAGCGCGCCGGGGCCCTGAGCAACCGCGTGAGCGCCGACCTCGGCGTGGTGCGCGACACCCTGTTGCAAACGGTGCCGCAGGCGGTCCGCCAGAGTGTGATCCTCGTCGGCGGGCTGATCTTCATCTTTATCGCATCATGGAAACTCTCGTTCATCATGCTCGCCTGCGTCCCCGTGGTGGTGCTGGCGATCGCGTTTTTCGGGCGTCGGGTGAAACGCCACTCGAAGGCCGCGCAGGATTCCCTTGCCGAGGCCGGCAGCGTAATCGAGGAGACGGTGCAGGGCATTGCCGACGTCAAGGCCTTCACCAACGAGAACTTCGAGGCGAGGCGTTACCAGCGCGCGCTCGACTCGTTTCTCGCCGTGACGTCCCGCGGCGCAAAAAACCGGGCGGCCTTTCTATCATTCGTCATTTTCGCCCTGTTCGGCACGATCTCGTTCGTTGCCTGGTATGGCGCGCGGATGCTCGCCACCGGCCAGATCAGCTGGGAGAACTTCGTTTATTTCATTCTCTTCTCGATCTTTGTCGGCGCGTCGCTCGGATCGTTCCCGGAGATCATCTCCCAACTGCAGCAGACCGCCGGCGCCACCGAGCGCCTGCGTGCGCTTGTGGATGAACCGGTCGAGCGTGCGGACGGCGAAGAGGCCTCCGACCTAACAGGTGCTTTCGCGTTCTCCGGTGTCGGCTTCCAATACCCGTCGCGGCCAGGCGTCGATGTGATCGACGCGCTCGACTTCGATGTGGCCGCTGGCGGCCGGATCGCGCTTGTCGGCCCGTCCGGCGCGGGGAAATCCACCGTCTTCTCGCTGATCCTCGGCTTCAACCAGCCGACGCGCGGGCGCATTTGTTTCGACGGGCGTGACGCGTCCACTCTCGATCTATCCGCGCTGCGCCGCCGCATCGCCATCGTCCCTCAGGAAGTGCTGCTTTTCGGCGGCAGCATCGCCGAAAACATCGAATACGGCCGCCCCGGCGCGTCGCCAGATGAAATCCGCGATGCGGCCGAGCAGGCCAACGCGCACGACTTCATCGCCGCACTGCCCGAGGGATACCAGACGCTCGTCGGCCCGCGCGGGACCAAGCTTTCCGGCGGCCAGCGGCAACGCATCGCGATCGCCCGCGCGATCCTCGCCAACCCCACGCTGCTGCTGTTAGACGAGGCCACCTCCGCGCTCGACTCGGAAAGCGAGCGCCTCGTCAACGAGGCGCTCGAACGCCTGATGCGCGGCCGCACCAGCATCGTCATCGCCCACCGCCTGTCCACCGTGCGCCATGCCGACAGCATCCTCGTGCTCAACCACGGCCGCCTCATCGAATCCGGCACGCACGACGAGCTGATTGCCGCGGCCGGCACCTACCGCCTTCTGGTGGAAACCCAGCTCGTTTGAAGCGCGTGGCATCGCGAAGCGTTGAAAATCAAGCGCTCGCGAAACGAGAGCGGATGACGCCGTGAAATTGGTTCGGCTAGGTTAAGCATCAGGGGCGTCAATCTTTAAAAAAATCCGCGTCGTGGAACGCTTGTGGAAAGTGGCAAAATCGTTAAAATTGTTAGAGCTTCGGTAAAACGACTTTTTTACCCCTGCAAGGGCAATCAAGAGTTCCTCCCCCCGCAGCGGAACCCCCCGAGTGCGGCCGCCAACACCCCAGGCGGAATTATTTTAAAAAACCAATCAACAACGAACAGGAATGAACCGGGAGGCAGTTGCAGATGCAGACGTCAATGAGAGTGCGATGATGGATCATGATGAGCCGGAAGCCGGCACATCCATCCCAAGCGATATCTGGCAGGCGGCCTGTGGGGAGCTTCGCCGGATGGTAAGCAAAGATGCCTTCCAGCGTTGGTTCGGCGCCGCCACATGGCTCGGCATCGCGAACGGTACCGCCACCCTCGAGGTGCCAGGCGAGATCCATCAGGTATGGATCGAGACGAACTACATGCCTGAATTGAAAAGCTGCCTGGGTGCGCTCGACGACAGCGTCCGCGACGTGGTGGTGAACGTGGCGCACAAGCCGGCTGCGTCCAACGGCGGCGGACGCACCGCCACGGATTCCGTAGGCGCTCCGCGCACCCCTGAGCTTAGCGAAGAGGTGATGGAGAAGCGCCTCCGTTCGGTGGGCCTCAATCCCGCGCACACGTTCCGCAGTTTCGTCGTCGGCACCAACAGCCAGTTTGCGCACGCCGCGTCCGAAGCCGTCGCCACACGCACCACCGTCGGCTACAACCCGTTGTTCATCCATGGTGGCCCCGGGCTCGGCAAAACCCACCTGATGCAGGCGATCGGCCATGAGATCCTGCAGCGCCGCCCGGCCGCGCGCGTCGTCTACCTCACCTGCGAGAAGTTCACCAACGAGTTCATCGATGCCGTCCGCCGCGGCGACATTGAGAAATTCCGCCGCCGCTACCGCAGTGCGGACGTGATGCTCATCGACGACGTCCAGTTCCTCGCCGGCAAGGAGCGCTCGCAAGAGGAGTTTTTCCACACCTTCAACACACTGCTCGACGGGCGCAACCAAGTCGTCCTCACCAGCGACCGGCCAGCCAGCGAGATCAAAAGCCTCGAGCCGCGGCTCATCTCGCGCTTCGAGTGCGGCCTCACCGTCGAGCTCCAGCCGCCGCAAATGGAAACCCGCATGGCCATCCTGCGGAAAAAATCCATCGACTGGAAAGTCCGCGTCGACGAATCCATCCTCGTGTTTCTCGCCGAAAAAATCCGCACCAACGTCCGCCGCTTGGAAGGCGCCCTGATGCGCGTCGCCACGTATGCCTCGCTTGCCGGCGGCAGCGTCACGGTCGACCGCATCGAGCACCTGCTGCGCGACCTGCTGCGTGAGGAAGCCAGCCGCCAGGTGACGATCGACTCGATTCAGAAGGCCGTCGCCGAGCACTTTGACATCCGGCTTGCCGACATGACGAGCCGCCGCCGCCCGGCAAGCATCGCGTTTCCGCGCCAGGTCGCCATGTATCTGAGTCGGAGCCTCACCAAGGGTTCGCTGATGGAGATCGGCGAGGCCTTCGGCGGGCGCGACCACGGCACGGTGATCCACGCCTGCAAGAAGGTGGCCGACCGCCTCAAGGAGGAGCCGGCCCTCAAGGACACGCTTGGCGTGCTGGAAACGCGGTTGCGGCGGTGATTCCTGAAAATCCCGAATCTCTTGGCTTGCCAAGCCGGGGGGAAACAGGAAACTCACGCCAGTCAAACCTATCCGGCCACCCATGAAGTTCCGCATTTCCAAGGAAGCGTTCCTCGACGCACTGCAAAAAGTCCAGCACGTCGTCAGTTCCCGCACCACGCTGCCCATTCTCTCGAACGTTCTGCTTGTTGCGCGCGACGGCCGACTCCAATTGACCACCACCGATCTCGACGTCGGCATCACCGGTTCGGTTGAGGCCACCGTCGAGAAGGAGGGCTCCACCACCTTGCCCGCACGACGGCTGGTGAGCATCATCCGTGAGCTTCCCGCCAGCGAGGTCGAGATCTCGGTGGACGCGAAAAACCATGCGTCGATCCGCAGCGGCCCGTCGTTTTTCAAAATCATCGGCCTGCCGGAGACCGAGTTTCCGCCGCTTCCCGAATTCGATGATTCGCGCGTCTTCAAGATTCCGCAACACGTTCTCCTCGACGGCCTGCGCAAGACGTCCTACGCGATATCCACCGATGAGACGCGCTACGTCCTCAACGGCATCTACACCTCGTTCCGCGAGGGCAAGATGACGCTCGTCGCCACCGACGGCCGCCGCCTCGCGATGGTCGATGCGGATCTCGAGTTCCCCGCCTCGCACGAAAAGGACGTCATCATCCCCACCAAGGCCGTCCAAGAGCTTCTGCGCCTGCTCGGCGAAGAGGGCGAGGTCATCGTCAAACTTTCCGACAATCAAGTCTCCTTCACCATCAACAACAGCATGCTCTGCAGCAAGCTGATCGAAGGCAACTACCCGAATTACCGCCAGGTGATTCCGGGCGACAGCAGCGTGCGCGTCGTCATCCCGCGCGAGGCGTTGCTCGAGACTGTACGCCGCGTCTCGTTGCTCTCATCGGACAAATCGAACTCCGTTAAAATCACCTTCAATCCGAACAGCCTGATCGTCAGTGCGAATTCGCCCGACGTCGGTGAAGCCGAGGAAACGATGGACGTCGCTTACGATGGCGCGCAAATGCAGATCGCCTTCAACCCGGAGTTCCTTCAAGCGCCGCTTCGCGCGTTGGATGCGGACAACGTCTACCTCGATCTGATTGACGAGATGAGCCCCGGCGTGCTGCGCATCGAAGGTTCGTTCCTTTACGTGCTCATGCCGATGCGCGTGACGAACTGAGCATTCGCTCAGCCCGCGCCGTATTCGTAACGGACAGCCGCAAGGCAGAACAGGCTCGCGGTTTCGACGCGGAGGATGATGGCGCCGAGCGTTGCCGGAAGAAACCCGGCTGCAAGCGCGGCCTCGGTTTCCTCCGCCGCGAAATCCCCTTCGGGGCCGATCAAAACCGTCACACTCTCCACCGCCGGGTGTGCGCGCAGGATCTCGCGCAGCGGTTTCGCCCCGGGCGCCAGTGACGCGATGACGCGCAATTCCCCGGTATCTTGCGGGCCGAGTGTGGCGAGCCAATCGCCGAAAGTAGCGGTTTCGGCGATCTCAGGAAGGGTGTCCTGCCCGCATTGCTTGCAGGCCTCGAGCGCGGCGCGGCGCCACTTCTCCGCCTTGCCTTCGCCGGGGTTCACCACGGTGTGGCGCGTCACCAGCGGGGCGATCGCGGTGGCACCGAGTTCGACGCTTTTGCGCACGATGAGATCCATCGTTTTCCCCTTCGGAATGGCCTGCGCAAGGGCGATGCGCGGGTGCGGCAAGGCGGGTGCGGCGATGTGGCCGATGCGAATGCCAACGTAATCGCGGGCGACGTCTTCGACGACTGCCTGCGCCCGGCGGCCACAGCCGTCGAAGAGGGTGATCTCGTCACCCGGCCGGCCTCGCAGCACCTGGGAAAGGTGGCGCGCCTCATCGCCGGTGAGCGCGGGTGCCGGGGCATCCCATGCGGCGGGCGGCAACAGGAAACGGGGCATCGGCGGAGTGGATTGTTAGAGGTCGAAAAAGCGCTTCGCTTTATTGAGAAATCCCTCGTGGATCGGCGAGTTGTGCTGGCCGATCGATTCGGCGAAGGCCCGGAGTTTTTCCTGCTGCTCGGAGTTGAGCTTGGTGGGCACCTCGACCTGCACGCTCACGTGGAGATCGCCACGGCGGCCGCCGCTGAGCGAGGGCATGCCTTTTTCGCGGAGTCGGAAAACCGTGCCACCCTGCGTGCCAGCGGGGATCTTGATCGAAGAGGTGCCGTCCAGTGTCGGCACCTTGAGTTCGCCGCCAAGCGCCGCCACCGAAAACGGCAGAGGAATCTCACAGGCAAGATCGTCGTGCTCGCGCTCGAACACATCGTGGTCGCGGACGTGGATGAAGACGTAAAGATCGCCCGAGGCTCCGCCCCGCACGCCCGCATCGCCATTGCCTGTCGAGCGCAGGCGGTTGCCGGTATCGACACCCGCCGGGATGCGCAGCTTGATCCGGCTTTCGCGCTGGACGCGCCCTTCGCCGTGGCAGGCGTCGCACGGGTCGGAGATGATCTCGCCACTGCCACGACATTGCGGGCAGGTCGATTGCTGGATGAAAATCCCCGCTTGGCGGGCGACCACGCCGCGGCCACCACAGGTCGGGCAGGTTTTCACGCCGCCGCCGCCTTTGGTCCCCTTGCTGCCGCATTTTTCGCAGCCGACGTATCGTTCGATTTCGAGTTCCTTTTCGACGCCCTTGGCGGCTTCCTCCAGGGTGATTTCGAGGTCGTATCGCAAGTCGCTGCCGCGTTGTTTGCCGGAGCGTTTCCCGCGTCCGCCCCCGCCGCCGAAAAACTCCTCGAAGCCCCCGCCGAACGCGCCGCCGAAGACCTGCGAGAAAAGATCCATCGGATCGTGGAACCCACCGCCGCCCCCGCCGCCACCGGGGCCGGAAAACGCAGCGTGGCCGTAGCGGTCGTATGCCGCGCGCTTGTCGGCATCGCTGAGCGCCTCGTACGCCTCACCAAGCTCCTTGAATTTCTCCTCCGCCGCCGCATCGCCCGGGTTCTTGTCCGGATGGTATTTGACGGCCAACTTGCGGTAGGCCTTCTTGATTTCCTCCGCGCTGGCCGATTTCGCCACGCCGAGGATTTCGTAGTAATCGCGCTTCGCTGCCATGAATTACTCCTTGCCTCCTTCCTCCGTTTCATGAGCCGCCGGGGCTGCGGAAACCACCACGCTGGCGGGGCGCAACAGGCGGTCGCGCAACATGAACCCGCGCCGCGAAACACGCAGGATCCGGCCCTCCTCACCCTCGGCTTGCTCCTGCGAGACAGCGTCGTGGAGGTTTGGGTCAAATGGAACGTCGGTCGGGATGTCGGTGACGCCCTGGCCGGCGAGGAAATCGTCGAGCTGGCGGCGCACCATGTCCATGCCGATGTAGATCATCGACGACTTGTCTTGCGCGGCAGCCTGCATGCCCATCTCGAAATTATCGATCACCGGAAGCAGGTCTTCGAGCAACCGGGCATTCGCATAGCGCACGGCCTCTTCGCGCTCGCGGGCGGTCCGCTTGCGCAGGTTGTCCATCTCCGCGGCGGTGCGCAGCGAGATTTCCTTCCATTTCGCCGCTTCGGCTTCGAGTTGCTCCCATGGATCGAGTTCCGGAGCCACGGGAGTCTCCGGGTTTTCCGCGGTCTTTGCGTCCAGTTCGTTCGTCTCTTCCGGCGCGTTGGCGTGTTCGGCAGCTTCGGATGCGGGGTCGGTTGTCGAGTCGCGTTGCATGGGGGATGCGTATAGCGGGGGATCGCCCAGCGTCAACCCCCGGAAACGAGATCCAGCGGATCCCCGCTCGCTGCTCGAGCCAAAATACCGTGAGGAACCGGAGCCGTCCGGCGGATGGCGGTCAGAGCTTGTAGTATTGCTCCCATTCGGGGCGGGGCGGGTTACCGGCAAGCAGTTCGGCACCGTTGGCGTGGCTGGTGATCTGCTTGGTCACGCGGTCGAACTGGATGGTGCCGCCGTATCGCTGGGCGAGGATGCCGAGGTTGAACATCTGGTTGAGCGGGCCGCCGATGGAGAACGGCGCGTTGGCCTCCGCCTCGCCACGGCACGCCATCAGGAAGTTGCTGGCGTGGTCGGGCACCTTGGTTTCGTATTTCGGGAGCTGGCTGTGCATCTCGCGGAATTTCTCATTGGGCACGATGCGCAGGGTGGAGCCATGGCTGGCACCGCGGAAGACGAGCTCCTTGGAGTGGATGATTTTTCCGGCACTGCCCATGTTCGTGCCGGGCTCGATTTCGGGCGGTAGCGGGGCGTTGTTGCCCTGGCCGTCGAACCACCAGACGTCGCAGGCAGGGTGGTTGCCGCGGGCGGGGAATTTGAAGCGGATGGTCGACGCTTGCGGGAAAATCCACTCGTTCGGGCCGTCGCGATGCTCGGCGATGATCTCGGAGGGCAGGCCAAGGTCGAGGAACCGATGGCAGGTATCGAGAATGTGCGGACCCCAATCGCCAAACGCCCCGCAGCCGTAATTAAACCAACTGCGCCAGTTTGCCGGGTGCAGGCGGTCGTCGAAATCCGTCATCGGCGCGGTGGCGCACCAGTGGTCCCAGTTCATGCCATCGGGGATCGTGCCGCCTTTCGGCATGCCGTCGATGTTCCATCCATGCCAGCGGCGCTTGGCGGTCATGTAGGCGTCAATGCGGTGGACGTCCTTGATGATGCCGCCTTCGGTCCACGCCTTGAATTGGGTCATGTTGGCCTCGGAGTGGCCTTGGTTGCCGACTTGGGTGACGACGCCGTATTTTTCGGCGGCTTTCATCATCAATTCCGTTTGCAGGAAAGTGTGGGCGAGGGGCTTCTCGACGTAGACGTGCTTGCCGAGCGCCATCGCCTGCATGGTGATGGGGAAATGCGAGTGGTCGGGCGTGCCGACGATGACGGCGTCGATGTTCTTCTCCTCCTTGTCGAACATCTGGCGGAAATCGCTGTAGCGCGTCACCGATGCGGGCAGTTTGCCGAGGAAACTGGCGCAATGTTTGCCGGCGAGGTCGACATCGCAGACGGTGACGATTTCGCAGATGTCCTTTTTCAGGAACCACTCGCCGATTTGGCCGCCGCGGTTGCCGCAGCCGATCACAGCGAGGCGCACCTTGGAATTCGGGCTGACGAGGCGGGCGTGGGCGGGCAGGATGTTGAGGCCGCCCATGCCGCCGAACACGGAGGCGGCAAGGGCTTGGCGGAGGAACGTGCGGCGGCTGCTTTGGGCAAGGGATTGCATGGCGGTTTTCTTGGTTTTACTGGCTGGGCGCGATTGCGCGGCATCGAGGCGGATCGTCACGCGCTTATCGCAGCGAGCGTGCTCTGCATACGTTGCCAATGCGAGTGCCTTTTCAGAAACTAGAGGGCAGGCGCAGCTGACGCACTCCAGCCGCGGCGGGTGCGGGCACCTGCCAGCTCGTTTTGGAATTCCTCGAATGCGCGGGAGAAGGATTTTTCGGCAACCGTCGAACGACCGATGAGTGGGACGCCGGAGGCACGCCCTTTCCCGCCGGCGATGGTCCGGCGGCCTTCGACCAGTGCGATGCGGGTGTCGGTGTTGATCGGACCCGCATTCATGGTGAACTCAAGTGCCATGTCCCCCGCTCCATGGCGGACCGGGAGTAGACCGTTGTCGCGCAAGGATGCCTCGATGTCCGGCACGAAAAGGCGCTCGCGGTCGTTGAGTGCGGCTGGCATGCCGACGGTCGGCGGGCCAGATTCCGGAGTGAATGCGGTGCGGCCTGTGCCGGCGCAACCAATCGCCAGTAGGGCGACGAACATGGTAAGAAGACGCAATGTGTGGGACATGTTGTTTTCCTAGCGCAGCAGGCCCAAAACGCAAGCCGGATGCGCCAGCGTCACAGCCTGCCGGCGGATTCGGCGTTGATCCGGCTGGAATCGGCGGCTAGCTTCCCTCGCATGCGCGCGCTTTGCCCGTTTTCCATCGCCACCGTCGTGATCATCGGCGGGGCCGCGCTGTGCTTTGGGGAGGAAGCGCCTGTGACCATCGCGGCACCCGCGTTGGCACCGGTGAGGTCGGCGACAGACGGCTCGATCCTGACGCAGCGCGATGCCCGCGCGATCACGCTCAAGATTCCCGCGCCACGCGGGCAGATCACCGGCCGCGAAGGTAAACCGCTGGCGCAAACCACCGTGGCATACCAAATCGGCCTGCAATACCCGCAGTTCGATCAGGCGGACCAGACATACATCATCCAATGGGGGCGCACTCGGTTGGACCAACTGCAGGAGCTCATCAAAAACCCGCTCACCCGCAGCGATGAGGAGCTGGCGGATCACTACCGCCATCGGCGCTGGCTGCCGCTCTTTGTCAGCGGCCACCTCGATGAAAAGCAGGCCGGAGACGTGCAATCGAAGCTCCCGAGCGGGTTGATTCTCCAGCCGGTTTACCGCCGCTATTACCCGGATGGTGGAATCGCGCCGCATGTCGTCGGATACACCGGCCGGGTCGATCGCCTGCCGACCGGGCCGATCAATTTCAACGAGCCGCTGTGGGAGGAAAGCGAAGGCCGCGCCGGTCTGGAAAAACTATTCAACCGTGAACTGACCGGCGTGGATGGCCAGAAACGCCTGCTCTTCGATGAACTCGGCAACAAACTCCTCGAAGAACAAACCCGCCGTCCGCGCGCTGGCGGCACGCTCGTCACCACGCTGAACCACGAATGGCAGGCGCTTGCCGAAAAGGTCCTCCGCGAAGGCTGCCAGCGCGGCGCGTTCGTGGTGATCGATGTGGCCACCGGCGAAGTGCTGGTGATGGCGTCGCGCCCGTCGTTTGATCCCAACGCGTTCATCCCGTTCATTGGCCCCGAGGAGTTTGATGCCATGAACAACGACCCAGGCCGGCCATTGTTCGGCCGCGCGTTCCAAGCGGTCTATCCGCCAGCATCCGCCTACAAGCCGGTCGTCGCACTTACCGCACTCGACAAGGGCATCGTCACCGAGCGTTCACTCATCGATTGCCCGGCGTCGATCACGCTTGGCCGCACGGTGATGCGGAACCATAGCCCGCGCCCCGCTGGCCCCATCGATGTCCGCCGCGCGATCGCCTCCTCGAACAACGTCTGGTTCTACAAAGTCGGCATCCAGCTCGGAGCGAATGATTTCCTCAACGTCTCACGCCGCCTCGGCATGGGAGAGCGCACCGGGCTGCCGCTCATCGGCGAGGCCGCCGGGCTGGTGCCCACAAATGACTGGATGCTCAAAAACGAGCGTCGCCGGTTCATGGATGGCGATGCCGCCAACATGTCGATTGGCCAGGGCGTGCTGCTGGCATCGCCGTTGCAGGTGGCGCAGTTCATGGCCGGCATCGGCAACGGCGGCGTGCTACCCAAGCTGCATCTGATCCGCCAGGTCCAGGACAGCCGCGGCCGGGTGATCCGCTCGGCCGAACCCGAGCGCCGCCAATGGCTCGGCGTGAGCCCCGCCGCCATTGAGATCGTGCGCGATGGCATGCGCGATGCGGTGACTTACGGCACCGGGCGCGGCGGAGCGATCAGCTACACGACGCTCGCCGGCAAGACCGGCACCGCCCAATGGGGACCGCCGCGGCTCAACCAGCGCCTCGCATGGTTCGCCGGATTCCTGCCGCACGACAACCCGCGTTACGCATTCGCCGTGCTTTACGAAGGCCGCCCGGGCCAACGCGTGTCCGGTGGCGGCATGGCCGCACCGATGGTCCGCAAGTTTTTCGAGCCGCTCAAAGAGGAGATCTCCGAAATCATCGCTCCGCCGCGCCGCGCGCTCGTCGTGGTGGATGAATCCGCCGGTGAGGTTGCCGACGCACCACCCGTCCGTGAGGACGGCCCGCTGCGCGCGCTGCCCGTCGAGCCGCTCGATGTCGAGAGCGAGCTCGGCCTCGCCCCCGGCACCCTCGACCCACAACCGCTGCGCGCGCTGCCCGTCGAGGAAATGCCCGAATTGGAGGAATTCGACGACAGCCAGATCATCGAGAACTTCAACGAATTCTAACATCCCCTCGCGCGGGCAAGGCGCACCTACGAATTTATGGAACCCACCACAACGGCATACGGCACATGGAGCGGCGGACGCTTCATGCACTTTGGAGAAACCCTCAGCGAAGAACGCATCATCGGTTGCATTGAGACGGCATACGAGGCCGGCATCCGCACCTTCGTCACCTCCGATGTTTATGGCAATGGCAAGGCCGACGAACTGCTCGGCCGCGCGCTCAAGGGCATCGACCGCGCAAGCTACTCGCTCGTCGGCATGATCGGCCACGATTTTTATGAAGGCCAGCGCCAGGGCAGCCGCGGTTACCCGCGCTTCACCGATCCCGAGCTGCGCGGGCCGGAGGGCTACTCCGCATTCATCCGCACCGCCACCGGCCGCTCGCTCGAACGCTGTGGCACCGATCATTTTGACCTGCTGATGCTGCACAACCCGGATGAAGCCGGCTACACCAGCGACGCCGTGTGGAACGGCCTGCGCGCCGCGCGCGACGAGGGGATGACCCGCCAGCTCGGCATCGCTCCCGGCCCGGCCAACGGCTTCACGCTCGACCTCGTCGGTGCGTTTGAGCGCTTCGGTGAAGTGATCGATTGGGCGATGCTCATCCTCAACCCGCTCGAGCCATGGCCCGTCGGCCTGAGCCTGCCTGCCTGCGAAAAGCACAACGTCAAAGTGCTCACCCGCGTGGTCGATCACGGAGGCGTTTTTCATGGCGATCTTGGCTTGCCCGGCCACCAGTTCAAACCCGGAGACCACCGCACTTACCGCCCCGAGGGCTGGGTCGAGCACGGCATGGAAAAAGCCCGCCGGATGATGCCGGTCGCCGAAAAGCACCACCTCACGCTGCTTCAGTTCGCCTCGATCTGGAACCTCAGCCACCCGGCCGTCGAATCCGTGGTGCCCACTTTCATCCAGGAATCCGGCGAAGGTGCCCGGCCGATCGAAGAAAAGATCCGCGAATTCGCCGCCCTGCCCGATGTGCGCCTCAGCGCCGAGGAAATCGAAGCCGTCCGCCAGATCGGCGACAACACCGGCTGCATGTCACTCAAAGGCGCCAGCAAACGCCACACCACCAGCGAGCGCCCGGATGAATGGCCGATGCGCCCGGATCTCCTCGACCTCGCCGAGCGTTACGCGCTGGGGAGCGAGTGGTGAGGCGGGGAGTGGTTCCAATCACAAAAAACCTCTTGGATTTACCTACCTCGCGGTGAGAATCTTGAACGTGGCGTCCTGCATCACCACGCGCGGGTGCAGGCCGAGCCTCGTAAGGGTGGCTTCGTAAGGGAGTTGGCGGTTTGCCACCATGAGTAGCGTACCGCCGGGCCGCAGGGCGGCTGCCGCCGTGGCAAGAAACGCGTCGCCGAGTGAAATATCGGTGCGCTTGCCGTCATGGAACGGTGGATTCATCACCACCGTGTCGTAGCCCTTCGCCGCAGGAAGGCCGGTGGTGACGTCGTGCCAGTGAAAGCCGAGCTCACCAGATGTGCCGAGTGCCGTGAGATTTTCACGCGCCATCGCGAGCGCACGCGCGTCGGCCTCCAAGAGATCGATGGATCTGACGCGCGGACATTTCGTGAGGATGGCGTGGCTGAGAAATCCCCAGCCGGCCCCGAGATCCGCGACGCGCCCGTGAAGCGACGGCGGCAGGTGCGCGGCAAGCAGGGCGGAGCCGGCATCCACGCGCCCGGCGCTGAAGATCCCTGGAACGGTGAAAAGCGGCGTATCGGGAATGGCGATTGGCGTTGCGAGCTCTCTCCATGCCGCGATTTTTTCCGCGTTCCACCCGCCATCGCGGCGGGCGAGAAACGCGCGGCATTTGTTTTTCTGGATCGACTCAACCGCCCCTGCGGCGGATGCGAGTTCCTTCTCAAAACGCGCCGCCCCGCTGTCGTTCGCCATGGCAGCAACGAACACGCCACCCGTCTCCAGCCGATCATATGCCGCGGCGAAAGTGGCCAAGGTTTCGTCGCGGGATTTTCCGGGCAGGGCGAGCACCAGCGGCCAGTTTCCCATGGGGCGATCCACGCGCGGGCGGTCGTCGTTTTCCCATGCATCCGCATGTTGCCGCCATGGTTGCCAGCCGGTGAGCTCCCCCCAATCCGCCAACCCCGCATGCGGCCGTGCGAAGAGAAACAACCCGCGCCCCGGCACAAGCCCGAAGCCATCCGGCGCGAGGGCGTGGGCGAGGGTGTCGAGGGCGGGGTGGTCGGGCATTGCGGTGGAATGAGCGTGATTTGCCATGCCATTTTTCACAAGCCCGCATCGCAGCAGCGAATCGACACACAGACTCCAAGATTGCCAGAGGCCCGCGATTCGCTAAGGTCACCGCCCCGGAGATTCCCATCCGGCCATTTGGCAATGAATCACCCTCATGTAGCAATTGTTGGCGCGACCGGTGCGGTCGGCGTGGAAATGCTTTTGTGCCTCGAACAGCGGAACTTCCCGCTCGGCAAACTCACCCTGCTCGCATCCGCGCGCTCGGCAGGCAAGACGGTGGATTTCCGCGGCGAAAAAATCACGATCCAGGAACTCACGCACGATTCCTTTGCGGGTGTGGACATCGCCTTGTTCAGTGCGGGCGGTGGCATTTCCAAGGAATTCGCCCCCAGCGCCGCCGCTGCAGGCGCGGTGGTGATCGACAACTCCTCCGCCTTCCGCATCGATCCGGACGTGCCGCTCGTCGTGCCGGAAATCAACCCGGAAGCCGCGAAAAACCACCCGCGCAACATCATCGCAAATCCCAACTGCACCACCATCATCTCGCTGATGGCGCTCAAGCCGCTGCACGATGCCTTCGGCCTCACCTCGATCATCGCGTCGAGCTACCAGGCGGTGTCCGGTTCCGGTGCGCAGGGGATTCTCGAACTGGAGGAACAGGTCGGCGCAATCACCCGTGGCGAGGCATTCACCCCCAAAGTTTACTCGCGCCAGATCGCCTTCAATGTAATCCCGCAAGTCGATGTCTTTACCGACAATGGCTATACCAAGGAGGAACTCAAAATGCTCCATGAAAGCCGGAAAATCATGGGTCTTCCGGGACTGAAAGCCTCATGCACCTGCGTGCGCGTGCCGGTCTATCGGTCGCACTCGGTGTCCATCACCGCATCGTTTGAAAACCCGGTCGACGTCGCCTCCGCCCGCTCCGCATACGACGGCCGCCCCGGCGTGGAAGTCGTCGATGATCCCGCGAACCTCGTTTTCCCCGTGCCCCTCGACACCACCGGCAAGGACGATTGCCTCGTCGGACGCATCCGCAAAAACCTCGTGCTCGACAACGCGCTCGACCTTTGGGTCGTCGGCGATCAGGTGCGCAAGGGCGCGGCCCTCAACGCGGTGCAGATCGCGGAAATTCTCTAACAAGCCGTGGACCTTCAGGATTATCTCGCAACACGTGCCTCCATCATCGATGCAGCGCTCGACCAAGCGTTGCCGAAAGCAACGGTGCGGCCTGCGGTGATCCACCGCGCGATGCGACATTCGGTTTTTGCCGGTGGCAAGCGCCTGCGCCCGATCCTCTGCCTTGCCGCCGCCGAGGCCTTTGGCGGCGGGATTGAAGATGCCATGCCCGCGGCTTGCGCGGTCGAGCTTTTGCACACCTACTCACTCGTCCATGATGACCTGCCGGCGATGGACGACGACGACCTGCGTCGCGGCCGTCCGACCTGCCACAAGGTGTTTGGCGAGGCGATCGGGATTCTTTGCGGCGACGCGCTGCTCACTGAATCGTTCGCCGTGCTTGCCGCCGCGCAACCCACCTCGCGCCACAGCGTTGCTGCGATGATGCGCGAGCTTGCCCGCGCGGGTGACAGCCGCCGGATGATCGGCGGCCAGGTGCTCGACCTCGAAGCGGAAAACCAGCCGGCCACCCGTGCCTCGCTCAAGCGCATCCACGAAGCAAAGACGGCCGCGCTGCTCACCGCATCACTGCGGCTCGGTGCGATGACCGCAAATGCCACACCCCGCGCACTGGAGGCGCTCACGGCATTTGGCCATGCGCTCGGCCATGCGTTTCAGGTGATCGACGACATTCTTGATGAAACCGCCACCACCGAACAGCTCGGTAAAACCGCGGGCAAAGACGCCGCCGCCGCGAAAGCAACTTACCCCGCGGTGATCGGCCTCGATGCCTCAAAACGTGAAGCCGTGCGCCTCACCCGCGCCGCGCACAACGCACTCGATGCCCTGCCGAGAAAATCCACCACCCGCCTGCGCGAAATTGCGAACCATCTGCTGGTGCGGCGGTTTTGATGAATCGTGGCAGTTTCAACCCGCCCCGGCAAAATTGGTTGAAACCAACAAGGTCTGCGCGACGTTAAATAAAAAGCCCCGCATCACCTTCCATGACCCTCACCCCGATCACCTTGTCTGCCGCCGTCGTCTCGTTCGCCACGATTGGATTTTTTGTCGGCCGCATCACGTCGCCGCAAGACGCTCCCGGCTCCGGGGGGGATTCGGCCACCATGCTCGACACGCGCCCGGCCCGCCCCGGCCAATCCATGGCGGGAAATGACGATGCGCCACGGCGCGATGTCGACACACGGCGCTCCACCCGTGACGAGCGGGTGACGCCGGCCCAGCAGGCTACGCGTCTGGAAGCGATCGTACGGGGTGAGAACGCGCTCGATCGCGGGCGCGCGCTGCTGGCATTCATCGACCAACTCGGGCCCGGCGAATTCGAAGATGCGGTCGCACATTTCCGCAGCCTCGGCATCACCCAGGACCGCATGGGGGAATACGCCATGCTCCTCACCGCATGGGCAAAAGCCGATCCGATCACCGCGCTGGAATACGCCCAAGCCAACACCCAGGGCGATTATGCCCGTGGCACGATTCTCGGTGCCTGGGCCGCCGCCGATCCCGAAGCCGCCATTCGTTGGGCGACGGCAAATCATACCGGCGACGGGCCAAACCCACACCTTGCCGGGATCATCCGCGGCCTCGCGGCCCAAGACCCCGCGCGGGCCACCGAGTTGCTCACCTCGATGCCCCGCAGCGCCGAGCGCGGACAAGCACTCGATGGCATCCTTCCCCACCTGATCGCCAGCGGCGCGGATGCGATCCGCAATTGGATCAACAGCCTTAGCGACGACTCCCTGCGCAATGGAGCGCTCGAACGCGCCGCCGTCCGCCTCGCCGCGATGGATCCCGCAATGGCGGTGGATATGCTCATCGCCAATCCCGGCCAAGCCACGGACCGCCGCCTGGGCGATGTTTTCAGCACATGGGCCGGGCAGAACCAGGCTGGCGCTCTTGTTTCGATGCAGTCGCTGCCCGCGGGAGATCTTCGCTCAAACGCCCTCGGTGGCATCGTATCGAACGCCGCCCGGCAAAACCCACAGGCCGCCCTGGCGCTGCTCGATGCTTATCCGGGCGACGTCAACGACAGCGTCATTCGCTCGGCGGCATGGAGCTCGTTCCGCCAGGACCCATCGGTCTCCGCCAACTTGATTTCCCGCTACAGCGACCCACGCGCCCAGAGCCGGATGTATCGGCGCACCCTCAACGTCTGGTTGGATCGCGATCCCGATGCCGCGCGCGCGTGGATCCAAAGCAATCCACTGCCGGAAAACGTCCTGCAGGATCTTGCCGAGCGCCTGCAATAACCCGTGCCACAACACGCGCCATGCGTTGACATCGGCGCTCCGACCCGACACCGTCCTCCGCCATGGACACCATGAAACTGCTCCTCGGGGCCACGATCGCGCTGCTATTCACCGCGCTCGTCCTTTCGTGGACGCAATCCCGCCAGAAAATCGCAAACACCGCACCGGACGAGCTCCAGCGGTTGAAGCAACAAATCTACGAATTGCGCATCGAGCAGGAACGCATCCAACTCGAACGCGAGGCGCAACACTACCGCGGCCGACAACCGGCAACGGGCGGTGCTTACCAGCAGGCAACCGATCCCGGAGTAGAGGCGATCAAGGCGGAGCTTGCCGCAAAAGACGCCGCCCTTCGCGCCCTGGAGGAGGAAAAAGCGCGCGCCGAGCGCGATGCGGAAGTTTACAAGGAAGAGGCGGGGCTTGTCGGCCAGCGCGCGATTGAGCGTGGCGACAATGATCTGCGCCGGGCGCGGATGATCCGCGACGCCCTGCTGGTGGCCAGAATTCAAGGGTATACCGAGGACGAATTCGGAGGATTCTGCTCGATTGAATTGCTCATGCCCGAAAACCTCCAATCCGGCATGACGCTCGCCATCCGCCGCAACACCGGCATCCTCGGCCACCTCCGAATCACCAGAATCGAAGGTCGCGAGGCGATCGCAACGCCGATGCCAGGCTTCGGCCCCGTCGACCCACAACCCGGCGACGAGCTCATCATTCCACCACCGTTCGATTGATCTGGAATCTCAAATTTCAAATCTCCAATCTCCCATTTTTCCATGTCCACCACCGTAGGTCTCGTCTCGCTCGGCTGCGCCAAAAACCTCATCGATTCCGAAGTCATGATCGGCCACCTCGCCCAAGCGGGCATGGCCCTCACGCCTGATCCGGAACTCGCCGACGTGCTCATCGTCAACACCTGCTCGTTCATCGACATGGCCAAGCAGGAATCCATCGACGCCGTGTTCGGCGCGGTCAACGCACGCAGCGAGGACCCCGATCGCGCCAAGCAGAAAATCATCGTCGCTGGCTGTCTGTCGCAACGCTTCGCCAAGGACCTCCCCGGACTCATGCCCGAGGTCGATGCCTTCATCGGTCTCGACCAGATCACCAAGGTCGCGCCGATCATCGAAAATCTGTTAGGAAAAAAGAATGCCGCCGAGGTTGAAAAAACCGAGGGCCCCGCCGCCACCGACGACCCGCGCGATTTCGTCACCCTCAAGCCGCGCTACGTGCCGGATTACACCACGCCGCGGTTCCGCCTCACGCCCGACCATTTCGCGTATGTGAAGATCGCGGAGGGCTGCAACCACACCTGCACGTTCTGCATCATCCCGAAGATTCGCGGCCAGCACCGCTCGCGCTCCCAGGAATCCGTCGTCCGCGAAGTCGAGGCGCTGGTGAAATCCGGCGTCAAGGAGATCAACCTGATCTCGCAGGACACCACGTATTTCGGCATGGACCGCTGGGAAGGCCAGCGGCCGAATCCCTCCTCGCCCGTCGATTCCTCGCGCGGCGAATCGCTCACCACGCTGCTGCGCGAAATCAACAAGATCGAAGGCGATTTCTGGGTGCGCCTGCTCTACACCCACCCGGCGCATTGGTCCGATGAGTTGATCCAGACCATCGCCGAGTGCGACAAGGTCGCCAAATACGTCGATATCCCGCTGCAGCACATCTCCGAGCGCATGCTCACCGCGATGAAGCGGGTGACGAGCGGCGAATACATTCGCGATTTGCTTCGCCGCATGCGCGCCGGTATTCCCGGCCTTGGCATCCGCACCACCTTCATCGTCGGCTTCCCCGGTGAGACGGAGGAGGATTTCAACGAGTTATTGGAATTCATCGAGGAATTCCGTTTCGAGCGCGCCGGTGTGTTCCAATACTCGAAAGAAGAGGGCACCCGCGCCGTGAATCTAACCGGCCACCTTCACCACATGACGCGCAAGTCGCGCTGGTCGCGCGCGATGGCTGCGCTCCAGAAAATCGCCGCCGAAACAAACGCCGCCCAAGTCGGCAAAAGCGTCCGCGTCCTCGTTGAACAACCCGGCATCGCCCGCACCCAGTGGGATGCTCCGGAAATCGACGGCTCGGTGATGGTCGACGAATCCCTGCCCGTCGGCGAGTTCGCCGATATCGCCATCGGCGACTGGCGCGGCTACGATCTTGTGGCCGCCCGCTGACACCTTGCGTGGCGATCTTGCGCTTGATTCCCGGCCTCCATCCATCGCATGTTTCCCATGCATTCCGTGAGGGGCATTAGCTCAGTTGGTAGAGCGTCTCGTTCGCAATGAGAAGGTCAGCGGTTCGAATCCGCTATGCTCCACTCCCCCTGAATTCGGTGTCGCCTCGGGGGGCCGGGCGGGCCACAGTGGTGGCGCAGACCCGCCGTATGGACCTCCTTCAAATCACCACCTGGATCGCGGTATTCGTGGCCGCCCTTTCGGGAGCACTGGCCGGGCGGCAATGCGGGATGGATTACTTCGGCACCTATGTGCTGGCACTAATCACCGCCACCGGTGGTGGCGCGCTACGCAACATGATCATCGGGGTGTTTCCCGTGCCGCCGTTTTCCGATCCGGCGCTGCTCGCGATCCCGGCTGTTGGCGCGCTGGTGGCATGGTTCGGTGCACGCTGGTGGGACCGGGTGAAACGCATCATCTCGATCGTCGATGCGGTGGCGATCGGGGTATTCGTAGGCATCGGCATCCGCATCGGCCAACAACACGGCCACGCATGGTGGGTGTGCCTTTGCCTCGGCGTGATCACCGCGGCATTCGGCGGCGTGTTGCGCGATGTGATCCGCAACGAAGTGCCGCTGATTTTCCGCAAGGAAATCTATGCCACCGCCTGCCTGATCGGCGGCGGCTTATTGCTGATACTGGACCACTTCGGTGTCCCGGGGGGAATCGGGATCGCAATCACGACGGTGGTTGTCACCGGCATCCGCCTGCTGGCAATCCGCTACGCAATCAACCATTCGGAGGATTAGGCGTCCTTATGGCAGGAGGTTTTTGACGGCCTCGCGCTCTTCCTTGAGCTCGTTGATGGTGGCGTCGATTTTCTCTTGGCTGAAGGCGTCGATCGGCAGGCCTTGGACGACTTCCCAGGTGCCATCTGCCTTGGTGCGGATGGGCATCGAGGCGATCAAGCCAGGTTCGATGCCGTAGGAGCCGTCGGAGCAAACGGCAACGGAATGCCAGTCGCCTTCGGGAGTCGGGTTAATCAGGGACACCACCGTATCGAGCGCGGCGTTTGCAGCACTGGCGGCGGAGGATGCGCCGCGGGCCTTGATGATGGCGGCGCCGCGCTGTTGCACGGTGCTGATGAATTCACCCTTGAGCCAGGCTTCGTCGTGGATCACTTCGGAAGCGGGTTTGCCACCGATCTTCGCATTGGTGAAATCGGGATACTGGGTGGCCGAGTGGTTGCCCCAGATGCACAGGTTGGTGATTACGGAGGAATGGACGCCGGCTTTGGCGGCGAGCTGGGATTTCGCGCGATTTTCGTCGAGGCGGGTCATCGCGAAGAAGCGGTCCTTGGGAATGCCCGAGGCGTTGTTCATCGCAATGAGCGCGTTGGTGTTGCAAGGGTTGCCGACGACGAGCACGCGGATGTCCTTGGCGGCATTGCGGGCGATGGCCTGGCCCTGGCTGGTGAAGATCTTGCCGTTGATGCCAAGCAGGTCGCCGCGTTCCATTCCGGCCTTACGCGGGACAGAGCCGACGAGCAGCGCCCAGTTCGCACCCTTGAAGCCTTCGTCGAGATCCGAGGTGCCGACGACTTCGTTGAGCAGCGGGAACGCGCAGTCGTCGAGCTCCATCATCACGCCTTGGAGCGCGGCCATGCCGGGCTCGATTTCGATGAGGCGAAGGTTGACCGGTTGGTCCTTGCCGAAGATTTCGCCCGTGGCGATGCGGAAAAGCAGGGCGTAGCCGATTTGGCCGGCCGCGCCGGTGACGGAAACTGTGATGGGTGACTTCATGATGATTGGATGGGTTCGCGTGAAACGCCGGTGGTTTAGCCGTGAACGGGCGGGCGCGTCAACCGGCATCGGTCCGGATGGCGGCGAATGCGCGGAATTTCGCAAATCCGGCGAAGCTGCCGCCGGGGGCTCAACTCGACCACCGTCGCGCGATCCTGCGGAACGGATTCCCATTTGCGGCGAACCACAACTGGCCGGCCTCGGTATCGCGCAGGCCGCCGCGGGTGACGTAGACTTCCGCCCCATAGCCGACGCGGTTGTAAAGATCGATCACATCGCCGCAACACATGCGGATGCAGCCGAAGGATGCCGGGCGCCCGAGATTTTTGCGTTCGGGGGTGCCATGAATGTAGATGTAGCGGGGGAATGCGTTCCTGTTATGCGGCTCAAGCCCGCGCAGCCAGAGGATCCGCGACACAATCGGATCGCGGCCCGGCGCATCGGGCTTGAGAACCTCACCGGTGTGGCGGCGGCTCTTGAATACGGCCCCGCGCGGATGGTTTCCGCCGATCTTGCGGGCGACCTCCATGCGCCCAATCGGGGTGCGGTGGCTGCCGGGTTGATCACCAAGGCCGAACTTTGAGGTGGAAATCCGGTAGGTTTTCACCGGCTGGCCATCGGTGACGAGCAGCATCCGCTGGTCTTTCACACTCACAATCATCTTGTTCCGGTTGTCTTTGACGAGCGGCATGGAGCCGCAACTCGTCAACAGCGCGAGCAGCGCGGCGACCAGGGCGAAGGTGCATGATTTTGCGAAAAGCATGACGGGCGCGGAACCAAGCGGTGTGGGATCAGGAAGTTGTCTCGTCTTTGGCCGGCAAGGCATCCGAAGACTCACCGGCTGCTGGCAGCATCCGAAGGAGCGAGGAAACCGAGGTGTAGAAAAATCCGACCGGGAATGGCAAAAGGAGTATGGAGGAGGAGTAGCGGCCATTCATCGCCGCATCGATGACGATGAACAGGAAGAAGAAGCCGAACAACAACTCGACGAATGGGGTGAGTGTCTTCATCGCCTTGTATGAGCTCTTTTTCCAATCCGCCTTGCGCTCTTGGCCGATGCCGTATTTGGGCGTGCGGACGAAGCCGGTCTGGTGGTTGCAAAGCGCTTCGATCACAGCCTTGGCGTTGCTGATGGACATGCCGATGCCGAGGGCAAGAAGCAGCGGAAGATAAGGAATTTCACGCCACCATTCCGACGGGCGGACGGCTTTCTGAGCGACCATGTAGAAAAGAATCACCGACACCGAGGCGAAGAAGAAGATTGGCACGTTGACGATGTAATAAGTGAGCGGGCCGAAGTTCGGCTGCCATTGCTGGTTCGGGTAAATCAGGAAGCACAGGCAGATGAGCAGCAGATATGCGAAGTTCGAGGTGAGATGCGCGGTGGCCTCCAGCTTGCAGGCAAGCGGTGCGTCGCTGCGCCAGATCGCGGGGAGCACTTTCTTGCAGACCTGAATCGAACCCTTCGTCCAGCGATGTTGCTGGCTTTTGAAGCCATCCATGTCGACCGGGAGCTCGGCGGGCGTCTCAACGTCGTTGAGGAAAATGAAGCGCCATTTTTTGAGTTGGGCGCGGTAGCTGAGGTCCATGTCTTCCGTGAGCGTGTCGTGCTCCCAGCCGCCGGCGTCGAAGATGCAGGATTTCCGCCAGATGCCGCCGGTGCCGTTGAAGGTGAAGAACCGCCCGGAGCGGTTGCGCGCGGTCTGTTCGAGCTCAAGGTGGCCGTCGAGAAACATCGCCTGAAGCCGGGTGAGCACGTTGTAAGAGCGGTTCAAATGGCCCCAGCGCGTCTGGATCATGCCAATGCCCGGATCGGTGAAGTAATGGATGGTTTTTTGTAGCAAATCCGGATTCGGCACAAAATCCGCATCCAGAATCAGGAGATATTCGCCTTTGGCATATTGGGTGCCGTTTTCGAGCGCCCCGGCCTTGTATCCGGTGCGATCGGTGCGGTGAATGTGCTGGGCGTCAAACCCACGGGCGACGAGCGCGGCGATGCCTTCACGGCAGATGTCGACGGTCTCATCAGTCGAATCGTCGAGCAGTTGGATCTGCATTTTGTCCTGAGGGTAGTCGAGCTTCGATACCGCTTCGAGCAGGCGGTCGACCACGTGCATTTCGTTGAACACCGGAAGCTGGATCGTCACCAAGGGAAGATCTTTGAAATGTTCCATCGGCTCGGGCCGCTTGCGCGAGTGACGCAGATACAGGTAAATGATGGTCAGGCGGTGCGAGCCGTAGCCGGCCAGGCCGAGCAATACGAGAATGTATGAGGCATACCAAATCGGCGAGGTCCAGTCCATGGGATCGAGTCTTGAGGTGTGGGTGGAAGATGAAAAATCAACAAATCGGCCGGATGCGGAAATGTCGCGCCGCCCCGGACAGGCATGTGCACGACACCGTGACCCGGTGTGATGGCGGCAGCGATTTCGTGACTGTCGCGCTTTCCGGGCGCGCGCAGATCATCATGCCGCATGTCTTTTGTCAAGCTCATTGCAGGACGGATCCACGGCGAATCATCGGATTTCTTGACAATCAAGAGCCGTTGGATTTTACTGGGGACCACGACATGGCAAAACGTCGCATCACCGTGGAAAAGCTTCGAGGTCTGCAGACGCGGACCCGGTTTTTCGTGTTTTGCCAGCGGGTGCTGATGTTGGCCATGGGATTGTCGGTTGGGCTTTTGGTGGTGGCGATGGCGATGCCGCAAAAACGCGTGCTCGACGATCTTGAGGTGGCGCTGGATGAGGCAAGCCAACGCGAACGCGCCATTCACGATGAGAAACGGAATTACGAAGCCGAGCTACGCGCGCTGCGCGAAGACCCGGAGTTTCTTGAAATTCACGCCCGCGACCGGCTGGACTTTCATCGCGACGGCGAGCGGATTCTGAAGTTCCGCGAGTGATCCTCGTTTTACCCTAAAAAGGAAAATGGGCGCGTTAGTTGAGCGCCTCTGATCAGGGCGTTTGCGACGGCAGCCAGGTCGTAGATGGTCGGGCTATTCTCTATCCGCTCAGGAGCAGTTTCGCGTCCTCCGGCAGGCCGGGGAGCCATTTTCCACCAAGCCAGCGGCGCAAGACCCGCGTCAAAAGCAGCGTCCAGCGTTGCGTCACGCTCCATCGCTCCGTGATGGCTCGAATGTCCTGTAACTCCTTGCTGATGAGCGTGACAGCGTGCGCAATGAGATCACCTCTTTCGTGGAGAACGCTTACCTTGACGGTGCGCTGCCCACCGCTCTGAACTTGCCGTCCCACCCCGGACATCAGCATCGGCCGGGTGCGGATCGCCTCGCGATGATGGCCTTCATCATAAAAGCGCAGGTAGAGCG
>JBLRWN010000038.1:0-34543 GCA_047921195.1 Luteolibacter sp. | reverse complement strand
CCCAAGCCCACCCCGCAACAATTATTTTCCTGGAAAATAATAACATTTAAGATGCGTTATGGGTGGAGCTCGACAGGATGGACGAGGTCTTCGGTGTTGTCTTGATCGACGGGCGGGTGTTGAGCGGGTGGGGGAGAGGACCCGGAAGATGCTTGAAGAAATTCAAAATGATCGAGTCCTTCGAAAAATCCGATGAGCCCGGGGGTTTTTGCATGATAGAGGCGAGGGCGAGGGCGAATCTGCCGCAAGACGCGATCGGCATCGCCGGCGAGGGTGGCGAGATTCCGGCCACGCACAGCGGAGAGATCGTTGGCATAGGTGCCGAAGTAGAAGATGCGTTCGGGCGGGATGCCCCAGCGGTGTTCGATGTAGCGCAAGGCAACGTCCTTTCCGCTGCGCACAGGGAGGATGTCGACGAGCAATCGCGCGCTGACGATGACTTTGGCGGATATCCCTGCCTCGCGAAGGCAGCGCTGGATGTCGGTCCGGGTGGTCGGGCGGTTTTGATCGAGAAAATAGGAAACCTTGAAGCGGTTTTGATGCGCATCCGGCTGCATGGTGATGTTTGTGTTTTTCTTGAGCGCGTCGACAACCGCCTGCCGATTCCAACGGTGCGAAATCTGTTGGGGCCAACGCTCGTCCGGCACGCCGGATTTGCCGTAGCGGATTTCCGCACCAAGTCCGGATATGACAAAGCCGGGCTCGGGCATGTTGCAGCGACGGATGATTTGCCATGCCTCGTCGAACGATACGCCCGTGGCGATTCCGAAGCCAACTTCGGGATTATGCTCAAAGAGATCCGTCCAACGCCGGACGAGTTCGGCAGGCTGCTCTTCGATTTTTGGAAGGAGGTCCATGACGATCCAACGCTCGCGCTCGACGATGGCGCCACGACTGCTGGCCTTGCGGATGGGGCGCTCGTCCGGGAGGATTTTGCGGATTTCCTTCAGGTAACCGGCGACGTGGGAGTCCCACGAGTAATGCTTGCGGACGCCGGCGTGGCCGGTTTCGGAGAGGTGTTTTTGTTTCGCCGGGTCGGCCAGGATGGCTGCGATGGCCTCGCCGATTTCCGCGTCGTTGTTGGGATCGATGAGGGTGCCGTTCTGGCAATTGGCGAGGATGTCGCGCGGACCGCCGTCGTTGGTGGCGACGAGCGGAAGCCCGGCGGCAGCGGCCTCCAGCAAGGTGAGTCCGAAAGGTTCGGTGAATGCCGGATTGACGAACACCCCGCCGCGTGCGGCGGCCCAGCGGTATAGGCCGGCGATCTGCGGAGACTGGTGATTTTTCGGGTAGGCGGCGATGCCGTAAAGCCCGCCGTCGTCGATGCAGCGGAGTAGCTCGTTCCACACCTTGCGCGCGCCGGGTGAGAGTTTTTCCAGGCTGTCGCGGTTGCCGCCGATGATGATGAGGTTGGCATGCTCGCGGAGAAAGCGATTGCGCGAAAACGCGCGGACGAGCGCGGGGAGGTTTTTCCGTTCGTCGGCGCGGGCGATGGTGAGTACCGGCGGGCGAGAATGGTCGCGCAGAAATGGGGTGAGCATTTCGCCAATTGCGGCATCCATTTCCGGGTCGTTCGGTCCGTTGAACCGGCTGAGATCGACTCCAGGCGGAATCACGCGCATGCGGGATTCGGAGTGCTGGTCATAGAGCGAGTATTGCTCGTCGACCTCTTGGCGGGTGCTGGTGCAGACGATGCTCGCGGTATCGAGACTGAGTTCCTCAGCTTCGATGCGGGCGGCGAGATTGTAGCGGCGGTCGATGTCATCGGGATCGCCCCCGCCTTCGATCAGACTGTTACGCTTGCAGCGGCCGAGCGAGTGGCCGGTGAAAACGAACGGGCACCCGAGTACGGCGGCGAGCTGGCGGCCGACGTATCCGGCGTCGGCATAGTGGGCGTGAATGAGGTCGGGCAAGCGCTTCTCGCGGCGCAGCATGGCGAGCGTGCCGTCGATGAAGGCATCGAGGTGGCGCCAGAGCACTTCCTTGCGCAGATAGCGGCGGGGCCCGGCTTCGATGCGCAGGATTTCGGCGTTATCTCCCAAAACTTCGCGTTCGACGGCATAATCAGGCGAAACTTTAGAGTCATGGACGCGCCGGGTGATGAGTGAAACTCGCCCGATCTCTGGGTTGCGGGCGAGGGCTTTGACGAGTTCGAGCACGTAAAGGCACTGGCCACCGGTGTCGGGGTCGCGGCCGAGTTCGAGGTTTTCACCACGGATCAAGCCATGGAGCGAGAGGTGGAGGATGTCGGGCTTGCAGGGTTGGGTCATTCGTTATTGGGTTACTCGTCCATCACTTCGTGGTAGGCGGCGATGAATTCGGATGCGGACCATGCTTGGAAGGCTTTGCCCATCGGGCGGCCGGTCTGGCCGTGATACCATTCGTTGAACTCCCATTCGGAAAAGATGCCTTGGTGGTTGAGTTCCGCGAGTTTGAGAAGTTCCTTGCGCGCGATGTCGCGTAGGCCGAGGCGCTGGATGAAGCGCACCCACTGGCCGCCACACCATCCCCAGATGCCGCCGTTGTGATAGTGATGCGGCAGGTTGAGCAGGTTGACGGTGTAGTAACTTTTCCAATCCGGATCGCCCGCACCGACGACGGGGTAGAGGTTTCTAACGGGAAATGGCTGGTTCGCTCCGACACCCCACATGAATCGAAAGGCGATGCGCGCGCGGTCGATGTCGAGCACGTTGTAAAGGAATGCCATGACATTGGCGGGCACATCGCACCGCCAGTCAAAGGAAAACGGGGTGACCTGTGCGAGCAGGTAGCGCGAGTCGCCGATGGCATGCTGGACTTGGTCGAACGCGACCGGGCCCTCGCCGCGCATGTTTGGGTTGGTACTTGGCCAGAATCGTTTGAGGATGGCCTGCTTCACCCGGTTGGCTCGGACGAAATGTCGGCTGGCGGCCTCCTTATCGCCCAGCAATTCCATCATGCGGCCGTAGCAGACGTTGGCGCGACACCACAGCACCTCATCGTAGAGGACGTTGTAACTCCGGTTGAAAAGATCCATCCAATCACCGGCTTCCGGGATTTCGAGCAGTCCGTCCTGGTTGCTATCATGAGCTTCGAGCCAGCGCATGACACGGGCGACTTGATCCCGGAATTCGCGCAGCAGCGGAAGCTCGCGGGTTTTCTGAACATAATCGTGCAGGGCGATCACCACCCACATGCCGCTGTCGATCGCGGCAATGCCTCCGACGCCGGAGTAATCGGGGATTCCGGTGGCGATGTGGACGTTGGCTGGCACCTGGCCATTTTCCGCGAGGTGGCCGAGCAGGGTGCGAAGAGTGTTGCGCTGGCAATCACGGAAGCGGTCGTCGTGCGTGGCCAGGCTGCCGGTGATGGCCATCGCGCCGTCGCGCCCCCAGACACTGTTGTAATTTTCATCGGTTCCAGTAACGTCGTTATCGCCAATGGAGCAGGCGCTGAATCCGACCGGAGTGATACAGCGTTCGAGCGATTCGAGGGCCTTCTCGTAGGCAGTCTGGATGAAGGTCGACTCGCTGCCTGCGGTTCGCACCCGGGGTGTGAACAATCGCGAAATCTCCGGGGCCTGGCCGGATTGATTTCCGATGGCTTCATGCGGAGCGGGGGTAATGCACGGAATCACTCCATAATGGCAGAGCCCTTGCAAAATACCCTCCGCGCAAACTCCTCCGGCTTCAAATGTATCGATCTCGATGAGTGCGCCTAAGAGCTCCGGCTCCGCGTTTTCCGGGATGATGCCGCGCACGCCGGGCACGAGGAACATGGAGGCATCGTTGCCGGTATCTCCGGCGACAACGACTTCGCATGTGGCGATGCCGAGGTGCTCGCACAGCCACCGGAGAGCGTTCCCCTTGTTGGCATGGCGGGGAAGGATGTCGAGATCGCGTGACGAGGAGTAGACCACTTGCGCGCCAATCCCCGCTTCCGAGAGGATCGTCCGCAGATCATCGATTTCCCCTGCATCACGGTCGCGCCAGAACCAACTGGATTTCCAATCGTGCTGTTGTTCGGGTGGTTGAGGTTCGATCTCATCAAGACGCGAGACGATTTTTTTGATTTCCGCAGGGTTCCAACTTTCATCGAGAATGGATGAGAACTCGTGCATCACCCGGTCCTCGTGGACGTGGAAAATCACTGTGCCCACGCCCGTGATGAAAAAATCAGGCGATGGCAGTCCTGCCTGCTTCACGGCGCGCCGGGCGTCCTTGAGCAAACGTCCTGTGCTGTAGACGAGCAGCGGACGGGAATCGCCCAAAGTTTCCCATGTTGCGGTAAAATCTGCGGCGGAATCCGGTTTTCCAATCAAGGTTCCATCGAGATCCGAACAGAACAATCGTGTTGGTTTCGCAATGGGCATTCGGTCAGCATAGCAGAACATGCCGGGGGTTCAAGGATTCTCGGTATTTTTCGTTAGAAGTAGCCGGGAAAAACGATGCAAAGCCAAGACGTCCACCCGGACTTTTGTTAGATTAATCCGTTCGCATCAAATGATGCCTGAGGCTTCGGGCTGCGTGGATTTGTGAGAGATCATGTCAACGCCTCAATCGCATCCAGGTAGCATGGAAACGCGGGTTCCCATCCCGTGGCGCGCATTTTCGCGTTGGAAACGCGCTTGTGCGTCCAGCCGCGCTTCCGGTTGAGGTCGCGAGGGCCGGAACGCGGGATCGGCAGCTGGAAGATCCGCGCCATCGCCTCATAACACTCGCGCTGGCCGAGCGGTTCGGAATCGCTGATGTTGTAGATGCCGGGTTTCGCGCCGCTGGTAACAAGGTGGTGGATTCCAGCCGCTGCGTCGTCGCGGTGGATTTGGTTGAGCAGGCGACGGCCGTCCTCCTCGATGACCGCCTCGCCGGCGAGGAATTTGCGCAAAATGACGCTTCGCCCCGGCCCATAGATTCCGGAGAGGCGGGCGACGAAGCCACCGTTCGCAAGGACGACGTTTTCCGCGGCGAGCAGGAGTTTTCCGGTTTCACGATCGGGGTCGGCCGGGCTTGACTCGGTCACGGTCGAGCCATCCGTCTGTCCATAGACCGAGGTGCTGGATGTGAAAACCAGCGGCACACCGGGGAATGTCGAGGCCAGGTTATTGCAGCCGTCCACATACACCCGCTGGTATGCATCCGTCCCGCCACGTCCGGAGGCGGCGCAGTGGACGATGGCATCGGCCATCGGCAAACGGGCCACGGCATCCGCATCCGCGACATCGCATGCGAGTATGTCCTCCCCGCCGTTCAAAGACACCGGACTGACCCGCCATCCTGCCTCGCGGAAGCGTCCGGCGACGGCGGCACCCAGATAACCGTGGCCGATCAGGAGAAGGTGTTTGCTCATGCCCGCAGTCTCGATCGCCCGGAGTTGTGTTTCGAGCAAACAATTTTTTGACATCTGCCCGCACACCCGTTAAACAGCCCGCCCGCGAGCCGTAGCGCAATCGATATTCCACGGCGCGCAAATACCCCGATCCCACTACAGACATGGCCAAGAAAACATCGCTCAAAGCCGCCCCGCGCGCCCGCACCGGCTCCGGTCTCCTCAAGCAAATGCGCCGCGAAGGCTGGATTCCCTCCGTGATCTACGGACGCGGCGTTGAGAGCCACAACCTCAAGGTCGATGCAGCCACCTTCAAGGATCTCCTCGCCCACAGCACCTCGGAAAACATCCTCATCAATCTGGATATTGAGGGTGAAGGCACCCGTCTCGCATTTCTCAAAAGTGTGCAACACCACCCGATCACCGGAGCTGCACTCCACGTGGATTTCCTCGCGATCGACAATAATACGGAGATCACCGCGCACATTCCGGTGCATTTCCATGGTGAGGCGGTCGGAGTGAAAGCCGGCGGAATCGTCGAGCAATTTCTTCACTCGCTCGACATTACCTGCCTGCCGAACGACCTTCCCGAGACCATCGACGTCGACATCACCGCGCTTAACGTCGGCGATGTGCTCCATATTGGTGACATCAAATACCCCTCCGGCGTCAAGCCCACCGGTGCTGCGGATGTTGTCGTCGCGCACATTACCAAGCCGGCGGCCGCCATCTCGGAAGCTGCTGCTGAAACCGAGAGTGCCTGAGCATCCATACACCCATTCAACCTCAAAAATCCCGGCCAGCCTTGCTAGTCGGGATTTTTTCGGCCCCTGAAAAAAATAATTTTCCAGGAAAATAATTATTGCAGGCATGCGCGGCATCATCAATGCGGTGGAAGATTCGTTCCTTCGCAATAATAAATTTCCTGGAAAATTATTTGGATTGTGTTGCTAGGGGCGCATCTGAGGGGGGGGAGGGGCACTTCGGGGTTGTCGAAGGCGGCGGATTCCGCGACAAGCGGCGCGTATGAAAATTCTTGTTGTTGGAAAAGGCGGGCGCGAACATGCGCTCATCCGCGCGCTGGCCGAATCGCCCTCAAAAAACGAACTTTTTTGTTTTCCGGGCAGTGATGCCATTTTCGAGATCGCAAGCCCGACCGCCGCGAGCGACCTGCATTCCTTGATCGACTGGATGGTCGCGAACGGGGTCGAACTTTGTGTGGCGGGGGAGGAGAGTTATCTGGTCAAGGACGAGGGGCTGGCGAACCTTTGTGCGGCGAATGGCATCCCTTGCTGGGGGCCGCCGCGCGAATCCGCGATGCTCGAAGCGAGTAAGGAGTTTGCGAAGGAATTCCTCGTCCGCCACAAAATTCCCACTGCCACGGCCACCACGGTGGCGACTCGTGAGGAGGCGGTGTTGGCAATTGCCGGGCGCTTCCCGGTGGTGCTGAAGTTTGACGGTCTGGCTGCCGGCAAGGGCGTGGCGGTTTGCATGGACGAGGCAGCCGCAGTGGATTTCCTAGATGAGGTGTTTGTGGAAAAGCGGTTCGGCCCTGGGCGGTTGTTGGTCGAGTCGTTCCTGAGCGGCCCTGAGGTTTCGATTTTTGCGGCGATTGTGGATCAGGAATACCTTATTTTCACCCCGGCCCGCGATTACAAGCGCGCCATGGATGGGGATGCGGGCCCGAATACCGGGGGCATGGGTGCGGTGGCGAGCCGCCAGTTGATTCCGACGGAGACCCTCGCCCGCATCGAGCGGGAAATTGTTCGACCCACGGTGGACGGGCTCGGTGCCGATGGTCTGCCCTATCGGGGGTTTCTGTATTTCGGCCTGATGCTCACAGCCGATGGCCCGCAGGTGATCGAATACAACTGCCGCTTCGGCGACCCTGAGTGCCAGGCGGTGATGCCGTTGGTGCGTGGCGATCTCGTCGGGTTCTGCCATGCGGGTGCAAAAGGGAAGCTCAACCCAACGCTCATCGAATTCGATGAAGGCTGGAGCGTCTGCGTGGTTCTTGCCTCCGCGGGATATCCGGAAAGCTCGCGTTCGGGCGATGTGATTTCGGGGCTCGATACCGATGGCGACCATCGCATTTACCATGCCGGCACCCGCAGGAGCGCGGATGGTAACTGGGAAACAGCGGGCGGCCGCGTGCTTGCGGTCGTCGCCCAAGGAGGTCAACGCGAAAACGCCGTCGCCGCCGCACATGCGGCCGCAGACGGCGTGAAGTTCGACGGGATGCAGCGACGCCGGGACATTGGCGTGCTGCATTTCGAGTGATACGCGTGATCAACCCAGCTCCGGAGCCCATCCTTCGCGGTATTCGCGGGTGACGAGCTCGGTGGCTTCCGGGATGTTCGGCGAACGCATGTTCGGACCGTCCCACTCCATCGGGCGGCCTTCGCCCATGCGTTGGGCAATGCAGCCGAGGAGAATGATCTCGTTGAGGTATGCGGAAATCTCGAAATTCGAGTATGCCGGTGGGCCGCCCGCGATCATATCGAGCCATTCTTTTTCGTGGCCGGGCGAACGCGGAATCGACTCGGCAACTTCACGCACCGCATCGTGGCGATGTCCGGCGGTGAACGCCTCGTCGTCCTTGAGCTTGATCTGGAAGCGGCCGCCGTAGTCGTCGGTGGAAAGCAGTTGGCCTTTGTCGCCGATGATAAGGGCGCCGCTGTTGGGGAAATCAATTCCGGAAGCGAGAATCTCGCTGGCGACGGTGGGGTGTGGACGAAGCGGAGTGATGCGGTCGTTCGGGTTGCCCTCATACCACCAGAATTTGATTGGCGGCAAATCGCCGCGCTGGGGGAACTCGAAGCGGACACGCGAGGTGAGTGGGTAGGTTTCCGCGTAGGTGCGGGAGGAAATCTCGCACTCGACCAAGGTAGGGAATCCGAGATCCAGCGCGCGGAACGGCATGTTGACTGTATGGCAGGCCATGTCGCCGAGGGCGCCGGTGCCAAAGTCGCTCCAACCGCGCCATTTGAATTGGTGGTATGCGTTTTCCTTGTATGGACGGTATGCGGCCGGACCAAGCCAGAGGTCCCAGTTGAGGTTGTCCGGCACCGGATCGGACCCTTCGGGGCGGTCGAGGCCTTGCGGCCACACCGGGCGGTTCGTCCAGACGTGGAGTTCGAGCGGGGTGCCGATGACGCCGGCTTTGACCACTTCCACGGCGCGGCGCAGGCCGGGACCGGCGCTGCCTTGGTTGCCCATCTGGGTGGCGAGCTTGGTTTGGATCGCCAGGTTGCGGATTTGGCGGGATTCCCAGACCGTCTGCGTCAGAGGTTTTTGGCAATAGATGTGTTTGCCCATGCGCATTGCCATGATGGCGGCGACGCCGTGCATATGGTCGGGCCCGGAAATGATCACGGCGTCGATTTTGTCGCCCATTTTGATGAGCATTTCGCGGAAATCGGCGAAGCGCTCGGCCTTCGGAAACTCCGCCGCGATTTTTCCCATGGGAACGGAATCGACGTCGCAGATGGCGGCGATTTCGCCGCCCGCGCGGGCCACATTCATGATGTCGCTATGGCCCTTGCCTCCGCAGCCGATGGCGGCAACGCGGATTTTTCCATTGAGGTTTTGGGCGCTGAGGATGGCGGGGGCTCCGAAAAGAAGGGCTCCGGCACCGAGACCGGACTGACGGAGGAAATTGCGGCGGGTTGTGATATTCATGATATTTCTGAAGACGTGGATAATACTGGTACGTGACGGACTGTCTTGCAAGCAATCCCATGTCCGGTTTTTCACGCGCAGGCAGGATTGACGCATTGCTGTGGCAGGCACAGGATTGCCGGATGATCGACATGCTCGTGAGGCTTTACGACCTACCAGATTCCACCGTGCTCGCACGGCAGGTGGAGGACGCCGGGGTCATCGTGCGTCGAGCGCGGGCCTTTGAGAAACACACCGTCTCGGAGTTCGCGGTCGCGAATTTTTCTCCGAAGTGGGCGAGCGAGGTCGAAGTGGCCATCAGCCGCCAACCAGTGACCTGTTTTATCGCGACGAAGGAAAAACGTATCCTCGGCTTCGCCTGCTACGACGCGACGATGCGTGGATTCTTCGGGCCCACCGGAGTGCTCGATGAAGCCCGCGGTCTTGGTCTTGGCAAATTGTTGCTCTTGCGCTCGCTTGAAGCGCTTCGCGAGGCGGGTTACGCCTACGGCATCATCGGCGGTGTGGGGCCACGTGAATTCTATGAAAAGGCCTGCGGAGCCATTGAAATCGCGGGTAGCGATCCCGGGGTTTATCGCGATCTCTTGCCATGATCTGGAAGATCCGCAATCGCACGCTCGACCTGCGCCATCGTGCCCGGGTGATGGGCATCCTCAACACCACACCGGATTCGTTTTCCGACGGTGGCCTGCACGCGGCCATTGATGCCGCGCTCGCGCACGCCCGCGCGATGATTGCCGAAGGCGCGGAAATCATCGACATCGGAGGTGAATCGACTCGTCCTGGTGCGGATCCGGTGGATGCCACTGAGGAAATTCGCCGCACTGTACCCGTGATCCGCGCGCTTCGTGCGGAGTGGGAGGGGTTTATTTCGATCGATACCATGAAAGCCAGCGTCGCGGCAGCGGCGCTTGATGCCGGAGCCGATATCGTCAATGACGTGAGCGGTCTCACTGCGGACCCTGAGATGACTTCGCTGTGCGCATCGACCATGTGCGGGGTTGTCGTGATGCACATGCGTGGCACGCCGCGAACGATGCAGCACGCGCCTGTTTATGACGACGTTGTCGCCGAGGTCGCGGCCTGGTTGGCGGGGCGCCATGACGCACTTTGCGTGGCAGGGCTGGATGCTGCCGCGCTATGTTACGACCCCGGCATTGGATTCGGCAAAACGCTCGATCACAATCTCGCCCTGTTGCGCAACCTTGACAAGCTCGCGCCCGCGGAGCGTCCACTCTTGTTAGGCGTTTCGCGGAAATCCTGCATCGCTGGCATTCTGGGTGAGGCGGAAATCGAAAAGCGCGACTGGCCCACGGTGGCCATTACCGCTGTGGCGCGCGACCAGGGCGTCATGCTCCACCGCGTTCACGCGGTGAGGCCGAATGTGGATGCGCTGCGCATGATCGAGGCCGTGCATGCAATTCCGCACGCCGAGGAGGCATCGGATTTTCACCGCCCGGCTTGAGGCCGGGCGATCCGCCATATGGAATGGCATCAAACGCGGATGCCATGATGGGCATCCGCACCATGGGGGGCAGTGGCGAGGCAGCCGGGGCAATTTCGTGCGAAATGGCCGGGCTCGATTTCATCGAGCGGTGGGACGCGGTCGGTAAGGCATTTTCCGGGATTGCCGAGCAGGTTGCGTGGTTTGAAATCGCAACAGGGAGAATCGCGTGTGAGATCCGGCGGCAGGCCCGGGATGGTGTAAAGTTCGTCTCCTTTGGTGTGGGTCGCGGGGATCGATTTGAGCAGCGACCGGGTGTATGCGTGCAGCGGGCGGCGGAATAGCTCGGTTTTTTCGGCGGCTTCAACAATGCGTCCGGCATACATCACGTGGATGTGGTCGCACATTTCGGAAACCACCGCGAGATCGTGGGTGATGAAGATGACGGCGGTGCCGAGGTCGCGCTGGCGTTCGCGGATCAGGTCGAGCACCTGCTTTTGCACGGTGACATCGAGCGCGGTCGTCGGCTCGTCACAAATGAGCAATTCGGGGCGGGTGATGAGGGCCATGGCAATCATTACGCGTTGGCGCATGCCGCCGGAGAACTCGTGTGGGTAGGATTGAATGCGGCTCTCGGGATCGGGGATGCCGACTTCCGCCAGTGCGTCGATGGCGCGGTGCAGCGCCGCTTTTTTTCTGAGTCCCAGGTGAAGCTGCAGCGGTTCGGTGAGTTGCGAGCTGATGCGCATGAACGGGTTCAGCGACGTCATCGGGTCCTGGAAAATCATGGCGATCCGCTTGCCACGGATCGCCCGGAGCTTGCTGGAGGAGAGCTGGAGCAGATCGATTCCATCGAAAATCGCCTGCCCTGCGTGAATGCGCCCCGGTGGCTGCGGGATCAGGCCGAGCAGGGAATAGCAGGTTACCGATTTACCCGATCCGGATTCTCCAACAATTCCCAGCGTGCTACCCGCCTCGACATGGAAAGACACGTCCTCGACGGCGCGGACAATTCCGTTTCGCGTATGGAAGCGGGTTGTGAGGTTGCGGACGTCGAGCAAAGGCATGGGCGGAATCTTGTCGTTGCTGGCCGAGGCGTCAACCCTACCGAGTGGTGCTTCATTTCAATTCGAGAAGTGCCTTGGCGAACGCCTCGCCGATGGGCCCGAGGATTTTGGCGGCTCCGAGGTAGTGGAATTCCTGGTTGGAGAATCCCTTGGCGATTTCCTCCTCTTCCGGCGTGCGTTCTTTTTTTGAGCGCACTTCGGCGAGTTGGTGGTCCCAGAATTCCTCGGTGAGGACGTTCACCACATTGCCTTGGAATTCAGGCATGTTCGCCGGGGCGGCCATGGCGTCGCGGAAACCTTGGTGGATCGGCACGTAGCGCGGGCTTGTGTAGTCCTTCGTCGGCCCTCCCACACCAAGCACGCCGACGACGAATGGAAGATTCGGTGCGTTGAGATCCTTGCGGACATCACGGATCAGATGCGCGAGGTATTCGGAATACCTGTCGTATCCTCCTTCGCGTCCACGTTGGGGATATGCGCCACCATCGGTCATGTCGTTCCAGCCTTGGAACCAGACAAATCCGGCGAGCTCCACATTCACATCGGGACGGAACTGTGGGATAACCTTTTTGGGGTCCGCAAGGACGGTTTGGATGTGCTCGATCATCATTTTGTAATACTTGCCGGCCTCTTCGTCCGTCGCCGATGGCGGGCGGAAGTCGGTGTGCAGGCTCTTGCCGCCCCAAGCGGTCTTGATGATGAGGATCGGATCTTGGGTGTGCTCCTGCATGGTGATGCCAAAGGTGTATTCCGGCCCAATCACCTGTTCCCGTGCGCCGAAGCCCGCGGTGAGTTTGCCTGTCTTGATGGTGGGATCGCCTCCGCGATCTTCTGATAGGTAGCTGATCCAAGTGCGATCGAGCACAACGGGATTGCCTTTGCGGTCGCGCATTTTTTCTAGCAGTGGCGCGGTTTTTGGGTCCTGAGCCATGTAGTCGAACGTGCTGATGTTGGCATGCCCCTGCATGTTCGATTGGCCCGCGAGGATATAGACCTTGAGTGTGGACGCATGGGTGGCGGTGCCGAAAGCGATTGCGAGAATGGCGTGTAGAATTCGGGTCTTCATGGTTTTGGAGTTGGTTTATTCCACCTCAAGTATCTGCCCGGCGGCGAGCAGAATCGGACGGAGCTTCTGATAGTCGACAGATTGCACGGTGAGATCATCTTTGATGCAAAGGTCCGCGGCGATGGCGGCGGATTGCGAGAGGATCATGAAGACCGGCTCCATCCGGATCGAACCGAATGCCATGTGGCTCGCCGACAGGCTCCATGGGACGAGGAGGTTTTCGCATTCGCCGCGCTTTGGCACGATGGCGCGGTAGGACACGGGATACGGACCGGGGATGTAGAACTGGACGTCGCCCTCGTTTTTCACCATGCCGTTGCGCACATGGCGTTGGACGTTGTGTGAATCCATGGTGTAGGCGGCGAGGCCGATCGATTCGGGCACAGGCTCGCGGCGCATGCAGTGGTGCTCGGTCATGACGAAGTCGGAGACCATTCTTCGCGCCTCGCGGACGTAAAGCTGGTGTGGCCAGTGGCCATTGTCGGCGAACTCGTCGCGTGGTAGTCCCCATTTCGAGTATTCCGCGCGGATCATTTCCGGCACGCGTGGGTGGTTTTGTAACGTCCACATCAGACCGCGCTGCCAGTGTTCGTGTTTTTTCGCGAGGGCGAGCCGCTCGTTGTGGCCGAGGGTGGTCCAGTCCCAGCCATCGCCGTAGTTCCAGCCCACGGGGTTGTTCGAGATGCCGGTGTTGTTGTTTGAGTCGGTCTTGCGGTTCGGCATCAGGTCGAACTTGGTGAATCCGCCGCGTTGCCCGGCCTCGATCGCGCGGAAGAGGATTTCGTAGGTGGCCTCGTCGTAGCCATCCGGTTTTTCGATGGGGGCTCGGTTTTCCGGAACATCCGTGAGGACCATGCGGAAGCAGTATGCCTGGAAGCGGTGGTCACCCTCGCCATCCTCGCCTCCGGCGTCCGGGTTTACGCCGGGCAGCAGGCCACTTGATGGATCACCGGGCACGACGTATGGATCGATGCCATCGGGAAGCTGGTTCTTGGTCGCGCGTGCTGTCTGGATGCCGTTGATCGTCTCATTGTATGTGGCATTCGCTTCCCGGCCCACGGTGAAACTCACGCCGGCGCCGGGCAGCAGATCTCCTTCGTAAGTCGCATCGATGAACATTTTTCCGGAAAACTCGCGACCGTCCTCCGTGCGGATCGCACGGATGCGGCGGCCATCCATCACCACGCCATTTTTCAAGTCGAGGCGCGCGATCACGACACGGATGCCATGTTCCTCGAGCATGGCCTGATAGACCGCGGTGGCGGCGGATGGCTCAAACGTAGAAGCAATCTGTTTTTCGGAGTCCAGCGCTTTCACATCCCGTCCTTGGCCGCGGTTTCCGTATTCGCTCTTTTTTTGCCAACGCCACGCATCGTCTTTGGCATAATGGTGATAGAGCCGGGTGTAAAACTCACGGCTCAAGCCGCCGAGGATTCCGGTGCGGCCGAGATCCGTCCAGCCGAGGCCGCTTGTCGTGAGGCCGCCCAGATATTCCGTGGGAGAGACCAGAACTACGGAACGGCCCGATTGTTTCGCTTGGATTGCGGCGATGATGCCTCCCGAAGTCCCGCCATAAACAACGATGTCGTGGGTTTCTTCGGCGGCCATCAAGGAAGATGCTAGCAACAGGAGCGAGAATGGGACGGCTTTCATAGAAAAGCCATACGCTGCGGGCTCCGATACCCTATCACCACAAGTTTCATGCACCGCACGCAATTTTCGATTCCCTGGCGCCGCCGGGAGGGCCAGAGTGAGCGCATGTCGCAGCGCACCGGAATTCTGCTCGTGGTGTCCGGCCCATCGGGGTCCGGGAAAACCACGCTCTGCCGCCAGCTCGCCGATCTTGGCGAGGCTCATTATTCGATTTCCTGCACCACCCGTGTGCCGCGTCCTGGCGAGGAAGATGGCAAGGACTACCATTTCCTCACCCGAGAAACCTTTGAATCCCGCCTCTCCGCCGGTGATTTCCTCGAACATGCCGAGGTTCACGGCAACCTCTACGGCACGCTCAAATCCGAAGTGACCGATCCGCTCGCCCAAGGACGCGATGTGGTGATGGACATCGACGTGCAGGGTGCCGCGCAAGTGCGTGATTGCGTCGATCCCGACGTCCGCCGTGCGTTCGTCGATCTCTTCGTGATGCCCGCCGACGAGGCCGAACTGCGCGCCCGTTTGTCCGGTCGAGGCACCGACAATGAGGAAACGATTAACCTGCGCATGCGCAACGCACTTGAGGAAATCTCCCACTGGCCGCTCTATCAATACCGCCTGCTGTCCTCGACCCGCGAAGAGGATTTTTCGCGATTTCGCGCCCTTGTCACCGCCGAGCGCATGCGCGCGTCGCGCGACGCATCCTGAACGCCCGCCGCATCGATGAAGCTCGTATTCCGCGTCGCCTACCACACCGTGCCCGGGGAATCTTTGTGGCTGGTGTTGCGGCTGCACGATGCGGATGGCGGGCTCACGTTGCGCGAGACCACCGCCATGCAATGGCGCGACCCGGAGCATTGGGAGACGCAACTCGAAGTCGACGCCCGCAGCCCGCTGGATCTCGAATACCACTACCAGCTCCGCCGGGAAAACAACGGAGCCGTGCTCGATGAATGGAACGTGCCACGCCTGGTGCGGCTCGATCCCACCATCCATGAAGCCCAGGTCCGCATCGACGACTGGTGTTCCGCGGGCACCGTCGATTATCTCTACGAGACCCGGGCGTTCCCGCCAACGTGGTCGGTGCCTCCGGCTCCGGCACCCTGCGTGGAAAACGCCACCCACCACATCACCCTGCACATGGCCGCCGTGCCCGAAGGGCAGGTTCCGTGCATACTCGGCGGGATTCCCGAGCTAGGCGATTGGGATTGGAAACGCGCGATTCCGCTCGCCCCGTCTCCGACCACTTCCAATCTTTGGGAAACCCACCTCAACCTGCCGACCGACACACCGATCGAATTCAAATTCGGCATCAGTCCGTGGCGCGGGCATCTTGCCCGCAGCCTCACATGCACCAGCCTCGAATGCGGCGAAAACCGTGTGCTCGGCTGCCACCAATACGCCCAACACCAGCTCACCACCGTCACCTGCGAGCGCTACCATCGCGACGGCAGCCAGATGATCCGCTCCGCCGGTGTCGCCGTGCCGGTGTTTTCGCTGCGTTCGGAAAAATCCCTGGGTATTGGCGAATTCGCCGACCTCATTCCATTCGCCGACTGGGCGGCGGACGTCGGATTCAAGCTGATCCAGATCCTTCCGATTAACGACACCACCTCCGCGAAGGACTGGACCGATTCCTATCCCTACTCGGCCATCAGCGTCTTCGCGCTGCATCCTGCCTACCTTCGTCTAACGGGCCTCCACCTCGCCGATCTTCCGAAAGACCTCGCCCGCGAAACCGCCAAGCTCGCTGGAAAACTCAACGCCCTCTCCGAAATCGACCACGAGGCGGTGATGGCGGCGAAAACCCGCATCACGCGAGCCATCTTCGATGCCCAATTCGCCCACATCATCGGAGCATCGGGCTTCCAATGCTTTCTAGCGGAAAACCGCGACTGGGTTGTTCCGTACGCCGCCTTCTGTGTGTTGCGCGATGAATTTCGCACCGCTGATTTCCGCAAGTGGCGGAAACACGCGATCTTCCGGCCCGCGGAGATCGAATCCTGGGCTGACCCCGCCCACCCGCGCTGGCCGGCCGTCGCCTACCACATCTGGCTCCAGTTTGAACTCGATTTCCAGCTTGCCGCCGCAGTTGCTCATCTCCATGCGCGTGGCATTGCGCTCAAGGGCGACCTTCCGATCGGCATCGACCGCGAATCCGTCGATGCGTGGAGTGCCCCGCACTTGTTCCATCTCGACGCGCAGACCGGTGCCCCGCCGGATGCTTTCGCCGTGAAAGGACAGAACTGGGGATTTCCCACTTACAACTGGGGTGCCATGCGCGCCGACGGCTTCGCCTGGTGGCGCGCCCGCTTCGCGAAGCTCAGCCGGTATTTCGACGCCTACCGCATCGACCACATTCTCGGTTTTTTCCGCATCTGGCAGATTCCCATCGAGCACAGCGAGGGCATCATGGGCTACTTCGATCCCGCGAATCCGATCCACCTCGATGAAATCCGCGGCCGCGGCATCGACTTCGATTTTGACCGCCACTGCCGGCCATTCATCCATGAATCCCATCTCGTCGATCGCTTCGGCCCGGAAACCAGCGAAGCGAAAAACCACTATCTCGAAGCGTGTGGAAACGGCTGCTGGAAATTGCGCGATGATTTCGCCACCCAGCGCCGGATCGAATCACACTTCGCCGATTGGGATCTCGCCGACCCTGCTTCCCGCGCCCGCGCCGAGAAGCTCCGCCAGGGGCTGCTCGATTGCGCCGCCGAAGTCCTATTTCTCGAGCATCCGGGATCGGACGGCACCCGGTTCCATCCGCGCTACGCGATGTATCGCACCCGTTCGTTTGGCGATCTTCCCGCCGGCCAGCAGGAAAAACTCATCAACCTTTCCAACGATTACTTTTATCATCGCCAGGAAGGGCTCTGGGAAGCCCATGCCTTGGAGCTGCTTCCCATCATGCGCGCCGCCAGCCCGATGCTGCTTTGCGGCGAAGACCTCGGCATGGTCCCCGCCTGTCTGCCAGCCGTCCTCCGCGAACTCGGCATCCTCTCGCTCGAGATCCAGCGCATGCCGAAAACCTCGGCCAATGAATTCCTCGATCCCGCGCAAGTCGATTACCTCAGCGTCGTCTCCCCGTCGACTCACGACATGCCCACCTTGCGGATGTGGTGGCGCGAAGACGCGCATGCCACCGCCCGCTTCGTCTGGCAGTTTTTCCACCAATCGTTCCCGCCCGCCGATCTCGATGGGGAGACCGCCGAACGAATCGTCCGCCACCACCTCGAATCCCCCGCCATGTGGGCCGTCATTCCGATCCAGGATCTCCTTGCCATGGATGAATCTCTGCGCCGCGAAAATCCCGACGATGAGCGCATCAACATCCCCGCCATCATGCCCTACTACTGGCGCTACCGGCTCCACCTCGACACCGAAGCCCTCGCCGCCGCCGCAGGCTTCAATCGCCGCCTCCGCGAAATCATCAGCCGTGGCGACTGAGCTTCGGCATCGCGGATTTTCATTACGGCGATGACGAGCCAGGCGGCGCATAATGTTTGCGAGGTTACTTCGCCTCCGCGAGTTCGAGGGCTTTCCGGACGATTTGAAGGAACTCGATACGCCTTGGGAACGGGGGATCCGCTTCGATTTCACCGAGCATCGAGCGGATCAATTCGGGAGTGATGCCGGATTCCTGAGTCGGCTCACGCAGCCATTCGGAGAAGGTGCAGACAAAGGCGGCGAAGCGGGTGTCTATCGACGGGGTGCGGCCGGGATTTGCGGATACGGCGAGAGACGGAGCGGGCTCGCCATTCACCGTCCACTCGATGCCGCCGAATCCACGGCGCGACGACGAGGATGGTTCGATTTCCAGGACCACGACGTGTTCCTCTGCGGCATTCAAGGTGCGAGAGAGCGGGCGGGGTGTGGCGCCAACTGCGGTGGCGTGGCCGATGAGGCGGTAGCGCCAGACGGCTTCCGGGTCGGCATGCCAAGTGGTGGTGACGTCATAGAGGGACTCCCGGGCCCCCCGGATGGCGACCACGACGAGGGTGGCGGACGGCTTCCACGGGCACTTGATGGTTTCAGTCGTCAGTGTGATGCCTTGGTGGATCGCGGTGGCACCGATCGGACGGATGCGGAAATGATTGAGGATTTCCTCGGTGCGGACGGCGTCGGCGGGTGGGAGTTTTCCTTGCCCGAGGATCGCATCATGGATCCATCCATGGCTCGCGCGTCCGCTTTGGATTGGCAGGTTGAGGATCGGGTGGTGTGCGGCGCTAACCGGGCCGCGAGGGCGCAGCACCGGATGTGCTCCGGATTCCATGGAGGTGGGTGTGGCGGCGGGTGAGCCGGTGCGTGTCTGGCTGGCATCCACCGGGCCTGGGGACGGCAGCATGGAAATCGGAAATTCCGAGGGTTTTGCATCCGCCTGGGCCGGGTTTTCATCCATGCCGACGTCCGGCACGAAGAAATAAAACCCGAGCACGATCAATGCGGCGGCGGCCAGTGGTGCGAGCCAGGATGTGAGATGTGGACGACGGGAAACCGGCAGTTGAGTGATCGGGGCGACATCGACCTCGCGAGCGGCGGCGAGAATCGCGCCGCGCTGGCGTGGAGAAAGCTTCAGGCTGCCATCCGAAAGCGTCGATGAGAGCAGCCGCTCGATGGATTCGATCTCACGTGCGGCAATCCCCAGCGCGGGGTCGGCGGCGATGGCGCGAGAGATTTCCGCCGCTTCGTCCGGCGGGCATTGGCCGAGAACGTATGCGGTGAGGCGCGGGTCGTCCGGTTCGAGTTTCATGGGTGAGGGAGTCAGAGTGCGGAGTCCGTCATGTCGGCGGGGAGCATTGCGCGGACGCGCTTGAGGCCGGTGTGGATCAGGAAGCCGATGTTGCCTTGTTTGAGGCCGGTGACTTTTTCGATTTCGTGGTAGCTGAGGCCTTGTTGGAATTTGAGGAGGATGCACTCGCGCTGGTTTTCGGGGAGCCGGGCGAGGTATTGCATGATTTCATCATAACGTTCGCGGGCGAGGAGGCCGCGATCGGGTGATTCGTCGGGACTAGCGGTTTTTTTCCAGCGGATTTCGTTGATCGGCTCGAGGCGCTTGTCCTTGCGGAGGATGTCGAAGGCGCGGTTGCGGCAGACGGTGAAGAGCCATGTTTTGAGGTGCTCGGCGACGTCTTCGGGCTCCTGGTTGCAAAGCCGGATGAACGTGTCCTGCACCACGTCACGGGCGCGGTCGACATCATGTAAAAGGGTGGTGGCATAGCCAATGAGCTGGGACTGGTATTGGTCGATGGCATCCTCGACGAAGCGTTCACGCGGAATGGCGGCCTCGGTGGTTTCCATCGGTTCATCGATGGAAACGCGCGGGACGGCGGATTTCTTGGGAAATGGTTGGTTTTTTTCCGACATGACGCGAGGGCGACGGAGTGGATGTGTGGCGCGGGTGCCATCCATCTCCTTCACGGGTTATTTTTGCGGGATGAGCAAGCATTTCAACAACCGTCTTTCAAAAGGAGGCCTCAATGCCTGCAAAGAGCATGCGCGGGGCATTGGCGCGGGGGCCCAGGGGGGCGCGGGTGGCGATGCCCTGCTCGTCGAAGATGTTCTGGATGCCGCCGACGAGTTTCACGTTTTCGTGGACTTGATAGTGGGCGCTGAGGTCGAAGATCAGGTGGGAGTCGATCTTGCCGTCCACGGCGGTTTGGTTGGCGGCGGTATTGTCGTCGTTGAGGCGGGTGCGCCCGTTCCATCCGGTGCCCCAGGTGCTGCTGGAGTAGCTCATGTCGAGGTTCACGCCCCAGGTGTCGTTGGCGTAGCCGATGCCGGCGGCGAGTTTGAATTCCGGCACGTAGGGGATTTCCGCGCCATTGGTGGCACCGGAATACAAGCCGGCTCCGTTGCCGAGGCGTGCGCCGGAAATTTTCGCGAAGCGGGCGTGGGTGTAGGTGAAGCTGAGATACGCCGGCAGGTTGAATCCCCATCCGTTGCGCTCGGCGTGGTCGTATGCGACGAGCGATTCCAGCCCCCAGACTTCGGCTCCACCGCCATTTTGCGAAGCGGTGAGGCCGCCGCCACCGCCGGTGCCGACTTCGGGCGCGATGAGGTTTTTGAAATCGGTGTGGAAGGCGGCGAGTTCCCCGGTGAATCCATCGCGGCGGTGGCGATAGCCCAGTTCGAATCCGAGGCTTTCCTCCGCTTTGGTACCTTGCGCGTAGCCAGCCGGGTTGGCGGGCGACATGCCGCGGTAGATGCCACCGAAGAGGGAGTTTTCGGGATTGAGCTCGTAGTTCATGCCGAGCCCACCCATGACGAGCTGCTCGTCGGATGACGTGTATGTCCCACTTCCCGTACGGTTTTCGACATCGAGATGTTCGTATCGGATTCCCGGGCGCAGCGAGAGCGCGCCGATCTGCATGTTGTCTTCCAGATAGATTGCCGTGGCGAACACCTCGCCAAGCCCGGCGCTGGCGGGTGTGCCCAACACCGGCGGGCCGAAACCTCCGGACAGGTTTGAGGCGTAGGTGGTCGTCACGTTTTGGCCGCCGGCGCGATCATAGTGCAACCGCAGGCCTGCTGCGAGATCGTGCTCCACCGTGCCGGTGTTGAACCGGAAGTTCGCCTGGTTCTGCCAGCCATAGGATTCGTGTTCACGGTAGGCGTCGCGCAGGATGATGTTGCCGGGGCCGAGGCCTTGCAGCACGAGGAGGGCGGTGGGATCGGCGATCGCCTGGCCGACGTTGGTGCGCGTGGTGCCGCTCAGGCCGTCGAGCTTGTTCCAGTTGCGCTGGAACTGGTTGAAATAAACCGCGCTCTCAAGCCGCAGCGCGTCGCTCGGATCGGCGATCCATTTCAAATACGTGCGGTAGTGCTCGGCGGTGTGCCTGTCGAACTGACTGGAGGCATAACGGCGGTTCGGTGAGCGACGAAGGTCGGCCTCTGCGATGCCGCTGTAGGTCTCATCCGCATCCAAATCGGTGAAGCCGACCTTGAGCTCAAAGCGCTGTTGGAGCGCGGTGTTGGGCTCAAACGACAGCTTGAGCATCGGCTCGTAAAGCTTGAATCCGCTATCTTTGCCACCGCCATCGATGTTGCGGAAGCCGTCCGTCGTGTTGCTGTGCATCTCAAAGAGATATCCCACTCTTCCGGCTTCGGTTTCCAACGTCTCGCCATACCAGGTGTGATTGAAGAAGGTGTTGTGGCTGCCGAATGTGGTGCGCGAGAAGAACCGGTTGGCTCCCGCATCCGGAATCCGCGTCGAAAGATAATTCACGACGCCCCCGGTCGTCTGCGGACCGTATTTGATCTGGCTGGATCCTTTCAAAAACTCAATGCCCGACATACGCCCGGATTTCGGCGAGTAATACGCGGCTGGCGCGGCATACGGCGAAGGCGCGGTGAGGATGCCGTCTTCCATGATCGTGACCTTCTGACTTCGCGATCCGTCCACCCCGCGCAGCGAGATGTTCGGGAAATTGCCGAAGCCATCTTCGTCGCGGACATAGACTCCCGGAACCTTGCGGGCGATCTGCTCGATGTTGGTGTAGCCACGTGAACGGAATTCCTCGGCATCCACAAAGGCGGCGGAACCAACGGATTTGACGATTTCTTCCTGACCGCCTGTGACCGTCAGTGGCTGAAGATTTCGCAGGGCATCCTGGGCGGTGACGGTGGCCACACTGCCAAGGGACATGAGGAGGATGGATACTTGTTTCATGATGATATTGAGACGCATTCGCAATAGTGCGCCGAACGATTCTTTGAAACAGACGGATGAGTCAACTCAAATCATGGGGAAAAATAAAACTATTTTCCGGAGGGTGGTTGGCCAGGGGCCGGCAAAGGCTTCGCGGTGATGCCATGCGGCAATCTCCATATCCGTAGAGAGGACGCTAGGCAGGGCGGTGGCGAAGGCCTCGCGGGTGGCCGTAAAACTCGATTTCCGCACGCGCGGCATCCGCCAATCATTGGCTTCGATGCTCACAGAGTGCCGCTTCAAGCTTTCCAGCGGCGCTCGCGTTTATTCCAGGAGCCCCATCTTCCATTTCGGAAACGGATCGGGGAATAGCTTGTGCCATTTTTTCTCGCTGGTGTTCAGTTCCTGCTCGGTGAGCAGGCAGGCGTCGAGCATGGCTGTTAGGGCATCGCGATCCATATTGCGGCCGATGAGGACGAGTTCCTGGCGGCAATCGCCGTTGTTGCCTTTCCAGACGCGGTCGATGTGCGAGCGGTCTTCGGGCCAGTGTTTTTCGGGCACGGCGGCCCAGAAGAATCCGGCGCATTGGTGGCGGGAGACGGCGCCAGCCTGCGACCAGAAGCCGGCGTATTTGAGCCGCGTGGCGAGCCAGAAGACGCCTTTGGAACGGATCACGCCGGGCCATTCCTGTTGCAGGCAATCGTAGAAGCGCTGCGGATGAAAAGGAATCCGGCGTTCGTAGATGAAATTTGAGATGCCGTATTCCTCGGTCTCGGGGGTGTGCTCGACGAGGGAATCGAGCCAACCCTCGTGTTTCGACGCGCGGTCGGGATCGTAAAGGCCGGTGCCGAGGACGGAATCCAGGGGCACCTGCGCTTCCACGGTGTCGTGGATCACGGCCTGCGGGTTGAGCGCGCGGATCATGCCGTGGATGTGGGTGCGCTCGGTTTCGGATACGAGGTCGGTTTTGTTCAGAAGGATCACGTCGGCAAATTCGATCTGGTCGTTGAGAAGGTCGACGATGGTGCGCTCGTCGGCCTCGCCAACGGCCTGGCCACGGTCGTCGAGCGACTCGGTGGTGGAATAATCGCGGATGAAATTCGGCGCATCAACGACGGTGACCATGGTGTCGATCTGCGCGATGTCGCCAAGCGATTGGCCGTTTTCATCTTCGAAGGTGAACGTCTCGGCGACCGGCATCGGCTCGGAAACGCCGGTGGATTCGATGACGAGGTGGTCGAACCGACCTTCGCGCGCGAGCTTGCCGACTTCGTGCAGCAGGTCTTCGCGGAGCGTGCAGCAGATGCAGCCGTTGGACATCTCGACCATCTTCTCCTCGGTGTGCGAAAGCGCGGCATCGCCATTGCGGACGAGGTCGGCATCGATGTTCACCTCCGACATGTCGTTGACGATGACCGCCACTTTTTTCCCCTCGCGGTTGCGGAGAATGTGATTGAGCAGCGTGGTTTTGCCCGCTCCGAGGAAGCCGGAGAGGACGGTGACGGGGAGTTTGGAAGCAGTGGCGGTGGTCATGGGTGGATGGTGCGCGGCGTCTTTATTGCAATTATTATGCGTTTGCAAGCCGTGTTTTTTACATGAGAAAGCCTTGTCGCGGCGCGTCGATGACCGCCGATGTCGATGAAATTGCGCGAAGCCTGCATTCGCCAGGCATTGGCTTCGACGCTCACAGAGCGCCGCTACAGGCGTTTCACTTGCGATCGCAAACAAGGATTTACCGGGGCGCGGGAGTTGTGCTACTCTCTACGTGATGGACGAAATCGAGGTCATCGAGACGGAATGGGGCAGCGAGCTGCACCAGCGTTTGATTGCGGAAAAGCACGCCGCACGGGTGGCCTACCGGAATTCGCCGGAAGCCTGGGAGGATCTGCGGCGGATGCAGGAGGCGGGGCCGCTGAAAATCGATTGGTCTTCCGCACTGCGGCCCAAAGCCCCTACCAAAAAAACCCCGATTTACCGATGGAACGAGTTGTCACATTAGCCGATTTCACTCAATCGCTACGCCAAGTGGCTGAAGATGCGGGTGGTGAGTATGTGTTGATCGGTGGGTTGGCGGTCGGGGCGTGGGCAAGTGCATTCCACGTCGGCGATGGGTCTCCGATGTTTAGCAAGGACATTGACCTTCGTGGCACACGTTTGGCGGCGAAGGCGGTCGTGCAATCCCTCAAGAGCGAGGGGGTAAAGGTGAAGGGTTTCGTTTCCATCACGCGAAAAGAACCACCCGGCTTGGGAAAAAACTACGTGGCCCCAATCGAGCTTCCTGACGGCAGATCAACTCAAGTGGAATTCCTCGAAGCCCTGCCTTGGGTCGATGACGGGCCGGATCGGCCTTATGGTTTCGGGGTGGAGGTCGATGGGATTCCTTTGCTCGATCCGCTTTCGTTGTTCATCGGCAAACTCCATGCGTGGCATCACCGGGACGATCCGGAGAAGACGAGCAACGACCGGCTTCATTTGGAGCTGTTAGGCGAGATCATCCCGAAGTTCGTGGCGGAGGCCGAACGGCGCGGGGTGGACACCCGGGAGCGGCGCGAGGTATTGCTGGGTTTCCTGGACCAGCATGCGACGCCCTTGGCAGATGAAGCGCTTGCGGGACTGCGGCAGGCATTGCTACCCTTGTGATCCGGAGCCGGAGGCACCGGCTACGTGTAGGTCTTTTCCATGAGATCGAGACATTCAAGCCAGGTTCAGGCTCGTTTCCAATCCTTTTCAGAAGTGGAGGCAAAACGCTTATCGAGCCATTTCATTTGAAACGATGGCGGCGCTTTGTGGGTCGTAATGAAATTGGTTCAGCGTGCCGGACATCAGCTTCGCGACGGCTTCTTCAATGATCGGGAATGGCACAAGAAACCACTCTCGGGGCGACACATCAGATCCAAAACGATCCTTCAATTCCAAGTCCAGTCGCGCGCTTCCGAAGAACTTGTGCAGCAGTGCCTCCAGGCGCTTGCGATTGATGTTCGCCAGCTTGTAGGTGGCGACAATGTCCACATCCGCCAGCAGGTAGGTGGGATCCTTCTTCGCGTTGGCGATCCGCGCCTTCACATCGCCTCCGGTCACCCCGATCTTGTGGATCACTTCCCGGTTCGCTGCCATAAAGGGATCGTCTGATTTGCTTCGCAGCACATAGATCGTTCCTGCCTCGACATCATCCGGCTCCCATTCACCGCCGAAAGTCAGTTGCGCGGCCTCCTTCGCGCGGACCACACGGCGGGCGGTAGGATCATCGTAAAACGCGCGCTGCAGCGATCTCAGCAAAAGGTTGCTCTCCGTGCCGTTGGCGAAAATGAGGCGCAAGCGGCAGTCCACTTCGCTGGCGGTGATCTTGAGTGGTTCGCCGACTTCGGCGACGTGGAGTGTGATGCCATTGAGAATGAAAAAGTCCTTCTCGCCGATGCCGCGATTTTCCGCAGTGATCGGTTGCGTCTGCGTCAGTCCCGAGCGGATCTCTCGTTCCACTTGTTCGAATAGCGGCTTGAATTTTTCAAAGTCCTCACAGCGCGTGCGTTGGGCAATCTCCTCTGCGGCCCGCTTTTCTGCGGAAGGCCGCACATGCTTTAAGTTCGTGATGTCAACTCCATCGGTTTCGCCCGCGCCCAGGGCAGCCAGGAGTTCCTCGTCGCTTAGTAAGGCATCCGCCTTGGCGCTCACTCGATATTCAGCCGCATCTTCTCGCATGACGGATGCCCCGCCCAGCTCATTATGCCATGCAAGAAGGCCGCGCGCATCTCGCCCCTCAAGGATGGCACGGCATTCCTGCGAGTCTCGAATCCGGTCCAAGCGCACGGCATAAAGCCGTTCAAATATGTCGCGGTCATCACCGTGCTGGGGTGGCCTGCCATGGTCATCGACGAAACGCTCGATCTCCTCGAACCCGGCGATGATGCGTTGTTCGCGCGCGGTGAGGCCACCGCTCTTCGCGGGTGCGGTTTCCACACCCAGTTCATCAAGCAAGCTCAGGTCCTCGTCTGTGATCGATTTAGCCATCGTTTTCTTCGCGGGCTTTACGTTGCAGGAACGCGATGCCTTCCGCCATCCGTTTTTCCCATGGATCGTGCGCGGTGATCGATGGCAGGCGGCCTTTTTCCTTTTTGAAAAGCAGGGCCCGCTTGGCCAGTTCGCGGGCCTCATCGAGCGAAAGCGTGGCGCGCTTGGCGGCGATGATGGCCTTGAGGTGTTCGAGGCGCTCGGCGGTCATCGCTTTTGATAGGATCGCGTAGGCCTCGCCAAACGGGTTGATGCGGTCGATCAGGTCGATGTCCAGTTCTCGCATGTCGAGGGCGAACTTGCGGATGCCGTCGATCAAGGCAGTGTTCGGCGCCGGGTCCGTGCCTGGATTTGCTTCTTCGGGTGGTGCCTCATCGGTGAGGACCTGTTTCGCCTGCTGCACGATGTTGAGCGCGGCGATGGCATGTTGGCGCACCGCCTCGTGGTCTTCATCGTCGAGGTTGGGGAATTTCTCCTGGATGATTTTGCCCATGCGGACTTGCGTGAGCTCCTCGGGGACCAGTTCTTCGGCAGCGAAGAGCCCTTTCTCCAGCGAGGGTTTATCTTGGACGAATGCGGTGACGAGTTCGTTGAGATCCTCGCGGCAGATGCGTTCGGCCTCCTTGCTCTTGGGCTCGGCCATGCCCTTGATTTCCAATTGGACGTGCCCCGTCGCAGGGTTGTAGCCGACGTTGGTTTTCTCCGGATCGTATCCACCGGGGCCGTAATCGTAGCCGGGCGTCGGGCCGTTATTTGGATTTTTCGGCCGGAATTCAAAGCGCGGGGCCAGCACCTGTTCCATCAGCAGGCTGGCGGCGATTGCCTTGAGCGTGTCATTCACCGCCTCCGTCACCGCTTGCTCGCTGGCATCCGGCTCGGCGATGAGATTGGTGAAGCGCGCGCGGATCTTATCCTTCGCATCGCGGGTGGCGCGGCCGATGATCTGGATGATCTCGGTGAGGCTGGAACGGTAGCCGACGGTGAGCGCGTGTTCGCACCAGATCCAGTCGAAGCCCTCCTTGGCCATGCCCAGCGCGATGATGATGTCCACATGATCGCGGTTGTTCTTTTGCGCGGGATCCTTGAGGGCGGCGAGCACCTTGGCATGGCGGTCCGGGCCGTCATCGACGAGGTCGGCCACCTTGAGAATCCGGCCGTCGGGCCTTTTCACGAGATCAAAGCCGGTGATGTCATCCTTGCCCTGCCAATCGCCGAGCACGCCGAGAATTTCGCTCACCTCGGTATCCTTGCCGCGCTTGGTGCTTTCGCGGGAGGCGACGTGCGGGATGTGGAGGATGGTCTTGAGGTCGGGATCGAGCACCTTGGTGATGTCGTCGATGTAGCTGCCGCTATAGAAATAATAGCCGATGTCGAGTTGCTTGAGGTATTCGTAGCCGTTGAGTTGCTCATAGTAGGTGTAGGTGACGGTATCGAAGCGCGATTCATCGTCCGGGTGCAGCACGGCCTCGGCATCGCCACGGAAATACGAACCCGTCATCGCCACGAGGTGCGCCTTGTCGCGCGCCATGAGCTGGCGGACGTGCTCGCCGAGGCGGTTGTCGGGATTGGCGGAAATGTGGTGGAACTCGTCCACCGCGATCAACCGGTCGTCGAACACCTCCGGGCCGAATTTCTCCATCGCGAAACGGAACGTGGCGTGGGTGCAGACGAGGATCTTGTCGCCACTTTCCAGAAATGCCTTCACCGCATCCACCTTGCTGCCGTTGTCCGAGCCTGCCGCGTTGCACAGGTTCCAGCGTGGCTCGACCTTCCAGTCGGTGAAAAAACCGAAGTCGCTCAGCGGTTCGTCGTTGAAGCTGGAGCCAATCGCGCGCTCCGGCACGACGACGAGCGCCTGCTTGAGCCCTTGATTCTCCAGCTTGTCGAGCGCGATGAACATCAGCGCACGGCTCTTGCCCGAGGCGGGTGGCGATTTGATGAGTAGATACTGCTCGCCGCGCTTCTGGTAGGCCCGTTCCTGCATCGGCCGCATGCCGAATTCGTTGGCCCGCGTCGAACTGCCATCACGGGCGTAGGTGACGGAGACGGAGGGGATGGGGTTGGGGGTGCTCATGGGTCAGATGGGTTCAAGCTCGATGCTCCGAGTTCCGTTGTGATGTAGGCCTGGGCAGGGTGGTTGACCATGTCTTCGTGCTTCCATCGGAGTTTTTTCTCATCAACTAGAGGTCGCAAGTGCTCGCGGATCAAGCTCGTCTGATTGCGAGAGAGGATCCGGCTCAGCTCCTCACTGCTGAGCGCCCTCCATTGACAGAGTGCCAGAATCACCGGCCGGACTTTGTCTCCCGGGCGTTTGCCCAAGGCTGCCAAACGCGATCTCAGCTCGGATGGAAGTGATTCGCCCGCGAAAGTATCGACCTCACCGTCTAAAGTATGGACCTCGCCATCTAAAGTATGGACCTCTGACCCTAAAGTATCGACCTCGGCCTCGGAATGGCTTGCTGCGAGGAATTTCGATCCGGGCGTGTAGTAGGTCCGCGCACCTCCGCCCATTTTGACGAGAAACCCCAAGTCGCGGAGCTTACGCAATTCGCTGCTGGCGCTCAGGGTGTCGCAGTCCGTGAGTTGCCTTAAGGCGGTGTTGTCGATTGCACCCTGTTCCCGCAGGAAAATAAGAGCGATTTTCTGATTTTCGGTGAAATCGGTGCCCATCGATTTCAGCCAAGTGAGGTCGGATTCGTCGAGGAAGTGGGCGAGCAGAAACCGACTGGTGAAGGTGTTCTTTTCGCGATCCGAATGAAAGGTTGGCGGGCTGAAGCCCGCTTCGCGCATGAGACGCCGCATGACTCGGATACCGCTTCCCTTGGTCTCAGCCGTATTCGTCTCGTGAAACACCGCGGCGAGATGGGGATTGCGCAACTCGGACCGTGGCTGCCCAAGCTCCTCTTCGGGCTTGAGGGAAAAGCCCGCGTTGTGGATCTCGATCCGGTTCTGGTAGCGGATGATTTGGATCGGTTGATGCTCGCGATAGGACCGGTGCATCACCGCATTGATGATTGCCTCCCGAAGGGCGTTCGAGGGGAGCATCGGGGTCTCGGCTTGAACTTGTCCTGGTTGAAGGCGGAAACCCTTGGGAAGATCATCAACCACAGCCGCCAGTGCGCGATCCACCAGGCGCAAGAGCGGGCCGCGCATGTCAACCGTCCGCTCGAATCGTTTGTCGGGATCTTCGACCCACTGGCTTCCGGCGACCCGGATGTAATCCACCCGCTCGACCGGTAGCAGCCGACGCTGTGCCGCTCTGGTGCCAAATAGCAGGATTCCAGTAAGGGTGGGGCGGTAGCCTCCATTCACCTTCCGGATCGCACTGAGGCTTTCGAGCAACTCTTCATCGCTCCAAGCCAACTCCTCGGCGGCCGGGTTCACCTTGCGGCGGAGAGCACGATAATGCTCGATCTCATCGGGATCGAGGTCGTCCATGGCCGCATCCTCCATGATCCGGCGGTCAAATGATTCCCCGGAGCGATCCGCGTAAAAGACCTGCAAATCGTCATCCGTGCATTTCACATCGGTCGAGCCGATTCTACGTCTGGCCGCTTGCGGTAGCGCCTGATTGGAAAAATACACCGGCTTGTGGGCTCTCTCCGCCTCCGGCACATGGACCACGACCACCGTTTTGCCATTAAGCGTTTCCACCTCGATCTCCGGCCGGATCCTCTGGTTGAAGAGAGTGGCACAGCCGTTGGCGATGTCTTGTTGCAACTGGTCGGGATTCTCCACACCGCAGACGGTGTAGGTTTCGAATAAATCGCTGTCGTCGTTGCTGACGCCTAGCAACAGGTGGCCGCCCTGCATGTTCGGCTCATTGGCGAAGGCGCATACTGTCTCGAAAAAGGATTTCCCGAGTTTACCGGAAGCGCAGGCTTTGGCTTCCAGGCGGCGACGCTCATCGGACTGGTTCAACTCATCGAGAATTTCACGCGCTGTCATCATGGCTTCCTCCTTCCTGCCGCTTTTTTCGCCGGGGCGTTGGCCGTCATTTTGGTGTAGAGTTCGAAGAGCTTTTCGAGGCGCTCGGTGTCGTTCTTGAAGCGGCGGCCGAGGTAGATGCGCTCCAGCGTCTCGTCGTTGCGGTCGTGCGCGGCGCGGAGGTCGGCGGGCATCTTTTCCGGGTCGTAGAGGTCGGCGATGGTCGCCGGGAAATGCGCCTCGCGGGCCAACAGGATCTCCTCTGCGCAGCGCGTCAGGTCGGCTTTGTTCTGCTCGGTGAGCACGGGGACGGGGAAGGTGTTCCAGCCGAGGGTGTTGGAGTAGCGGTAGCGGGTTTCAAGTTTGCCGCAGACGGTGCCGATCCAGACGAGATGGAGCTTGGAGGCGATGAGCGCCATGTTCCAGAGCGGGGCGTCGTAGAGGGCGAAGGCGCTATGTGAGATGATCGTTCCAACCTCCATTGGCACAGCTGGCAAATAGTCACGGCTTTCTGAGCTGACACATGGAACAACGATTGGAACTTCGTTGCCAATCTGCCGAACCTGCTGGAATGCGTGTGGTCGTGCCGCCGTGTCACGTGTCAACTTCTTGGTGCTTTCAAGCCTCATGGATTCAACCGCTGCCATTCTCGCTGCGATGGAAGGGATCTTCACTGCAGCTCCCTTCATATCATCAGTAATCCAAAGACAATAGCGCACCGCTCCATTGATTGACTCGAACGAGCCGGCGAAGCGCTTAACGAAAGTCTGTTTCTCCTCATTAGTCAGACCGAGTTCTGAAACTTCATGTGGCTCCATCAAAAGATGTCCTCCATCAACAGCCTTATTCCCGTTATCCATCGCGGTCAGCTTTCCGAGCACATCGTCAGACGGCGTGACAACGACGTTTGGTCCGGCTACCAAATATGGGTTGATGTTCTCAGCTTCTTTGAGCACGACACCGCCGACTTCATTGAGTGAATAGAGGCGGCGAAGTTTCCCTGGATTGTTTGAGATTCCGACGATTGCGACTGTGACCCCGGCATTGTGACTCGCAAGATTCGCCCACTTGAAACTTGTATGAGCAAAATGAATTACATGACCGGTTTGAAAAATGAGCGGCCAAAGAATGGGCACCTGTTGGCCTTGGCAGATTGAGTTGGTCGATACGAATGCGGCATCGGCACGAGTGTGCATACCGTAATTCGCCGCCTTCATAAACCACCCTGCTACATAGTCGAGCCATCCTGATGAGTTAGTTAGGCCTTCAAAGATGCTCTTCATTTCCACCTTTTGCTCTTTCGACTGCAAAGAGGTTCCCAGATACGGCGGATTCCCGCAAATATAAGTCTCCCCGCCCTCGTTTTCGAAATCGTAAGAGCTGGGAGCGCCAACGTCCTCGTTGGCTTGAGAATGAGATGACAAAGGGGTGTCGCTTGCGGCTTTTTCTTTGGCTTTCCAATCGCATGCCGACGAGGACGTCGGCGTTCCCAGGGACGACGGGGACGTCGGTGCTCCCGGGGACGTCGGTGCTCCCGGGAAGCCTCCCAGGGCGAATAGGTCGTCGCCGCGGATTTGGACGCCTTTCCCGGTCGGCGGGCAGATGCTGAGCCAGTCGAGGCGCAGCGCGTTGCCGCAGGTGATCCAGTTGGCGGCTTCGAGCGGGAGGAACTCGGCCAAGGCGAGCTGCTGGCCGCGATGGAGCACGTCGCATTGGTATTCGGCGATGATGAGGGCGAGGCGGGCGATTTCGCAGGAGAAGTGGCGCAGCTCGATGCCGCGGAAGTTGGTGAGCGGGATGGCGGATTTGATTTCCGCCTCGCCCCGGCGGCGGTTGATCTCCGCCTCGATGGCGCGGAGTTCCTTGTAGGCGATCACCAAAAAGTTGCCCGAGCCGCAGGCGGGATCGAAGACGCGGATGCGGGCGATGCGGTTGCGGAGGTTGAGCAGCTTGCGCGGATTGTCGCCCGCCTCTTCCAGCTTCGCGCGCAGGTCGTCGAGGAACAGCGGGTTGAGGACTTTGAGGATGTTGGGCACACTGGTGTAATGCATGCCGAGCGCGCCGCGCTCCTCGTCGTCGGCCACGGCCTGGATCATCGAGCCGAAGATGTCGGGGTTGATCTTCGTCCAATCGAGGCCGCCGACGTGGAGCAGGTAGGAGCGGGCGATTTTCGAAAATCTCGGCACGTCCACCGAGTCGGAGAACAGCCCGCCGTTGACGTAAGGGAATACGTTCGCCCAATTCTTGATGCCCGCGGCTTTGCGGTAGCGGTTGTCGAGCACCCCGTTGTGGCGGACGGGGATGTTCATGGCGCGGAACAGTTCGGAGATGATTTCGTGCGTGTCCGAGGCATCCCGCGCGCTCATTTGGTCGATGGTCGACGTGAAGAGGTCGTCGCCCGGGAAGATGGCGGTGTCTTCGGCGAAGAAGCAGAAGATCAGGCGGGCCATGAAGTGGTTGAGTTCCTCGCGGCGGGCCTCGGTGGCCCAATCGGGGTTGTCCCGGAGGAGTTCGATGTAGAGCTTGTTGAGGCGCGCGGTGGCCTTGATGTCGAATGAGTTTTCGCGGATCTGGCGGACGGTCGAGATGCCGGCGAGCGGGAGGAAGAAGCCGAAGTGGTCGGCGAATTTCGGGTAATCGCAAGCGAGCGTCTCGCCCTCGCCATCCATGGCCTCGGCCTGGAGTTCGATGCCATCGGTTGCGAGGATGAATTTGGCCTTGTGGCTGGCGGTTTTCTTGCTTTCGCGGAGGGCCTGCAAGGTCGCGGCGACTTCGCCGGGAGCGCAGGTCTTGAGGTGGATGTTGTTGCGCTGGAGGACGGCACCGGGCACATCGGACTGGTTGGTGCCGCCACGCCCTTCGGCGCGGAGGCGCTTGAGCGTCGTCTCCTTGTTGCCGAAGGCGGCGAGGAACGCGAAGGGAAACTCCGCTGCATCGAACGGCTGTTCGGCGAGCTGGGAGATGGCTTCTTCGATTTCGACGGCGTTCATGAATGGACTGCGATGGTTTTAATGCGCCATTCCGCGTATGACCAGCCCGATGAACCGCGACCGGCTACGTGTAGGTCTTTTCCATGAGTTCGAGGCATTCGAGCCAGAAGGTCGGATTCATGGCGTCGTAGCGGGTGGTCTCGGGGCCGGTAACGGTGGTGAAGAGGATGTTGCTGGGTTCCTCGACGAGTTCTTCGAACAGACGGGTGAGGACGTGGGCGTGAATGGCTTCGCGCGTGGCGGGGATTGGTAGTCCGGGGCCGCCGTTGGCGTGGTCGCGCAGGGCGGCAATCACTGCGCGGAGGTCGGTGGCGGCCAATTCGATGCCGAGGGGAATGGCGGATTGGCGGTGGTCTTCGACGATGGCGGCCAGGCGCTTGACGATGCGGCGGGCCTCGCCTTTGCGGTCTTCGATGTCCTGCTGCGAGGGTGCGGGCACGACGGGAGAATCGACTTCCAATTTGAAGAGCGGGCGCACGGTGGCGGGGATTTCTTCCTGCGGATTGAGGCGGAATTCGCGTTTAGATTTGTGGTCCATGTCGTTTGCCGGATTGAAATGGATGCGGTTCGCACATGCAAATGATTTGCAGCAGTCCAGTGATTTGACATCGGGGGATTCGTGGTGACTCTTGTGCGGGGTGAGGATTGATGTTCGCGCCCCGTTCGTCCACAAGGACCGGATCGCCGCGGCGCTTAAGTCCTTCTGATTTTTCCATCATGAATTCCCAACGCAAACCGTCCCGCATCCTCCTCGCCGCCGCGATCTACAACCTCGTCTGGGGCGCGTCGGTGGTGTTGTTTCCTCAATGGTTTTTCATTTTTGCCGGGATGGAGCTGCCGCGCTACCCGGAAATCTGGCAGTGCGTGGGGATGATCGTGGGAGTCTATGGGCTGGGGTATGCGATCGCCGCATGGGACCCGGTGCGGCACTGGCCGATCGTGCTGGTCGGCTTGTTAGGGAAAATCTTCGGTCCGATCGGATTTGTCATGGCCTTGGTGGAGGGCACCTTCACCCCGCGCGCGGGACTGACCATCCTCACGAACGACCTGATCTGGTGGGTCCCTTTCTCCTTGCTTCTGTGGCAGGCATGGAAAGCGAATCGGCCTTGCCAGCTCGATGCTGAAAACGCCGCATGATCTACCTGCACCTCATTCATCTTGCCGCGACCGCCGGGTTCTGCGCCTTGCTGTGGGTGGTGCAGTTGGTGGTTTACCCGCAGATGGCCACGGTGCGGGCGGAGGATTTCAAGGATTACCACCACCGGCACACGCACGCGATTGGCTGGATCGTGGCGCCGTTGTTTCTCGCCGAGGGCACATGTGCGGCGGTCTCGTTTTGGCTCGGGTGGCGCGCGGAACCATGGGGACAGGTGGCCTCGGTTGGTCTCTTCACGGCAAATAGCATGCTGACATTTCTGTGGTTCGTTCCGGCGCACACCCGGCTTGCTCTTGGGAAAGACGAGCCACTGCTTCGTCGGCTCGTTCGGATGAACGGTTGGCGCACCGGCCTGTCAACGCTGCGCGTGGTGGTGGTGCTGTGGCTGGTGGCGGTAAGTTGGGAGACTGCAGCGCCGTTTGGCTGATGACCAAGAACGAACTTTGGCGCAGGGAACGTTTGTAGCGGCGCGTCTATGACCGCCGAAGCGAATGAGTATGCGTGAAGCTGCACATGGGCTAGGCATTGGCTTCGGCGGTCATAGACGCGCCGCTACAGGCTGAAGCATTGGCTTCGGCGGTCATAGACGCGCCGCTACA
>JBLRWN010000037.1:0-35200 GCA_047921195.1 Luteolibacter sp. | reverse complement strand
GGGACACGGATGCTTCCATTCCCTTGATACAAGCTGATTTGCGGCGTCATGGCGAGATTCTCATTTTCCTTTTTAGGTTAAAAAACTAACAAGCTAGACCCACTTGACGGTAGCCGTTCATGATGGACGCCACCTCACGATGAATCAGACTTACCTACACGAACGCACCAAACGCGATTTTTTGAATTTTTCGATTTTGCGCCATACCCGGTGTGATGGCTATCTCGTCACCATGAAGCATTCAGGCACTCACTGGCTGAGATTCATGATTTCACTTGCTCTCGCCAAAACCCACGATTTGCCCACCCCGGAGAGCGTGGAATGCCAGGATTACACATACATGCCCCAGGCCAAATCCACGTATCGGCATATTCCAAGGATTGTGGCAAGCCATCAAATACCCAGTCCCATCCTTACAGTGCCATTGATCCAACACATGTTCCCTATTCCCGATTGCGTTCTGCTGGTGCGTGATCCCCGATTGAGCCTGGTTGCGTGCTATCATAAACACAAACATGAGCACAGCCTTTCGTTTTCAGAATTTCTCAGAGTGCGACGGGACTTGTTGTTAAAGCACACGGGCAAAAGAAAATTCGTCAATGATATCTGGTGGCTCTCGCGGTTCATCAACAGCTGGTCGAGACTCATGGAGCAGCAACCTTCGAAAATCGAGCTCATCCGCTATGAATCGCTTCGTGCCGATCCACGGGCAAACCTGATCAAGGTCCTCAATAAATTTTCCATCCCCACACCTCCAGAGGATGTGCTTGATTGGTGCATCCAACAATCCTCTAAAGAAAACATGGCGATCAAAGAGGAGAAGAACAGCCAGATCAGGGTTGTTCGCAAGGATGAGGAAAATCCGCTCGCGATTTTTTCAAGTGAGGACAAGGAATTCTTCCTGCAAAGTTTTGAACGCAATTGTCGCTCGTCGTTCGGTTACGATCTTCATTCGGGTTGGTGAGTTCGTCGCGCATGCATTGATGCGCAGAAAAAACGGAATTCACTCGGACCACGCAGTTGCCGACGGGACCGCGGTTCCCATTTTCGAAACGACATCACCCGCAGCTAGGTTGGCGAAGTGAGCGGCTGATTCAGCATCCGCCCCTGCTGCCAGCGCAGCCGTCAGCGTGGCAATCACCGTGTCTCCCGCGCCGGAAACATCAAAGACTTCACGCGCACGAGTCGGCAGCACGCACCCGATATTTCCATTCCGGCAGATGGCCATTCCATCGGCTCCTAAAGTAACCACCAAATTGACGGGGGCGTGTGCTTCGTGAATTTTACGGGCGATTTCCGCGAGGGGATAGGCCTCGCCACGGGATGGCTCTGGCAGATGAACCAATTCGAGCGCTTCATGCCGATTCGGCGTGATGAGATCGACCCCATGAAACGCCATCCTGCGCGAAGGTTTGGGATCAAGCGCGATGAAGGTATTTGAATTCCGCGCGACAGGAATCGCGAAATCCAGCAGGTTCTGGGTGATGACTCCTTTGGCGTAATCGGAAAAAATCACCGCATCCGCCTCCGAGATGGCACGGGCGACACGATCGAAACCGCCCTGTGTGTGAACGAGTGCGTATTCCGCACGCCCGTCCTCACGATCAATCCGGCAAAGTTGTTGATTGCGGGAAATGACACGGGTCTTGACAATGGTGGCAGCCGAATCCCTGCACTGACACCCTGTGGTGTCAATCGAGGCATTCTCGAGGATTTCCCGCAACAGGTTGGCATGCCCGTTCGCGCCGATGACGCCGATGACCGAGGCGTTGACGCCGAGAGAAGCCAGGTTGAGAGCGACGTTCGCGGCACCACCTGCGGCATAGGTGTCGTGAGTGGCATGCACGACAGGCACCGGTGCCTCGGGCGAGATGCGATTGACGTCGCCCCATATGTAGTGATCCAAAATCAGATCTCCAATCACTAGGACCTTGAGATTACGGATTTTTTCGAGAATCAGGGAAGGATTCATAGCCAATCGTGAGCATCAATTTTTTCGAGCCACTGGTGGAGGACGAGGGTGTGCATTTCCTGAATACGTGCGGTATTCATCGAAGGGATGATGATTTCGTGGTCGCAGAGACCTTTGGATTTTCCGCCATCTTTTCCAGCAAGGAGCACGGTGACAATACCGAGTTTGCGGGCAGCCGCGAAAGCATGGAGCACGTTGCCACTGTTGCCGCTGGTGGTGAAGCCGACGAGGACGTCGCCGGGCTTGCCGAGGGCTTCAACGCCACGCGAAAAGACGTGTTCATACCCGTAGTCGTTGCAGATACATGTAATGGCGGTTGGATCGGCATTGAGGCAGAGGCCGGCCAGGGCGCGACGATCGCGCGAGTAGCGGCCGACGAGTTCTTCGGCGAGGTGCAGCGCATCGGCCGCGCTACCACCATTGCCACAGGTCATCAATTTGTTGCCGGCGATCAACGCGGCGAGGATGGCCTCGCCTGCGGCTTCAACAGCGGGCGCAAGCGGGGCGGATGCGGAGGTGAGCGCGGCGAGCTCGTCGAGGGATTGCTGGAAGGTTGACATCAGGATCATTCGCCGAGGCGGCGGTCGGGGATGAGGTGGTTTTTCACGTAGTCGGTGACGGCTGCTGCAAGGGTGAAATTTGGCCCATTCCAGCCCGTCGCCTTGAGTCGAGCGATGTCGGCACAGGTGTGGTATTGGTATTTTCCGCGCAGGTGTTCGGGCATATCGATGAAGCGGATATCCTCGGATTTTTCCATCGCGGCGAACATCGGTGTGACGAGTTCAATCCAGGTAGATGCGTTGCCAGAGCCGATGTTGAAAAGCCCGGAGGCCGTGGGATGGGCGGCGAGATGCAGGGTGGCATCGACCGCGTCCTTCACGTAGAGAAAATCGCGTTGCTGTTCGCCATCGCGGTAATCGGGTTGGTGCGAGCGAAAAAGGGTCACGTGATCCTCATCACGGATCTTTGCGTAGGATTTGTGGACGACGGAGCGCATGTCGCCCTTATGATCCTCGTTGGGGCCGAAAATATTGAAATATTTGAGGCCGACAATTCGGTCGAACCAGCCGTTGCGCTTCGCGTAGAGATCGAAGAGATGCTTCGAGTAGCCATACATGTTGAGCGGGCGAAGCGTCTCAAGGGCGTCGATGCCGTCGTTCATGCCGCGCGAGCCATCGCCATACGTGGCTGCGGAGGAGGCGTAAACAAACCGGCGATCACCGGCGAGCGCCCACTCACATAGCCGCTTGGTGTAGCGCGTGTTGTTCTCCATCAAATACGACGCGTCGCGCTCGGTGGTGGCGGAGCATGCGCCGAGATGGAAAATCGTGTTGATGTCGTTGTGATCGGCGAGCGCGGCGTAAAGATCGGCAGCATCGAGATAATCGGCAAACTTCAGCGGTACGAGGTTTTTCCATTTCTCGTCGCTGCCGAGCACATCGGCGAGCAGAAGATTTTCAAATCCACGCTGGTTCAGCTCATGAACAAGGGCGCTGCCGATGAAGCCGGCGGCTCCGGTGATGAGGATTTTGTCAGTGGGCTGCACGATCAATGAGGGATGTAGTGGAACGCCCCTCGACGAAGGGCAGGATGTGGATGTCGGTGCCGACGGCTTCGAGGGCCGCGCGTTCGCTGGAATCGAGGGTGTCTGGGGTGTAATCGCCCGCCTTGGTGTAAATGTCGGGCTTCAGGCGGCGGATTTCCTCATCCAGGCGCGGGCCAGGAAAAATGAAGACCGCGTCGACGCAGCGCAACGAGGCCAGGACGTATGCGCGGTCTTCCTCCTTGTTGAGCGGTCGCTGCGGGCCTTTGAGTTCACGCACCGAGGCGTCGCTGTTCACGGCAACGATGAGAAGATCGCCGAGCGCGGCGGACTGGGCGAGGTAGGCGGCGTGGCCGCGATGCAACAGGTCAAAGCAGCCATTGGTGAGGACAACGCGTTTGCCATCGGCGGCGGCTTCATCGCGGTAAGCGAGAAGGTCGGCGAAAGCGAAGACGTGGATGGCGGGATCAAAATGGTTCACGGCGTGGGCAGAAGATAGCGGATCGCCCGGTCAAGGGAATCAAAAACCGGGAAGGCCTTCTCAAGCCCAAGTGCGCGGATTTCCGCCTGCAGATCGTCCAGTCCAGTAGATACGCCGACGCCACGAGTGCCGGCAGCATCGGCGGTTGCGAGATCACTACCGCGATCGCCGATGTAACAGACTTCCTGCGGGGCGTAGCCGAAATCCATCATGATTTCGTGGGCAAACGCGGGCGAGGGTTTGCGGTATTTTGACGGGGTGCCGGGGGCCTCCGGGGCGATGCAGGTGCGCGCAAAGAGGTCGTAGCCGAAGCCAAGCAGGTCGAGCATGCGTTGGTTGCAGGCCTCGACGTCCGGCAAATCAAAAAAACCGCGGCCGACGCCGGATTGGTTGCTATGAAGGAACAATTTCACCCCGGCGCTGCGGACGAGTGCGATCGCGTCGCGCACACCCGGGAGTATTGAGACGTAAGAAGGGTCGGCAAGATAAGGCACATGCTCGATCAGCGTACCATCGCGGTCGAAGATGATTGCGCGGAGATTCATGACGATCGGAGACGAATGGCTTGAAACACTTCATCCGGAGCAAGGTCATGAAGTGACTCACGGCGGAGCCAACCGACGTCAGGACCGTGCGGAGTCATCCTTGCCGGATCCGTGCGCCCGGACATGAGTGCAAGTGTTGGCGCGCCTGTGACCGCGGCGATGTGTATGGGGCCCGTATCGTTTCCAACCACACCGATGGCTCGCCGCGCAACCTCCGCGATTTGTCCGATATCTGTTTTCCCGGTTAGATCAACAACTGCGGGGGCAGTCGATCGGATATGAGCGATGGCCTGACGGTCAGCTTCGGTTCCTATGGCCACGCATGCGGCCCCCTTGTTTTCCAAGAGTTGCGCGAGCGCCGAAAAATGCGAAGCGGGCCAGCGCTTGTGAGGATGTTGTGGCGCGCTACCGGGAATGAGCATCACGAATTTCTCAGGCAAGCCGAGATCGGCGACGTCTCCGGTTAGCCAGGAAGTATCGGCATGACCTGCGCGCGGAACATCGACGGATTCGAGGAAACGGAGTTGTCTTTCGGCAGCAGGCACCGGGTCGCGTCGATGGTCGTGCCGCTGATGCGAGCATCCTTTTGCCGTCCCGCACCATTCAGTTCGCCCAGCACCCATCAGACGGAAATAAAATTCGACACGGTCATTACACTGCAGGCAATAGACCCGGTCGTATCCACCGCCACGCAACATGCCGCGCAGTTGCATGCATTTCCCGATTTGATACCACTTGGGTGATGGATCGGTTAGCACTTCATCAAACCACGGCATCTTCTTCGCCAGCGCGACGAATGGGCTTCGTGTCAGCAGGGTAATGTGCGCGTCAGGATGATGCGCGCGTATGGCGTGAAAGGCATCCATTGTGAGAATGATATCGCCTAGAGCGCCGAGCTTGATGACAAGAATCCGATGCATGGGTTGAAAGAAATTTATTGATGATTTTCGAGCATGGTCAAATCGCGTGCTTTTGATTCATGCATTGGAAGGAAAAGCATACTCCATGAGTTGGATTTCCCGTTGGAATACCGAGGCGATTTTCTCGCGCGATTCTTCGTCGTAATAAGTCCTGAAATCGGCCTTTCCCGGGGTGATGTTGGTTTTTTCCCTCGGCATTTCACCTTGAAACGGGATGCCGAGATTTGCGCAAAGGGCAGTGAACTTGCCGATGAATCCTTCGTAATCGAGCACTTGATCCATGAGGCATTGATCCCCATCGAAATAAAGTCTGGCATCCATCGGCAAGCGGTGGGTTTTCTCCATGACCCACGTTTTGAAGTCCGGCATGCCTTTTTCCTGTCCGTATTTCTTCCAGTTGTAGTACGAGACCACCTTCTCCCACGGATTGCGTTCGAAGCAAAATTTGTGGTAGCTATACCAGACTTTTTCCCCGACCAACTGCCGCACGCGAGTGGCCGGCATATGCTCGTAATACCATGCGCCCAATCGAGGGGAGTGGCGGTGAATGCACTTCCGGAACCATCGGGATCGCGCATAGGTGCGGCCGACCCAGCTGTTTTCGTGATAGTTTTTCGGAAGAGCCGTCATCGCATTGGACTCCATCGGGGTGATGATGTCATCCGGACCACACAAAGGGGCGAGCGCCATCTCCATGCTGCTTCCTGCCGTCTTATGAGTCTTGATAAAAATGAAGCGGTATCGGTGACTGACGATCATGACATTCAAACAGCGTGTTGAGATTCAATCAGGGATTGATAAACATCCAAGGAGGATTCGAGCATGTGCTCAAGGGTAAAGGGGCCGACTCCCCTGGTGGAATCCGTCCGGTCGAGGATGCGTGTGCTAGCCAAGATCGCCGCATCAAGATCGCCGACCGGCACCAGCCCTTGAGGAAAAATCACCTTCAGTTGCTCGGCGACGCCCCCGTGGTCGTAGGCCACGACCGGCTTACCCAGTGCCATGGCTTCGAGTGAGACGCGACCGAAGGCCTCGGGGTCGGTGGACAGGGAAAAGACCAACGCGGATACCGCCATAACCTCGCGCAAGTCGCTGCGGTGGCCGAGGAAGCTGATGTGGTCTGCGACACCGAGGGATTCGGCGAGGGTTTTTAGCTCATCGCGGAACGCGATTTTTTTCGGGTGGGGTTCACCTGCGATCAATCCATGCACCGGGCGGCCCTGTTGAATCAAGCGCGCGACGAGCCGGATGAAATCCTCCTGGCCCTTCCACCGCGTCAGACGCCCCGGCATGAGCAGGGGCACGCGTCCTTCAAGCGCAGGGTTGGTTTTTTCCCAGGCGGCCAGCCATTCTGCGGAAGGGGCAAAGCCGGGTGGATAAGAGGCGGGATCCACGCCGCGATGAATGACGATGATCTTGGATGCGTCGGTTCCCGGGTAATGATCGAGAATGTATTTCCGGACACTCTCGGAGACGGCAATTACAGCTTCGCCACGGGTCATCACCGCGGAATAGGCATTCACCGAGTAAAAGCCGTGGACGGTGGTGACCAGGCGCGGGCGTTGTGCGGTTGGAATCGATTTCCATGCCAGGTAGGCCAGCCATGCGGGCAAACGGGAGCGGAGGTGGATCACGTCCGGTTTTTCGCGCAAAAACAATGCGCGAAGACGCGGAATCTGCGCAAGGGATGCCAGCGCCTTGCGATGAACGGGCATGGTGATGTGGCGGCTTCCTTCCCTTTCCAACTGCACGACGAGACGGCCCCCATTTGAAACGACGAGCGATTCATGGCCATGGGAGACAAGATGCCGGGCGATTTCCAGCGTGCCGCGTTCGACGCCGCCCGCGTTCAGCTCGGGGAGGATCTGGATGACTTTCATGCGTCGAACAGGGAGCTGAAAAGAATGGCTTCTCGTTTGCAGGCTGTGCGCAACATGCGGGAAGGACCGATGCCGAGAACGAAATCGAGCGGGAGATCCGAGGCATCATCGATCCGGCGCAGGGCGGCTTGGATTTCGAGTGGGTTCGCATCGTCGATGATGCGATGAATTACGTTGGAGCAGGCGGCCCATGGTGGCGGGCATTGCGTTTCGCCTAGGGCAATTTCGAAGTGGACGTCCGGATGCGTCCAACTGCCGGGTAGGGCATCGTCGGGGGATTCCACGCCCGCCAGCCAGATGAGTGCACGGTGTGGTTTGGTGAGGCTTTTCGTACCATCCTCGCCGAGCCAGTTGCGGGGCGCCCATTTTCGGCGGCGTGAAAGGTAAAACTTCCATCGATCCTGGAACCAGAATACATCGATGATGCTCTCGCGCATCGCGGTTTCAATGGCATCCATGCAGGCCTGGGTGTCGCCTGGTTCGGCGACCGGATGGTATCGCAACGCCCAGTGTCCGGGACGCACGGTGCGCACGGAGATGGAGAAGGCCGGCACCTTGCAGCGGCGGATCAGCAGATAGGGGAGCGGGCTGGAGCGGGTGAGACGGCCGAAGAAATTCGTAAGCACCCCCTGCGGACCTGCTCTCTGGTCGGCAAGGATGCCGATGATGCCGCCGTTTTTCAAAAACCGGGTGATTTCGAGCAGGCTGTCGCGTTTGGAAAACATGCGCGTGCCTTCGCTCTGGCGCCTGGCGGCAAGGCGGGTGTCGAGGATCGGGTTGTTGAGTGGCCGGTAAAGCGCGCCGAGGGAATGACCAGGAGGAAACAGGCTGGAGATACGGGCGAGGATTTCCCAATTCCCCATGTGGGGCGGCAAGAGCACGCAGCCGCTGCCGTCGCGCACGGCGGCTTCGAGGACTTCGGGGTTCTCGACGGTGACCCGTTTGACCAATTCCTCCGCAGGCATGTGCGCGGTGTGCACGGCGGATACGAGATTGGCGATGCTGCGGATGAACGATCGATGCGCGAGGACGGCGATTTCATCGGCTGGCATTTCACCCGCCAGCGCGATGCGCAGGTTTTTGATGACGATGCGACGGCGTAGCGGCATCGTGTGCCATAGCATGCGCCCGATGCATTCGCCGAGGTGGAATGCCAGAGTGACGGGCAACCGGGCGATGATCGTCTCGGCGGAAACCTGGGCAAGCCACTCCACACGCCATTTCAGGCGTTTGATCGGATCAGGCATGCGGCGGCTCATGGCGGGTTGGCCCCGAAGTTTGGCGAATCGGGAAACCGGGGTTTATTCGACCCGTCGCGCGGTGGCAAGGCTGGTGCGCAGTCCTTTGCCCAAAAGGAATTTCCGAAAGGCAGGGCCTGCGGGCACGAAAATCAGACGCTGGGCACGTGGGGCTCGAACGTCATGGCGCGTTCGTGCTCGCGGGCTTTCGCCGCGCGCTTTGCCTCGGTGTAGAAGTATTCTTGGGCGCGAAAGGCCTTGATGCCCTTGGCGCGAGGAAGGCGCGCGGAGGTGCCGTCGGGTTGGATCAGCGACGACTGCGTGTTGTCCTTGAAGAATGCGTCGAGGATCCGGATCAGGCGGCGCTGAAGGGCGGGCTCTTCGACGGGCACCATCAATTCGACGCGCTTGTCGAGGTTGCGCGTCATCCAGTCCGCGGAGGCGAAAAACACCTGGGAATCCCCACCGTGGTGGAAGTGGAACAGGCGGGCGTGTTCGAGGAAACGGTCGATGATGGAAACGACGTGGATGTTTTTCGAAAATCTCGCATCGCCGGGTTTCAAGCAGCAGATGCCACGGACGTTGAGGCGGATCTCGACGCCGGCGCGCGAGGCCTGATAGAGCGCTTTGATGATGTCGGGATCCTGCAGGGAGTTGACCTTGGCGGTGATGCGGGCGGGCAGGCCTTGTTTGGCGCGGTCGGCCTCGCCGGTGATGAGTTCGAGCAGCCGCGGCTTCATCGCCGTGGGGGCTGGAACAAGTCGCTGGAACTTGACGAGCTTGGAACGACCGGTCACGGCATTGAAGAAAAGTGACGCGTCGTTTCCGTAATCGGGCTTGCAGGTGAGGTAGGAGAGGTCGGTGTAAAGGCGCGCGGTCGATTCGTTGTAATTGCCGGTGCCGAGGTGCACGTATCGGCGCAGGCGGCCGTCTTCGCGGCGGACGACGAGGCAAATCTTGGCGTGGGTTTTCAGGTTTTTGACGCCGTAGACGATCTGGACGCCGGCGCGCTGCAGCTCGTCGGCACGGTGGAGGTTGCGGGCTTCGTCGAAGCGCGCCTTGAGCTCGACCAGCGCGGTGACGTGTTTGCCGTTCTCTGCGGCACGGATCAGCGCGTCGATGATCCGGGATTTTTTCGCCGTGCGGTAGAGGACTTGTTTGATGGCGATGACGCTGGGGTCCTCGGCGGCTTCTTCGATAAGTCGAAGCACGGGTTCGAATGACTCATACGGATGGTGGAGCAGGACGTCGCCCGCGGCGATGGTCTCGAACATGCTGGCTCCGGGGACCAGGGCGGGCGAGTTCTGGGCCGGCCATTCCTCGTCGCGCAGGTGGTCGAAACCGGGAAGAAACGCGAGATCCATGAAGGCGGAAAGACCGAGCGGCCCGTCCGGCCGCAAGGTTTCGTTGGGACCGGCCCCCGTCACCCGACGGATCACGGTGGCAAGTTCGCGTGGCGCGTTTTTCGGGAGCTCGAGGCGCACGGTATCGGCGAAGCGCCGGGCGGTGAGGACGTCCTCCATTTCCCCGGCGAGATCGATGGCGTCCTCTTCCTGCACCGCGATATCGCCATTGCGGGTGACGCGGAAGGCAACGGCTGAGGTGACTTTTTCCCCGGGAAAAAGATCCGCCGCACGAGCAATCACCAGATCCTCGATGAGAATGAACTCATGCACCCCGGCGGCATCCACCGGCAGGGTGAGGCAACGGGGCAGGGTGTCGGGAATCGGAATGAGCGCGTGGCGGAACGTCTGGGTGTCGGGATCGCTCAGCCTGCAGGCGACGATGATATTGAGCGCGGGCACTGCAGGCGGCTCGCCATCCTCGTCCATGGCAAGTGGTGTGAGCAGCGGGAAAACCGTATCCTCGAAAACGCCCGCCATGTGCGCGGCGCGCTCGGGATCGAGATCGCCAGGGCGTAACAAGCGAATGCCCTGCGAGGATAGCGCGGGGAGCAGGTGGTCGTTGAGCAGTGTGTATTGGTCCTCCATCATCCGCAGCATGCGTTCGCGGATGGCAGCGAGGTTCGCGGTCGGCGTGAGGCCCGAGGCATCGGGCGCGTTGCGGCGGGAACGTCGTAAAAGAATCAGCCCGCCGACCCGGACCTGATAGAACTCGTCGAGATTTCCGGCGGTGATCGCGAGGAACTTCAGCCGCTCCAACAGCGGGAGATCGTCGCGCAGGGCCTCGTTGAGCACGCGTTGATTGAACTCCATCCACGACAGCTCGCGGTTGATGAAGGGTGGCTTGTTGAGGGATGTGGATTTTTTCGCGGGCATCTTGGTCGGATAATGGCGGATCAGCGGGTGTGTTCGTCGATCACAACGGAAAGGCCGAAGACGTGTCGGAACAGGTCGGCTTTTGATTCCATGGCGATGCGTTCGACAGCGGCATCGGCGAGGCCGGGGAGGCGGAGGACGAGTTTGCCGGGTTCGCGGCGCAGGGTGAGTTTGCGCACGCGCTGGGCATGGGTGCGCTCGAGCGCATCGGCCACGCGGAGGATCGCCGCCAGCTTGTTCACCCGGATGCGGTCGTCGGTGCCAAGCGCCCGGTATGCCTCGTGATCGGTCTTGGGCCCCGAGTGGCGGTGGTATCGCGAAACCAGCGCGACGATCACGATATCGAGACGATCCAACCCGAAAATTTCCGAGTTCAGGATGATGTATTCAGAGTGCTTGTGGTGCGCGCGCGGGCTGATGTAGGTACCGACCTCATGGAGAATGGCGGAAACCTGGAGCAGCAGGGCGTCGTGTGTATCGAGCTGGTGGAGATCGCCAAGCTCATCGAACAACCGGGCGCAGAGATTGCCGACATGTGCACCATGACCAGGGTCGGATTGGTATCGCGAGGCGAGAATGCGGGCCGAGCGGATCACTTCATCGGCAAACGCACCGGTCAACTCGCGCGAGACCAGCAGGTCGTGCAGCAGACCTTGCTCGTATTCGCTCACGGGAATGTGCACCTGCTTGAGGCCAAGCGTTTCGGCGACGGCGAGATTGATTTCCAGGGCCGGCAGCAGAGCCTCCGCGGTTTGATAGTCGAGCTGGAATTTCCGGACGATTTCCACATCGCTCAGCGTGGCGGCCTGCGCGGTGAATTCCCGCAGCGCGCGCACCGTGCAGCCGGATTGGGCACCGGTGAGCCGCTCGGCGATGGATTGGATCTCGTAGCCGATGACGACAAGCCCGTCGATCGAGACATCCGAGTAATCATGGCGCAGTTGGGCGAGATTGCCGTATGCATGCTCCCGGATCACACGCAACAGCGCATGACCCTCCGCATTCGAGCTTTCCACTGCCTCCCGCGTGCGGTGCGCACCCATGCGATAGCTGGTGTAGCGGGTAATGAGCCCTTCGGAAAATAGCAGCGCCCGGGTGTTTCCCGGGCCGACATGCAGGACGAGGGTGACTCCCTTGCGCATCGCCGGAAGGTGGAGCAGGCGGCGGCGGGTTTTCAGGTAAATCAGGCGCGTCATCTCGCCATCGTCGATGATCGTGACGTCCAGCCCGCAGGCGATGCGGATCCGGTTCATCACATTCTCGTGATTTGCCGCCTCGCTGAGGATATTGGTGGCCACCGCACGGGTGATCGCGTGCGGGTCGAGGCCGAGTTCGGCGATCGATGTCTGGAAATCCCGGATGATTGCGACGATCCGCTCGGTCGTCTGCGGCCCGACCGAGCCATCCCGGAAAATATCGCGGGCGAGCGGAGCCGGCTGTTCGAGGAAGTCGACCACATTGAGCCCGCCGCTGCCATCGCGCTCACAAATCATCACGGATACCGATCCCGCGCCAATATGCAGCGCGGTGAGTGGAGGCGCAGTCGCCACAGGGGGCGTCACGATGGTCCGTGTTCTCGGCATGCCCGCATTCCAGCCGGGAACGGGTTTCATGACAACCGCGAATCGCGTGACAACCCTGTGACAACACGCAAATCCAGCGGTTCCGACATCTCGCATCGGCTTGCAATAATATTTTTCTAGGAAAAATATTATTGCACCTGGATTTCGTGATGAAGCATCGCGCTTGGAATTGCGTGCAAAATGGTCCAGTATGTGGTGGTCATTTTTACGGAACACATGAATGCGTCACTCCGCCGGTTTTTCTCGCTCGCCCTGGTATTTGTCGCGACGTTTCTCGTGGTGACGGGATTGCGGATCTGGCATTCCGGGGACGGGCTTCCGTGGTTGGAGTCTTCGAAGCGGGAGATGGCGCGCGATGGCTTCACGCTGGAAGGCCGGGCTGCGCTGCAGCTTGGCGACGTCGAGTTGCTGGCCCGACTCAACCATGAATACGCGAAACTCACCCGCGCGGTGGTCCCTTCCGTGGTGAGCATCGATACGGCGGGGGTGCGCACCGAGCAATTGCGCGATTTCTGGGGCCGGGCCCGCGTGCGCCAATATCCCACCTCGGGTCAAGGGTCGGGGGTGATCGTGACGAAGGAGGGCCATGTTGTGACCAATCACCATGTGGTGGACGGCCAGCAGCAGATCCGTGTGACGTTGCACGGCGGAAAATCGCACAGTGCCACATTGGTTGGGAAAGACACCCTGCTCGACATCGCGGTGCTCAAGATCGACTCGGACGGGCCATTCACGCCGCTGAAGCTCGGCGACTCCTCGGAAGTGGAGGTCGGTCAGATGGTCTTTGCAGTCGGCAATCCCTTCGGACTTGGGGAGACCGTGACGCAGGGGATCATTTCGGCAAAAGAACGCTCCCTTTCCGACAATCAGCGCGATTTGTTTCAAACGGATGCCGCGATCAATCCGGGGAACTCCGGGGGGCCGTTGGTCAATCTGAGGGGGGAGATCATCGGCATCAACGTCGCGATTTTTTCATCCGATAAGGAGAATCCCGGATTCATGGGTGTTGGTTTTTCGATTCCGGCGAACGATGTGCGCGACACGTTGTTTCAGATTCTGGAGCGCGGGCGTCCTTCGCGCGGCTATCTGGGCGTGCAGATGCATGATCTTGATGCATCGGTACGCTCCGCGCTGCGATATGCCGGGGACCATGGCGCGGTTGTCTTGAGCGTGCTGCCCGGATCCCCGGCCTTGGAAGCAGGGCTGCGGCCATGGGATGTGGTGCAAAGTTACAATGGCGCAATCATTCACAGCACCGAACAATTCCTCTCACTCGTGCAGCGGACACGCGTCGGCACAGCGGTGAAGATGCGGATTTGGCGCAGTGGCGAGCAAATGGAACTTCAGGCAACCCTGATTGAAAGTGAGGATGGCGCACGTGCCGCCCGGGACGCAGGAGATGAGGGAACCAGCCAGCTCGGCGACCCCGCGAGTGTGATCGATGCAATGGGTGTGCTGGTGCGAAATCTGGACCCGCGCGAACGGCATCGCGGGCTGCGGGGAATTTTTGTGTCCCGCGTGGATCCCGCAAAATCCGCAGCCAGACACCTTGTGCGCGGAGATCTGATCCTTGCCGTGAACAACGTCCGGGTGGAATCCGCGAATGAGTTTTTCATCCACCTCGCCTCATCCGCAGCGTCGAGGGAGACTTCGATCCATCTCATCCGTAATGGCCAACCCGTGCACGTCCTGCTCCCCCCCGTCGGCCGTGCGGGGGAGTAACGGGCTGTGAATTCATGGCTTGTGCTGCGCGGGAAATCCCACAACATGGCCTCCCCCACAAGCCGGGATGGCGGAATTGGTAGACGCGCCGGATTTAGGATCCGGTATCGCAAGATGTGCAGGTTCGACCCCTGTTCCCGGTATTTTCACAGTTGCCGGGCGATCACAGCGGCGAGTTCGGCCAGCGCCTGGTTCATCGCCTGGACGCGTTGCTGCTGGGGGGATGCGGCGGAGAACCCCGGATCCTCGATGGGCACCTCGGTGCGGAACGCGCGGGCGGGAGCGACCCGGCCTGATACCGGCTGGAGTTTCCATGTGCATTCCAGCACAACGCTGCGGGTGCCGGCATCGGCATCGAATCGCGAGACGCGCATTTCAAGCAGGTGGGTGTAGTCGATGGTGATGAATGCCTGAACCGGCTGGATATTCATCGAGTTGCGGATGATGCCGAGATTTTCCGCGGTGACGCGGGCGATGCCGTCGTCGAGCGGCTCGGCCCAGATCTGGTTGGCGTTCATCACGATGGTTCCATTGCGGCTGCGAGTGACGAGCTGTTGGCGATCGATGTATCCGGGAAGCGAGGGCCGGGCGATCGCAATGGAGGGGGTATTTCCGGTGACCGCACGCGACGGGCTGATGGCCGCGAGGATATGGTTTTCGGAGTGGTCTTCGACCGGTTTGAGCACGCCACAAGCGGACAGGGCGATGACGGGGAGAAGCAAGGTGGCAATTTTCATTCGGGATCGGCCTTTCCGGTGATGATGGCTTTGGGATCGCGCTTCAGGTCGTTTGAAAGTTCCTTGAGTGCACGGGCGGCCCGTTCGGTTTCGTGGAGGCTTTGTTGGAGGCGCATGAGGACGGGGCCGCGCGGATTCGAAATCCCGGAGATATCCTCCACAGCGCTCTCGAGTTTCGCGAGCGACTCGCGGGACCCCTCGAGCACTTCACGGCTTGCGGCGAGGACTTTTTCGGCATCCGCGAGGAGCGGGTCGATGCCATCATTGGCTTTCGTGCTAAGTGCTTCGAGATTGGCGAGCGTGAGGTTGAGGTTTTCGATGGCTGTCGCGATGCGCTCGTCGCCGGTGATTGTCGCGATATCCTCGGTAATGGACAGGATGTTGCGATTGATTTCCTCGGTGTTGATCTCCGCGATGCGCTCGCTGGTGGTTTGCAGAAGGTCGTGAAGACTGCTGATGACGCGATCGAGATCGAGCGCATTGAACTTGCGAATGCCCTCGCCGATACCGGAGATCAGCTCGTCGAGCTCGGTGCCGATCGTGGGGACCACCGGGTAAGCGGATGGTTCTTTCGGTTCGAAGAGAAATCCGGGGATTTCCGGGACGACATCGAATTCGACGTAGAGTTGTCCGGTCACCAGGCTTTGTTGCTTCATGCCCGCGCGCAGCCCGCGGCGGACCGCTTTTGCGACGCCCTCGTGTGAGGAAAAATCGATACCTCCCCGATCGGCCATCCCAGTCTGCCCAAGATCGCTGGTATTGAGGGAGACGACCACGGGGATGATTTTGCGGTTTTCAGCCGGGTCGATCATCACGCCGATCGAACGCACCGAACCGACGCGGACGCCGCCGAAGCGCACGTCGGATCCGACTTGAAGGCCATTGGCGCTCTTGTCGAAATAGAGCTGCAAGGTATAGGTCTTCTTGAAAAGCTTGTCGGCCCCGAGCAGGACGACGGCCGCGGTGGCAATCGCCAGTCCGACGAGCGTGAACACGCCGATGAGGGTGGGACTGGCATGGGTTTTCATGAGGGTTTCCGGAAGGCGGTGGATGTCAGTCTGTGGATTCTCCGCGGTTGAGGAATTCGCGCACGATCGGATTGTCCGAATGATCGCGCAGGTATTTCGGATCGCCGGAGGCGCCGAGCGTGCGGGTGGATGTGTCGAGGAAAACGGAATGGTTAGACACGGCGAAGATGCTCGCGAGTTCGTGCGTCACAATCACAATGGTGGATCCGAGGGCATCGCGCAAGCGCAGGATGAGATCGTCGAGCCGCCGCGAGCTGAGAGGGTCGAGACCGGCGCCGGGTTCGTCGAGGAAAAGAATGTCTGGATCGAGCGCCATGGCTCTGGCGATACCGGCCCGTTTGTTCATTCCTCCGCTGATTTCCGATGGGTAGTGGTTTTCAAAGCCGGACAGCCCCACGAGCGCCAGTTTGTAATCGACGATTTCCCGGATGGATTTGGGCGGCATGGTGGTGTGTTCCTCAATTGGCAACGCAACGTTTTCCGCAAGCGTGAGCGACGACCAGAGCGCGCCGGACTGATACATCACGCCGAACCGCCGGATCATCTTTTCCCGCTCCCTCGGGGTGGCGTGGGTGAAGTCGCTTCCATCGTATTCGATGGTTCCTGCCGCGGGTTCGCGCAGGCCGATGAGGTGGCGCATGAGCGTGCTTTTCCCGCACCCACTGCCGCCCATGATCACGAAGATGTCGCGCGGCATGATATCGAAATCCAGATCCCGCATGACGACAAAAGAGCCATAGGCCATCGTCAATCCGCGCACGGATACGAGTGGTGTTGGTTCATTGGTGGATGGCCCGGACATTTCAGATATCAAGCACGGTGAAGATGGCGGCGAAGGCGGAGTCGAGAACGATGATGGCGGTAATGGAAATGACGACCGCGCGGGTGGTGGCGCGACCCACCGCGGCGGAAGATCCTCCGGCGTTCATGCCTTGCATGCAGCCACTGAGGGCGATGACGGCACCGAAAAAGAAGCTCTTCATCACACCGAGTGAAGCGGTGAGTAGTGTGATCGAATCCAGGGTTTCATGCCAGTAAAGCGCGGGCGGGATGCCGACGGCGGCCCCGACCATCATCCCTCCGAGGATCCCGACGATGTTCGCGTAGACCGTCAGAACCGGCATCATCAAGAGAAGTGCGAGCACGCGCGGCAGGACGAGGAAATCGAAGGGGTTGAAGCCGAAACTGCGGAGGGCGTCGATTTCCTCATTGGCATTCATGCTGCCGAGCTGAGCGGCGAAAGCGGCCCCTGTGCGGCCGCTGAGGATGATGGCCGTCATCACAACGCCGAGTTCCCGGACCATGGCGATGGCGACAAGATCGGCGATGTAGAGGCTGGCACCAAAATTGGCGAGCTGGACGTTGCCAACGAATGCCATGATCATGCCGATGAGGAAGCTGATCAATGATACGATCGGCAGGGCGTCCGCCCCGCACTGCTGGAGCGTGAGCAGGAAATCCCTGGTGCGGAAATGAGCCCGCCCGGTGACGAGCCTGCCAAAAGAAAGCAGCGTCTGCCCGAGGAAATCCGAGAGTGAGAGAAAGGCCGCCCAGACCCCGAGCGTGACGTTGCCCAGCTTGCCGAGTTGTTTGGTTGGCCGGGGTTTCTCGCCGACTTCCTCTTGGTCCGGCACGGCGAGAGCGAGCTGCATCAGCCCCCGCAGGTTTGCAGGAAGGGCATCGAGGGCTTGGTCCGGTTGGCCTCCATCACGCCGCAAGAACGCCAGAAGAAACGCCGGGAGCGTGGAATCGAATGTGCCAAGATCACCCACCTGGATGCGTGCCGGAGCGATGCCCGGATCCGCCCCCTCGATGATGGGGCGTACATTTCCCGCCTGCCAGCAGCCGGATACCTCAAGGCAAAAACCCTTGCCATCCGTGGCATCGATCCACCTGGCGGTAGCGGGCTTGGAAACAGATTCTGGCACGCCATCACTATCAGGAAGATGCCATGCCACCGCAAGCATGAAGGAAACGTGGGCTGGCCAAGCCGAAACGAAATTGCATTCCCAATCGGCATACCGGGTGCTACATGGGTTCCGCACCCTTACCTAACCAATCATCATGCCCGCGAAAAAAACAGCCACCAAGGCCACCGCAAAGAAAGCCGCGAAAAAGGCCGCCGCGCCGAAAAAGACCGCCGCGACAAGCGGATCTCCTGCGAAGAAATCCGCGCCGGCGAAGAAAAAGGCCACACCCGCCAAAGCAACTGTGGTTCCGACCATCGAAGCGATTGCCCGCCAGGCCTACCTGAACTATCTGCACCGCGTTCAAAACGGCCTGCCGGGAGACTCCCATGGAGACTGGATCGCGGCCGAAAAAGAGCTCGCCCAAGGCTGACACTCCTTTTCCCCGTGGATGGTTGCGAGACCAAGCGCCCTGTGTTCCGCGTGCGGAGTGCGTGTTCAGCGGCGATATTGGTTTTGCGGCAGCATGCCAAACTGCCCTTGCCCTTGGCCTGCCACCGGAGTGTTCCATGGCAGGGCGCTTGAACCAGACTGCGGGCCGGCAGGCTTGGGTTCGGTATCCGCACAAGATGCCAAGGCGAGCGGCAACATTGCCGTGATGAAAAAACCGAGCGAGAAGCGGATCATGAGTCGATGTTTGTTAGTTTGCGACCGGGCGCGCAAGCAGCACACGATCTCCCGGCTGGAGTCTTACTCCTGGAGACAAGGTCGAATATTCGATTTCCGCGACGGTTTGTGTGGGCTCGACCGATGATGGGCGGACCCGCCCGATCACACGGCCGTCGCGCTGGACCACCATGCTGGATTGCGGAGAAAATCCGGAATTGGAACCGGCTCCAATAAGCACAAATCCCCAATCGTGATTCACCGCGCTGATCACGGCCTCGGACGCATTGAGGGAAAGCAGGCTGTTGCGCGTCGCGGTCCTTTGAGCGACGGCGGCCGCTTCGGCCTGTTTCGCATCGAGATTGCGCTCCGCAGCACCAATCAGTTCGAGGAGTTCGTTTTTCTCGGCAATCAGCTCGTCGCGCTGCCTTTCAAGAGTCGAAATGGTCTCGGGAATCGTGTCGGGTGTGGCATTGGCGCCAAATTCGGAAAGCTTTGCGGTGATTTCACTGATGGTTCCGTTCAAGCGCGAGATTTCCGCCTGTTGACCTTGGATGCTGGAATCCAGTTCGTTGACCTGGCCGGTGAGGCTGCGCCCCGTGGCGGTTGCGGATTCCAGCGAGGCGGTTGCCGTAGCCCGCTCCTCCTCCGCCTGCCTGAGGACACCCGACCGGACGACAACCTCCGCCTCGGTCGCATCCGCTGTCGCGGAAACACTTCGGTTCGTTTTGATGGTTTCAATCCGGGTGTCCCGTTGGCTCTCAAACTTCTCCATATGGGAGAGCGAGAAATAGGCAGCGACGCCACAGACGAGGAACGTCAAAATGTAGAAGGCAATTTTCATGGGTTGCTTTTAAAAATTTCTAGGGAATCCGCGGATCAATCCACATCGACGCGGGTTCCTGGCACCACCGTATCGCCGACGGAAAGGACCACCTCATCAAGCAGGGATCCTGGAACAATCGTAGCTGTTGCGGAATTCGGTTCGACGGCCGTCACCTGAAGTTTTGCGATAATTTGATTGTCGCGGATGACGTCCATGGTCGAATTGCCGGCAACGCCCGCGATTCCGCCTGCCGCAAGCGTAACAAAACCCCAGTTCGGGTAAATCGAACGGATTCTGGTGGTCATACCCGGTTTGGACTCACCGCGGACATACCCATCGAGAATCGAATTCGCGACAACATTCTCGCCATCGATCCGGATCGCACGCTCGGACAGTTGCTCAAGCTGAAGCTTGCGGCCGGGATTGCCATCATCCGGGTCGTTGAGCTCTTGCAATTCCGTCTGGAGATTGCGGAGCCTGACCATCAACTGGTCGAGATTGCCGAACGCGCTGATTTGAGACTGCAATTGGTTGATGCGATCGCGGTTGCGGCCTGACTCACTGGTTTTCGCCTGAAGCTGGGATTCGAGGGTGCTATTGGTCGCCCGCTGCTGCTCGGTCTGTTCGACCAATTCCTGGGTGCGTGCTTCGACGACCGGAATTTCCGCGTTGATGTCGGCCAGCTTCTTCCGGCTGGCAGCAAGCCGCTCTTGGCTCACGCGAAGGTGGTTTTTCTGCACGATCACCTCCTCGATCTCGGCTTCATAGCGGGATTTGTTCTTCATCGCCACAAGAACCGTGATGAGAAGAACGACCGTGGTGAGGATTCCAAAAATATTTGCCATAAGGGTTTTATAGCCGCGACTTGATGTCGTGAGTGCAGAGAAATTAAGAATGAACCCCATGGGTCCGCAATGCAAAATTTTGGTTAATTTGGTGTTTCACAATGCTTGACTTTACAAAGCAGTGCTTCCGGGTGATCGATCTCCACGCCGATGCATTCGATTTTACGCGTCTTTGCCTACCTCAGGCACTACCCCGGACTGGCCAGTGCGCAACTCGCTTGTGCCGTTGGGATGACGGTGGCGGTGTTCGTTTTCCCCAAGGTCACGGGGCACGTGATCGACGAGGTGATCCCGAATCCTGAGAAGCACGCCGGTTTCTGGTTCTGGATCGGGCTGACCTTGTTCGGCTTCCTGACGCGGGATGCCCTGAATTCCCTGCGGATTTTCATTAACAACACCTTTGAGCAAAAGGTGATCTACGATATCCGCTCGGATCTCTATGCGAAAATCCAACGCCTTCCGCTGCGATGGTTCGACACCCGCCGCACCGGCGACGTGATGACCCGGGTGGTCGAGGACGTCACCAACATGGAACGCGTGCTGATTGATGGCATCGAGCAAGGGCTCATCGCCGCGCTCCAGGTGCTGGGCATCGGGGTCTATCTGTATTTTCTCAATCCGCAAGTCGCCGGTTGGGCGACGCTGCCGGTGCCGTTGTTGGCAGTTGGTGCGTGGATTTATTCGACGCGCGGGCGCGACCGCTACCGGAACCAGCGCGAGGCGGCGTCGGATTTGAACGCCCTCCTCCACGACAACATCTCGGGCATCCGCCAGATCAAGGCCTATGCCGCCGAAAGCGACGAGCATGGGCGCTTCAACCGGTTTTCCGACGCCTTGCGCCGGGCGACCTTGCGGATGATGAAATGGTGGGCGTTTTATTCGCCGGGCATGTCGTTTGTGCGGATGACCGGGTATGTGCTCGTGCTCGCCTTCGGCGGGCAGGCGGTGATGGCGGGATCGCTGACGGGTGGGCAGTTCGTCCAGTTCCTGCTTTTCCTCTCGCTCTTTTACGAGCCGATCGACCGGCTCAATTCGCTCAACCAGATGATTCTCTCCGGACGCGCTGCGGCGGACCGGGTCTTTGAAATTCTCGATTCCGAGGAAGAGCCGAATGCATCGGATGGCGATGCGCTCCCGCCATCGCTTCGCGGCGAGGTGCGTTTCACGGATGTGAGTTTTTCCTATCAGGAGCAACCGACGCTCCGCGGCGTGAACTTGGAGGCGCTGCCCGGGGAAACGGTGGCGCTCGTCGGGACAACCGGCGCGGGAAAAACGACGGTTTTGTCCCTGCTCTCCCGATTTTACGAAACCACCAGCGGCGTGATCCGCGTCGACGGCATCGACATCTCGACCCTCTCAAAGGCCTCGTTGCGCGACCGCATGGGCTATGTGACGCAGGAGCCATTCCTCTTCAACGGCACGGTTCGGGAAAACCTGCTTCTCGCAAAACGCGAGGCGAGCGAGGAGGAATTGTGGGATGCGCTTGAGGCAGCGCACGCGGCGGACTTCGTGCGCGACCTGCCCAACCAACTCGATACCAACGTCGGCGAGCGCGGCGTGAAGCTTTCCGGAGGCGAAAAACAACGGCTCTCGATCGCCCGGGCCCTGCTGAAAAACGCACCGATCCTGTTGCTCGACGAAGCCACAGCATCCGTCGATTCCGAGACCGAGCGGATGATCCAGGACGCGCTCGACCGGTTGATGCAGAACCGCACCTGTTTCGTGATCGCGCACCGGCTTTCCACCATCCGCAACGCGGACCGGATCTACGTCCTCGAACACGGCGAAGTCGTCGAGCAGGGAACCCACGACGCATTGCTCGCTCGCGGTGGAAAATATGCCGAGCTGAGCCGGAAGTCGTTTCTCGATCCATCTCACTGAACCGGCGCGAGCAGCCGCGCCGCGCGGGCAGCGGCGCGGAACCAAAACGGCCGATCCATAAAGTCCGCCAACTCCGCCTCACGGGCATGAGTGAAGTCAATCGACAGCATGTGCTCGACCTCATCGATGAACGCCTTGTCGGCACAAAAGGCGGTGATTTCGAAATTCAGCCGGAACGAACGGTTGTCGAGGTTGGCCGTGCCCACCGCCGCGAGACGATCGTCGATGAGCATCACCTTCTGGTGGAGAAACCCGCGGTGGTAGCGGAAAAGCCGCACGCCAAATGGAATCGACTGCTCGTAAAAGGAAAACGCCGAGAGCCAGACGAGCAAATGATCGGGCCGCTCGGGGAGCAGGATGCGCACGTCGACGCCGCGGATCGCTGCCGTTTGCAGCGCGGTGAGCACGCCCTCGTCGGGCACGAAGTATGGTGAGGTGATCCACAATTTCTCCCGGGCGGTATTCGCCGCCTCGGCGACGATCAGCTGCCACGAGTCCGCCGGATCCGACGGGCCGGTGGGAATCACCGCCGCGACTTGATCGGCCGTTTCCGGGTGAGTCGTCCACCGCAGCTGCGGGATTTCATCGCAGGCCCAGAACCAGTCTTCCAAAAAAACCAGCTGCACCGCCTGCACGACGGGCCCGCGGAGTTGCAGATGGGTGTCGCGCCACGCGCCGAACCGCTGGTCGCGTCCGAGATATTCGTCGCCCACATTGAGCCCGCCAATGAATGCCGTCTCGCCATCACAGACGACGATTTTCCGGTGGTTGCGGAAATTCAACTGGAGGCGCGACCACCAATGGCGGTTCACCCCGAACGTCTCGCAGCGCACACCCGCCGCCTTCAACTCGCGCAGGTAACTCGAAGGCAACTTGTGAGAGCCGATTTCATCAAACAGGAAATACACGTCCACCCCCGCTCTGGCGCGCGCGATCAAGGCTTCCTGGAAGCGCTTTCCGATGCGGTCGTTCTTCACAATGAAAAAGCACACGCAGATCGACTTGCGCGCCTTGTAAATCGCATCGAAGAGCCGCTCGAAGGTCTCGCGTCCGTCGATCAACAACTCGAGCTCGTTGCCACGCGTAAAGGGAAGCCCGCCAAGAAACTCGGCGGCCTTTTCGAACGACAGCTTGTTCGGAAAGTGCACCTTGAAATGACTCAACCGCTCGAACATCTCTTCGAGCTGCATCCTCAGGCTGGCGTCGCCCAAGCGCCGCGCACGAAGGTATCCGGAAAACCGCGTGCGCCCGAGCAACCAGTAAAGCGGAATCGCGAGAAATGGCATCGTCAACAACGCCAACACCCAGGCCAGCGTGCCCTGCGACGTCCGCACATGCATCAACGCATGAATCACATGGCCAATGCCAAACACATAGAACGCCAGCAATCCGGCGAACCCCCACCATGTGTTGAATTCGTATCCCGGCCCAAACATCGCCGCCACCATGCATCCCCAAACACGCCGGAGCGACTCAAAAAACCATCCGCCAAATGGCGCATGGAGCCGGCTAACGGACTCGAACCGTTGACCTACTGATTACAAATCAGTTGCTCTACCAACTGAGCTAAGCCGGCGTGGGGTGGGGGCGGATTATTCGTCTGGCGCTTGAGATGGAAAGCGAAATGTTGCCGCGATCCGGGGAAACCGGCAAATTGGGTGGACAACAAATCCCGGGTCGGAAACGCTCCGCCACCTCACCGAACCATGACCGATACCCAGAAACTCCGATGGAACCCGCCCGTGCTTGGCGGGGCATTCATCGTCTCGGCGGTCCTCGCATTGAGCTGGTTTACCCCCGGTCCGTGGCGGGACGCGTGGGACTGGATCGATAAGTCGGTGTTCTTCTCCCTCAACGGCAAGCTGGATGACAACCCGCCCATAGCCACGTTTCTCGCACTGGCCAATGCCCGGGCATTCGACCTCGTCCCGGCATGGATTTTTCTCGCCCTCTTCTGGCGTTACATGACGCGGGGAGGCCCGGCGGAACGAACCCTCGAGCGGGTCACCGGATGCGGATTCATGGTCGTCTATGTGCTGGTGGCCACTCAGATCCTCGACCGCATCATCCTCGATTTCGCAAGACACAGCCCGTCGCTGGTGCTCGAACCTGTCCACCGGATTTCGGAAATGGTGACGTGGATGCACACCAAAGACGCCTCGACACAGAGCTTTCCCGGCAACCACGGCACGGTCTCCATCATGTTTTCCATCTGCCTCGTTCAATGCTTCGGCCGGCGCGCGGTATTCTGGGGAATCGGGCTGGTGCTGCTCTCGATCTTTCCACGCCTGATCGCCGGCACGTATTGGCTTACCGATGTGGCGGTCGGCTCACTACTCCTTTCACTTCCCCCGCTCGCGGTCGCCTTCGCCACGCCGCTGCATGCGAAGCTGGCAGAGGGAACCGCCGCGCTGATCCGCCGCTGGATGCCCTCGGCCGAGCCATGGATGATGGGGCTCTTTTCAGCGCAGACGCCGCCACTTGTGGCAAAGGGGCTCTGCATGGGAAGTGCCGACATCATCCCCGGAGTCAGTGGCGGCACCATGGCCTACATCCTCGGAATCTATCAGCGCTTGCTGGAGGCCATCACCATTTTCAACCCGCGCTGGTTCCGTCATCTTGCGTCATTCCAGTTGAAGCGGGCCATCAGCGAGATTCCCTTCCTCTTTCTCGCCCCCTTGGGTTTTGGAATCCTGCTGGCAGTCTGGATTTTCACCAAGATGATCCCTCTGCCGTATTTCGTGCATCATCACCCCGAGCCGGTCTACGGACTGTTTTTCGGACTGGTCGCCGGATCGGTCGTCCTGCTGGTGCGCCAACATGCCCGCCTGAACCTGAAACACGGACTCACCATCGCCGCCGGCATTGCACTTGGCATCTCCATCGTCTCCTTGGTCCCCGCCAACACGCCGGACGCCACCTGGTTCATCTTCCTTTGTGGCGCGCTCGCCATCTCCGCCATGCTGCTCCCGGGTATTTCCGGCTCCTTCATTTTGCTCATCCTCGGGAAATACGCACTCATCCTCGCCGCGATCGGCGACGTCAATCTGCGCATCCTCATCCCCTTCGCCCTCGGCTGCGGCGTCGGGCTGCTCGCATTCGCGCATTCACTCAAGTGGCTGATGACGCGCCATCCCGTCACCATGAACCTTCTCATCACCGGGCTGCTCATCGGCACACTGCGCGCCGTTTGGCCGTTCCAGGAACGCACCTACGCTGAAGTCAACGGCAAGGAAAAACTCATCACCAGCATCCCGTTCTGGCCGGAATCCGCCGCATGGATCAGCTTGGCAGGGGTCCTGATGCTGGCCGGCTTCGCCATCATCTTCGCCCTCGACCGACTCAGCCGGGGCAAGTGCTCCTGACCCCCCATCGGCGGGCTTGAAATGCCGCCGCCATCCCCTACCCTACGCCATCCGCATGCAACTCCCCGCGATCATCGAAGCCCTGCTCCTTGCCTCCGAGTCTCCACTCGGCGTCGAGGAGATCGCCCGTCTCGTCCGCTCACGCGTCGCCGAAGCGGAAGATGTGCACGCCCGTGAAAACGAGGATGGCAACACCCCGGCACCGATTCCCGATTGGCTGGTCGCCCTGTCGAGCACATCCGCCGAAGACGTTGTCGCCGCCATCACCGCGCTCAATGCCGAATACCAACAAACCGGTCGCGCATTCGCGATTCTCGAACGCGCCAAGGGCTGGAAACTCTACACCCGCCCGGAATTCGGCGAGTTCGTCCGCCAGATGTTCCCCGGCCGCAAACCCGAACGCCTCAGCGGCCCGGCGATGGAAACGCTTGCGATCATCGCATACCGCCAGCCCATCACCAAGGCCGCCATCGAAGCGGTGCGCGGCGTCTCCTGCGACGGCATGGTCCAGAAACTGCTCGACCGCGACCTCATCCGCATCGGCGGGCGCGCCGAACTCCCCGGCCGCCCGCTCCTCTACGAAACCACCGAGCTCTTCTTCGAGCACTTCGGCATCCGCACCATCGACGACCTACCAAACGCCTCCGAACTCCGCCGCGTAAAACTCCCCGAAGCTCCAGCGGAAAATCCCGAGCCCACAGGAGAGGCATCCGTTGATGACGCCGAGCAACAACTCGCTCTCGTAGCCACACCCGAGACCGACGCCGACGCCGTGGCTCCCACCCCCGAACATCCCAGCGCCTCGTGAATCTCGACGACATCCGCAAACAGATCGACACCATCGATCAGCAACTGCTCGACTTGCTCAGCCAACGCGCCGACCTCGTCCACGAAGTCGGCGTGGTGAAAAAACGCGACGGTCTGCAAATCTACGCGCCCGATCGCGAACAGGCATTGCTCACACGCCTCATCGAAATGAACCGGGGCCGCCTGCCGGAAAAATCGATCCGCGCGATCTACCGCGAGATCATGTCCGCCGCGCTCGCCCTCGAAGACCACCTGCGCATCGCATACCTCGGCCCGGAAGGCACATGGACCCATCAGGCCGCGATCAAGAAATTCGGCCACTCGGTCGATTACGCACCGCAACCGAATTTCGCCGACGTCTTCGATCAGGTCGCCCGCCGCAAGGCCAGCTACGGCGTCGTCCCCATTGAAAACTCCACCGAAGGTGCCGTCTCGCACACGCTCGATTTGTTCGTCGACTCCCCGCTCCACATTTGTGCGCAGATCCTCATGCGCATCGAACACTGCCTGATGGCCGCCATCCCGCGCGAGGAAATCAAAACACTCTACTCGCACCCGCAAGTCTTTGGCCAATGCCGCAACTGGATCCACAAGCACTTGCCGCATGCCGATCTTGTCGAAGTCTCCTCCACCACCAAGGCCGCCGAGATCGCCCGAGATCGCGCGTCCGAAGGTGCCGCCGCCCTCGGCGGCACCCTGTCCGCGGAAATGGTTGGCCTCACCATTCTCGAAGAAGCCATCCAGGACCGCGCCACCAACACCACCCGGTTCCTTGTGATCGGCGAGAAAACCTGCCCGCCCACCGGCAACGACCGCACCTCCATCCTCTTCGCCATCCACGACCGCCCCGGCTCGCTCGTCAACGCCCTCAAGGCGTTCGACGAATTCCACATCAACATGTCGAAAATCGAGTCCCGCCCGTCAAAACGCCGCGATTGGGAATACATCTTCTACGTCGACCTCGCCGGCCACGGCGAAGACCCGGCCGTCGCCAATGCCCTCAGCGAACTCGGCAAACACTGCTCGATGGTGAAAATGCTCGGCTCCTATCCGGATGGATCGGAGTAAGCCCCGCCTCATCGGCGGAAACAAATCATCCTCATCGAACCACCGCCACAACCAGCCACATCGCAAGCCCGGCAAGGGTGATCGCAAATGCCAGATCGATGCGGCGGGCCTGGGCATGATAGATTTTCCGGACGCGCTGGATTTGCAGGAAATTCGCCCAGAGCACCCAGAGCGCGCCGCCCTGGAAGACGATGATGATCCACAAGCCCAACGCCAACCACGGGCTTCGTGCGGATTCGAGAAACGGCGTGCTCACGGCGGCGATGAAGATGGCCACCTTCGGGTTGGCGAGGTTGCACAGCAATCCGCGCAAAAACGGCCGGCCCGGGCGCGCGGCGGCTCCGCCATCCGCCACAACCCCGGGCTCACGCAGGATGCGGATGGCAAGCCACCCAAGGTAGCCGGCCGCGGCGAGCGCGAATGCCATCCGCAACGAAGCATGGCGGTGCAACAACAACGCCAGCCCCGTAAGTGCGAGCGTGGCATGCACGGCAAGGCCACAGGCAATCCCAAGTGCGGTCCGGATTCCAGCGCGGCGGCCGTCGCGCAAGGCCACCCGGGTGAGCCAGAGCATGTCCGGCCCAGGGCTGAACTGGCCGATCGCCATCACCACGGCGAACCCGAAAAGAGCAAGGAATTCAGGAGACATCGCAGAATCAACGCAGGCCCACCACCACCGGATCACTCAGGTTTCCCGTGCGGTCGATCGCTGTGATCGCAATGCTGTCGGCACGCGGCACGGTGAATTTCCCGGCGCTCGCGGGCATCACGCGCACGGTGTTCCATTGGCGGCCGTTGCGCGTCTGGATCGCGATTTTCGCCACCCGGTTATCCGCCCGCCAGCGGATTTCGGTATGGTTTCCCGATACCGATGCCGAGAGCGAGGGTGCCGGCGGATTGCGCCGATTCACCCATGGCATCGGCGGCACCGTGGCATGCTGGGTGTAGCTCGATGCCAGGCGGCCATTGATCCCACCACGGTTTTTCATCAGTGCCTCGGCGCTCCAATGAATGTGGCCATTCCAATTGCGGCCGATCCGGCGGGTCAGGTCGATCTGGTTGGTGATTTCCGCCGCAGTGCGGCCGGGATCCTCGCGGGATTGAATGCGCGAGGTGGCAATGCCCGGCCACACCGGCCGCGACCCTTGCGCGCGCCACCATTCAAGCAATTTCGGAAAACTCTGCTTCTCCGGCTGGATCCGCCAATAAAGCTGCGGCGCAAGGTAATCGACCCACCCATTCTTCAACCATTTCCGCGAGTCGCCGGCAAGCTGCTCGTAGCTGTCGATCCCGGCTTCGATCCCGCTTGGCACACCTGGCCGCCAGATGCCGAACGGGCTGATGCCCACACGCACCCACGATTTCTCGCGCTTCACGGAACGATACAGGTCGCTCACAAACGCATCGATGTGCGCGCGACGCTGCGCCGGCGTAAGGCCGTCGGCAAACCGCAGATTCCCGGACGGATACGGATAGAAATAATCATCAAGATGCACGCCATCAATGTCGTACCGGCGCACGACGTCGAGGATCACATCCAGCGCGCGACGCCGCGCGGCGGCGTTGCCCGGATCGAGCCACGTCATGTTGCCATAGCGCTTGGTCAGATTCGGCGACGTCCGCGTCACGTGACTCGACGCAACTTGCTGCGAATTATTCGAAAGCGCGCGGAACGGGTTGAACCACGCATGCACCTCAATCCCGCGTGCGTGGGCCTCGCGTATCGCAAACGCCAACGGATCATACCCCGGCGATTTCCCCATCGTGCCGCTAAATGATGACGACCACGGCTCCATCCGCGATTGATACGCCGCATCGCACTGCGCGCGCACCTGCAGGATGATCGCATTCATTTTCAAACTCACCATGCGGTCGAGAATCGCCCGCATTTCCGCCTGCTGGGCCGCGGCGCTCAGCCCCTTGCTGCTCGGCCAGTCGATGTTGTAAATCGTCGTCACCCAGGCCGCGCGGAATTCCTGCGCAAGACGCGGCGGCTTTTCATTCGACGGATGGTATTCGCGCGCGGCGGCGGTGAGCGTCAGCGCGGTAACGACAAAAATCAGGATTCGCATGAACGCACCATGCACACCCAAGCGCGCATCCGCAAGCCACACCCGCCGGATTTTCACCCACCCGCAATCCTACTCAGGTACAGATTATTGATGCGGCCGCATCAATAATCTGTACGAAAAAAACCCGAATGGCCCGGCATTCACATCGGGATCTCGGGGTGTTTGTCCGATATTGATGGCCTTCTGGTCCTGCGGGGTTGTCTTTCCCTGCATGCCGCGTAAGAAGAATGCCGCATGGGTTTGATCCGCGTATTGCCCGACATCCTCGCAAGCCAGGTGGCTGCCGGGGAGGTGGTCGAGCGCCCTGCCTCCGTGGTCAAGGAACTGGTGGAAAACAGTATCGACGCCGGCGCGCGCGAAGTGCGCGTGGATGTGGATCGCGGCGGCACCGCATTGATCCGCGTGGCCGACGACGGCTCCGGGATGACGCGCGACGACGCCCTGCTCTCGCTCGAACGCCACGCCACAAGCAAGCTCCGCGAAGCGGGGGATCTCGCCGCGATCCGCACCCTCGGGTTTCGCGGCGAGGCGGTGCCGAGCATTGCGAGCGTGTCGCGCTTCCGCATGGTCACCCGCAGGCCCGAGGACGTGGCGGGAACGGAAATCCTTGTCGAAGGCGGCAAGGTGCGCGATGTGCGAGAGGCCGGATGCGCACCAGGAACCACCATCGAGGCACGCGCGCTGTTTTTCAATATCCCTGCCCGCAGGAAATTCCTCCGCGCGGAATCCACGGAGTCCGCACACATCGAACACCAACTCCGGCTCCACGCGCTGGCCGCTCCCCAGGTCAGGTTCCGCCTGCGCCGCGACGAACGCGAAATCTTCGACCTGCCCGCCGTATCCCGCCCGCTCGACCGGGTGCGGCAAATCCTCGGTGCTGAAATCGGCCGCGAGCTGATTGCACTGCCACTCACCCATGGCCCAGGAGTGGCGGTCGAGGGATATGTGCTCCCCCCATCCCATGCGCGCAAAGGCCGCCGCCATCAGAATGTCTTCCTCAACGGCCGCCCGGTCGAAGATCCCGTGATCTCCCGCGCCCTCGCCGAAGGCTTCCGTGGCTCGCTCGCAGACGGGCTCTACCCGGCCGCATGGATCTGGATCGAAATGGAACCCGCATTGGTCGACGTGAACGTCCACCCCGCCAAACGCGAAGTGCGCTTCCACCGCCCGCACGACCTCCGCGAGACAATCACCACCGCCGTGGCCACCGGCCTGCGCCCGCCATCCCGGCCTGCAGAACCAGCCGCAACCGCAGCACCAACCTTCACAACGGCCGCATCCTCCCCCTCTCGCTCCGGCGAGCCGATTCACTCACCCTTTACTGCAACACCCCTGCCACCGAGGCCGTTGCCGCTGCAATCGTCCATCGAACTGAATCTCCCCGCGACCACTCCGGACACGCCCGCCTCCGCCACTCCCGCATTCCGCATCATCGGCATGCTGCTGCATCGGTATATATTGTTAGAAAGCGATGAGGGCCTGGTTTTCCTCGACCCACGCGCGGCCACCGAACGCATCCTTCACGATGAAATCATGCGCGGCATGGAACATGGACTCGAAACCCAGGGCCTGCTCGTGCCGGTGCTGCTGGAACTCGACCCACGCGATCTCGACCTCGTGCTCCAAGGCCGTGCCGAAATGCAGGACGCGGGAATCGAAGTCGAGGCATTCGGCGGCAACACACTGCGCATCTGCACGCTGCCCGCATGCATCGGCATCGATGATCCGCGCGAGTTCCTCGGCGCGTTGATGGACGAACTGCTGCACGGATCCGCACCCGGAAAACGCTTCGCCCACGAACGCATGGCCCGCCTGCTCGCCCGCCGCGCCTCCCTCAGGGTGCAGCCGTCGCTCGCGGAAACCCCGAAGCTACTCGACGCACTCTTCCGCTGTGAACTCCCCTACTGCGCCGCCGACGGTCGCCCGACGCTGAGCGAATACAACCTCCGCGAAATCCACCGCCGCATGGGAAACCTCTGACCTCCCCTTCCCCATGGCCCACACGGTATCTCCCGAAAAACTCGAATCCCTCGCCCGCCGCATGGCCGCTCTCGGGATCACGGAGGCCGATCTGTTGGAAAAATTTGTCCGCGGATCCGGCTCCGGCGGTCAGAAAATCAACAAGACGTCGAACTGCGTCTTCCTCAAACACCTCTCCAGCGGCGTGGCCATCAAGTGCCAGATCGACCGCTCGCGCGAACTCAACCGTTTCCTCGCACGCCGCGAACTCTGCGAAGCACTCGAACACATCCGCGATGGCAAAACCTCGGCAAAAACCCAGGCAATCGAAAAAATGCGACGCCAAAAACGCCGAAGGTCACGCCGATCAAAACAACGGTCGATCGCCGACAAACGCATACTCTCGGAAAAGAAATCCCTGCGCCGCCCGCCGCAAGACCATTGAGCAGCACACCATTTCAGCCTCTCGGAACTTGCCACCTCACCCCGCCCGCATAACGTCCGAATCCGTGACCCATCTCGAATCCTTTCTCAACCCCGCATCGACTTCACTCAAAGTCTGCGGCGTCACACGCCGCGAGGACGCACTCACCCTCGTTCGCCTCGGGGTCGATGCCATCGGCGCCAATTTCTGGCCGCAATCAAAACGCCACATCACCCCGGGCGAAGCGACATGGCTCCATGAAATTTCCAACCAGATCCTCCGCGTCGGCGTGTTTGTAAACCAACCCGCCGACGAATCCCTCGCACTTTGGCGCGACGGTCTCATCGACGTGATCCAGCTTCACGGCGACGAAGGCCCCGCTCATCACGACGCCCTGGCCGCAGCAGGCGCCCCGTTTTTCCAAGCCGTCGCCATCAGCCCCGAGGGGGTCCCCACCTCCGCCATCCCGGGCAGAGCCGCCGCCGTTTTGTTAGACGCACATGCTCCCGGCGTCTATGGCGGCACCGGCGTCGTGATCGACTGGCAGGCCGCTCGCAACCTGCGCGACGCACATCCCGATACACCGGTGATCCTTGCAGGCGGCATCACCGCGGACAATGCCGCCGCCGCTAAAGCCGCCGTCCGCCCGGCCGCACTCGACACCGCCTCGGGCGTCGAGAACGCACCCGGCATCAAGGATCCGGAGAAAATCGCGCGCCTCGTCGCAGCCATCCGCTCCGTCTGACCATGCCCCTCACCGACAGCCACTGCCACCTCGCCTCCGCGCGCTTCGATCCCGGTGAAATCCCGGGAATGTTAGATCGTGCGGAAGCCGCGGGCGTCCACCGCGTCGTCACCCTCGCGACGAGCCTCCCTGATCTGGCGAGAAACCTCGAACTCGCCAACGATCCGCGCGTCCATGCCTGCATCGGCATCCACCCGTGCGACGTTACCCACGCACCGGACGATGCGGCCGCGCAGCTCGCCACCCACACCGCCGAACCCCGCGTGTGCGCCATCGGCGAAACCGGCCTCGATTACTTCCATCCCGCCCCCGATGGTTGGACACGCGAAACCTATCATGCCCGCCAGCGCGACTTTCTCGTCCGGCACTTCGAGCTCGCCGCTTCCGCGGAACTCAACCTCGTGATCCACACCCGCGACCGCGAAGGCCATGCGTCGTTTCAAGACGCGCTCGCAATCTACCGGACATTCGCATCCTCGGTGCGCGCCGTCTTCCACTGCTTCGCAGGCCCATGGAGCAATGCGGAACGCGTGATCGAACTCGGCGGCCTTGTCTCGTTCGGCGGCACCTCCACTTTCAAGAATGCGGCCGCAATCCGGGAAACGCTCGTCCGCTGTCCCTCCGGCACCTTTCTGTTGGAGACGGACGCCCCCTACCTCGCCCCCGAACCCCATCGCGGCTCCCGCAACGAACCCGCCTTCACCGCACTCACCGCCACACGCGCCGCCGAAACCCGCAACGAAACACTCGACACCCTCGCGGCCCACACCGAGGCCGCCTGCGATGCGTTTTTCCGCATCCGCTCCGAAATCCGATGAACAAAACCCGGCGTCCGTCGCGTTGCATAGTGATGGAAGTCGCCGAAAATTCCGGGCTTCCCATCCCCGCCAACATTGTTTAGATCCGCACCATGAAATTCACCAATTTCCTGCCGCTTTCCGCCGCCGCCATTTTCGCCGTCTCATGCGCAAACCAGAAAGGCGACGAGTTCGACACCCTCGGATATGAATTCGACGATTTCGGCACGCCCGATGGCGCTCCCTACCAAGATGTGAATCCGGTTTACGATTCCGCCCCCGCATACGTCGAGACACGTCCTGCGCCGAGCAGGCCTGCCGCATCGACGCGCCCTGCATCCACCGCGCGCCCGCAAACCACGCACACCGTCGTCCGCGGCGACACCCTGTGGGGCCTGAGCCGCAAATATGGGGTTTCGGTGGATGCCATCAAAAACGCCAACAACATGCGCAACGACACCGTCGTTCTCGGCACCAGACTGGTGATCCCCGCACGTTGATCCCCGCTCCCGCATCCATGCAACATTACCGGCTGGCCCTCATCTTCTGGTTGGCCGCGGCATTCACACTTCCGGTCACCCCGGCACAGGCCGACCGCGATGCCGCACTCGAACAACTTCTTCTCGAGCGGGACTCACCCGATGCGTTCGCCGCCGCAATCGAAACCGCCCGCAATGCCGGCATCAGCGAGCAAGGCATCCTCGAAGCACGCTTTCTCTTCCATGTCGATCGCGGCGAATACGCCAAAATCGCCGCTCTCAAACCCGAGTTCCTCAAACGCCGCGAGATTTTCAACATCGAGGAGTCCGAAATTTTCGCCACGGAAGAAGACTGGCTCGCCGTCACCGAATACGTCCAGGCACTCGACGCCTTGCAAAAAAACGATGCCGCATCCTTCAAAAAACACATCACCGAAGCATTCTGGTTGAGCCCCGGCCAAGGCGCCGCTTTCGCACCACACATCGAAAAAGCCCGGCTCGCCGAGGCAATGAAGGAAGTGCGTGTCGATTTCAACACACGGCTCGTCACACTCCACCAAGGCGAGGCAATCCCCATCTCGAAAATCAACACGGATGCTCCGGCAACCCTGCTTCACTTCTGGTCGCCATGGAGCCGCGAATGCGAGGCAACCCTGCCCGACTTCACCGCAACCGCCGTCGAACTCGCCAAACACGGCATCGCCGTGATTTCGATCCTGCCGGAACAATCACCGGAAGTCCGCGAAGACGCGCTCGAAATGATCAAACCGCTCGGCGCGAACCCGCCCGGCGCCTGGCTGCTCGACAGAGCCAGGCTACCCTTGGCCGGGACCCTCCGCGTCCGCAACCTGCCCGCAATGGTGCTGTTAGATCCCGATGGCGCCGTTCTCTTCAACGGCCACCCCGCGGACGCCGCCCTGTGGAAGGCGCTTGCCACCGTCGCGCCGGAGATGGCCAGACCCGAGCCCGCCGCGCACGAGTGAACACCCCGCGCATGTTAGAAATCATGCCGGAGAATTTCTAACATTTTCTTGGGAGCCATAATTATTTAAGAAATCCGAATTTTCACCTTGACGTTTTGTTTCGAATGGGGTTTTTACCGAATAACCCTTCGGGGTGTTATCCACATGATAAACAAGGTGTCCTCCCCCAACAAAAAACTCCAGGCGCACGCCGCCGACCGGAGTGTTGGATTCACCGCCTCATGTCCTGGAGTCACTTCCGCGCCGCCGACATCATGGCGGACAGCACATTCCATTTTCGGGAGCGCTTCGATGGAGCGTTTCCCACATCAATCTCCCCGGCAATTCGTCGCCGGATGAGAAAAACAAAAGCGAAAGCGAACTCCAAACCATACAAGCACCATGGCTGCAAAAAAAATAGCAAAGAAAGCCGCGAAAAAAGTGGCTAAAAAAGCACCCGCCAAAAAAG
>JBLRWN010000036.1:0-35521 GCA_047921195.1 Luteolibacter sp. | reverse complement strand
TGATGCGCCGCTGGTAGATTCACCGCAAACGATGTAGAATTCCCATGAGCTGCTGATCCGTGCGTCGTTTTTGTTGAATTGGAACTCAAGTTCCTGAGCGCCGGTGAATGGGAGGGACTTGACCTCGGTGGTTTCCGCGCCGGTGGGGCGGGCGTAAACGGTGCCGCTGATGGTACCAGTACAACCTTCGGAGCCGGTCAGGGAAACTGATACTCTGACGGTGGCATTGCCATCATCGTCGAAGGGAAAGGATTGGGTAGGTTGTCCTGGTTGATCGGCTGGAACATCCAAGAGTTGGATTTCAATGCAGTTGCAGCATGCCTTTGGATCGGGATTTGCGAAGGCCATGGCAGGCAATAGCAACAGCAGCGCGGTGGCGAACAGGCTCTGGGGAAGGGTGCGTGTGGGGTTCATGGGGTGTTTCTTGGAAAGTGGGTGATTGGTAGATTGGAAAATTGAGAGGATCAGTTTTGATGGGCAGGGCGGCTGCAAGCCGCCGCCACGGGGCGGTTAGTTCTCGATGAGGATGTGGGCTTTGTGGCAGAGCCTTGGGTCGCCATCGCCGGTGTATTCGTAGTAGATGTGGGCGATGCCATTTTGGTCGAAGTCTTCGGCGCGGAGTTCGAGCACGGTGCTGCCATTGGTGAAGGTGGTGCCGGGGCTGGTGATGGTGATGCGGAGGACGACGCCGGGCGGAATATTGACGCCGACGATGGTGTGGTGCATCAGCCAGGTGCCGTCGTCGTAGCGGTGGACGATGCTCGCGTCGCGCGTCTGCTCGACCCAACCCGCATGGAAGCCTTGCACGGTGCCACGTGCGAGGATGGCGGCGGGGGCACCTTCGACGGTCTCGGGGATGCGCGCGATGACGTGTTGGTGGGAGGCGTGGTTGGTGTTGACGTTGAAGGTACGGGTGCCCGCCGGAGCGGTGATTTCACCCATGATGACCTTGTCGTCGGAATCGACATGCACATCGGTTCCAAGGTGCGGCAGTGTCCAGGTGCGCGTCTGGTTGATGCGCACGGGGAAAATGGCACCGAAGTCGGCGGCATGGACGTGGAGGGTGACGGTGGCGGATTCCTCGGGGCCGTTTTCGGGAGACCATGTGGCGGTGAGGGTGTGGGTGCCGGGGGTGTCGAAGGTGAGGGTGAGGGGTTCGGTTGATTCCGTGGCCTCGGTGGGTGCGGGCGGGACGCCCGCGCTCGCTTGGATGATGAAAGAGCCTGAGGCACCTTCGAGTTCGTGCGCGGTGAGGCGGAGGGCGTCGCCTTGGCGGATGTGGAGTGCGCCTTGGTCGAACTCGAAGAGGTTGGTGGCGATCCAGGTGATTTCGCGGGATTCCTGGATGATGCCATTGAGGAAAGATGCGTTGATGGTGACCGGGCCTTCCTCGTCGAGCGGGATGTCGGTGAAGAAGGTGTTATTGATGGAGGCGGTGAGAGAGAAGGAGCCGGAGGCACCTTCTACGGTGGCGGTGGAGAGCCGTCCGGTGATGCCTTCGATGGAGACCGGCGAGGTGCGGCTCTCGGTGGGAACGCGGGTGAGTTTGTTGTGCGGCGTCTCGTTGGCCAGGACCCAGTCGGGCACGCCGTCTTCATCGAGATCCTGGCCGCCGAGGCGCTCGATGGTGACGGAGTCGAGGCGGAGGCGAAGCTCGGCGAGGAAGTTTTCGTGGTGGATGGTGATGCTGTGAGTGCCGGCTCCGAGCCATGGGGTGAGGCGTTTCAAGGTGCCGGAATGCCCGTATTGGCTTGTGATGGTGCCGGTGGCAAACGGTGCCTCGTCGCCAAGCGAGAGGACGAGGTTCAGATGCTTGGTGAACCATGGCTGCGGCGAAATCGCACCAGCCGCAACGGTGACTTCGTGGATGCCGGGTTCGGTGACGGTGAAGGTGTAGGTGATGCCGCCGCGTCGCTCCCAAGAGACGAGCGAGCCATTGGCATCGGTAGACCAGGCGCCAGTGGCACGGGTGTATTGCTGGATGGGCGGCAGCACAATGGCGACGGGATCAAGATTGTTGGAGACGGTGGGATCGGTGCCGTAGAAGAAGATTTCCTCGAAATCGGATAGACCGTCGCCGTCGGTGTCTGCGGAAAACGGGTTGGTGCCGTATTGGAATTCCTGAAGGTTGGTGAGGCCGTCACCGTCCGGATCGCCGTATTCGCCTTGGGCGGCGCTGATGAGGCCGTTGTCGGTGGGATCGAGACCGACGGCGATTTCCCAATCGTCGGGGAGGTTATCGTCGTCTTGGTCGTTTGGGTGGGGTGCGAGTGCGAGGAATGCCTCGGATGGCATGATCGCACGAGATTGGCCGGGCGGCTGCCATGCGACGGCGATGTGGGCACCGCTGGTGTTCGCGTGTTTGTGAAGCACTTCGATGTAGTAGGCTTGGCCAGCAGCGAGCTGGACGGCGCGGGTGCGCTGGGCTGCATGGAAGTCGAAATGATGGATGCCGGTTCCGAAGTGACCGCTGGTGGCGAGGTGCTGCTTGCCGAAACGGTCGGTGAGCGGTTCCCCGGTGCTGGGGTGCTTGACGGTGCCATCGGCGATCCAAAGTTGGGAGCTGGTGCTGCTGGAAATCCAGAAGCGGTAGGTGCCGGTGGTGGGGGCAACGAATTTGCCGCGGTAACGAACGCCGTAGTGGATGCGGCCGGGGGTGTCATCGATGTTGGGAACGTGGGCGGTCTGGTTGGGGTAGCTGTGGAAGCGGGCGCGGTTGGACGTCATCGACGAAACACCGGAACCGGTTAGATCGGTCCAGATGCTGCGGGTGAGTCCGTCGCCCCAAGTTTCGGCAGTGAGCGGGTCGCCGCCGAAGCGGAATTCGTCGTAGTTGGAGATGCCGTCGCCGTCGGGGTCGCCATGCTGAAGTGAGGCGGCCGGATCGGAGGAGGCGGCGAGGCCGGTGGATTGTTCGAAGTCATCGGGCAGGTAGTTGTCGTTGAGGTCGTTGGGATGGGGGGCGATGGTTTTGAGGTATGCGCCGGGGATGATCTGGAACTCGCGGGCTTCAAGGACGGGGTCGATTTCGAGGGCCTCGATGCCGGTGAGTGAGAGGTGGCCGTTTTCATCAAGGTTCTGGCCGAGGAGTTCGACGCGGACCTTGTGGGCCTGGTGGGTGGCGATGAGGTTCCAGTAATGGATGGCTCCGGCATGCCCGCTCGCGGTGAAGAAATCCTCACTCACTAGCGTGTCGTCATTTCCATCGAGAAGAGAAATGCGGAAGTTCGAGAGGCGGCTTGGGTGTTGCGGATCGTTGTGGAGGATGATGCGGTTGACGGCGCGGTCCTGGCCGAAATCGACTTCGATCCAGGAATCGGCGTGGTCTTCGGTGAGGGATGCGGTCTGGTCGTCGCCATCGATGGCGAGCGCGGCGGTGGCGGAACCGCTGGTGGTGGACTGGCTGGCGGTGGCTCCATTCGCGGCGAGCGCGTGATTGACGGGAGGCGGCGTGTTGTGGAAGGCCTGGACTTCGGCGAGGGTAAGATGGCCGTTGCCCGCGAGGTTGAGACCGAGGAGCTGGATTTTCACAGATGAGATCTGATGGACGGATGGAAGATCCCATGCGAACGAGTTGCCGACGTGGCCGCTCTCGGTGAAGAAGTCCTCGGATGTGACGGTGGCCCCATTTTCATCGAGTAGGGAGATGCGGAAGTTCGAGAGGCGGTTCTGATTGGTGCTGGGATTGTGAAGGACGATTTGGTTGACTGGGCGGGTTTCCGCGAAATCCACCTTGAGCCAGGAGTTCTGCTGGTTTGCAGTCTGGGAGCTGGTGTTGAACGCGCCATCAATGGCTCGCGAGGCAACCGAACTCCACTGCGTGCTTGATTGGCTGGCGGTGGCCCCATTATCCGCGAGCGCCCAGTTTCCTCTGCGGCCCTGCCATGCGATGGCAAGGTGCCCGTTGGCCACTCCGCTCATGACGTGGGCCTCAATGTGGTAGCTTTTTCCGGCTTCCAGAAAAACCGGCTCGGAACGCTGGTCCTTGTGCTTCGCCCACTCGGTCTGGGTGGTGGGATCCAAATTCGAGGCGATCAGTTCCTTGTCGAATCGGCTGCCGTCGCCCGACAACCACAAGGCCACATTGCTCGCGCCATTGACCCAAAATGTGTATTCGTCGTCCACCATCGGCGTGATCGTGCCGCGAAGGCGCACGCCGGTGCCTGAGGCGATGCCGGTGAGCTTGGCTTCTCCAACGATGGCCACACTGTCGGGTGCGCGGTCGGAAATGCCTTCTTCGCGCAGAATGAGCAGCGAACGGCCGGAGGAAAGTCCAGACCAAGAATCAACGGTGAGTCCGGCCTGTTGGGCGGCGGCGGGAAAGCCCGACAATCCAAAGGCGAGCAAGGCGGTGGCGAGAATGCGACGTGGGTTCATGGGAAAAAGAGAAATTGGGTGATGGAGCGGAAAGATTGATGACTGATGAATTCCGGTTGTTGATTTTTGATGTTTTAAAATGGGACGAGAACGGGTGGGTTCGGATTGGCGAGGCGGTCGCGGATTTTGCGCAATGCCGGTTGCGAGGCCTGCGCGATGCGGCTGCTCTCGCGGCTGAGGATTTCCAATTTGGCAACATCCTCGGCGTCACCGTATTGCCCGATGCTCGCGATCGCCGATTTGCGCAAAATGACGGGTTGTGTGGCATCCATCGCCAACGAGCGAGAGATGGCAAGTGCCTCAGGGCCTGCGGCATGCAGCGCTGCTACCCGCGTATCAATCGGCTGCGTCGGATCTTCAGCCGCAGAAACCGCATGCGCTAAAACCAAGGGATCCGCCGGACCATCCGCCCCATTCCATTCGGCAAGACGCGCCACCGCCATGCCGGCGACTCCGCCATCGCGGACCGCAGTCATTTCCATCAGCGATGCGTGCACCTCATCGGCCAACGCACCGGAAAGCCGCCCATTCATGCGCTGGATGCCGAGATGCTGGATCGCGTAAATCCGTATCGTCCTCACCTCATCGTGTCGCGCAAGATCGTGGAGATAGCGGGTGAACGCTTCTTGATCCCGGCCATGATGAAGGACATTGAACGCGGAATTGAACAACCACATCCGGAAATTGACATCCCATTCGGGGTTGCCTTTGGCCTGAAGCATGTCCATCAGCCAAGCCTCCAGATCCGGCGACGGTGGCTGCTCGGTAGCGGCGTAATCGTCAAGCCACACAATGGCCAACTGGCGCGTGCGCTCGTCGCCGCCAGTATCCATGGCGTAGCGAAGCACTTCGAAAGACGGAACCGGATCGGCAAGATCCAGCCCAGGGTAGGTTTGCTCAAAGGATGGTGCCGGGGTTGCCGTGGTGGGTGTTTCCGCGCCCCATTGTTTCAAGGCGAACCATGCCACAAACCCAACAAGACCGAGTCCCGCCGAGAAGAGCAGGAGTCGATGAGCTTGGGGATTTCGGAATGATGGCCTGAGATTCACGGTAGGGCGGGAATCGTTGAAAAATAAATCTAATACAAATGTAGGAAAACCGCCGCGACGCGGTCTCGGGGATCGATGCTATCGGTGCGGACGAGGAGGGTATGGATTCCCGGTGGTGCGGTGACGGAAGGCACAATCGAAAGCCGGACATGGCGCCCCTCCTGAACTGTCTCCTGCGAAATCGAAAAAACCCCGTCGGACAAACCACCAAGGTGAGTGATTGCGAAATCCACGCCGGTGCCGGAGGTGATGTCGATGGATTGCGCGCGCTGCCGTGACTCCTGATTCCATTTCAGATCACGCTCGGAAAACTCCACCGTGTGCGGCACCCGCGCCTCGACGACCAACTCGACCGATCCCTCGTGGCCAACGAAACGAACATGCAGCGATTTGCGCAGCAAGCCGCGATGCGAACCGGGCGTGAAGGCCGCCCGGATGACGCCGGATTTTCCGGGGGCGACTGCTTCGCGGCCCTCCGGCTTCATCGTTCCGCTCAAGCAACCGCATGATTCATCGAATTTTTCAACCAACAACGGGAAATCCCAGTGGTTGGTGAACGACCACTCCACTGGAACGGCCACCGCATCCGGCATGGCGGTGATTTCCGTGGCGGTGGATGCAAAGGCGGATTGGATCGTGGGCGCTTCTGCCGCCATGGCACCACAGGTGAGGAGCGCGAACAATCCCGCACCGAGCGCCGTTCCAGAGATGGAGTGACAATCCTTCATCCCTTGGAAGTCGTGGAGTTGCGGGCTAGAAGACCCTGTGAAATGAGCATGCACCCGGGCGCACAAGCCCCGCCCCGTATTTCTAACGGACGGAAAAATCGGCGATCGGCGATCGGCGATCGGCGATCGGCGATCGGCAATCGGCAATCGGCAAGCGTTCACCCAGCGGATGAACAAATTGCATTAGCGCTTGCAGAATCATGGGATGGATACAAATCGATACTCCGCGAAATCGTCAATGCAAAATGACTCACTTTCTCATTTTGATAGAATTTGCACAGTCACCACTCACATTCTAACAAGCAAACCTTTTCGAAACCTTCACAAAACGCCATGCCAGGCCCAACCGGACATCCAAATCTCTCCGCCATGCGCGGTCGCCGCAAAGGCGGTGCACACACCCCGCAAACCGCAGCACCACACGGCATTGCGGCTCATGTGGCGGATTTCCTCGCCCATCTCGAATATCGCGCATACTCCACAGCATCCATCGATGCGCACCGATGGGCGCTCAAACAATTCGCGGCGTGGGCGACTTCATCAAAAGGAAACGATCCCGCCACCTACCGCCGCAGCGACCTTGAGGCATACCAGCGGTTTCTTCATCAATACCGCACACCCCGAGGCGGCAAGCCGCTTGGCATCAACACACAGCTTGCACGCATCGGCTGCGTCAGGCGGTTTTTCGCCTGGCTGTGCCGGAATGGCACCATCCCCGCGAATCCCGCTGCCGATCTCGATCTTCCTCGCAAACAAGCACGGCAGTTGCCAAAATGCCTGGATAACAAGGAAATCGCGCTCTTGCTCGCCATTCCGAACCCCGCAGATCCGTTTGGTCTGCGTGACCGTGCCATGCTCGAACTCTTCTACGCCACAGGCATCCGCCGCACCGAAATGGCGAACCTCGACCTTGGCGACTATGATTCACACAGCCACACCCTGACCGTGCGCAAAGGCAAAGGCGGCAAGAGTCGGATGCTGCCCATCGGCGAACGTGCCGCCGTGTGGCTCGACCGATTCCTAGCGGAATCCCGTCCCCTTTTCGAGCACCTACCGAGTGAATCCGCACTTTTCCTGAGTGGATACGGCACCCGCTTTACCCCCGCATACATCGGCAATTGGATCAAAAAGCTCATGATCCGCTGTGGAATCGACAAACCCGGCTCCTGCCACTTGTGGCGTCACAGTTGCGCCACTGACATGCACCGAGGTGGCGCGGATATTCGGTATGTGCAGGAAATGCTGGGTCATGCCAGAATGGAAACGACACAAATTTACACCCACGTCCACATCGACGCCCTACGTGAGGTTCATACCCGCTGCCATCCGCACGGAAGGATGGCCGAAGATCAGAGCAGCGAAAAAACATCAAAGATCGAAGAAACAGCTTCCCATGAAGTCGATAGGGAGATAGTGGCTAAAGGCATGGTTGTCGCGAATTCAGGCCACAAAACGGAATCTTGCTCCCGCGAGCGTGCTTCCGAGCCAGTGGATACGGCGACCCCGGATTTGCCGCACGACGACGAAGAGCCCCCCGATGAAGGAGGCGCTTCGACAGCCAGCAGCCACCCACCAAAACCACCCTCCATCGGCCCAACCCATTCGAATTGCCACCCAGAATCCGACGAGAAATCCCCGGAAAATCGGGATTTTAGGCCGTGTGTGACGTATTACGGTTACCGTTGGTATGATCCCGTCACAGGCCGCTGGCCATCACGCGATCCGATTGGGGAAAGAGGGGGTTTCAACCTGTATGGGTTCGTGGGGAATGATGGGGTGAATTGGGTCGATAATTTAGGACTGAGGAAAGCTGACTTTACATTGAGCGAGGAGCAAAAGGACTGCGTCTGTAAATTCAAAAGCCGCCTTGAATCAATCGAAGAAGCAGGAAAAATGCTCATAGATGGCATTATATTTTCCGGTTCTGACGCAGGCTATTATGAGAGAACTCGATTCATCCAAATTATCCATGGACTAGCGAAAATGCCACGTGACGATAACGGTGAAAAGTCAATTGGATTCGCCATTGCTGCACGTATAGCATGTGGCGATCCAAAGCTGGGAGTTAATATCGAAGGGGATCAACCTGAATCTGCCCTATTAAATAAATCAAAAATATATCTACCTGCTAATTATACTGATTACCGAATCCCAAATCAAAACAAAGAACTTACTCGTGATGGAAAGGGGCTGAATTGGACACCTGCAATCACTATTGCGCATGAGCTTGGCCATGCCTTCGTCGGATTTACTGATCCATATAATTTAGCATTTGAAAATGCTGTTAGAAAACGCTTAGGAGAAAACCTACGAGATTATTATACTGATAGATCGGAAGTGCCTCGCCATGATGGCAAGAAATGGTCCGGAGGCCACGAGCAAACTGTTGTGCCCGGTTTGGGTCAAATGCCGAGGAGCGTGAGTCCTGAAATGTTTTGGAAGAAATACAAGGATGCTCACATCGCAACAGGCGAATTCAGAGATAATTGGGATGTTTGCTGCGATAAGAGAAAAACTAAATAACAATATGACACGTAAGAATAAGATAGCTTTATTGGTTTGTCTGTTATTTGTTTTATTTATTTATGTTGTCACCACGTTGTTGAAATCTGAAAATTCGGCTATTGTGATTTTTGAAGAAGATGCAAATCATGAAGTTTCATTTCATGAGATTAATTACAATATAAGCAATACTTCACCACAAGAATTAGCACGAATAAGTTTCTTGGAAGGGGATTATCGTTATGCGGCTTATAGAGGATACATGATTACAAGCCCAGAAGCGATATCGAATTTTCTTGATGTTTATGGCTATAAGGTAATCGCAAGAACGACGGACTCATTTTCACATGAAGATGAAATTCATTTCATGAGAAATGCTGTGATTTTTGCAGAAAAGTATAATCAAGAGTTGAATCAGTTGCACGATAAGAAATAATATCTGAGTCTTAAGCCGATCAGTGTGGAATGTGAAAAAGTGCTTAGACAAAATTTTAATTAATATTGCATCGCTTGGAAGTAAGCGGTCAACAGAACCCCACTATCCCACGACGGCGGCCTGGATGTAAGATGCCCGCCCTATGGAAACCAACATCGACCAAGCCGCCGGCGTCATCGTCAAATCCGATCAAACCGGGCGCACCCGCTACACTCCCGAATTCAAGCGCGAGGTTCTCGCCGCTTTCCAATCCAGCAGCCTGAGCGGTCCGGCCTTCGCCAAGCAGTGCGGCATCAAGTATCCCACTCTGGCCGCTTGGATCGGGGCGCGCAAACGGCGTGATCAAACTGCTCCCCATGGAAGCACCCCCGCGTTCCTCGTTGCCGAGGTCGCATCATCCGCCCACGGACCGGCGCTTGAAGTTCAGTTGCCGTGCGGCTCCGTCGTCCGCGCATCCGATGCCGAGCAGATCCGTCTGCTTGCCGCCCTGCTCCGCCAACTCGCCTAACACCCGATGCCATGCTCACTTTCAACGGCAACCTCAAGGTCTATGTCGCCCTCGAACCATGCGACATGCGCAAAAGCTTCAATACCCTCGCCGCGCTCGCACGCAACCACCTCGGTCTCGATCCCCTCAGCGGCGCGGCCTTCCTCTTCACCAACAAATCCCGCCGGCTCATCAAGATCCTCTACTTCGACGGCACCGGATACTGGCTCGTGGCAAAACGTCTTGAAAAAGGCACCTTCAGCTGGCCGCAGGACATCGACGGCGACCGCCGCAAACTCGTGCTCAAGCCCACCGCACTGGCCATGCTCACCGACGGCATCGACCTGCGCGACGGCCTGCAGCGGCCATGGTATGAATTACGATAAGTATCGAAATGTAAAAAAGGCCAGGCATTTTAACAAACTTTTTGCTTGCAACTCCTTGGGGCAAGGCAATACTTCGCCCGGAAGTCGTTCGCGAGAGGCGGACGAGAAATGTAAAAAAGGCCAGGCATTTTAACAAACTTTTTGCTTGCAACTCCTTGGGGCAAGGCAATACTTCGCCCGGAAGTCGTTCGCGAGAGGCGGACGAGTGCCCTGATTTCATCGCTGCATTGTACATGGCCGAATTGATATCGTACGCTTTTACCAATTTGATATCGGGTGATTTTTCGGGTTTTACCACGCTGTGATCGTAATTTGCGGCCTGAATGATCGTAGATTTTTTCGGATTGTTCACTTCGTCTAAAATGCTGGCGCATTGTTCTAGCAGAATACCACGCTTTCATCGACTTTTATTGCCATTGGGATCGTACTCATAAGGCTGGAGGCACGACGCTCATGTCGTGTGGAAGAATGAATGGTGAATGGATAAGCCGCTTCGCGTCAGGGTCATTCGCACCCCATTCGCCATGTGGTGGCTCCATTGGCACCCTCAGATTCCACTGGCGAATCAACAGGCCAGTCACCATGATTCGGTTACTTTCCGATTTTCGCTCAAACAATCATCATGAATGTCACAAAACCGTTTCTCGTTTTAACCATCGCATTGGCTCCGGTATTTTCGCAAGCCGAGCCCACGCAACCCATCAACCAACCCGCCGAAGAAATGACCCGCGAGCAACGCATCGAGTGGTGGCGCGACGCGCGCTTCGGCATGTTCATCCACTGGGGCCTCTACGCCATCCCAACCGGCACCTGGAAAGACAAGGTCCATGAGACCGGTTATTCCGAGTGGATCATGTATGAAGAGAAAATCCCGGTCGCTGAATACTCAAAGCTCGCCGGGCAGTTCAATCCCGTGAACTTCGAGGCCGACGAATGGGCGGATGTCGCGAAAAAAGCTGGCATGAAATACGTGGTCCTTACCGCCAAGCACCACGACGGATTCAGCATGTATGATTCCAAACACACGGATTACGACATCGTCGATGCCACGCCATTCAAGCGCGACGTCACCCGCGAACTCGCCGATGCCTTCCGCGCCAAAGGCATGCGCTTCGGTTGTTATTATTCCGTGGACCGCGACTGGCACCGCCCGCAAGGCCCCGGCAACCGCTACAATCAAACAAACACGTGGGACTACCCGGAATCCAAGCGTGAGGATTTCGACCGCTACTTTGCGGAGTTCGCACAGCCCCAAGTCGAAGAACTCATCACCCGCTACCCGGTCGATCTGCTGTGGTTCGATGGTATCGAGATGAAAAACGACGCACAGGTCGATGCCCTCTATCAGATGATACGCGAGAAGCGTCCCGACTGCATCATCAACAGCCGCATCCGTGGCGTTAAGCCGCCGATTCCGATCCCGCCACCGAATGCCGACTACATCTCGTCCGGAGATAATGAAATCACCGACCGCTATCTTGGATTCGAATGGGAAAACCCCGCCTCGATGAACACCAGCTTCGGCTACAACGCCAACGACCACAACTGGGTCGAGCCAAGCGAGATCATCAGACGGCTCGTCGATATCGTCAGCAAAGGAGGCAACTACCTCCTCAACGTCGGTCCCACCGCCGACGGGCGGATCCCGCAGGCAAGTATCGAGCATCTCCTTGAAGTCGGGGCGTGGATGGACATCAACGGCGAGGCGATCTACGAAACCATGCCGTGGCGCATCTTCAAGGATCCCGGCAAAGCCGCCGACGTCCACTACACTTCCAAAGGCAACACGCTTTATGCAATCGGGGTAAACCTCCCGGAGCCGGAGGTGAAATTAGAAAATCTCGGCAAGCAACTCCTCCCGGACCAGACGATCAAATCCGTCACCATCCTCGGCTCCGATCAAGCTGTGGACTGGAAGCAGACCGATGATACCCTCATCCTCCCCGTGCCCACCGAGCACCCGGGGCCCCACGCACTCGTCTATCGAATCGATTTCGAAGACTGACCCTAGGTACAGATTATTGATGCGGCCGCATCAATAATCTGTACCTGCGATGGATTGGCGGGATGTTTAGAGAGCGTTTGATTTGAGTTTGTGGCGCTTGCCGTGATGGCTCGATCCGCGTAGGGATGGCGCGTGATCCAACGCGAAATCCTCCAAATCCTGGCCGAGCGGGACATTCGCCCGAGCAAGCAACTCGGGCAAAATTTCCTCGTCGATGCGAACATCGCGCGGTGGATCGTCTCGCGCCTCGACCCGCAACCCGACGACGCCGTGGTCGAAGTTGGTCCTGGCACCGGCGCACTGAGCGAGCATCTTGTGGGAAATGTGCGGCGGCTGATTCTGATTGAGTTCGACGCCCGGCTTGCGGCGTGGCTGCGCGAAAAATTCGCCGGACGCGACGACGTCGAGATCCACCATGCCGACGGCGCGAAATTCGACGCCCGCGTGCTATTCAAACACCGCCCGGTCAAGTTCCTCGGCAACCTGCCCTATTCCTCCGGCGGGGCGATCATGCGCAATTTTCTCAACCGCCCGCATCCATTCGAGCGCGCGGTGATCATGCTGCAAAAGGAAGTGATCGAACGCCTCGCCGCTCCTCCCGGCGGAAAAGACTACGGCGTGCTCACTTTGCGCGTGCAAAGCGGGTGGCACGTCGAGCCGCTGCGCACCGTGCCGCCCGAGGCGTTTCACCCGCGTCCGAACATTGATTCTAGCGTCGCCGTGCTCACCCCACGAGATCCGGCTGAATTTCCGCCGTATGACCATCGCCTGTTCGACGAGTTGATCCGCCGTGGCTTTGCCCAACGCCGGAAGCAACTCGGCAAGCAACTCCCCGCCAGCCCGCCGTGGGCCGCAGTGGCGAAAAAGCTCGGACTTTCACCCACCACCCGCGCCGAACAACTCACGCTCACCCAGTGGATCGACGTCGCCCGCGAATACGATCCGCACCCGCTCAAGGAGACCCCGCAGCACCACGGCGAGGTGTTCGACGTGGTCGATGAAAACGACCAGATCACCGGCACCGCCACCCGCGCCGAAGTGCATGCCAACAAATGGATCCATCGCGCCGTCCACATTTTTCTCCGCAACAAGCGCGGCGACGTGCTGCTCCAGCAGCGCTCGATGCTCAAGGACGTGCATCCCGGCGATTGGGATTCCTCCGTCTCCGGTCACCTCGATTCCGGCGAAACCTACGAACAGGCTGCCTACCGCGAGGTCCGCGAGGAAATGGGCGTCGAATCCGCCGAGCTCCGCGAAATCGCCCGCATCGCCCCCTGCCAGAACACCGGCTGGGAACACGTCCGCCTTTTCACTGCCGACCATCACGGCGCGCTGCGATACCCGTGTGCGGAAATTCAGGCAGCGCAGTGGTTTCCGGTGGACGAGATCGACGCATGGACGAAATCCCGCCCCGGCGATTTCGCCACCGGCTTTCTCGAGTGCTGGCGCGTCGCGCGCGAAAACGATGGAGGTTTTTGCTCGTAAATCCCCCCGCCCCGGCGTGCAATCCTGCACCCGCATGAGCAACGCTTCCCAGCCCAAGACCGCCATCTCGCCGACCCGCGCCGAGGATTTCCCTGAGTGGTATCAGCAGATCATCAAGGCCGCCGATCTCGCCGAAAATTCCGAGACCCGCGGCTGCATGGTGATCAAGCCATGGGGATACGGCATCTGGGAATTGATCCAACAGCAACTCGACCGCCGCTTCAAGGCGACTGGCCACCAGAACGCGTATTTCCCGCTGTTGATTCCGCTTTCGTATCTCGAAAAAGAAGCCGAACACGCCGAAGGCTTCGCCACGGAGTGCGCCGTCGTGACCCATCACCGGCTTGAGGCCGTGAAGGATGAGGCGACCGGGAAAACAAAAATGATCCCGACCGGCAAGCTTGCCGAACCGTATGTGATTCGCCCGACGTCCGAGACCATCATCGGCGCCGCGTTTTCGCGCTGGGTCGAGTCGTATCGCGACCTGCCACTCCTGATCAACCAATGGGCGAACGTGATGCGCTGGGAGATGCGCCCGCGGCTTTTCCTGCGCACCGCCGAGTTCCTCTGGCAGGAAGGCCACACCGCCCACGAGACGCGCGCCGAGGCACTGGAGGAAACGCGGATGATCCACAAGCTCTATGCGGATTTCCTGCGCGATCACCTCGCAATCCCGGTAATTCCCGGGGAAAAAACCGAGAACGAGCGCTTCCCCGGCGCGGAAATGACGCTCACCGTCGAAGCGATGGTGCAGGACCGAAAGGCGATCCAGGCCGGCACCTCGCACTACCTCGGCCAGAACTTCGCGCACGCACAGGACATTTCCTTCACCGGTCGCGACGGCACGATCCAGCATGCGCACACCACGTCGTGGGGCGTCTCCACCCGCCTGATTGGCACGTTGATCATGGCGCATTCGGACGACGACGGTCTCGTCTGCCCGCCGCGTGTCGCGCCGCAACAGATGGTGATTCTTCCCGTGGCCCCGAAGCCCGAGAGCCGCGATGCCGTGTTCGCTTCCTGCCAGGCGCTGGCCGAGACGCTGCGCCACCAATTGCATCGCGGTGAACCGCTGCGGGTGCACGTCGACACCCGTGACCTGAGCGGCGGTGTGAAGAAATGGGAGTGGATCAAAAAAGGCGCGCCGATCCGGATCGAAATCGGCCCGCGCGACATCGAGACGCGCAAAGTCTGCGTGCAACGCCGCGACCGCGGCGTGGCCGACAAGGAATTCATGCCGAAAGAGGACTTTCTGCGTGAAGTGGGCGAGATCCTCGACTCCATTCACCGCAACCTGCTCGACCGCGCGCTCACCTTCCGCGATGAGAATATCCGGGGCTGCGCCGACATGGCGGATTTCGACGCCCACTGGGCCGGCGAAAACCCCGGCTGGCTGCTCACCGCATGGAATGGTGATTCCAAGGCCGAGGAGGAGATTTCCAAGCGCCACAAAATCACCATCCGCTGCCTGCCCGTCGACGAGGCCACCCTGCCTGCCGCGGCGGTGGATGCCGCCGGCACCAAGTGCATCCTCACACAAGCACCCGCCAAATCGCTCGCGATCTGGGGCAGGAGCTACTGAGGCTGCAATGCTACAACCGGATGCTTGTGGCTTCCGTCAATTTGTTTGACCGCCTGGGCACCCAAGGTTGGGATGTTCCGGACATGGAACAGCAATCTGATTTTGAAATCGCCCCGGTCGGCAGCACGCGCTGCCAATGGGGTGAGGGGCCGCTGTGGTGGCAAGGCGTGCTTTATTACGTCGATATCGAAGGGTGCAAGGTTCACGCTTTCGATCCGGCGATCGGCGAGGAGCGTTCGTGGGACGTCGGTTACCGCGTCGGCACGGTGGTGCCGCGCGATGGCGGCGGGTTGGTGATCGCAGGAGATCACGGATTTGCCTTTCTCGATACCGATACAGGGAAAATCACTCCGATCGCCGACCCCGAGCCCGACATGCCGGACAACCGGTTCAACGACGGCAAATGCGCACCCGATGGCCGCTTCTTCGCCGGCACCATCAGTCTGATTAAAAAAACCGGCACGGCCAAACTCTATCGCCTCGATCCGGATCTCACCGTGCATGAGGCCTTTTCACCGGTTACCAATTCCAATGGCATCGTGTGGACCGCGGATGGCCGCACGGCATACTACATCGACACGCCGCGTCGTGAAGTGCTCGCGTTCGACTACATCGACGGGCATTTGAAAAACCTGCGCACCGCAGCATCCACGGCAGGCGTCGATGCCTCGCCGGATGGCATGGCAATCGATTCCGACGGGCGCGTCTGGGTCGCATTTTGCCATGGCGCATGCGTCGTTTGCTACGATCCGGGCAATGACGGGCGCGAAGTGCGCCGGGTCGACCTCCCGTGCCTGGAAACGACCGCCTGTGCGTTTGGTGGTCAGGATTTGGCCGATCTCTACGTCACCACCGGCGTTCATAAGACCGAAACCGAGGAATATGCCGGGCGCTTGTTCGTCATCCGCGGGCTTGGGGTGAAGGGCGTTCCCGCCAACGCCTTCGCCGGCTGAGCATTTTGGATGCACGAATCGCCCTTCCGGCAACGTTTCTTGGATTGCACCGGGAAATCCGCTGGCATTCGCCGCGTCCCCGGCTAACGTCAATTCCAATGGTTCCGCAAGATATGCCATGCATCACCTCGCTCCGCGTATGTGGCGCGGCATGCGTCGCCGTGCTGGCGGCCTGCCCGCTTGCCCATGCGGACCATGTGAGTTTCGTCGAAGGCGGCAGACTTTCGGGCAATGTGCTTTCGATCCAAGATGATGGAGCGATCCGCTTGGAATCGCCCCTTGCCGCCGAGCCGATTTCGCTTCAAGGCGAGTCGGTCGAGCGGATCGAATTCGAGCGATCCGAAACGACGCCTGCCGCGGGAAACACGCGCTTCGAGCTGCATAATCGCGACTTCCTCATGGGCACGCTTTTGAGCTACTCCCCGGAAGCAGGTGCGAGAATCCAGGCCGACGGCATTGGCGAAATCGAACTCCCCGCAGGCACCCTGCGATCGATGGCGCTCGATGTGCAGTCGTCGACGCTCATCTACAACGGGCCCGACGAACTGGCGAATTGGACGGTTACCGGGCGGGGTGCCAATCCGAACTGGCAATTCCATCGCCAGCGATTGACCGCGACCGGCAGTGGCCAGATCGGACGCATGCTGGATCTGCCGGAACGATACGTCATCCGATTGAAATTCAACTGGCAGGGGCAGCCGAATTTCCAGCTCGGCTTTTCCGATCCACTCGAAGAGCAGCAGGCACGCGTGGACCGTTATTACCTCCAATTCGGACGCGCCGGGATCGAGCTGAAACGCGAAGCCGCGGAGGGCAGGCGATGGCACACCATCGGCATTCTCAACCGGACGCCGGATCAATTCGCAAACCGTGAAATGGAAATCGAACTCCGCGTCGATCGCACCAAATCGGTGATCCATCTCGCGATCAACGGAAATCAGGAAGGCCGCTTCATGGATCACTCCGGCAGTCCGCCGACGGCCGGCGGCATCTCATTGAGAAGCAGCGCATCCGCGGGACATCAACTGGAAATCACCAGCATCATGGTGGAAAGCTGGCAGGACCCGTCCACTCGACAGTCCGCCCCTGTCCACAACGTCGCTGGCGAACGCGACGCGCTGGTGATGCGCGAGGGCGATCACTTCGGCGGCGTTATCGAATCCATACAGCCGTCGGATCGCGGGCTGCTTTTTTCCATGAAGGTCGATTTTCGCGAGGATCCGATGGTGATTCACGGCGACGACGTCTCAATCGTCGGGTTTGCCGCTGGGCAGCTATATGAGCGGGACGCCAAAGCCCAAGGCGCGCCGGATTTCGTATTGAAACTCCATGACCGTGGCCGCCTGACCGTCACACAATCCGCCTTTGAAGATGGCCGTGTGCGTGCGGCCCACCCGCTGCTTGGAGATTTGATCCTTTCCCGCGCAAGCGTCTCTTCCTTGGAGCGCCACCATCACGAAGAAGAACCGGCAGCAAAGCGATGAACTCGATCTTAATCACATGCATAGCCGCTGCGTTCGCGCTGGCAGCGGCAAATGGTGCCGAAAAGCCGGGGATGTTGCATTTCCTCAACGACGATTCGCTTCCCGGGAAATTCCGTGCGCTCGACCGCGAGCACATCATCTGGGATTCTCCCTCGCTCGCAAACCCAGCCACTTTCTTCACCGGGAAAATCCGCGACCTTCGCTTGCCGGCGATCATCCGTACCCCCGAAAACACCGTAAGCCATGAAGCCACGCTCACCCTGATGAACGGCGATACCGTCCGCGGCCAGCTTGCTTCGGTAACCGATTCCGAAATCACCCTCGACACTTGGTATGCCGGGCGCTTGGTGTTTCGCCGTGTGATGGTGCGCGACCTCGCCATCCGTGAGATGCCCGAATACCTCTATCGCGGGCCACGTGCCCTGGATGAATGGACGCAGACTTCCGATCCGCCCCGATGGTCGATGACGGATGCCGGCGAGCTGCTTGCCGTTGGTGCCGGGGGCATCGCAAAGGCCATGCCTTTTCAAGAGGCGTTCACGCTGGATTTCGAGGTCCAATGGAAGGGCTCGTTCCGTCTCAACATGATCATCCTTTCCGACGATCTGCATAAAGAGGCTCCCGATCATGGATACGAAATCATCTTCCAAACCCACTCCATTCATATCCGGCGCTGCGGTCATCAATGGATCGGCAATAGCAATCGCGCCCACGAATTGAGGCAGAATGAAAAAGCCCGCATCCGCCTGCGCGTCAGCACCGACACCGGGCAATTCGCACTCTACATTAACGACCGCCTGATCGAGGTGTGGACCGATCCGGAATTCAACACCGAAAACCTCGGCACCGGCCTGCATTTCATTTCCCGGGACAACTCGCCCATCATGATCTCCCGTCTCGACCTATCCACCTGGAACGGCATCGTGGAAGAGCGGGTCGAAGAGCGCGCCGTCGCCGGCCGCATGGTAATCGGTGGTGTGCGGATGGGATGGAATCTTGAGGATGAGCCCGAGGAAGTGCCGGAAATGGAAGTCGAAAATGGCTACATGATGCTCCGCAATGGCGATCATATTCGTGGAACCGTCCGGGCGATTGAAGACGGCACAATCACCATCGAAACCCCCTATCGTGAGGTCAAGCTCCCGGTCGAGCGCCTCCGCACGCTGGCATTGGCACCGGTCGATCTGGAAGAACCCAAACGCGAAAACGGCGACGTCCGCGCATCGTTCGCCGATGGAGGCTCGATCGTGTTCCGCCTCGAAGGCGTCACCGATGATGGAGCCAAGGTCCATGGCTACAGCCAGACGTTCGGAAATGCGGTGTTCGATTTATCCGCTTTCAACCGGCTGGAATTCAATATCTACGACCTCTTTCGCGAAGTGGATTGAGCATCATGCGGCGGCATCGGGTTTCATCGCCATGCTCTTCGCGTTACGCCGCGAAAGAATGATCGGAAGCGCCACGATCCACACCACATTGATCGCAAGAATCGCGGGCATCGCCGGCATCCACAGCGAGGCGACCGAGAGCGCCGTCCATTGCAAGGCAATCATGCCGACGAAGGTGAGAACCAGTCCCACCTGAATCGCCACTCCGCCAAACCTGCACAACGCGCCGAGCAGGACGACCACCGCGCCAAGCAAAACCCAACCGAAGAGCGGCGGCACGCCATAAAGCTCCTTCGGCTCGGTGAGCGCCGCGCCACTTGCGATGGCTTTCACCAAAGGCACGAGCTGCATCGAGTGATCGCGGAAAATCGTATCACGCCCGCCACGGTCGTCGCGCATCAGCCAGATGCTTGGCTGCATCGAACCCGTCCAATCGTTTCGCTCCGCGCTGAGCAACGATTCGGCCGGTGTTTCGCGCCAGCCGTGAGTTGATGGCACCCGCACCTGCATCCGCCCCGCCTCATCGATCGGGATCATCCATCCGCTTGTGCCCATGCGGATGTGGCTGCCGGGGTGGATTTGCAGAGCGTCGACATTCAAGCCCGCTTGCTGGACCGCCGTGAGAAATGGAAAGGAAAACACCACACGGTCGTCCCATTTCGCCATCAGGAACGGCTGCTCCGAATCATCATTCGTTTCGAGAAACGTGAATCCCGCGACGGCATTCGGGCCGCCGAGGAACGCGCCGGGAACCGTCTGGCGGTTCACCACCGGTAACGCACTGGCATCACCAATCACCGCAGTCATTGGCAGCGAAGCGCGGCGGAATGCGGAAGGCATCGACTCTGCGGTGGCTCCGCGCGAGAGCGGCACGGTGGTGACCACATGGTCGAAGTTCTCGAGCGCGCGTTCGAGTGCCGTCAAACCGATCTCATCGGGCGAGTCCCATGCAAGCACCGCGCCAATCGCCGCGGTATCCCCGCCGATGCGTGCCATGTTGCGGGTGATCAACGCGAAGTCGAGCGGCGCATGAGGCGAGGACTGGAAGACGCCGTCGGGATCATCCTGCAAGAGGATGATCGCGGGCGTCGCGAGTTCGCGCTCCAGCGCGCTGTTGGAAATCGACCGCACGTGCCAGACAACGCCGTCATCGCCCGATCCCCGTTGTAGGAAATGTGGCGCGGGAACGATGCCTCGCAGAAAATACGACAGCGTGGCGCGTTCGTAGTTCTGACCTTGGAACATCACCACGAGAATCACGGCGACAGCGATCAGTGGCACCAGCAGTGGGTTTTGAAGGATTTTTCGCATAGGGACGATCAGGCAAGGGCTTTATCAAGAACCGGTTCCAAGATACTCTCAAGCGGAGAATGGGCCACCGTTTCCGCAAGCAACCTTGCCGCAGTCGTCGCATGAGGTCGATACCATTCGTCTCCACGGTTTTTCAAGATGTGCCCGTATGCGCCGAGCGCCTGCATCAGCCGTTGGGCGGCGCACTCGCGGAACAGCGACGGCTCGGGGCGTTCGTCGGAAATATCCTCCCACAACTCCAACAGCGCCTCGCGCTCGTCCGCCGTATGATCGAGGTAGGGATCGAAAATCAGCGAGGCGAGATCATATTCCTGGCGTCCGCGGCGCATGCCTTGGAAATCGATCATCCACACCGCGTCATCCTTCACCAGGAGGTTTTGCGATTGGAAATCCCGGTGAACCAAGTGCCGCGCCGCCGTGCCGAGGCGCTCGGCGAGCGATTGCAGTTGTGCATTTTCCCGCAGCGCGGCCGCATCCATTCCGAGTAGCCCTTCGACGTATCCTTCGAAGAAATACTCCTGCTCCCAACGATACATCCCGGCGTCGAACGGCGGCATCAGTTCAAAGTCCTTCGGCAAACGCGCGTAAAACAATTTGTCGACCTGCTCCAAGGCCGAACGGTAATACGGCAGCCTCTCGGCAAACGGCCGGTCCTTCATCGACAGCAAGTCCACGTCCCCCAGATCCTCGACAAGCGCCACCCGGTATCGCGAGTGGTCGTGCAGGATTTCCGGAACCCGCAATCTCGCTTTGCGCAGGAACCTGGCCACCGGCACGAAAAAATCATTGTCCGGCCGCTCGTCCGTCCAGTGGATTCCGATAAGCGGCCCGCTGACCTCGGATTTCACCCGCACGATCGTGCGGCCCGATGCCCCGCGCTTGATCGGCTCCAGCACCACCCGCACATTTGGGTCAATGCTCAGATATTGGCGGACGGTGGAGAGAATCGCTTCGGTGGACATGACGGCGCGCCAAGCTAGAAGCGGCCCACCCGTCCTTGCAAAGCCGAAATGGCCGATCCGTGTCGAATTTCCCCAGCTCACCCACCAATCCCGACACAATAATTTGCCAGGAAATGAATTATTGCGAGAGTTGGGGAATATCCCGGTTGCCGGCAACTGCGGATTCCAGCATAGTCCGCCCATGTCAGAAACGAACCTGCGCGACGCCGTCCTTCAATGGATGGGCTCGGGCAAACAATCGGATTTCACGAAATCCTCACTCGCCCGCGCTCTCGGCGTCGGACCGCAGCAGCGGAGCGAGCTCCGCCGCGCTCTCGAATCACTTGCGGCCGACGGCACCATCACCACGCTCAAGGGCGGGCGATTCGCACTGCGCGCGAAACAGGGCCGCCAACTCACCGGCACCATCAAATTCCACCCGAAGGGCCACGCGTTTTTCTTCCCCGCGCTCGACGACGAGGCAAACCTCGCCGCCGGCTTCGATCTCGCCAACAACGACCGGATTTTCGTCAATCGTCGCCACACCGGCACCGCCCTCGATGGCGACCGCGTGCTTTGCGAAATCCAGCGCCAGCAATCTCGCGGCCTTCATAACCGCGGCGAGCAGGAAATGATCGCCGTGGTCACCAAGGTGCTTGCCCGCCGGTCGAACCGCCTCGTCGGCACGTTCCGCCACGAAAAGAAATTCTCGTGGGTCGATTGCGAGGACAAGGCGCTCGACGGCCGCATTGAAATCACCGGCGACACGTCGGCCAACCCCGGTCAACTCGTCGTCGTCGATCTTGCCGATTGGACGAATCGCGACGCTCCGCCGCGCGGTCGTGTCATCGAAGTACTCGGTTGGCCCGGCGATCCCGGGGTGGACATGCTTTCCATCATCCATCGGTTCGGCCTGCGCACCTCGTTCCCCGATGAAGTGCTCGCTGCCGCCCGTGCCGTGCCCGAGGAACCCGAACCCGCCGAAATCGCCCGTCGCAAGGATTGGCGCGAAAAACTCGTCATCACCATCGACCCCGCCGACGCCAAGGACCACGACGATGCGATCTGGTGTGAGAAACGCCCGCATGGTGGCTGGTTACTCGCCGTGCACATCGCCGACGTCTCGCATTACATCAAGCCCGGCTCGGTGATGGATGAGGAGGCCGTCGCCCGCGGCAACTCGACCTATCTGATCGACCGCGTGCTCCCGATGCTTCCCGTCGAGCTGAGCAATGGCATTTGCTCGCTCAAGCCGGACGTTGATCGCCTGACGAAATGCGCGCTGCTAGAGATTTCCGCCAAAGGAGAAACCACCAAGGCCACGTTTTTCGACGCCGTGATCCATTCGCGGGCGAAAATTTCCTACGAACAGGCGCAGGCCATCCTCGATGGTAAACCGGCTCCGGAAAACTCCGATCCCGAACTGGTCCCGCTCGTCCGGGAAGCCGCGATCATGGCAGCCACCATGCGCAAGCTTCGTTTCGCCAATGGCGCCCTCGACCTCGAGATGCCGGAGATCAAGATCCGCCTCGACGACAAAGGTCGCGCCGTATCCGCCGACAAGGTCGTCCATACCGCCAGCCACCAACTCGTTGAAGAGTGCATGCTCGCGGCAAACCAGGCCGTCGCCGCACTGCTCACCTCGCGCGGCAAGCCCGCCGTCCACCGCATCCATGAGGATCCCGATCCCTCGCGGCTCATGGATTACACCGAAATGGCGAAACTTCATGGTTACAAGCCGGGCGATCTCACCAACCGCACGCACATCCAACAATTATTGGATGCAGCCAAGGGCACGCCCGAAGAGCACGCCATCAAGCTCGGCTTGCTCAAGAGCCTCAAGCGCGCCGCCTACTCGGCTGATGGAACGGGCCACTACGGCCTTGCCATGGGCCATTACACCCACTTCACCTCGCCGATCCGCCGCTATGCCGATCTCATCGTCCACCGTGCCCTTCAGCCGTTGTTAGAAAACCCGCCCTCGCCCTGCGATCGCACGCCGCCGCAGTCGCAGATGCATGAGATCGCCCGCCACATTTCCGACACCGAGCGCACCTCTGCCGAGGCCGAGAGCGAGTCGCGGATGCTCAAGCTCCTCGAATTTCTCGACCAGGCCGCCCAATCCGACCATCCCCCGGTCTACGACGGACTCGTCACCGATGTGCGCCCGATGGGGGTGATGGTCGAAGTGCCCGAAATGGGCGTCCGCGGCGTCGTCAAACGCGAGGACCTTCCCGAAGGCACGTGGTATTTCGAGGCCCACCGGATGGCCTACGTCTCGCCCGGCGGCAAGGTCGTGCAACTCGGCATGAGAGTGCCTCTGCGCGTCATTGGCGTGGAATTCGACACCCGCTTCGTCGATTTCGAGTTGGCCGGTAAGCCGACTTCCCCCGGCACCCATACCTACCCCGCCGGAGCGATTACCCGCCACAAGCCAAAGCGCGTGCCCAAGCCTAAGCCCGCCGCCAAATCCGGTCCGCCACGCAGCCGGAAATCCGCTCCCCGCAAAAAACACAGACGCGGGAAAAAATAGCGGCCGTGTTTCGTTCCCGCCATGTCGCGCTCTCAGATCGCGCTCCTCGAATGGTGATGTCGCATCCTGCCGGAAGAATGACATCGTCCACCGGAGGTTTGTGATCTTTTTCCGAGATTTCGATGGGCGTCGGCGTGTCGGTGCGGGTAGGGTTCGCGCGCATGCCTGCTCCGAAAATTCGATTCACATCCGCTACCATCACCGGCCTGGTTCTTGCCAAGGTGGGCCACCCGCAACGCAACGAGCCCTTGCAGACATCGAAGGAGGTTTTTGCGGTCTCCGAGGAGGATCAGCCGGTGCTCACCGCATTGTTTTTGAAGCCGTTTCGGAATCTTGGCGGCCATCGTTTCAGCCACCACGCATCGCTCGAACAGCATGAGATGCACAATGCCACACGCGAGATTTTCGCCGATCCGGCGGTGTTGTTGGCCCGAGGTCAGGCGATTGCCGCGCGGCTTTATGCGAAATCGAACCACCCGAACATCAAGTCCGGCGACCTGTGCGTCGCCCTCATCGAGGACATCGAGGTGGACGGGAAAAACCTCCGCGCGCTCTGCCTGCTCAAATCCGAAAGCGTGGTGCCGTTTCTGAGCATCTCGACCGAAGATGGCGACCTCAAGCTCTCGACCGAGCACGGCATCAATCCGGAGAAAATCGACAAGGGCGCGTTGATCCTCGATCACGTCGGGGAAAAAGGCCACTATGTCCTGCTTTTCGACCGTTCGGGCGCGGATTCGAGGTTCTGGGTCCGCGATTTTCTCGCGGTGGTTCCGGTGGCCGATGCTGCGGTGCTGACGAAAAAATACGCCGACATGGCGGTATCCGTGGCCCGCGACACCTCGGCTGCGGCTCGCAGGGCCGCGGGTGGTGGTGATGCGGCTGCGCAGGATGAGACTCCGCCATGGGAATCCTGCTCCGCCGCGCGCGAGGCGATTTCCTATTTCGAGGGCAAGGACAAGTTCGACCTCCGCGAATTCGAACGCGAGGTGCTGAAGACACCCGAAGCCGGCGAGCGTTTCGCCGCCCGCCGTGCCGAGATCGAAGAGGAGACCGGCACCCCGCTCCCCGAGGAGTTCGAGATTTCCGCGAAGGATGTCGACAAGGCAAAGCGCAAAATCGGTGCCGTGGTGAAGCTCGATACCGGTGTCGAAATCCACATCAAGGCGGCCTTTGCCGATCAGCCGGAACCCTGCATCGAGCGTGGATTCGATGAGCAGCGCGGCATGAAGTTCATGAAAATCTACTTCAACTCGGACCTCACCGCGTGAGCGCGCTTGAGAAATTATTCCACCTCCCGAAAGAATCACCCTGCCTCCGCGTAACAGTAGCATATGAAAATGCTGCTGATGGCATCCGTTGGGATGCTTTTCGTCGGCTGCGCCCAGCAACGCGTGACCGATACGCTCGCCGAAGCCACTGAGCTGGAAGGCAAGCAGTATGCTGCGGAAATGGCGGCGCAATCGCCATTCAAGACGGTCGACATGCGCTGGAGTGAGGCGGCAAAGCTCATGGAAAAGCGCAATCGCGCGTTCATCGCAGCGAAGACGGCACACGCGGAGGCCAATGAGAAAAAACCCGAAGTCGGCGCAATCACCGGCGAGGTGAGGCGTGCGGTGACCAGTTCGGTCGGTGGCGTCCTGAGCCCCGGGGCGTTGCTGGAATCAATGCGCAACCCGGCCGTCCAAGTGCCGAAGCAACTCGCATCGCTCGGTGCCATCAAGGATGTGCCGCACCATGTTTCCCAATCCGCATGGAAGGATGCCGCCGCATCGGTCGATGCGGAATTGGCGATGCGCCGCGAACGGGTGCGACTCCACCGCTTGCTGCGCACTGGCGAGCTGATCGATCAGGAACTTTCGGTTTTACAGAAATCGCCGCCGCTTGCTGAAGATGCCGATCCGTTGCTTAAGACGGCAATCCAGGAATGGCGCACCGCGTTGCGCGGGGAACGGGCGAATTGGCTGGGTGAATTCCGCGACCTCTTCGATGCCGAATATCATGACGTGCGCTTGGTCAGGGATCGTTTCGGGTTGACGACGTATCACGATGTCGATGAGCCGGATTTGAGTGACTGGCAGCGTTGGTGCCGCCTGGCCCGTGAGAAGGAATTGGTCGAAGCCCTCGGCCGGTCTGACGCCGATCGGAAATCGACCATTCCCGGCACCACCATGGTCGCCGATCGGCTCGGCGGCATGGTGCGCAACGATCCCGCGCCGGAATCCGCGGCGATTCGCGATACCGGGGCGGTGCGCCGCGAGGTGCGCACCTTGGTGCGGAGCTGGCGGAAGATGAAGCAGGCGCAGGGTGAGGCCTCAGCGCTTGAGGACCGCCACGATCCGCCGGTGGTGGCCGGCGTTGCCGACGTCGCCACCCGCAAACGGATCTTCCAACTCCGCACGACCGAGATCGAACACGTCGGAGTCGTCTGGATGATGGACGAACAGTGCTGGGAGTGAAATCACTTGCGCGGCGTGAACGCGGCGGTGAGTGATGCCAGATCGGCCGGACCCGCGCGGTCGGCGGTGAGAATGGCGGCCTTTTGCAGTGTGATAATCTCCCCGATGCCTTTACGCGAAAGCTCCAGCATCGCCTGCATTTCCTCGTTGGAAAAAACCGCCTCTTCGCCGCTGCCCTGAAGCTCGACGAATTGGCCGCCCTCGGTCATCACGACGTTGAAGTCGACCGTCGCCTCCTTGTCTTCTAGATAATTCAAATCGAGCACCGGCACGCCCTGGTGCACTCCTGCGGAAACCGCGGCGACGAGGGTTTTGATCGGGAAATCCTTGATCCGGCCCTCGTTGAGCATGCGATTGAAGGCGATTGCCATGGCGACACATCCGCCGGAAATCGATGCGGTGCGGGTGCCTCCATCGGCTTGCAATACATCGCAGTCGATCCACACCGTGCGCTGGCCGATTTTTTTCAAATCCACCACGGCGCGGAGCGAGCGGCCGATCAGGCGCTGGATTTCCGACGAACGGCCGTCGAGCCGCCCGCGCGAGATGTCGCGCGGTTTGCGGTCGTGCGTGGAGTAGGGGAGCATCGAGTATTCGGCGGTGAGCCATCCGCCTTCGACCTTCTGGGCGCGCATCCAGCGCGGCACATCGTCCTCGACGGTGGCCGTGCAGATCACCCGGGTGTCGCCAAATGAAACCAGCACCGAGCCGGTGGCATGCGGGGCGACGTGGGGGACGAAGGAAATCGGACGCAAGGCGTCCGGCAGGCGTTGATCGGGTCGTGACATGGCCGGATTCATGGTCCGCCCGAGCGATGCGGGCAAGGACGAAGCGATGGGAATTTTCCGCGCATCGGAAATTGCCATCCGCGCTCAAATCCCGCGGCGTCCCTGCATCGCGCGGGTCAGCGTGAGATCGTCGGCGTGTTCGAGGCCGCCGCCAGCGGGTAGTCCTTGGGCGATGCGGGTGAGCGTGCACCCGCGCGGTCGCAGCATCGAGGCAAGGTAGTTTGCGGTAGCTTCACCCTCCACGTCGGACCCCAGCGCGAGAATCACCTCGATGTCGCCTGCGGATGTGGCCGCGTCGATGCGGCGCAGCAACGCGTCGATATTCAGGTCCTCGGGGCCGACGCCATCCAGCGGCGAGAGCTTTCCGCCAAGGCAGTGGTATCGGCCTTTGAAGACCCCGGCACGTTCTAACGGAATCACATCGGTCGCCTGCTCGACGACACAGAGGAGCGATTCATCGCGCTTGGGGTCGTCGCATGCCGCGCATCCGTCGCGGGTGGCGAAAAATCCGCAAACCGGGCACGGCCGCACCGCATCGGAAGCGGCGGTGATGGTTTCGGCAAGGCCACGTGTATCGGACTCGGGATGCTGCAGCATCCAGACGGCGATGCGCTCGGCACTGCGCGGGCCGATGCCCGGCAGCCGCTTGAGCGCGGCGACAAGCGTTTTCACCGGTATCGGGAAATCAATCTGGGGCATGAGTGGATTCGGAATCGGGAGTTTCCTCCGCGGCGCGCGGGGCAGGGGGGGCGGGCGCATCATCCGCTTCCATATGGTGGCGGGCGGCGTAGATGATGGTGCACAGGCCCGCCCATGCGGCTGCGACCAATGGCGCGGCCACCGGAGCCTGTGTGTGGCTGATGGCGGCCACCGGCAGCCATGCGGCGATCACCACCATGGTGCTGATCCAGATGACGATGCGGCGCCAGTTTCCCGGGATCTCAAGCACCACCCATGCGAGGCCGTATGCAACCATGGCGGTTGCGATCCAGACGGTGGCCGGCGTGATGGCCGGTGCCAGCGTTGCCGGGTTTACGACCAGCAGGTGCGCGAGTCGCTCATCGATCAAACCGAGAAACCCGAAGACTTGCAGGCCAGCGGCAAGCGCCATCCCCATGCTTCCCATGAGGGCCACAGGCAGGCGCACGTGGCCGGGTGGCAGCTCGTCGGTGGTTTGGGTGTGCTTGGCCATGATGATGGGAAATCCGCGCAGGCCGCAGGCCGGCCGGTGCGCCGGCGGTTGGCGCGGTTTCCCGCGAGGTCAATCCACGAGGTTGTCCACGCGCTGGGCGAGCTGGATGTCGAGCTCGGTGATGCCACCCGCGTCGTGGGTGGTGAGCTTGAGCTTCACCCGGGTGTGGCGGATGATGATCTCGGGATGGTGCTGTGCTTCCTCGGCAATCTCGGCGAGGTCGTTGACGAAATCAATGGCGTCGTTAAACTCCTCGAACTCGATGGTACGGGTGATGCACTTTTTCTCATTCTCCCACTCCGGGCATTTGCGTAGGGCGATTTGCAATTCTTCTTCTTCGAGCAATTCAGACATGGTGGTAAAAACGTTGGGTGTCGGAGCAACCTTGATTCCGCCCTTTCGGGGTTGGCAAGCCCCTTTGACGAAGAAGTGGAGAAATGTTTTCCCGGGGCGCATGGACGGTTGCGCGCATGCGCGGGCGAGTGTATGAATGCGGGTATGAGAATATCCCTTTTGTCCGCATGTGCTGGGGCGCTGGTGCTGGCATTCACCTCGTGCGCTCCGACAACTCCCGCCGGTCGGATCGACCGCAATACGGCGATGTTCGATGCTTTGCCCGCCAAGCATCGCGAGAAGGTCCGCGATGGGGAAATCTCCCGCGGCATGTCTTACGACGCGGTCTATCTGGCATGGGGCCGCCCCGCGCGTCGGGTCGAGATGATGCGGCCCGAGGGGCCGTCCACACGATGGGATTACGCCGGCACGCGACCCGTTTACACCACCAACGTCTACGGGGGATACGGCCGCGGGCGTTACGGTCCCTACCGGTCATCCTGGGCAGGTGTCGGGGCCGGGCCGGAGGTGGTCTATGTGCCCTACCACCGAGCCTCGGTGTGGTTTGTCGATGGGAGGGTGGATTCATGGGAAAGCGTGCGATGATCGAAACGGGAAAATACGCGATTCGCATGGTGGCGGCGTCGGCGATCGGCGTGATGTGCTTTTCCTCCGCAGCCTGCATGGCTCCACGGGTGACGCCGCCGGCGGACTTGTATGAGGCCTATCAGGTCAAGGCGAGGCAGCCGCGAGACCGATCCGCTGTGCGCATCAAGGTCTCGCTCGGCGAGCAGCGCGCATACGTCATGGAGGGTGAGCGTATGCTGATGGTGATGCCCGTGACGGTCGGGCGGGTGGAAAACCCGACGCCCGAAGGCGAGTTCCGCATCACGCGGAAGATCGAGCGTCATCGCTCGCCCGACTATGGCTTTGCGGTGCGTGGCACCGAGGTGAAGCGCGCGCGTGTCTCGGAGGTGCCTGCGGGCTGGCGATATGTCGGCATGCCGTTGCCGTATTGGTGCGAGATCGCGCCGGGCGTCGGATTTCACACCGGATGGCTGCGGCACCAGCCGGCGAGCCAACGCACCATCCGGATGCATCACAATGTGGCGCCGCTGTTTTACGCAATGGTGGATGTGGGTACCCCGGTGAGCATCGCATACGCGCACCCCGAGGATGGGAAACACGCGTTCATTTCGCTGCCGCCGGATTCAGGCCCGCTGCCACCATACCCGGATGCGTTCTATCTCGGGGATGGTTTTTTCGAGAAGTAGGATCAGCGAGCGTTCTCGGCTTTCTCAATTTCGCGGTCGATGCCTTCGACGCGTTCGTAGGGGCAGCGTTTCCGCTGGTATTTGTTCCAGACGAGGGTGCGCAATTCGCGCCAGTGGTCGAGGGTGAGCACGGGGACGATGTCCCACACCGGATCGCGTTTCATGGTGGTTGTGAGCAGTGTCCATCGGCCGCCGCGGAAGTTGGCGCGGTAATAGCGTTTGCCTTCCTCGGTTTGTTCTTTCCATTCGTGGCTCTCCATGCCGGGGAGTGAAACGGGGGATGCCGGGCGATGCAAGCCGCGTGATTCGCGGAATATGCCCGGCGAACTGCCTGAGGATGACCCGCATGCTGCGGCATGCGAGCTGGTTTTCTTGGCGGCGCTTTGTGCTGGCATTGGGTGGCATTGGTTTGTTGGAGTTCGCCATGCCAATACTTTCAAGAGTTGGGCGCGCGGCCGGGAGGGCATTCCGGCCGCTGCTCGATGTGCTCTATCCCTCGCGCTGCGAATTATGCGAGGTGGCGCTGTGTGGCGGACGCGGGCTTTGCGGGGCCTGCGATGATGCGCTGCCGCGTCTGGAAGAACCATTCTGCTCGCATTGCGGTCAGCCGTTTTTCGGGGTGCTGGATGGTGGCATCGAGTGCCCGAACTGCCAAGGTAAGAAACTGGGTTTCCAATTCGCCCGCCCAGTGTTGCGCCGCTGTGATGAGGCGATGGAGTTGGTGCACTGGTTGAAATACCAGCGGCAGGCACACGTCGCCGGAGAGCTCGGGCGGATCGCGGCCGAGGCGCTTGACGATCCGAGATTTGAGCGCGCCCGGACCGAGGGTTGGCCGATTGTGCCGGTGCCATTGCATCGCACGCGGCTTTTTCATCGCCAATTCAATCAGGCCGCCGAGATCGCGCGGACGATGCGGGCGATGACCGGGCTGCCCTTGTGCCATGCGCTGCGGCGAGTGAAGGCGACAAAGACGCAGACGGCGCTCCACCGCAAAGAGCGGTTCAAAAACTTGAAAGGTGCGTTCGAGTTGACCCGTGCTGGCAGGCGGCTGGGTGCTTCGCGGCCGCACGGGGTGATTCTGTTGGACGACGTGCTGACGACGGGGTCGACGCTCGGCACTTGTGCTCGGGTCCTGCGCCATGCCGGATGCAGGCATGTGGTCGCCGTTGCGGTGGTGCGCGGGTGAGAACGCTCCGCGCGTCTTCAGACCGTGATTTCAGGCACCTGGGCCGTCACTGCGGCCATGGCTTCCTCGATGCGCGGATTGACGCCGTGGTCCACCGTTTCCACCGCGACGCGGATGGCATTGCGGACGGCGAGCGCGGAGGAAGATCCGTGGGCGATGATGACCACGCCATTGACGCCCAACAGCGGGCTGCCGCCATACGTCTCGTAACTGCTTTTTTCCTTGAGGGCGTGGAAGGCGCCTTTGGCGAGCATGGCACCGGCGATGCGCATCGGGCTCACCTTGATTTCGGTTTTCAGCCATTTGGAGACCGCCTTGGCAGTGGCTTCGACGCTCTTGAGGACGATGTTGCCGACGAATCCGTCGCAGAGGACGACGTCGAGTTCGGTTTCGAAAAGATCGTGTCCCTCGACGTTTCCGACGAAGTTGATGCCGGGGGTTTGTTTGAGGAGCTTGAACGTCTCCTTGGTGAAGGTGGTGCCTTTTTCGTCCTCTTCACCATTTGACATGAGGCCGCATTTCGGGTCCTTGACGCCGAGCACGTGGCGGGCGAATGCGGTGCCCATCACGGCATATGCGACGAGGTGCTCGGGTTTGGACTCCGGGTTTGCTCCGGCGTCGAGGATGTTGCAGATGCCGTGTTCGTTCGGCAGCGGCGACGCGATGCCGGCGCGGTCGATACCCGGCAGAGTGCGGAGTTTCAGGGTGGCGGCGGCCACGGCGGCTCCGGTGTTGCCGGCGGAAACGAAGGCATCGGCATGGCCGTCGCGCACGAGATCCATGGCGATGCTGATGGACGATTGTTTTTTCCGCCTTACCGCCTTTGCTCCGGCCTCAGCCATGCCGATCACCTCCGGGGCATGGACGATTTCGATTTTCGGGTGTTTGGGATCCAGCGAGAGGCGCCGGCATTCCGCATGCAATGCCTCCTGATCCCCGACGAGCATGAGCCGCGAGATTTTCGGATAGAGCCGGATGGATTCGAAGGCCCCGGCGACGTTCACGCCGGGGGCATTGTCCCCCCCCATGGCATCGAGTGCGATTTTCATACGCGATCGTGCAAAATGAGAACCCCGGAATTCCTGGCTCCCTTGATGGGGGATGAGGTCAGCTCACTTCGACGTCCAGCACCTGGCGGTCGCGGTAGTATCCGCACGACGGGCAGGCGATGTGCGAAGGCACGCGGCTGCCGCATTCCGGGCAGCTCTTGAAGATGGGTGCGCGCCAGCGGTTCGCGCCACGGCGCATTTTCTGACGGCTTTTCGATTGGCGGCGCTTTGGTACGGCCATGGCGTTGGTGTGGTTGCTTAGGGTTGATCCTTGAGGTTCTGAAGTCCGTCGAGAGCCGACCATCGGTCGTCGCTCGCGGCGCGGGGCGGAGTGGGTAGCGCATCATGGGGGGGCTTGTCCACTGATAAATAACGCGGATTGATTTCGCAGTCCTGCGGGTCGTCGGCATCGTCGCAACGCGGATCGGTGGGGAAGTGGATGAGGATCTCCTCGCGCAAGGCCTCGGTGGCGTCGACCACGCCCTCGCCGGTGATTTCAATGGAAATCACGGCATCATCGAGCCGGATCGTCTGAATGAACGGGTGGAGGGTGCGCACGCAGGTGAACTCAAACGGGGCTTCGAGGTGGCCGCGGAGCATGAGTTCGCTGCCAAAACGCTGGGCATGCACGGCGTAAACGAGCGGGCCGATTGCGGATGCATCGCCTTTTGGCAGGTCGAAAACCTCTCCGGGCAATTCGCCTTCAAGGCGTTCGCCTTCTTCGGGCAGGCATTCGAGGTCGATAAGGAGTTTTCCTTTCACGCGCGCAATTTACCGGTGATTCGGCGCACGCCAAGCGGCAAGTTCACGCGATTCAGCGTGGTTGCCATTCCACGGCGGCGAGGCGCCAGGCGCTGCCGTCGTTTTGCCAGGTGAGTGTCATCGAATAGGCACCTTGGAGTGGGGTTTCCTGTTTGAGGGCCACCTCGGCGTCGATCAGGGCATGCACGACGCCGGTGTCTCCGGAGCGGGTGATGGACTCGAATCGCTGGATTTTGAACCGTGTGACGCGGGCGTTGCGTGCAAGCCATGAAAAACCGGCTGTGACTGAGGAACGAGGAAAAGTGCCTTCGGCGCGGCGATCGCCCGCGCCGATGATCGTGACCTCTTCGGCCATCATGCGGGAAAGCGGGGACACCTTGAGGTTGCGCGATGCCGTGCCGGAACCTTCGGCGATGGTGAGCGTCTCCATCAATCCGTTGGAGCGGCGTTTGAGGGCCTGGTGCGGGTGAAACCACCAGACGAGGAATCCGGCGATGATCACGACGATGCCAAGAGTGGTGGGCAGTCGCTTCATGAGACAGGGGATTCGGGTTTTGGGTTGTGGAAGATGCGGATGTCGGCTTTTTCCTCACCGAGCAGTTGTTGGGCACGTCGCAGGGCGTCGCGGGTGGAGAGGTTCGGGTTGCTTGGGAATTGGACGAAAAGGTTGCTCTCACCATCCTTGCGGTCGGCTCCCTCCTGGATGGTTTCGAGGATTCCGGAGTTTTTCAGCACTTTGTAAAGCGCCTTGGAGACGCCGGATACCAGGACAAATACCCCGCGCTGGCGGGTGTTGCGGATGAAATCCTCGAGCGCCATCGCGCTGGTCGCGTCGAGGTGGCGGGCGTTTTTCATCCGCAGGATGATCACCTTGAGGTTCGGATCCTCGACCGCGTGTTCGACCTGGTTGCGGAACATGTCTGCTGCGCCGAAAAACAAATCACCCTCGACGTGGACGATCGAGATCGAGGGGATGGGCCTGGCGTTTTTGAGTGATTTTTCACGCAGTTCGCCTTCATCGCTGAATTCATACTCGACCAGCGACGGGCGACTTGCGCGGCGGAGGAAAAACGCCACGGACACCGCGACGCCGATGAAGATCGCGACATCCAAGGGAGCGAGCAATGTGGAGATGAAGGTGATGATGAGCACGCGCTGGTCGTCCGGTGTGGATTTCAGGCAGATGCGGATGTGGCGTTTGTTGAAGAGCGTGAGGGCGATGCCGACCACCAGTGCCGCGAGTGCGGCGCGCGGGATGAAATCGATGAGAGGCACTCCCCAAACCCCAAGCCATGCGATCAGAATGGCGGCGGAGAGGGTCAGCATGCCCGCCATCATGGCGGAAAATCTCGTGGTGGCACCGGCCTCGAAATTGAGTGCGGATCGTGTGAGCGATGCGGATGCCGGCATGCCGCCGCCGAATGCGGTGGCGACGTTAGCCATGCCCACGGAGAACATGTCCTGGTTCACATCGATGCGGTCGCCGGTGCGGGATGCCAGGGATTTCGCCATTAGCGAGTTTTCGAGCGATGCGAGAAACGCGATCGCCAGGGCCACGCCGATGAGTGCCGCGATGTCCTCGAATATGCCGTTGCGGAATAGCGATGGCAGCCGTGGCATCAGCTCGGACGGGGCAAAGCTGTAAAACGTCGGCTCCCCGGCGAACGGCCCGACTTCCAGCCGGATCAGTCCGCCGAAAAGCGCGGATGCGAATACCAAGGCGAGAGCGAACGCCGGCCAATTCGGCCGCCACTTCAGGATTGAGGCATAGACGCCGAACGTCACGGTCGCGATGAGCAGCGAGACCCAGTTCATTTCCGGCAGCGATCGCGCGATTGCGATCGCGCGGCCGACAAAGCTCGAGGGGGCCTGTTCCGCGACTGGGGCGGCGACGCCGAGTGCATGGACGAGTTGTCCGGTGATGATCAGCACGGCCGCACCCGCGATGTAGCCCACCAGCACGCTCCGCGACACGTATTGCAGAAGATCCGCAAGGCGTGCCATGGCGCCCGAGATCGCGATGATGCCGACCATCAGCACCAACAGAGGGATCATTTCGCCGTGGCGTGCTGCGATGGCGGGATTCATCGCCAGAAAGCTGAAGAGCATGAGCGATGTGGCATTCGAAGGGCCGAGGACGGTGTGGCGGGAGGCGGCAAAAAACGGCGCGATCATCGCCGCAACGGCGGATGAAATCACGCCGTAAACCAATGGTACTCCGGCGATCGCGGCGTAAGCGAGCACCTGAGGCAGTGCTAGCAGCATCACCGCCACGGCCGAGCGGATGTCCGCCCGGAAAGCTGTGCCCTGATAGGATCTCAAATCCGCGTAAAACGGAAACGGATGGATGCCGGCCGCGCCGAGTCGAAGGCCGCGCTTCTCAGCCGGAGCCTTTTTCCGGTCGGCGGGTATTTTCTGACGGAAAAGCTTCATGGCAGAGTTCGATTGCCGGGTTTACCGGAACCGTGCTCGGCGGAACAGGTAAAGCCCTAACAAAACACAGAGGAGATTCGGCGTCCAGAGCACAATCACCGCCGAGGTCTCCGTCTTGAACTGATCGACCAGCACGGTGAACATGAAATACGCCACGCCGATGAGCAGGCTGATCAGAAGCCCGCCCGATGTGTCGCGCCTGCGTGCCTTGAGTCCCAGCGGCACAGCCACAAAGGCGAAGGCGAGGCAGGCCATGGAAAACGAATACCGCTTGTGCGCTTCGGTGATCAACCGCATGCGCCCGCGTCCCTCGATTTCCGGATTTTCCACAAGATGGTTGCGGATCGCCTCATTCGTCATCGAGCTTGCCCGCAGGCGGCCGTGTCGTGGGTTCCGCAGGT
>JBLRWN010000035.1:0-35525 GCA_047921195.1 Luteolibacter sp. | reverse complement strand
ACGGCGGGCATGGAAGTCCGCGGTCCGATAGGATTTGGGGTGGAGATGGGATTTGCGGGAATGTTGATGCGGCGGGTGAGGTATTTTACGGCAGGAGCGGTGATCGGGAGCCGGGAGACGGTGGAGCTGTGCTTTGCGCAAGCACGCGATCGCTTCGGGCCGAAGCGGAAAACCGGGGCACGGCGGATGCGCGGTGCAGCGAAGGATGCGGCGGGCGTGATCTGGGCGCTGCGGGATAGCGGTAGCGAATAGCGAATCTCTACCATGGATCAGCGCGTGAGCTTCATGAACTCATTATCAGGTCCGAATCCCCAGATTCGGTGAGAATGGTGATGATTTTCCGGTGGACGGCATGCACGTCATCATTGCATGCGATGAGGTGGGCGAATGGCTCGTCCGCCAGGCTGAGGAAGACGTTGCGGCAGGCTTCCAGGGATTCGCGTTGTTCGAATTCGTTCGCTGTGTCACCGCGCGTGCCGATGCGGGCGAGCGCGGCATCGACTTCGAGATCGAGGATGAAGAGGTGATCGGGAACGGGGGCAAATTCCTCATTGCGGATGCGGATTTTTACGGGATCGAATCCCCGCGCACCTTGGTAGGCCATGGTAGAGAAGTAATATCGATCAAGAATGACGACCATGCCTGCCTTCAGTGAGGGGAGGATGAGTTCATCGACGTGCTGACGACGGTCGTTGAGGAAATATTCGAGTTCATCAACTGGGTCGAGTCTTCCAGTGGCGGCGGATTCTCGGAGTTTTCGGCCCCATGGTCCGTCGGTGGGTTCGCGGCTGAGGACGACCTGGCGTCCGTTTGCAAGGAACCATTCGCCGAGGAGCTTCGCCTGGGTCGATTTTCCGGTGCCGTCGATTCCTTCGATGACGATGAACATGGTTTTGTTAGAGGTAGCGTGAGGAGAGATGAGAGAGGTATGCGTCTGCAGAGGGTGATTTTCCTGTAGCCTGCCGCATGAGATCGGCGGGGTCGAGAGTCGCGCCGTGTGCGTGGATGTTTTTCCGCATCCATTGTAAGAGTGGCTCGTAATCGGCTTTGTCGCAGCTGACCGCGATCGCAGGATCCTGGTTCGCGGCTTGGAACAATTGCGCGGCGTTGAGATTGCCGAGGGAGTAGGTTGCGAAATATCCGAGCCCGCCCATCGACCAGTGGATGTCCTGAAGGCAGCCATGGCGGTCGTCGGCCGGGGTGAAGCCGAAGAGGTGTCGGAATCCTTCGTTCCATGCCGTGGGCACATCTTCGGCGGCGAGTTCCCGACGCAGCATGCGGCGTTCTAGATCGAAGCGGAGGAGGATGTGGAGGTCGTATGTTGCCTCATCGGCCTCGACACGGATTGGCGAGAAGGCAGCACGGCGAATATAGCTCAGGAATTTATCCAAGGGGAATCCGGCCAGCTGTGGGAAAAGCGCGCATGCTTCGGGATACCAGCGATACCAGAAGGCATCGGCGCGACCGATGTGGTTTTCCCACAATCGCGATTGGGATTCGTGGATACCGAGGGAGACGGCTTCGCCTGACGGGAGCCCGAAGTCCGCATCCGGCAGGCCGAGTTCGTAGAGTCCGTGGCCGGTTTCGTGGAGCACGCCGAATAGAGATGAGGTAAAGTCCTGTTCGTCGTAGCGGGTCGTCAGTCGCACATCGGAAGGGCCGAGGGTGGCACAAAACGGATGTGTTGTGGTGTCGATGCGGCCTTTGGAGAAATCGAATCCGAGGGATTCGGCGATGCGTGCGTTGAGTTGTTGCTGGGCATGGATGGGATAAGGGCCGGGCGGCAGGCTGGGTGATTTAATGTTCGATTTTTCCACTGCTTCGGACGCGATGCGTCGGAGTTGGGGTTCCAGTTTGTCGAACAATTCGGAAACGGCGGCGGTGGTGGTGGCGCGTTCGTAGTTTTCGAGCAGGGCGTCGTAAGGTTCCTCTTGGTATCCCCAGAGGTCGGCCTTTTCGCGAGCGAGTTCGATCAAGGTTTGCAGATGCGGTGCGAACGAGGAGAAGTTCGAGCGTTTGCGCGCATCCGCCCAGGCGTGTTTTGCGAGTGAGGTGGCCTTGCTGTTGCGGGCGACCAGTTCGACGGGGAGGCATGAGTCGCGGTCGAAATCCCGCCTCAGTTGATGCAGGTTTGCGGATTCCCCGGGATTTGTGCCGTCATTGGCGGCTTCCGCTTCTTCGAGTGCCTTGCGCCAATTGTCGGATGTCTTTATTTCGTGAGCCCGCGCTGAAATCCATGCGATTTGCATGGCGCGATGAGATGCAGCAGCCTGAGGCAGGCCGGTTTCCTGATCCCAACCGATCACGGAGCCGATCGATTTGACGACTCCGAGGTTGCGCGCGAGTTCGAATATCCTCATGCGCCAAGTGATGCGGGATTTTTCCTGCGTGGCAACCCGCGTTTTGCGGAACGCGAAATTAGATTTTCTTGGCTTTGCAGATTGTTCCTCCGGGAACGAATTCGGCCTTGGCCAGTGTTTGTAAAAAATCCTGCCTGCCGCGGCTGATATTGCCGGCCCAGCTGATGACGCGCCTGACGACCTTGCGGCTGTCCCAGCGGATATGGCTCACGGGTGTGCGGCGCAGAACGAACATGTCCGGCGTGTCGGCGCAGACGAGGGAGACGTCTTCCGGGACGCGCAGCCCCCGCCTGGCAAAGAACTCCTCCACTGCGCAGTAGAGTGGTATCGTATCGACGATCATTGCGGTGGGTGGTGTGAGATGAAACAGGGATTCGAGCCGTGCGTGGAGGCCTTCGATGGTTTCCCCCCAATCCGGCATGTGGTACTCGCCGGGCTTGATGCCAGCCGCCGCGAGTTCTTCCAGGAATGCGAGTTCGCTGGCACCGGGTTTGGGCAGGCGCCTCACAGCGTGTGAGAGCAGCACGATGCGGCGGTGTCCGAGTGCGAGCAGTGTGCGTGTCGCCGAGGCGTACGCCGGTGGCTTGTCCGGCCCTGCTCCGGCCATGCGCAGGTTGCGCCTGCGTCCGAAAAATGCGAACGAGGGCACAGGCTGTTGGGCGAACCATTCGAGAATTTCCTGTGAGCCGCCAACCACCACCCATGCGTCCACCTGGGTCTTCCTGACCATTCGCGCGATGCGGCGCACGTCCATATTGAAGTCATTGAGGCAATAATCGGTGTAAAAGGCGGAATGACCGTTTTCGATCAACTGGTGTTTGGTTTCCACGAGATATTCCTGAGTTCGGTCGCCGCCCATTCCGACAAGAATGGCGATTCTCAGGGATGGTGGTTTACGCTTGAGGTCTGGTGGTGCGATGCGCCGCTTGCGGCCGCTTCCCTGGGGCATGATCAAGCCTTCGGTTTCCAATTGTTTCAGAGCGGTTTCAACCGTTTTGTGATTGATGCCCAGGACGGCGGCGAGTTCGTGGCGTCCGGGCATTTCATCACTCCAGCGGCCGCGCAGAATCTGGCCGCGGAGATAATCCGCTGCCTGCTCGACCACGCTGACGATTCTGAATTCCGACACGTCGCGAAAAACCCTGTCCTTTGCGGGGGGGGGGATGCGAGAATCAAATTCCGGTGGCTTTCCGATGTTGTTCGCTCTTGTCATGAGCGGGGGGGATCGATTGACTTGCGGGCCCGATTGGAAACAGCTACCCCGACTTCATTGAAATCCCACGAAATTTACAGCAGCGTCGATCTCGCCATTGTCACCGGTATGCTCGACTGGTTTCGCGAAAACAACCGCGACGTTTACAAATCCGTGCTCGCCGCTATTGCCAAGGAGCGCAAGCTGCGTCTGGTTTTTATTCAGAAGAAGCCGCTTGCCGAGCAATACGAATGGATTTGCAAAAACCTCAAGGTCAAGATGTTCGACGCGATCGGTGAGCACATCATGCAAGCTTATTTGATGAGTGCCCAGCAATCGATGCTCGCGATGTTCTGTGATGGTCTTGGGATACCGCACGATGGCAAGGGCTCGGTGGTGGGAGAGTTGCCGAAGGATCTGGACGGCGCGAGGCTGGATGAGACGATCGACCGGCTGGTGGACGTGTTCGACCCGAAGATGCTGACGCTCTATCTCCGCTGCTTTAATCTCCAGTCGCCCGATGGCTGGCCGGTTCTGACCGCGAAACTCGAATCCGACGCGCGCCTTGTGCTCGCGTAATCTGCATACGACGTCGTTTTCCTAATGCCCAGGGTCTACATCAAAACTTACGGTTGCCAGATGAACGAGCGCGACTCCGAGCAGGTCGCGAAGATGTTCATGGAGGGTGGATACACCGTGACCTCGCGCGAGCATGATGCCGATGCGGTGCTGGTGAACACCTGCTCGGTCCGCGACCAGGCCGAGCAGAAGGCGCTTGGCAAGATGGGGGCGATGATCGCAGCCGGGCGCGACCGCCGCCACGTGGTTTACGGCTTCATGGGATGCATGGCGCAGTCTCGTGGTGAGGAGCTCTTTCAGACCACGCCGGGGCTTGACGTCGTCGTAGGCACGCAGAAATACCACAAGGTGTTTGAGTATGTGGACGGCATTTTGCGCAAGCGTTTGGAGACCCGGATGGATGACGAGGGCCACGCGATGCGCGGAGCGAGTATTAACGTCTGCGACATCGCGGAGGAGGATGGTTCGCAAAACGCCATCCGCGACCATCTGCCGAAGGATTTCAGTGCGACAGCCTTTGTGTCCATCATGCAGGGATGCAACATGCGCTGTTCCTTCTGTATTGTTCCGGACACGCGCGGCAAGGAGCGCGGGCGTCCGATTTCCGAGATTGTCGCGGAATGCCGGAGCCTCGCCGAGCGTGGTGTGCGCGAAGTGACGCTGCTTGGACAGATTGTGAATCTTTACGGGCGCACCGAATTTCCGAAAATCGGCGGGAAATCCCCGTTCGTCCAGTTGCTGGAAGCGGTGCACGAGGTGGATGGCATCGAGCGGATCCGCTTCACCTCGCCGCATCCGATCGGCTATCGTGACGATCTGGTGGCCGCGTTCACTTATTTGCCGAAGCTTTGCCCGCACATTCATTTTCCGATGCAGAGCGGGTCTGACCGCATTCTCAAGGCGATGCGCAGGCCGTATAAGAACGAAAAGTTCGTTGAGATTTGCGAGAAAATGAAGGCCGCGCGTCCCGGCCTCGCGATCACCACCGACATCATTGTCGGCTTTCCGGGGGAGACCGAGGAGGATTTCCTGGCCACCATCGACACTGTCGAGCGTCTGCAATTCGACAATGCCTTCGTCTTCCGTTACTCGAAGCGCCGCAATACGCCTGCCGCCGAGATGGACGAACAGCTTCCCGAGCGTGTTAAGGAGGAGCGAAACCAGCGCTTGCTCGAAGTCGTCAACCGCCTCGCCATTGAGAAGCATACGGCGCTCGTCGGCACTTGCCAGCAGGTGCTTTGCGAAGGGCCGTCAAAAACGAAAGCGGCCCGCCTTACCGGGCGCACGCCGCATCACAAGATTGTGATTTTCGACGGCGATGCCCGCCGCCTGACCGGCCAATTGCTCGACATCCAGATCGAGGAGACGACGGGGTTCACGCTTTATGGGACGGCTGCGCCGGACGCTTGAGCAGCCGCGGCTGGAATCGCCGGTGGGCGGGGTCTAGGAAATCTTGAGGATAATCCTTGTCCTCGTGCAAGATCGATTGTTATGTAATACGGTTCATTTCAATATTCATCAGGTGGACTTTTCTCTTTTTTTTAAAAAAACCAAGCATGAAGCCCGGATTCCACGACGTGCCCGAGTCATTCGAGGAGGCGATGTGCCTCGTCGAGGAAATGCGTGCACGCAATGAGGCTCTCGTCCGCGAGGCTGGTGAGTTGGGAGCGGTGGTGGAATCTCTGAGCCGTCAGCTCGAAGAGGTCCATGCGGAGCATGAGAACGTCCGGATGTTCATGTCCGCCATCGATCAGTGCTCCGAGTCGATTTTCTTCACTGATCTAACGGGGCGTATCCTATATGTGAACCGGAGTTTTGAGAATAACAGCGGATACACGCGCGCGGAACTGATCGGGGAAACGCCCCGTATCCTCAAAAGCGGGGTTCATTCTTCCGAATTCTATCAGGAGATGTGGGAAGTGATCCTGCGTGGGGAGATCTGGCGTTCGCGGATGACAAACCGCCGCAAGGACGGCTCGCTCTATCATGAGGAGGCGAACATCGCCCCCGTGCGGAACGATGAAGGGGAAATCACGAGCTTTGTTTGCGTCAAGACGGACATCACCGAACTGCTCGGAAACAAGCGGGCTCTTGAAGCGGCAAATGCGGAGCTTTCCCGGTCCAATCTGGAGCTTGAACAATTCGCATACGTCGCGTCTCACGACCTGCAGGAACCATTGCGTGCCGTAATCACCTGCATGCAGCTTTTGGAAAAGCAGTATCATGAAGGACTCGATGATCGGGCGCGTGAATTCATCCGCCATGGGGTGGATGCCTGCCACCGCATGCGGGATTTGATCGAGGGCCTGCTCACGTTGTCGCGGGTCCAGGTTGCGGCGGGCCAGCTTGAGCCTACGGACACGCGCCGGATTATCGACGAAGTGTGTGTGAATCTGGCCAGCGCCATTGAGGAAAGCGGGGCGCGTATCGTTTGTGGTGAATTGCCGGTGGTGTGTGCGCACCGGCAAATGCTGCTGCATCTTTTCCAGAACCTGATCAGCAATGCGATCAAGTTCTCCGGGACCAGCCTGCCGGTCGTGCATGCGAGTGCGAAACGCGAGAATGGGCAGTGGGTCTTCTCGATCAAGGACTCGGGGATTGGCATCGACGAGATGCATTTCGAGCGCATTTTCCAGTTGTTCCAACGCCTGCACACCCGCGAAGAGTATCCGGGAACGGGGTTGGGCCTGGCGATTTGCAGGAAAATCACCGATCATCACGGTGGGCGCATCTGGGTTGATTCGAAGCCCGGAGAAGGCGCCAATTTCCATTTTACCCTTCCCGCCGTTCAGGAGCCAACCACTTCCTGCGCGATTCCGAAAAACCCGTGTCCACCCATGAAAAATGAGCAACGAAACCATTCATATTCTGCTAGTTGATGACAACCCGACCGATCTCATGATCATGGCTGAAGCGTTCAAGAGCACGCAGCTCAAGCCGATTCTCCATACGGCGAAAAACGGCGAGGACGCGATGGCGTTTCTCCGCCACGCCCACGGACATGTTGACGACCCGCGTCCGGATTTGATCATCCTCGATCTGAACATGCCGCGGAAAAACGGCCACGAAGTGATTGCCGAAATCAAATCCGATCCGGTTCTCCAGCGCATCCCGGTGATCATACTCACCTCCTCCCTGGCACAGGAGGACATCGACCGGGCCTATGCGGAGCACGCGAACTGTTACATCCGCAAGCCGACGGATTTCGAGGATTTCGAGAAGGTCATGGCCTTGATCGAGCGATTCTGGTTTGAGACGGTGACTCTTCCGGCGAAAAAACACGCGGTATTCTGATCTGTTTCAAGCAGACATCCGCTGGCTGTCGCGGGTGGCGGCGACAAATAAGTTCCAGCTTTCGCGAGCGTGGCCGTGTTCGATCAAGCCGAAGAGCGGCCTCCAGCGCGGGGCGGTCGGTTTATTCATCGGGTGCATCCTTGCCTCCTCCGGCATTTTGTTTGCCTTGCGGGTGTTGCAGCGCACGCATGAGGTAACGATGTTTGTCCACGTAGTCCGCCCGCCCTTGTCGCGTGGCACCACGTGATCGAGGTTGAGCTGGGTTTCCGGGAGTTCGCGGGCGCAGTATTGGCAGGTGAAGTTGTCGCGGACGAAGACGTTGCGGCGGGTGAACCGGACTTCGAGCCGGGGCAGCTTGTCGTAGACGCCGAGCACGAGCACCTGCGGCACCCGCAACGCCATGCGCACCCCGTGGATCAATTCCGCATCCGGCGCGGATGCCGATTGAGCGATCCACGATGCGAGGTCATGGGTCGCATAGCATTCGTCGCCATCGACTTGAACGGCCCGGGCATGGCCGAGGCAGAGCAGGTGGAGCGCGCGTCGGGCCGAGCAGGTGTGGATCGGCTGCCAATTCCGATTCAGCACGAGCACCGGCATGTTCAGGATCGAAGTCATGGCTTTTCCCGATTCATTGGTGCGGAAACTACACAATCCGGCGGAGTCTGCAATCGAAAGCTTGCGGCGGATTCGTCTTCGCTCTTGCCGACCGCCCCGGTCTGGCGATGCTTGCGGGTGAAATGACGAATCGATTTTACGGAGCGTTCGACACCGAGCGGCTGGATGGGCCATTCCCTCAGGATGATTTCCGCACGCCTTTTCAAATCGACCGCGACCGGGTACTGCACACGCCGACGTTCCGGCGGCTGCAAAACAAGACGCAGGTATTCTGGAGCGGTGAATATGATTTCTACCGCACCCGCCTGACTCATTCGCTGGAGGTCGCGCAGATCGGCAAATCGATCTGCCATTGGCTGATGACGCGGGATGACGGGCCGTTGGCTGCCGACTATCACATCGATGCGGATCTGGTTGAGGCGGTGTGCCTTTCGCACGATCTCGGGCACCCGCCGTTTGGCCACGCCGGTGAGCGGACGTTGAATTTCCTGATGCGCGATCATGGTGGTTTCGAGGGCAATGCGCAGACGCTGCGTCTGCTCACCGAGCGGATTTTTTCGGCGAAACGCACCGGCATGAACCCGACCCGTGCGTTTCTCGATGGCGTGCTCAAATACAAAACGCTCTGGAACGAGCTGCGCGGCGGCGACGGCAACGCGCCGGAGCACCACTTCATTTTCGACGACCAGCACCGGTTTCTTGATTGGGCGCTTGGGGGTCGGGATTTTCCCGCCGAATACCCGCCGGGGAAACCCCGCGACGCGTTCAAATCGATCGAGTGTCAGGTGATGGACTGGGCGGACGATACGGCATACTCGCTCAACGACCTGTCCGACAGTGCGCGCGCCGGATTCCTCACGCTCGAGCGCATCGAGGCCTGGGCCGAGCGCACCGGCACGCCGATTGGTGAGGCGACGCCGTTGGGCGACCTGATGCGCGCGATCCGGCGCAGAAAAGTCGACCCCTTTGTCGGCAAGCGTATCGGCAGATACATCCGTGCCGCGAGCATGGTGGAGACCGTCAACTTCCTGAGTGGCGAGTCGGCCCGCTACCGATACCATCTAGTCGTCGATCCCGACGTCCGCGCCGAGTGCGCGGTGTTCAAACGGCTGGCCTTCGAGGTGGTGTTTCTTTCGCCCCAGCTTAAGCAACTCGAACACAAAGGCAGCCGCATGCTGCGGCAGATGTGGGAGGTGCTGACCCACCGATACGTGGACGGCGGCACCATCGACGGGCAGGATTTTCAATTGCTTCCCGCGGACACGGCAGAGGAGATCGCCGCTGCGAGTGATCCGGCGGAGCGGGCGCGCCTTGTTTGCGATTTCCTCGCGGGCATGACGGATGGCTACGCGGCGCGCACTTACAAGCGATTGTTCGAGCCGGATTTCGGCTCGATTGGGGATTTGGTCGGGTAGCCTGGGCGCGGTGCGATTGCGAGCAATCCCCCGCGCATGCGGATTCCGGCTTGATGCGCGGCGGATCCCGTTGATGATGTCGGTCATGGTTCGCGCCGCACCAACACGACTTCTGCTGTCTTTGCTGTCAGCGGTCATGGCCGCTTCTTGCACGGTCGCGCCACCATCGCGCGTGCAGACCTCCCAGCAAGGGATGCCGCGGATCGATGCTCCTGCGCCGGTGGCGACTCCGGTTCGGGTTGCGGCCATTCCCCTTGAAGCGCCTCCACGGGTGGTCGCCGAGAGCGCGATTGTGGTCGATATTGAATCCGGCCGGGTGCTTTACGCGAAAAACGCTGATCTGCGACGTGCGGTCGCAAGCACCCAGAAAATCCTCACCGCGATGTGTGTGATCGATGCGGGAAGCATCGATCGCCGCGTGACGATTGCCGCCAGCGACGGCAATGTTGTGCCGACGAAACTCTGGTTGAAACCCGGGGAGGTTTACACACGCCGCGATTTGACCCGGGTGTTGATGGTCAACAGCGCGAACGACGTCTCCCGGGCCTTGGCGAGGGATGTGGCGGGCAGCCAGGAGGCGTTTGCAGCGATGATGAACCGCAAGGCGGCCTCACTCGGCATGCGGAACTCACATTTCAAAAATCCCCACGGCCTCACCGAGGACGGCCAATACTCGACCGCCCGCGACATGGCGATCGCCGCCCGTGCGGCGTACCGCTACAGCTTGATCCGCGAGTTCATGGGCACGCAGGAATTCACCTTCCGTTTCAACGATGGCCGCACCCGCCACATGCGCAACACCAATCGCCTGCTGCGTTCCGTGCACTACTGCAACGGGATGAAAACCGGCACCACCGTGGTCTCCGGGAGGTGTTTGATTTCGACCGGCGCGCTGGGCGGTCGCTCGGTGATTGTGGTCGTTCTCAAATCGGACTCCGCCAACGTCTGGAGTGATTCGGAGCAATTGTTGCGGTGGGCCCTTGAAAGGCCTGCGGCGGAACGCGGATGAGCATGGCACATCATCGCGATGACCCTGGCGGTATTCTCGAGCGCCTGCGAGCCGAGGCTTCGTTGCGCCACCTCGCGCCGCTAGACGAGGGGGGAGGCGCGGTGGTGACACGTGATGGCAGGGAGTTGGCAAATTTCGCATCGAACGACTACCTCGGTCTTTCCCGCCACCCGCGCGTGGTCGAGGCCATGGTGGAGGGCGCGCTGAGGTATGGCGCAGGGGCGGCGGCGTCCCGTCTCGTAAGCGGCAGCCTGCCCCCGCACCACGCCCTTGAGGAGGCTTTGGCGGCAGCGAAGGGAGCGGATGCGGCGCTGGGTTTCGCCTCGGGCTATGCTGCGGCGATGGGCTGCATACCTGCGATCGTCGGCAGGGGGGACACCATCGTTCTCGATAAACTCAGCCATGCATGTCTCGTCGACGCCGCCCGGCTCTCGGGCGCGACGATCCGCGTGTTTCCGCACAACCACGTCGCGCGGTTGGAAATTCTGCTAGGAAAAATCCGCGCCGCCGACGCCGGTGGCCGCATCCTGGTGATCACCGAGTCGGTTTTCAGCATGGATGGAGACGTCTGCCCGCTGCGGGAGATTGTCGAAACCTGCGAGGCTCATGATGCCCTGTTGTGGCTCGATGAGGCGCATGCGATGGGAGTGGTCGGCCCGCAGGGGTTGGGACTGGCACAACAGACGGGTCTCGCCGGGCGCGTGCATTTCCAAATGGGAACGCTGGGCAAGGCACTGGGTGTCGCGGGTGGCTATCTCTGCGCTTCGCGCCAGTGGATCGATCTGATGGTGAACCGCGCCCGTGCATTCATCTACAGCACCGCACCGCCGCCGGCGTTGGCATCGGCGGCACTGGTGGCGCTTGAAATATCCTGCTCTGGCGAGGGCGACGCGCTGCGCAAGCGGCTGCATGGCCATTGCGAAACGCTCGGCATTCCCGGCCATCCGAGTGCGATCGTGCCTGTGGTGTTAGGCGGAAACCAGGCCGCGCTGGATGCGTCCGCAGCGCTGGTGGATTCCGGTTTTCTGGTTCCGGCCATCCGTTTCCCGACGGTGCCGCGCGGGTCCGCACGGCTTCGTGTGAGCTTATCCGCCGCGCATGATTCGGACATAGTGGCCCGCCTGAGCCATGCGCTTGAACGATACCTGCCGACCCGCGATCCGGGTCACGGTTGATTCCGTGATCAGCGCACGACGCGTGCGCCGCCGCCGGCGATTTGTTTCTCGACCTCCTTGCGGGTGGCCATCGAAGTGTCGCCGGGCGTGGTGGAGGCGAGTGCGCCGTGGGCGGCACCGTATTCGACGGCTTTTTTCGGGTCGTTGAATTCGAGGAACCCGAATTGTAGACCGGAGGCGAACGAGTCGCCGCCGCCGACGCGGTCGAGGATTTCCAGGCCGTCGTATTTACGGCTTTCGTGGAATTGGCCGTCGTGCCAGAGGATCGCCGACCAGTCGTTGACGGTGGCGGAAATCACGCCGCGCAGGGTGGTGGCGGCGACCTTGAAGTTCGGGAACTCCCTCACGGCGGTCTCGATCATCGCCTTGAACGCGTCGAGTTCGATGTTGGAAATATTGTGGTCGACGCCTTCGACCTCGAAGCCGAGCGAAGCGGTGAAGTCCTCCTCGTTGCCGATCATCACGTCGACGTATTTCGCGATTTCGCGGTTCACCTCGCGCGCCTTGTCGAGGCCGCCGATGGTTTTCCAGAGCGACGGCCGGTAGTTGAGATCGTAAGAAACGATCGTGCCGTATTTGTTGGCGGCTTTGACGGCCTCGATGGTGAGTTCGGCGGTGCTTTCGGAGAGCGCGGCGTAGATGCCGCCGGTGTGGAACCAACGCGCGCCAAGCGTGCCGAAGATGTGGTCCCAATCGATGTCGCCCGGCTTGAGTTGGGAGGCCGCGGTGTTGCCACGATCGGGATTACCCACAGCGCCGCGGATGCCGAATCCGCGCTCGGTGAAGTTCAGGCCATTGCGGACCGAGCGGCCGATGCCGTCGTCCTCGCGCCACTGGATGAAGTCGGTGGCGACGCCGCCCTGCATGATGAAATCCTCGATCAGGTGGCCGACTTCGTTGTCGACGAAGGCGGTGACCACGGCCGTCTTGAGGTCGAAGCATTTGCGGAGTCCGCGCGACGTGTTGTATTCGCCGCCGCCCTCCCATGCCGTGAATTGGCGGGCGGTACGGATGCGGCCTTCACCGGGATCGAGGCGGAGCATCACCTCGCCGAGCGAGATTTGATCGAAGGCGCATGCGGAACGGGGTTTGATATCGAGGGCCATGGGTGTTGTCGGGATTGGGGTTGCGGGCGATGCGTATGACAGATCCGGGGTCTTTTGCAAAGGGAATGAACAGGGTTTTTCAGGCGTGATGAAGCATCCTTTGATCTGAACTGCGCATCATTTTTCTAGGATTTGATGTAGGTCAAATCCCCATGGTGATTTGGGCCCTGCGGTTCGGGATTTCCTCGATTCGGTCATCAATCGGTGCGATCATGCTGTCGTTATGAAAACAAAAACCCACACGCGATATGGCACGGTGATCGCCGCTTTTGCGTTGGCCCTTTCTCCCGGATTGGCCAGCGCATGCGATGCCTGCAACCTCACCTTTGCCGACGAAATCCTCACCGGGGAGCGATCCGAGAGTATGGTCGCCCAAGACCTCCGCCGTGCCATGGAGAATCAGAAGAGCCTGCCGATCGAGGGATTCTCGAACCGCATGCTCGTCGACCTCCAGGAAGCGAAACTCGGCACTTCCGGCCGCAGTATTCCGGTATCCGGGCCCGCACCGCGTGCGACCACGCCCCTAGCCGCCACTACGAATGCCACTACGAATGTTGCCGCGCGCACGCTGCCCGGATACATGCAAAACGCGGACTTCATCGAGATCATCGAACGCGACTACGCGCTTGAGACCCGGCCCCCTTCGACCGTCCCGCAGGACGCCCCGCACGACAAGTCGTTCACCATCCGCCTGCACGAGGGGAAAACCTACATCGGCAATGGCGTGGTGTATGAAGGATTCCTGATCGACGGGAAAATCCCCGGGCCCACCATCATCGTCGATGAGGGCGATGTGGTGGAATTCAACGTCGTCAACGAAGGGATGATCCCGCATGGCGCGTCGATTCACTCGGCCTACACGCAGACGTCGAAATACGTTGGCAGCATCATGCCGGGGCAGACCAAGAGCGTGAAGTTCCGCGCGATGACGCCCGGCGTTTTCATGTATCACTGCGCTCCTGGCGGGCATGCCATTCCGATGCACGTCATCGGCGGCCAATACGGCATGATGGTCGTGCGGCCGAAGGAGAAAAAATTCAAGCTCGAGGAGGAACTCGGCCACCCGCCGAATCTTGAGCTCTCGATCATCCAGCACGAGCTGTATGCATCCGGATACCAGTCGATCAAAAACGACGCCGACTACACCATGTTCAACGGCCGCCTGTTCCGCTACGTCGAGGAGCCGATTCTGGTGAAGCCCGGCGACTATGTGCGGATCAATTTCCTCAACGTCGGGCCGAACAACCTTTCCACCTTCCACTTCGTCGGAATTATTTGGGACTACATTTACTGGCAGGGCCACCCGGATGCGGTGCTGCCCGGCGGGCAGACGGTGACAGCCGGTCCGTCCGATTCATTTGTGATCGAGTTCCGCATGCCGCCGGACAAAGGCGCATACACCATGCTCACGCACGCCGTCGGCTCCGCCAGCCGTGGTGCCATCGGCCTGCTGGTGGTGGACGACGAGGCCGAGCTCGCCCCCCACCGTTCGGTTCTCGCCGACGGTCCGGAGTTTTCCAAAGAGGAGATCGAAACCTACGCCGCCGAAGCGAAACGCGTGATCTCACCGTTCGGCCTCGGCACACATCCGGTCGACCGCCCGGTGCGCTTTAGTGCCGACGTGAAGGAGGTCGACGTTACCATCATCGGCAATTCCTATCACCCGAAAGTCGTCGAAATCGCCCCCGGAACCAAGGTGACGTGGAGCAACGAGGACGCCTTTACCTATCTCGGTGGTGAGTTTTCCGGCATCCACAACGCGGTGGCCATCAAGATGCCGCAAGGATCCGGTGGTTTCGCCGTCCCGATGCTGATGCACGCCGAGAGTGGCTCGCACGTCTTCGAGACGCCCGGCGAATACGAATACATCTGCGCCCCGCATCCCTACATGAAGGGGAAAATCATCGTCCGCGAGCCGTGACACGTCCCACGACATTCACACCGTGAAACGATCATCCAGATTGCTGGTTTTCTTCCTCTGCCTCGCCGGTCCCTGTGTGGCCGGCGAGGTCCGGGAGGGAAATCCGCAATCGGTTGTTCCGTCGATCGACGTCCGGGCGCGTTACGAATTCGCCGATATCGACGGTTTTGATGCGTCTCACGCCGCCACCCTGCGCGCACGTCCCGGCCTGCGTTGGGACGTGCCGGGCGGTTTTCTCACCACGTTCGTCGAAGGAGGCTACAATTTCGTGGCGGTTGGCGATTATCACGGCGGCGCTCCTGGCGCGACTCCGGATGACCCCGCCAATAGCACCATCGCCGACCCGCGCAATGCCGCGCTCAATCAGGCGTGGGTCATGATCGGTCCATGCGATGGGTTATCCGCCAAGCTCGGTCGCCAGCGCCTCATTCATGATGACGCGGCATTTCTCGGCAACGTCGGCTGGCGGCAGAACGAGCAGACATTCGACGCCGCCTCGCTCACCTGGCAACCAAGCGGGGCATGGCGCGTCGATTACGCATGGATCGGGCGGGTCAACCGGATCTTCGGTCAGCAGGCCGACGGCATCTTCCGGTCGCTTGATACCAATATCCATGCGTTGGACGCCACGCACGCCATGGCCTCCGGCATCGAGCTTGGGGCATCGTTCCAGTATATGGATTTCCATGATACCGCGGCCACCGGATTGGACAACCGGACGCTTGGGGCCCGTGCTTCCGGTAAATCCGCCATTGCTGATTGGCGGGCCGATCTTTCCTGGCAGGACCGTGCCGGTCCGGGTGATGCCAACGATGCTTGGCGATTCCGCATCACCGCCACGCGCGATTTTGGCGGGCATCGCATCCGCGCGGGCATCGAGCACCTCGACCGCGGATTCCAATCACCGCTCGCCACGCTCCACGCCCTCAACGATTATGCGGATGCCACCGCCGGCCGCCGCGCGGCGGGAACCCACGGCGGGCTCACCGACACCCATCTCGCCCACACCTTCGCCATGCCATGGGGCGGGCTTGAGCTCACGAACAAGCTCCACGCCTTCGGTGACAATGCCGTGGGCACCGGTGTCGGCGCGGCATGGGACCTTGTGCTCACCATGCCCATGGGGAATCACGCTAAAGCCATGCTCAAATCGATGTGGTTCGATGCCCGCGATGCCCGATACCAGGATACCCGCCGCGTCGCGTTGCAGATCGAGGTGAGTTACTGATTTTTTCCCATGATATCCGAAATCCACAACATTTCGCCGCCCCGGTTTCCCGCCTGCCGCCATGCAAAGAAGAAACGCGGGGTGGTGGCCACCAAGGCCGCATGGCTGGCGGGCGAACCCTATCGGTTGTTCTTCCTGAGTGGCGCGCTCTTCAGCATTGCGGGCGTATTGATGTGGCCGGCGTTCTTCCGCTTCGGTCTGGGGGCTTATCCAGGCATCGCTCATGCCAAACTGATGATCACCGCGTTTATCGGTGCCTTTATCCTCGGCTTTCTCGGCACCGCAGGGCCGCGCATGATGGCTGCCCCGCGGCTCACCCCGCCGGAACTCGCCGCTTTCTTCATGCTGCATCTGTTTTCCGGGATCTCCTACCTCATCGGAAAAACGGCGGCGGGGGACATCTCGTTTTTAGTTCTGTTAGGCGGGTTTGTCGTCGCCATGAAAATCCGCTTTGTGTTCTTCCGCAAAGAGCTGCCGCCGCCGCCACTGCTGCTGGCTGCCACCGGCCTCGCCTGTGGATTTGCGGGTATGCTGATGTGGGTGGTGCCCGGCTGGGTCTCGACCCCGGAGTTGTGGCGCCTTGCGAACCTGCTGCTCTATCAGGGCTTCGCGCTTGCTCCGGTGATGGGCGTCGGCGTGTTCTTCTTCCCGCGCCTGTTAGGTGGGGGATTCGGCGAGCCCCGCACGCCGCGCGAGGCACGGCGGTTGATGGTCTCGATGGCGCTTGCCGCGCTTGTCCTCGTCGCCAGCTTTGTCGTCGAGGCATGGTGGCAGCGACAGGTCGGTTTGTTACTGCGAGCGGCGGCGTTTGTCTTCGTGCTTTCGCACGTCCGCTGGCAGGCTGCGCCGGGCACCGAGCGCGTCGGCACACTGGGCAACGCGTTGCGCTTCCTTTGCCTGCCGCTGGCGGTGACAGGGCTTGTCATTTCCGCCATCGCGACCCACCACCACATGGCATGGATGCACCTGCTTTACGGCACCGGATTCGGCTTGGTGTGCTTCATTGCCGCCAGCCGGGTGATCTTCGGCCACAGCGGTGAGGTTGCGCGTTTTGCAAATCACTCGTGGGCCGCGCGCCTGATCGTCGCCGGCCTCGTCATCACGGTGGCCACGCGGGTGTTTGCGGATTTCATGCCCCGGATCATGATCTCGCACTACGAATACGCCGCCATCTTCTGGGCGCTAGCCGCGGCAGGTTGGGTGGTCTGGCACGGCGCACGGTTCTTTAAGGCGGAGTAAGTGCAGCCAGGCAGGAATGGTGGTAAGTCCGCGCGAGCCATACGGCAGATCGCGCTTTCCATGATGCGCTTGGCCACATAGTGTCGCAGACCATGGACCCTGAAGCCCTGCGCAAGCTCGCCGTTGTCTCGTCATTGCGCGAGACGTTCATTTTCCGCGGCCTGCCGGATGAGGACGTCGATCGCATCGCGGGATACGTGGTTCCGAAGCGCTTGGCGAAAAACGATTACCTGTTTCGTGAAAACGATCCGGCGGAGGGTTTCTTCATCGTCCGGCGCGGGCTGATCAACGTGCACCGCCGTGCGCCCGACGGGCGCGAACAGGTGATCCACATTTTTCGCCCGGGCGACACGTTGGCCGAGGTCGCGCTCGTCGGCCCGATCGGCTACCCGGCGGACGCGCGAGCGGAGGCGGATGGCGAGGTGTTGCTGGTCCCGCGCGATGCGTTCGTGCGCCACCAGCAGGAAAACGGCCGTCTCGCGTGGCTGATGCTCGCCTCAATGAGCCAGCACCTTCGGACCTTGGTTTCGTCGTTGGAGAACCTGCGGCTGCGCGATGCGGAGACGCGTTTTTTGCATTGGCTTCTTCAAAAGGCAGCGGTCAAGGAGGGGCCGGCGCGCATTGAGCTCGGAATGTCCAAGGGCTTGTTTGCGAGTGGCCTCGGCATCCGCCAAGAGACATTTTCGCGGATGCTCGCGAAATTTCGCGACCTCGGGTGGATCGATGTCGACGCCGCGTGCATCGTGGTGCCGGAGCTTGCGATCCTTCACGACGCTTTCGAGAAAAACATCGGAACGGCCGCCGAGTGATCCCGGGGATGCAATGGAGGAATCTTTTTGTGATCGGTTTTTGCGTGCGTCGAGGCATGGGGAGTGCTTGGTTTCGGCGTGGCCTATTTGGAGATCCGAGACCTGCACACCCATTTCACCCAACGCAGCGGCAGTGTGTTCGCGCCGAAGCGCATGACCATCCGCGCGGTCGACGGAGTGTCGCTCGAACTGGAAAAAGGCGAAATCCTCGGATTGGTCGGCGAATCCGGCTGCGGGAAATCGACGCTCTCGCGCACGGTGATGCAGTTGATCGCGCCGACATCGGGAGAGATCGTGCTTGATGGGGATGTGCTCGCGCACCTTTCCCACCGTGAGATGCGCCGCCGCCGTCTCGATTTCCAGATGGTCTTTCAGGATCCGTATGCCTCGCTCAATCCGCGCATGACGGTTTTTTCGACTCTCGCCGAGGCGGTGCGCCAGCGCCATCCGAACGTCAAGGGGGCGGCGTTGGAAAAACGCGTCGTCGAGTTGATGGCGACCGTCGGCCTCGATGCGAAAGTGATGCGGAAATACCCGCACGAGTTTTCCGGCGGTCAGCGCCAGCGCATTGCGATCGCCCGCGCGCTCGCCCCGGAGCCAAAGCTGATCATTGCGGACGAACCGGTCTCGGCGCTCGATGTCTCGATCCAATCGCAGATCCTCAACCTGCTGAAAAAACTCCAGCGTGAGCTCTCGCTGACGATGATTTTTATCTCGCACGATCTCGGCGTCGTCCACTTCATCGCCGATCGCATCGCGGTAATGTATGAGGGCAGGATCATCGAATTTGGCGAAGCGGGTGAGGTCTTCCACAATCCCCGCGAACCCTACACCCGGAAACTGGTGGATTCGATTCCGCAACTCGCCGCCACCCCTTCCTGAGCTTTTACCTCTGATTACCGAGAATTTCATCCCATGACGCCACGCAAAACCAAACTCATCTGCACGCTCGGCCCCGCCACCGAAGATCCCGCCGTCATCGGTCGGTTGATCGACGGCGGTGCCAATGTCTTCCGCCTCAATATGAGCCACGCCAAACACGATTGGGCGAGGGAAATGGCCAAATTGGTTCGTGAGCAGGCCTTGCTGCGCGAGAAACATTGCGCCGTTCTCTTCGACCTCACGGGGCCCTCGATCCGCACCGGCGAGCTGCCCAAGGCATACGAACTCGAAGAGGGGGACCTCGTCGAATTCCGCAAAACCGGCACCGAGGCGCGCGAAGCGATTTCCACCACGGTGAATTACGACGGCCTCATGGCCGATGTCTCCGAGGGCAACACGCTCGTCGTCGACAATGGCGCGTTGCTGATGGCGATCGAGCGCGTGGAAAGCGACCGCATCGTCTGCCGGGTGAAAACCCCGGGGCCTCTCGGTTCCCGCCGCCATATCAACCTGCCCGGCGTGCGCTTGAACCTGCCGGCCCTGACGGAAAAGGATTACCAGGATCTGGAACTCGCTGTCGAATGTGACGCGGATTTCATCGCCGGTTCGTTTGTGCGCGATGCCAGCCATGTGCGTGAACTCCGCAAGGCCTGTGAGTCGCTCGATGGCCAGGCCCAGATCGTCGCCAAGGTCGAAGACCAGGAAGCCGTGCGCAATATCGATGTGATCATCGATGCCGCCGATGTGATCATGATCGCCCGCGGCGATCTCGGCACCGAAGTCGAGTTCGAGGAACTGCCGATTCTGCAACGGCGCATCGTGAGGCGCTGCCACGAGCTCGGCACCCGCGTGATCGTGGCCACGCACATGCTCGAATCGATGATCACCCAGCCGACGCCGACCCGTGCGGAAGTCACCGACGTAATGAACGCCTCCTACGAGGAGGCTGATGCGCTGATGCTGTCCGGTGAAACCTCAGTGGGCCGATACCCGGAGCGATGTGTCGATGCAATGGACCGCATTGCGCGGCGAATCGAACGCTCCGGCGGCCACGGATTCGGCCAGAAGGTGATGCTTCTCGACGAGCGGCAGAAAACCGCGCGCGCGGCGGTTACCCTCGTCGATTCGCTCCCGGATGCCTGCCTGGTCGTGCTCACCCGGCGCGGGGTGCTCGCAAATCACGTCTGCATGCTGCGCCCGCGGACGCCACATTTCTTCGCATTCACACCGAACGACCGGGTCTGCCGCCAGCTTGCGCTTTCTCGTGGTGTGCGCGCGTTCAAACTTCCGTTCGCGACTTCGATTCAGGGCACCATCGAGAAGGCCGGCGAAATGTTGCGCCAGCATGGCATCGTGCGCGATGGCACGCCGCTGGTCGTTGTGTCCGACATTCTATCCGATCAATTCGCGGCGAATTCGATCTTGCTGCATCATGCGTGAGTCGCACGTCAATGACCGAGGAAACGCCGGAATTCTTCGGGGCGGTCGAGCAGATAGTCGGGTTTTGCGGCGGCGAGGGATTCGCGTGAGTTGAATCCCCAGGTGACGGCGGCGACGCGGACACCCGCCTTGCGGGACGCCCTGATGTCGCGCAGTTCGTCCCCAACGTAGAGCATTTCCTCGTGGTGCAGCGAGAACGTCTTGCGGATCGCCTTGAGGTGTTTCGATTTCCCGGTGAGCTTCGAGGTCGACGAGATGAATTCGAATTGATCAAGCAAACCGTGCGCGGTGAGAAATGCCTCAACGTTCGCCGAGACGTTCGAGGTGAGGATGCCGAGGCATTCGCTGTGTTTGCGCAGCTCGCGCACGACTTCGGCCATGCCCGGGATCATCGGCATCGAGGCGATGTTGGCACGCATCATCCCGGTGCCGCGCGAGATCAGCACGGGCACCCGGCGTTTCGGGATCTTCAAGTGCGACAACAGGTCCTTGAGCGAAAGGTGGCGGAGCTGGTGGATCTCGTCTTCGCAGACGGTGCGAATGCCGTAATCAGGCGCGATCTCATTGAAGATGCGCCGGGTCTCGCCAAGCGTGTCGGCCAATGTGCCGTCGAAATCAAAAATGGTGCCGCGATATCTCATGGCCGGGGTAATGGAGTGTTAGACGAGCGGGAGGTTCGGGTGGATGTCGGACTGCAACGGAGTCGATTCGCCGGCAAGATGCCTCAAAAGCCCGGCAAATCCAATCATCGCCGCGTTGTCGGTGCAGAAATCCGCATCCGCGACGGCAAATTCGAGCCCGCGTTTCGCACATGCGACCTCGAACGCGGCGCGCACCGCGCGGTTCATCGAAACCCCGCCGGAAATCGCCACAAGATCGTAGCCGAACTCTGTGGCGGCACGCAGCGTCTTGCCGACGAGGATCTCGACGACTGCCAGTTGGAACGAAGCGGCGAGATCGGCGACAGGGTAGGGGACTTCAAGTTTTTGCAGGGTATAGAGCACCGCTGTTTTCATGCCGGAAAACGAGAAATCGTGGTGGCCGTCCTTGAGCATCGAGCGCGGAAATTCGAACGCCGCGGGGTCGCCGTGGCGCGCCGCTTTTTCGATCTCCGGTCCGCCGGGGTAGGGGAGTCCGAGCATTTTGCCGACCTTGTCGAATGCCTCGCCTGCCGCATCATCGCGGGTGGAGCCGATTTTCCGGTAGTCGCCCGCTTTTTCCACGCCCACCAGCAGGGTGTGCCCGCCGGAAATGATCAGGCCGAGGTGGCGCGGCACTTCGGTGCGGTCGATGAATGGCGAAAGCAGGTGGCCTTCAAGGTGGTTGATGCCGAGGTAGGGCTTGCCCGCTGCCAGTGCCATGCCCTTGGCGGCGGTGCTCCCGATCAGCAGCGAAGAGGCCAGCCCGGGGCCCGACGTGGCGGCGATGGCATCGAGTTCCGCGACCACCACACCCGCTATTTCCAACGCTTGCTCGACGAGCGGGCGCAACCGCAGCGAATGGTTGCGCGATGCGAGCTCGGGCACCACGCCTCCAAATTCACGGTGGAGATCGATCTGCGAGGAAACCCGCGAGGCCAGCACCTCGGTGCGCCGTCCCGAGTCGCCACGGACGACGGCCACGGCGGTTTCGTCGCAGGAGGATTCAATGGCGAGGAGCATCGGCACACCGCGTTCTGCACGATGCGCGGTGCATGCGCAAGCCGTGCGCGTTTCGCCTTTCAAAATCCGGGTGCGCGCCTACGTTGCACAACTCAGACGAAGCATTTGATTTGTGTCGCTTTTCCCGCACATTCATCCCGATCATGAAATTCCTCACCACCGCATCGGTTCTTTCGGCATGGCTCGTTGTTACGGCCATCGGCGCGCCACTCGATGGCCCCGGAGCATTGCTCCGTCTACAAGAACAGGTGGCAGCCGTGGCCAAGGAAAAAATGCCCTCGACCGTCGCGTTGATCGCCGGATCCACCGGAGCATCGGGCTCCGGAGTGATCGTCTCGGAAGACGGATTGATCCTCACGGCCGCGCATGTGATCCAGGGCGCGGAGGATCTTTGGGTCGTTTTTCCAGATGGGCGCCAGGTAAAGGGAAAATCCCTGGGCGCGAATTACACGCGCGATGCCGCGATGGTGCGCATCGTCGATCCGGGCGCTCCATGGCCAGCAGCCACCCTTGGGGCCTCACGCACGCTTGAAGCGGGTGACTGGGTGGTCGCGCTCGGCCACTCCGCCGGCTTCGATGCGGCCCGCACGCCACCGGTGCGATTCGGTCGCGTGATCTCGAAAGGCCCGGGAAATTTCCTGACCACCGATTGCACCCTCATCGGTGGTGATTCCGGCGGGCCACTCTTCGACCTCGACGGACGCATCGTGGCGATTCACTCGTCAATCGGGCAATCGCTCGAAAACAACAACCACAGCGGAATCGATGGATTCATCGAAGATTGGGACCGCATGCTCGATGGCGAATCGTGGGGACGGCTCTCACTTAATCCATTCGCCAATCCGGATATGCCGGTGCTCGGCATCGCCATGGGCCAGCACCGCCGAGGCGGACGCGGCGTCCCCGTGGCCGAAGTGGTGCCGGGCTCACCCGCTGCCGCGGCTGGTGTGCGCATCGGCGATGTGATTCTCGCGATCGACGACGTGGAAATCCGCAATGGAAGCCAGCTTTTGCAGACGCTTGCCAAACGTAACGCCGGAGACACCGTGCGGCTCCGCCTCGCCCAAGACCGCGGCGAACGCAAGGTCGATGTCGTCCTCGCCCGCCGTGAAGAACTCTTTGAAGAATGATCGTCCCTCGAAATCCCATGAACAGACTGATCTCGCTTGCCACCCTTTTTCTAACATTCGGAGCGCTCCCGGGCCACTCCCAGCGTGCGAACAGCCATGGGGTGCCCTTGCTCACGCCATCGGAAAAGCAGGCGGTCGACGAGCAATCCGCCGCCTTCGGTCGCGCGATCGAGCCGGTGCTTGCCGATGCCGCGCAATCGACCGTTCGCGTCTGGTCTGGCACCCGGCGGCTGGCCTACGGGACGGTCATTGGCGATGGCTCACTGGTGCTCACCAAATGGAGTGAGCTGATGCGTTCGCGCGGCGACCTCCGCATCGAGGCCGCCGGCCGCGAACTGCGTGCCGTGCGAACACTCGGCGTGTATCCGGATCACGATCTCGCGGTGCTGAAGGTCGATGGCGAGCCGTTGCAGGCCGTGCAATTCACCGATGCTGAACCCGGCCTCGGTCACTTTCTCGCCGCTCCCCAGCCCGATGGACGCCTTGCGGCATTCGGCGTCGTCGCCGTTCCTTCACGCAATCTCAAACCATCGGATCAGGCGTTTCTCGGAGTCACCGCCGATCCGTCCCATGACGCGGCCGGGGTGAAAATCGACGTTGTGATGGACGATTCGCCCGCAGCGAAGGCCGGTGTGATGAAAGGCGACATCCTGCTTTCTGTGGATGGCCGTGAGGTCAATGGACTCTTCGAGCTGAGGAATTCGCTCAACGGAGTCCCACCCGGCTCCATGCTTCCGCTCGTCCTGCAACGGGCGGGTGAAATGCTGATCCGCGACGTCGAAGTGGGAGGCCGCCCGCAGTTGCCACGTTTCCCCGGTGCCCGGCTCCAGCAAATGGAACGCATGGGTGGCCCGATCAGCCGTGTGCGCGATGAATTCCCCTCCGCCATCGAAAGCGATATGCGCCCGCTGCCCAACCAAGTCGGCGGCCCGGTCGTCGATCTCCAAGGGCGCGTCATCGGCATCACGCTGGCACGCGCAGGTCGCACGCGATCTTACGTGATGCCTGCCTCGGCTGTGATCGCGGTGCTGCAGACCGCCCCCGAAGATCCCGAGTTGGCAGGCGTGCGCATCGCCGCGGCCCAACAAGACGAACCCCGCCAGGGAATCCAAGCCCCGCGCGCCATGCCCGCTCCATCACCTGCCCCGGGGCGTGGCAATGCACCAGGCCCCGAGCGCCTCGGCCGCCACCTTGCCGATATGCAGCGATTGTTAGAACTGATGGGGCAGGAGATGGATTCGCTGGAGCGGTGAGTTTTGTGAGGGGAGCTTGTATGATCATGGGTTGTTCCCTTTCTCCGGAAGTGATTCGAAAATTTCGAATCACTGAATCCTCCTTCAACTCGTTGTCCGCGAAGACCTTTTTGAGGTGGTATTTGATGGTCAACCTCTGTTGCCTCCTGTGAAAAATTCTTTGTTTGAACAGGAGAAAACGGAGGGGTGAGGAAATGACGGGCTTCCGCGCAACATCTTCCGGCTGCTTGAGTGGTTGCGCTTTTGGACTCTACAAATTGCAGAAAGAGCATCGAAGGGGATGCGTTTGAGCTTGGGGGCCTGGTCGAAATGAGCGTCGTTACTGAGCAGGGGGGAGATTGCGGTGGCGGACGAGTGTGGCGATCCATGGGTCACTGGGTGGCATCGGCGTGCCTTGGGTTTTCAGTCTAGAGGCGGATGTCCGCATAGTACGCGGCGCCTTCGGCATTGATGAGTGCCAGCTCGGCTGTCGGCAGGTGCCGGGACAGCCATTGCTCGTAGCGTTCGCGATGCCGTGATTGCAGGATGCCAAAGCGGTATTCGCCAAGGACGATGGCGGGGACGACAAGCGAACGCGCCTGCATGAATGCCGCCCGGCATCCCGGACGACCATCGGCCCAGGCGGAGAGTGCGTTGATATCGAGAATCATCGCGCGTATTCAGGGTCGATCTCGGAAAACTCGTCGGCAATCAAAGCGTCGATGCGCTGTGTCTCGTCGTGCAGATCGGCAAGTTCACCAAATCCGCGCATCCAGGGTGGTTCGACCACGTCTGCGGGTGCGGCAGATCTGGCCTTTTCCTCCAGCGCTTGGCTCACGTATTTCGTCATGGAAATACCTAGCAGTGCCGCGCGGGCCTTGGCACCGCGCAGAATGGGATCTGGAATATCGAGTTTGGTTTTCACGCAATCAAAATGCCATATTTATGGGTTTTTGTAATAAATATGATGAGCCGAATATTCAAAAATCAACAGCCGGAATTCATCACTTATCAATGATCAATCAATCGAGCCTCACCCGCATTTCTTCCAATCCTTGATCACTTCGAGGAAAGTGGTGAGGTATTTGGTGGCCTTGCCCTCGCCGATGCCGTGCAGGGCCATTGCCTCAGAAATGGTGGTGGGTTGGTAACGCGTAAGCTCCTCCAGCGTCTTGTTGTTGAAAACGGCGTATGGCGGAATGTTTTCGCGCTTTGCCAGCGCGTTGCGCATGTCGCGCAAAAGGCTGTATAACTGAGGATCAAAACCCTGGTCGGCGAGCCTGGTCTCGGCCGGCGTATTGTCCGGCCAGATCAGGCGGAATGCCGCGCCACGCATTACCGCCTCGCCCTTCGGGGTGAGCGTGATCAATGGGTATTCTCCGGTGATGGTGATCACGAGCCCCGCTTCTGTTAGCGAGCGCATCAGGCCGTTCACATAGCCGGTGCCAAGGTGGCGCAGGATGCCGTAGGTGGAAAGCTGGTCGAGCCCGGCGCTGAGAATCTCCTGCGACCGGCTGCCGCATAACATCTGGACAATCCGTCCGCGTCCGTAGCGCGGCTCCCAACCTGTCGCCGTGCGGCGCGACATCCGGGCGATGCCACTGAGCGCCTTGCGGACGTGCAATGCCTCTTCGACCGTCGGGATGCGGTATTCGCCACCCTCACCGCTGCGGCAGACGTCGCACGTCCCGCAGCGCCCGGCCTCGGCTTCGCCGAAATATTCGAGAATCCATTGCTGGCGACAAACACGGGCATAGCACAGGTCGGTCATGGATTTCAGTTTTTCACGGTCGCGCCGCTCCTTTTCTTCGATTGCCACTTCGTCGAGGGGAACCTGTGCGGCGGTCACATCCGGCTTGAGCAGGCGGGTCCCGCGGATGCGTTTGCCGGGAATGTCGAACCGCTGGATCACCCCGGCCCGCGCCAGCACCGCCAACGCGCTGCCCACGCAGATCGGGTTTTTTACCCCGGCTCCCAACGCGATGTCCTCCAGCTTCCGATGCACCTCGAAATCCTTGTCCGCCTCGTTTTGCAACCACGCATAAATCTGGCGGATCACCGCCGCAGGCGGATTCGCTCCTTCGATGAAAAACTCCTGCGTCCGGGTGTCGGCGTAGTTGAAGAGCAATTCGCAGACCGCAGCCTCGCCATCGCGCCCGGCGCGCCCGGCTTCCTGATAGTATGCCTCGACGCTGCCGGGAATTTCGTAATGCACCACAAACCTCACGTCCGCCCGGTCGATCCCCATGCCAAAGGCATTCGTCGCCACCGCCACATCCACCTCGCGGCTGATAAACGCCTCCTGCGCCGCCGCACGCTCTTCATCCTTCATCCCGCCGTGATACGCGACGCAGCGGATTCTCCATGCTGCCAACATTTCTGAGACGGATTCGACCTTTTTGCGCGTCGCACAATACACAATGCCTGTCTTGTGCGCGGAGATAATCTCCCGCAACCGCTCGTCCTTACGGGCGGTCTTTTCCACATGCGTGATTGTCAGCGAAAGATTCGGTCGCGCGAAGCCGCTCACACGCTCGAAGGGCTCGTGCAGCTTCAGCACCTTCAGGATATCCTCCCGCACCATCGGTGTCGCCGTGGCTGTTAGGGCCACACATTGAGGGCGGCCAATCGCGTCCAGCGCCTTGCCGAGCCGCAGGTAATCGGGCCGGAAGTCGTGCCCCCACTGGCTGAGACAATGCGCCTCGTCGATCGCGAAAAGCGAGACCTCCACGCCATCCAAGGCACGCAGGAAGCTCTCGGCGCGAAAACGCTCGGGTGCGACATACACCAGCTTGTATTCCCCGCGCCGCATCCCATCGAGTCGCTCGCGCTGCTCGGGCCAGCCGAGTGTCGAGTTGATCAGCGTCGCTGGAATATTGCGGGCCAGCAGCGCGTCCACCTGATCCTTCATCAACGCGATCAGCGGCGATACCACCAGCGTCACGCCCGGGAAACACAGCGCCGGCACCTGATAACATAGCGATTTACCGCCTCCGGTGGGCATCACCACCAATCCATCGCGCCCGGCGGTGATTTCGCCAATCACCTCCTCCTGGCCATCGAGAAACCCATGAAACCCGAAATGCGCGCGCAGCGCCTCGTGCGGGGTGGCGACGAGTTTTTTCTGCCGTTCTATTTCACTCATCCCTCGCCCGGCGGTGCCACGACGACGAGGTGGTCGACGCCGCGTTTGTGAAATTCATCCCAATAGCGCTTCTCCCACTTCGACGCATGTTCGCGGCGCTCCTCCTCGCTCATCCGCTCCCATGCCGCGTTGCCGATCGCACGCTGGAGGTCACGGTCGGCAAGCCGGATTGTCAACTCGTCCCAAAAACTCTCGTTGCGGAATTCATCGTAACACTCGCGGTAAAACAACCCGTCCTCAACATCCGGCTTCACCCGGAAACGGCTGGTCTCATGGTCGTATTCAATCCACTCGCTAAGCCCGGAATGCGCCGCGATCTCAAGCACCTTACTCTCCAGCGCCTCGTAGCCCGCAATCCCTTGGTCGGCCGACGGGCGTTGATTCCACGAAGCCACATTCGCCGCAAGGCTCAGCATCTCCACCAAGGTGGCGAGTTCGGAATCATTGAGGCGCAAATGCATCGGGACGGCAATAAACCAAATCAAACCCGCACCCGCAAGCCCGCATCAAGGCCACCCGGGTTTCTGCGTCCAAAATGAAAAAAGGCTTCCCCCACGGGAGTCCCAACTGCTAACAAAAGTTCGTGAATTTCAAATGTGGCATTGCGATCGCACTGCTGTCGTCCATGCCCATCCTTGTGGCGGACGAAACCGTTCCGCCGTCGTTTGCAAAGGGCTTCGAAATGCTCAACGCGCTCGGACCCGCCGTGCCGGGCACAAACGCATCATGGCGCAAACTCGAAAACCATGGCGTGCATGACAGCCAGGTCTTGCGGCAACTCTCCGGCAGCATGCAGGGCAACGCATGGTTCGTTTCCGTTCCAAGTGATTCCAGCCGGATGGCGATCCATTTCGGCAATGTCGTGCCACAAAAATTCGAGAGCGAGGAGCTCCCACCGGATGGCAGCCTGGAAAAAGACATCACCCTCATCATCGAAGCCGTTTCCAAGCTCGAACGTGTCAGCGATCTTGACGATTTCAGTCGCCCATGGGGCGATGGCGGCTCCCGCACCTTCGGCCCGCTCATGGTCTTCGCTGCCCAGCTCCATCAAGCCGGCCACCCGAAACTCGCCGATCAACTCGCTTGGACGCTATTCCAAGCCGCGCCAGCTCGCAGCGCCGTCATCGACGCCGCTCTCGACCACCTCGGGAACGAACTCTACAGCGATGCGATAAACCGGTTTTTTGAATCCCACGACTGGCAGACCTATCGTGACGAACTTACCACGCTGATCGAAAAACTCCCGCGCGGCTGGCAAGCTCAACCTGCCGCCATACTCGCTCTCGAGTCCATCACACTTCGCGTAGAGAACCCGGTTCCACCCAAGCCCGAGTTGGATGGCGTCGCCATCACGAGCGATGCCCGCAAAGCCATTGCATGGATGACCACCCCACCGGCAACCACCGATTCCGCCCCCCCGATTCCTCCGGAACTTGCCGAAATGCTGAATCAAATCCCGCCGGAATATCGCGCCCAGTTTCTCGAACATCATGGCCATGGTGGTGCCGGCAACACACTCTCAAACCCCGGTTTCTGGCTTCTCCATGCTGCGGATAGCCCCGTCGATCATACAGGCCCTGCTGCCGGATTGCTTGCCCTCGGCCTCGAAGCCATTCCGGTGCTCGCCGCTCTCGCAACCGACTCATTTCCCACCCATTTCCCCAACCCTGCTGGCAGCCGTAGCAGTTATTCATACGGCCGCACTGCCGCTGCCCGTGCCCTGGAAACATATGCATCGATGGTGCGCCCCGCTACTCGCAGCGACATCGCCCGCATGCTTCTCACCCCCATTTTGCCAGATGAACGCGGCCAACTCCGCCGCGCCGATCATCATGCGATCCGCGATATCGCCGTCGAATTCTATCGGGCGAACAAAGGAAAGGACTCCGGCCAACTCGCTGCCGTCTACCTCGGTGAGGGCGACGAAAATCAAAAAACACAAGCTGCCAACTTTCTCGCAAACTCTTCCGATCCCGAACATCACCGGATTTTCGAAAACCACATCCTCAATTCCACCCCCGCCACCGGCAACCTCGCCGCCGTCATCACCTACGCCCAACGCCGCAAAACCGCCGCCAAACCCCTGCTCGACAAATTCCTCCCTCTTGTCCGCGACGAAGTCGGCGACGGCACCAATGTCGAAGACAATCGAAACCTCTCATGGCAATTCCGCCAACCAGGCCAACTCAACCAGACACTCCGCCAACTCGAAGCCATCGCCGAAGGCAAATCCCCACTGGATTCCGCCCGCGAAATCGCATCAGGGCCGCCCGAGGAAGCCGCTCCCGCTGTGCGGGCTCTGCTGCAAAACCTCGCTTCGGAACCTGCCGATGATCAATTGGAAGTCCTTCTCGCCGGAGCACTTGCCGCCGAAGACGCACAGGTGCGCTTCACCTTTCTGAGCCCGATGTTCCAAATGCGGCACCATTTTGAAGCGGATGACGACGAGGAAGAGGAAGAAGAAGATCAGGAAACCCAGCCGACCATCCCCGACCCGATCCGCGAAGCATGGGCGGTTCTGGTGGCAGACGACCGACAGTTGGATCCCGATTGGCTGACCAATACCTATTTCTCCGCAGACACCATCGCGGAATTCGCCGCCATGGCGCTCGAATCCAGAATCCACCCCGGGGGAGTTCACGAACTCTATCAAGCCACCAATATCCTCAAAAAATCCCTTGCCGAGATTTGCATGACCCGCATGAAGGCACGCATGGCAGACGAACCCGTCCCACCGCTGCCGGATCCCGAAAACGTCACCAGTGAACGCCTTCGCGAAATCGTCACCGCCGCCGGAGCCAAGCCACCGGGCGAAATCATCGCCTACCTCGATACCCTCACCCCCGACGAACGCGCCGCATGGGCCGCGTGGATGGAAGAACCTGAAGAGATCGAAATCCCCGACTCCGTTCGCAACCTCGCCTTCACCGTGGTCGATGAGGACACCACGCCGCAAAACGGCTTCGTCCCCACCCCTGGATTGCTCAGTCTCAAATCCGGCTTCGAAATCCACGAAGACACCATCGACGCATACATCGCCGGCCTCGCCAAAAATTTCGCCGACCACAGCTTGGTCATGGGTAGCATCCGCCAGGCCGAGTTCCCCCCCGGTCTTCGCACATGGACCATGCGCGCGATGCTCCCGGAACCGAGCGATGAGGAGGAGGATGATCGCATTTTCTTTCGTGGCAGGGGCTTCACTCCCATCGACATGTTCCGCGAATATGTCTCCTATTACATGAGCGATGAAGCGCCCGAAAATGCCGACGCGCTGATCATCTGCCAACTCTACAGCGATCGCTCCCGCGGCCTTTTCCTCTGGTGGGTCATCGATGGCAAACCCGCGGCCTTTTCCGTCACTGAGGACGGTGAACTCTCGAGCGAAGTCAAAACCTCCTTCGCTGAAACGATCGCCGCCGCCCGCGAAGCCGGGGAATCCGTCATGCTCAGTATCCAGGTTCTCAGCCGTGAAGACGCCGAAAAACTCGCCAACCTCTGATCTAACAAAACAACACCCCGCCACCATGTCCGAACCCGCAGCAGCCACCTGGGAACGCCTCCAGGATACCGTCAAAAACATCCGCACCGAATCCGCGCGCGTCATCGTCGGCCAGGATGAGATCATCGAGCAACTCCTCACCTCGCTCCTCTGCAAGGGCCACTGCCTCCTCGTCGGCGTCCCCGGCCTCGCCAAGACCCTGCTCGTCTCGACCCTCGCCCGCATCCTCGGCCTCCACTTCCAGCGCATCCAGTTCACCCCGGACCTCATGCCCACCGACATCGTCGGCTCGGAAATCCTCCAGACCGGCCAGCAGGGCGAGCGCTCGTTCCAATACATCCCCGGCCCCATCTTCGCCAACCTCATCCTCGCCGATGAAATCAACCGCACCCCGCCAAAAACCCAGGCAGCCCTCCTCGAAGCGATGCAGGAAAAACAGGTTACGGTCGCCGGCAAAACCCGCCGCCTCGAAGAGCCCTTCACCGTCTTCGCCACCCAGAACCCCATCGAACACGAAGGCACCTACCCGCTCCCCGAAGCCCAGCTCGACCGCTTCTTCTTCCAGCTCAACATCGGCTACCCCACGCTCGACGAGGAAGCCGAGATCGTCCGCCGCACCATCGGCCACAAACTCGCCGAACCCGCCACCCTGCTCGACGCCGCCAAGGTCATCGAACTCCAGGAAGCCACCGTCGATGTCCCGCTCCCCGAATCCGTGATCCAGTTCATCCTCAAACTCGTCCACGCCACCCGCCCCGATTCCGAACACGCCACCGCCGACGTCAAAAACTACGTCTCCTACGGAGCCGGCCCGCGCGCCTCCCAATGCCTCGCCCGCGCCGCCCGCGCCCTCGCCATGCTCCGCGGCAAGCCGTCCGCATCCGTCGATGAGGTCCGCGCCATCGCCCACCCGGTTCTCCGCCACCGCATCATCCCGAACTACAACGCCACCGGCGAAGGCATCGCCGCCGACGAAATCATCACCCGCCTCATCAAGACGCTCTAAGGCCCATGCCCGCCTACAAATACCTTGATCCCGCCGACATCCGGCGGCTCAAAAACTACGAGTTCGGTGCCAAGGCCATGGTCGAAGGCTACCTCTCCGGTCGCCACCGCTCGCGCCAGCGTGGCTCGTCCATCGAGTTCCACGAGTTCCGTCAATACGTCCAAGGCGACGATCCCGCCAAGGTCGATTGGCGCGTCTTCGCACGCAACGACAAGCTTTTCCTCCGCACCTTCGAGCAGGAGACCAACCTCGAATGCCACATCTTCCTCGATTGCTCCGCATCCATGGCATTCCCGGAAAAATCCGACCGCCTCTCGAAAATCGATTACGCCTCGTTCTTCGCCGCCTCCCTCGCCTGGTGGGTCACCTCGAAAAACGACCGCGTCTCGCTCACCTTGTTCGACGATGGCATCCGCAAGTTCATCCCACCCGGCTCCACCCGCGGCCACCTCCACGACCTCCTCACCGAACTCGAAAACACCCGCGCCGGCCAAGGCACCTCCATCATCGACACCCTCGCCCGCGCACGTCCGCTCCTCAAGCGCAAGGGCACCCTCGTCATCCTCTCCGATTTCTACGACGACCCCGCCGCCCTCTTCCGCGCCCTCAACCCCTACCTCCACGCCGGTTTCCGCATCCACCTCTTTCACCTCCTCGACCCCTCCGAGATCCAACTCGAAAACCGCGGACTCTCCCGCTTCGTCGACATGGAATCCGCCCAACACCTCACCGCCCACCCCCATTCCATCCGCGAAGCCTGGAACGCCGAAATCCTCGCCCACACCCGCGCCCTCCGATCCCTCGCCGCATCCCGCCACGCCGACTACGCCCTCACCTCCACCACCGACTCCTATTTCACCCTCTTCGATCGCCTCCGATCACACTGAGTAAAAAGGAAATTAGAAATTAGAGATTAGGATATTAAGGAACTCAATTATCCCAATTATCCCAATATCCATTAACCACCTTGTCCCTCTTCCTCCAAACCCCGGCCCTCCTCGGCCTGCTCGCACTCGCCGCCCTCCCGGCGATCGTGCACCTACTCTCGCGCGCCCGCCCCCCCGAATACCGCTTCTCCAACATCGAATTCCTCCGCCGCGTCATCCGCCGTACCGCCCGCATCCGCCGTCCCAAGGATTGGCTGCTCCTCCTGATCCGCACCGTCGCCCTCACCGCCTTCGCCGCCGCCTTCCTCCTGCCCCTCCTCGTCTCCAAAAACATCGCCCTCCCGGGCGAGGCGTCCACCGCCATCATCCTCATCGACCGCTCCGCCTCCATGTCCGCCCGCGAAGGCGCGGGCAGCCGGTTCGATGCCGCCTGCGCCGAAGCCGCCACCTTCCTCGAAACCGCCAAACCCACCGCCGCCAACCTGATCTGGATCGATGCCGAACCCGCCGCCATTTTCCCCGAACCCGGCCCCAACCTCACCTTCCTCACCGAGCAGATCCAAACCGCCGAATCCCGCCTCGAAGAAGGTGCCCTCGCCGCCGCCATCGACATCGCCCTGCGTCAGCTCGCCACCTCCCAGGGCCGCCGCCAGCTCGTCATCATCTCCGATTTCCAAGCCGCCACTTGGCGCGACTTCTCGCCCGCCATGCCTCCCGGCGTCGAAATCATCACCCGTCAGATCGCCGCCGAGTCCCCCGCGAATTTCGCCGTCACCCGCCTCCTCGCCCAACCCGCCGCACCCGTCACCGGCCAGGATGCCACTCTGCTCGCCAACATCCGCAACTTCTCACCCGACCCCGTCCATACCCAGCTCACTCTCGATGCCGATGGCTCCCGCCAGTCCCAACCCATCGATCTCCCGCCCTGGGGCGAAGTCGAAGCCGCCTTCACCCTCCGCCCCGCCACCGCCGGCCCGCTCGCCGTCACCGCTTCCATCGACGGCGACAGCTTCCCCGCCGACAACGCCCGCCACACCGTCATCCACGTCCGCGAAGCCATCCGCCTCCACAGTGGCGCGGGCAGCTTGCCCGCCGAAGCCTCTGGCGAAGGCCGGGTCTCGCCCGCCGCCCTTATCCTCGCAAAAATCACCACCGCCATCCCTTGGCTCGAACCCACCGAATCCCCCACCACCGGCGACATCACCCTCAACCCTCCCACAACGGAAATCCCCGCTCTAACAGCATCCGGCGTCACCGTCATCCTCGCATCCCCCGCCGACGCCACCGCCATCCAGTCCTTCATCCCCGCAGGCACCACCCCCCGCCTCCAAACCAATCCCGATGGCTGGCAAATCCTGCCCGACGAACGCCACCCCGCCATCCGCCTTTTCTCAACCGGCGATTTCGGCAACCCGTTCACCGGCGTCTTCCGTGAGCGCCTCGATCTCCCCGAGTCGCTCGCCCGCCATGACCACGTCCGCCAAATCGCCGTCTATCAGGACGGCGTCCCCGCCATCCTCGAAATCCGCACCGATGGCGCGCCCATCCTCTTCTTCAACCTCCCGCTCGACCCCGCCAAAACCGACTGGCCCACCCACGGCGTCTTCCTTCCCGCGATTGCCGAAATCATCCTCCGCACCCGTCCCGCCGAGCGCGCCGAATCCGCCCACGCATCCCCCGGCACTCGCATCGACTTCCTCTCCACCCGCACTGAAGACGGCGGCACCATCGACCTCCTCGGCCCCGCCGGAACCCCGTGGCCACTCCGCGAAACCACCTCCGCCGATGGCACCCGCTGGCAGTCCGAGGCCCCCGCCGTCCCCGGCCTCTTCCGATGGCAGACGTCCGGCCAATCGCTCGCCATCACCGCCGTCAACTTCCCCGAATCCCAATCCGACCTCCGCCCGCTCGACACCCCGCCCACCTTCGACGGAGCCGCCACCACCACCGACTCCTTCGAGCGCCGCGCCGCCCTCGCCCGCGGCGTCCCCCTCTGGCCCTGGCTCATCGCCGCCGCCCTCGCCTGCCTCCTCCTCGAATCCCTCATCCACCTCCGCTCCCGCCAAACCGCGATCCCGACCTCAAACCGATAAACCCCCATGCACAAATTCATTCTCACATGCGTCCTCATCGCAAACCATGCCTTCGCGCTTGAACCTGCGGAAATCCAAAACATCGCCGCTCAACCGCACGATCGCAATAACCTCATCGAAGCACTGGCCATCTATCCCGATGCCCGGGAATACCGGATCATCGTCAAGTCAGGCCCATCGATCGCCCAACTCCGCGAGGGCCCACCCATGCAGGCAAAAGAAAAAGTCGTCCAAGGCCGATACATCGTTTCCGAAATGAAACTACCGGGCATGGAGCAACCCATGATCATGGTGGTCACATACGACAAGGCAACCGATGCCTTCAAAAAGTGGGTCTTGCTTCCCGATAACTCGATCTTTTCCAGCACCGGCGTTGCCGACATCCCCCGTCGAACCATCGCTTGGAGCTCGGACCGCCCCAACGGCAACCCTCCCGTGGATGTCATCTCTATCGAAACCCACACCGACGATAAAACCATCTGGAAAGAAACCATGCTCCATGACGGCAATGTCACTCGCATCGTTCATGGCACCGCCCACAAAACTCTCTGATCACCTGACCCCTGACCCCTGACCCCTGACCCCTGACCCCTGACCCCTGACCC
>JBLRWN010000034.1:0-35539 GCA_047921195.1 Luteolibacter sp. | reverse complement strand
CCTGCCCACATTTGCTCACTCACGCCGCCATCCTAGCATCCCAAGCCCACCCCGCAACAATTATTTTCCTGGAAAATTATTTTAATCCTAAGGATTTCATCTCAGGGATTTTACGATCGGCTGGCGGATGGCGATGATCGCGGGATGGATGGATGCGAGGATGCCAAGCAGCAAGGCGGCGGTGATGGCGACGATCGCGGTTGCCATGTCGGGCACAATGCCAAGTGTGTGTCCTTCGCTGCCGAGGGTGAAACTCTGCCAGCGCAGGAAAAACCAAGCAAAGCCGGTCCCTAAAATCCCACCAACCAAACCCAGCATACCACCTTCACTCACGACGAGGAACATGATGGCCCGGGTGGGGTATCCAAGTGTTCTCAGCACGGCGTTCTCGCAAACCCGGGAGCGGACGACGAGCATGATGGCGTTGGCCACGAGGGCAACGACTGCAATCACCGCCCCCAAACCGAGCCATCGGGTGAAGCCGATCAATTCGATGAGCTGCCCGGCGGTCTCGGCAAAGAAAGCCTTTTCTGGCTTGGTATTTGTTGGCGATTGGTCGGAGCGGAACTTTTCGTCAATGACCTTGGCGACGGGTTCGAGATCCGCAGATCCCTGAACTCTTACATTGAACTGTGTAACAACTCCCAACCCGACCCGTGATGCCTGCTGGAGAAAAGGAAGTTTCACGTATGCGACATTGTTGTCCTGCGGAAACGGGGAGCGAATGATACCGGCGACATGCACCGTGACTCCAACCGCATCGAACTGATCTCCTGGAGCCAATCCGCGCCGGCGCGCGAATTGCTCGCCAAGCAAGGCCGCGTCATCCCGCCGCTCCCATGCGGAGTAATCCCCGCTTATGATAGAAATTTCGGGGGCGTATTGGCGGAGTGCATTTTCCGGGACACCCCGAAACGTGATGACGTCGAGACTGGCTCCGCAATTATTGACGACAATTTGGATCGGGATGACCTCACGGACGCCAGGAATCGAGCGGATTTCATCAGCATAATGCTCGGGCAGGCGGCTGGTCGCAGGGCAAAAGCGGTTCTCCCGGTAGACCACCAGAGTCGTGTCCGCGGCCGTTGATTCCGTAGCTCTGGCCAGCGAACGTTGCACGGTCTCTACGGCCGTAAACAGGAACATCCCCGCGGCCACGCCGAGCACCGTCAGCATCGTGCGAATCCGATGACGAACGAGTTGCTTGAATGAGAGGAGGAGCAGGGACATTGGCGAGTGAGGAAATCAGGGCGCCGCCTCGAGCAGTTTGCCTTTTTCGAGGTGGAGAGTGCGATCAGCGGCGGCAGCGGCTTTGGCGTCGTGGGTGACCATGACGATGGTTTTCCCGTGACCTCGGGCGAGGCTTTGCAGCAAATCGAGGATTTTCGACGCGTTTTCACGATCGAGGTCGCCGGTGGGTTCATCGGCCACGAGCAGCGGTGCGTCTGCCACCAGCGCCCGTGCGATGGCGACGCGCTGTTCCTGGCCGCCGGACAGTTCGGCCGGTGTATGGTGCATGCGGTCCGCAAGATCGACGATCGCCAATGACGCCTCGACCCGCTCTCGGCGTTCCCGCCGACTCATGGGCGTGATTAACAAGGGCAACTCGACATTTTCATACGCGGTGAGCACCGGCACGAGATGATAGAGCTGGAAAATGTATCCCACATTCGTCGCCCGCCATCGTGTGAGATCGCGGCGATTGAGGGCGGTGATGTCGCGGCCGTCGATTTCGAGCGTGCCGCCGGTGGGTGAGTCGATTCCCGAGATCAGATTGAGCAGCGTTGTCTTGCCCGATCCTGAGGGGCCCATCAGCGCGAGAAATTCGCCACGCGCAACCGTGAGGTCGAGTTCGTGCAGCGGGGTCACGAGGTTGGCGCCCTTGCGGTAGGATTTCGTAACCGCCTTGCAGCGGATCATCGTGAATTCAGAGATCATCGATTGAAAAGCGGGTGGATTCGTTGGCCGGGTTTGAGTGTTTCGGCGGCGGGGTCATCGACGATCCATTCACCGGGATTGATGCCGGATTCGATACGCATCCACCCCTCGCGGACGTCACGGGTCGGAACAACCTCTCGGGATTCGACGCGTTTGGATTCCGGGTCGCAGACCCAGACGCGGGAATTCTCAGCCACGGCGGATGGCGGCACAAAGACCGCGAGATTTCCCGCCGCGTTAGTCGTCACTGCGGAATCGTCATCCACAGTTACCCCGAAAAACTCCACCCTGCAAATCATCTCCGGCCTTAAGCGATCGTCCGGATCGAGCACGCGCACCTTTGCCTGCAAGGTATTGCGCTGGATGTCCGCCTCCCCGGCAATGCGGGTGACGATCCCCTCGAATACGACGTCCGGCAGCAGGCCGCAGCGGATCTTCGCGCGCTGTCCGATGGCCAGTTGGGCCGCATCAGCCAGCGGCACATCGACACGGACTTGGAGTTTCTCCGGATCGTAAATCAGCGCGACCGTCGCGCTATCCATCTCGTCCATGCCCAGCATTTTCTTTTCCCCGGGAGACGCCAGCAGGCGCATCACCCGCCCGCGAACTGGTGACGGCACCCGGGTGCGCATCAAATTCAGTTCCGCCTCAGCCAGAGCACTTTTCGCGGCCTCGATTCCATGATGGTGTGCGAGCGTTTCATATGCGATGCGGTTGAAATCCCAGGCAATCTCGCGAATGCGAGCGTGCGCCATATCCACCTCCGCATTGCCGCGTTCTTTTTCGAATCGCGCGGTGACCCGCTGGCTTTCCGTAGTGGCCCCCACCGGCACGCGGGCGAGGCGCTCGAACAGATCCGTCGCCTCGTCGAGCGTGGCCCGGGCCTTGGCCAGGCCGGCTTGTTCGGCTGCGAGTTTTTGCAGCAAGGTCTGGACCTCGACGCAGTGCGCGTCGAATGCCGCCTGTTTCATCGCAAGCTCGGACGCCATCATGTCACGCACGAGGCGGGCATCTTCATCGATGAGCGACACGAGGAGATCACCAGCGCCGACCCTTTGGCCTTCAAGCACATGCACCTCCGCAATCACACCGTCTGCAAGGGCGGTGGCCCGGACGGGCAAGGGGTCCGGCTCCAGCCAACCGGATGCCTGAAAAAGAAGTCTGCCATCGCTCCCAACCGGCTTGCGGGAAGATGTGGGCTGAATGCTTTCGTCCGCAATGGCCGTCGCAATCACCACACGCAATTCCGGGGCAGGCAGCAGGCGATCGCGAAACAACAGCGCGAAGAGCAAGGCAAATCCGAGCACCAGAACCACAGGAAGCCACCATGTGGCGATGCGAGCCGATCGCGGTAGCGCCGGTGCGGAGGGTCGTTTGAGTCGATCGATGGAAACGGAATCTGACAAGTGTTTGAGCGAGAAGATGATGAATGGAAGGACGGAAGGGCCGGGTCAAACCGGAGCCCGAGCGTGAGCGGCAGCGCCTTCCCATCAACACAAAATCGCACGATACAGAAGGTATCGTGGCGGACCCGTAGCGCAGTGAGGCGGCAAAGAAGCCATCCCTTGGCGCTCATGACGGCAGGTGATCGAATAAAACAGACCCTGCTCCAGGCGCGCAGCCATCGTTTTGACCACTGAATCGACTTGCGAATGGAGCATTTCCGGCAAATCCTCCACCTCAAAGCAGCACATCGGCATGGGAAGCTCGCCCGACTGACAACCCTCCACTCCCCCACCCTGCCCCACTCCATGCATGCAAGTCGGTGCCGGTTGCGACGACGCTACCGTCATCCCACCGATCACAAGCATCACCAACAAGGCCAGCGCTTTGCCAATCACGATGACAATTCTAGCTCCGTATCCTCCAGGCACAAGCCACGAAAAGTCGCAAAACAGCTAAATTTTCGCTTGCGGCCTCTCGATCATTCATTACCTTTGAATGAAATTACTTTGTGACTACATTCATCCTGAAAATCCCTATCATGAAAACCCCGAAACATCGTTCAAATTCGGTCCGAGGTCCCGCCAAGGGTTTCGCTCTGGTGGTTTCCCTGACCATGATGATCCTTCTGACGATCATTGCCGTCGGCCTCCTCAGCCTTTCGGCGATTACACTACGCACCGCCGATCAAACGTCCGCGAAATCCATCGCCGAATCCAATGCGCGCCTCGCGTTGATGATCGCGATCGGAGAATTGCAGAAGCAAATGGGGCCGGACCAGCGGATCTCGGCGAATGCGGATATCCTCTCGATCAACGAAGCCGGCACCCCAACCGACGTGCCGAATCCGAACTGGGTCGGAGTGTGGGATGCTTGGATTGCCGGGGATTTGACCCGAGCTCCCGTCACCGCCAACTACCCAAGCTCTGCGAATAGCGCCCATCAAACACTCGGATCCCAACCTGATGTTCGCCTACGTCCCAACTACGCTCAAAAAAACCGGCACTTCCGCGCATGGCTGCTATCGATCGACCCGGATGCCGCCACCAATATTTTCCGTCCAACGGGCCCGGCGCTTGTCGGGGAAAGAATGCCAACTGCCACCGATGTCGCGGTTCGCCTCGTCGGCGAAGGCTCCGTTGATCCGAGCGATATCACAAACTTCGTCGGTGCCCAGTTGATCCCAATTCAGGAAACCACATCCTCGGAAATGCGTGGTCGCTACGCTTGGTGGGTGGGAGATGAAAGCCAGAAAGCCTCCATCATGGAGGATCCCTACGAATCGGAAGGCAATCTCAGCCTCGCCCAGCGACTGTTCCGCCAACAAGCCGCGCCCTCTTTGGGCAACAATACCGTTACCGGTCTCGAAACGGTGCTCGACGAATCGATCTTCGCAAGACTCCCGTCCCGCAAAAGCCTCAGCCTCGCAGGCAACAATGCCGATCTTGCAGCCCGCCAGTTCCACGACGTCACCACCGCATCCTTCGGCGTCCTCGCCGATGTTCGCGAAGGTGGACTCAAGCGCGATCTGCAGACTTTGCTGGAGAGAGAAATTGATCCAGCCGAAGTTTACAATTTGATCAATGTAGACGACTACCAAAGGGCGACATCCTTCCGACCCGGTGGCGAGAATTTCATCCTCTATCATTTGGACGACATCCATGAAAGCTCGGTCGGATCTCTGGGCCAGGCCAGCGTGCCCATCCAGGATCTCGCGGCTTATTACCAACTTCACGATCACTATCGCTCCGGCTGGCGGGGCGGCATTCAGTATTCAAGCGGAGACTCATCGCCATCCAACAGCCTACTGAACAACGGCATCATGGTGAGCAACCCGGATCATGGCGGCACCATGACGGACTTCGACAAATTCCTCCGTGAATACACCGGACAATACCGAAGCGTTGTTCCCGTGAAGACGGAGATTGTTCTAAGTTACGTCACCGAGCCCCGGACTGAAGCAGACATCCAGGCAGATCGGGATGTCGGCATCACAGATCCCGACACACATATCCTGCGAATGGGTATCACCCCGTCGATGACCTTCTGGAACCCGAACAACGTGCCACTGGTAATGAACTTCGGCAATCCCGAGCATTCATCGATCTTTATGCGCCATCGTGCGATCCCGCTGGAAATCCGAATCCACAAAGCGGACTCCTATGACGGAGCGCCAACGGCCACCCACACCGTGCAAATGCACCGGGTTACCAACAACCAACAAGACGAACTTTTCACCCTGTTTCTCTCCGGCTTGTATCCTGCCGTTTTCCAACCGGGCGAAAGTAAGGTGTTTTCCCTTCAATTCACCTCGCAAACCGCAGCGGATGACGGAGATACTGATATTGATTTCTATCTCCGAGGCACCGGCTACAGATACAACGAGCCATTCGTGCCAACTCTGGAGCTGATCCCGGGGTGGAACCCGGAACGATTTGTCAGACCGACCAATCGCGGTGCGACGCAACGTGTCGGAGACGCATTCACCTTTAAAGACGGGGAGTTCATTTCCGCTGAAATCGTTGGCGGAACCGCCAGCGAGTTTGATATGCATTTCTCGCAGAAGTCCAGGCACGGGAGGGTCCAACCCGGGGTTCGGTGGCATTACCGTTCTTACAGCATGCGGTTCAGGCAAAACTCGAATGCCGCATTCAAAAACGACTTTTCTTATCTAGGCTTCCCTAGGGTGGGGCGCGGTGGGATTGCGAGTACTGCGCCGAGACCGATTCGTGTTCCACCGAGGCAGGCGAGCCGATTGATTACCGCGATGGGTGATCCCACTGATCTTACTGATGACCTTCCACAGTCCTTCTTTTACTATGGCGTGAAATCGGCTACGGAAACCCATGAGTCACGCAACATCTCTCCACCAAGCGGAGGATCCGGTCGCCGTTTCCCGTCGCGCCCGTTCCTTCACTCAACGCCGCTTCAATCGGTGTTCCTGGATAGCCTCGACGGCCAATCACTCTACAACTACGGATGGAATTGGTTTTTCATGCCGCTCGACAACCTCTTGGACGCACCGATATCGATCTCAACAAACAACCATGGATACTTTGGAGGTGGCCACACTGCGGAGAACGGCGTTACCCATGTGGTTCAACAACAACTTCCACTTACACCGCCGATTTCCATCGCGTCTCTGAGCCATGCCCGGCTTGGCGGTTTCAGCCTGGCAACCGAGCCTCCGAATAGCAACGGCGGAGAAGACCAGCGGCGCCTGACTGCTATCGGACACAATGGCCTTGGCCCTAGCAGTCTGCAAGCCATCGGGAACTCCTACGCCCACCCGAACATCCGTTCTCAACGCGCATTCGAGACGTGGACCCGAATGTTTACTCAAGGAGTCAATACCAACCGTCCCCTAGCAGACCACTCCTACCTCGCCAACAAGGCGCTGTGGGACCAGTTCTTCATGTCGTCGATCTTCCCGAGTTCGAGCAACGTGCGCATCCTCGGCGAGAACCGCACGGTGCGCGATGTGGCGCGAGGTTTCTTCTTCAACAATGAATATCTGCCCAACCGCCGCATCATCCCCCACCGTGGAAGCATGACGGAGGAGAAACTCGACGAACTCCTTGCCGAATATGATGTCTTCACCGATGGATTTGCCGACAAGATCGGCGCTTATCTCATGGTCAAAGGCCCGTTCAACATCAACTCCACTTCGGAAACTGCGTGGCGGGCGCTTTTCTCCAGCCTGAAAGGCAAGCCGATTTCCTACTTCGACAAAGACACCTCGCTTACCGCCGGGGTGAACCTGCGGGAATCCAACACCACCGGCGTCCCGATCAGTTCGGGGCCGGTCGGCAACCGCGGCACCTACACCGGCAGTCCGTCGAGCCCGAGCGATCCCGACCAATGGCTTGGCACGCGCGAGTTGACGGAGACGGAAATCAACGAGCTCTCGCGCGCCATCGTGCGGCATGTCAAAATGCGCGGCCCGTTCCTTTCGCTCTCGGAATTCGTCAACCGCCGCTTGGACAGCACGAATCGCAATCTTGCGTTGAAGGGTGCCTTGCAAGCCGCGCTGGATGATCCGGAAGTCTCGATCAACGGCGGATTCCGCAACTCGAGGCGGCAGTTTTCCAGAGACGAAGTCAATTTCGTCGGAGCCGCATTTCCCGAGGCGATGGAGGGTCCCATCGCATATGGCAGCCCGGCATACGTCGACCAGGCCGACATTCTCCGTAACTTCCCCGCACAGCTTACACCGCGCGGTGACACCTTCGTGATCCGCACGTATGGCGACGCGTTGGACGCATCCGGAAAGGTCATCGCCCGCGCTTGGTGCGAGGCCACCGTGCAGCGCATGCCGGAATACTTCGATCCCGCGGATGAACCGCATGTGATGCAAGCAAACCTCACTTCCTCCGCAAACCGGACCTACGGTCGCAAATTCGTCATCACCAGTTTCCGCTGGCTCAACCCGGCGGAAGTTTGATTCGTAATCGCCCGCTCACACAGCATACTCGCCCGGCCGCAATCCTCATGAAAACCCTCCTCACGCTCACTGCCGCATTCTCGACTTTTGTTACGGGTGCCATCGCCCAGCAGAAAATCTCGCTCCAGTTTATTTCCTTCCCGAGATCAACCAATCTTGAGCCGATCGAGTTACTCTTGGGCGAAGGGGAAACAAAGGAGGTCTACATCCCCGGGCACGAGCTATCCCCAGCGTATCGCGTCGACGCGATGACGACGATCGCGGTTGGCAAAACGGTAACCAATGAGAATGGGGAATCCAGATTTCAGGTCTACGGCCAGGCGCCGGCCCTCGCCGCCACGCAGCAGATCATTCTTCTGATCCGCAAAGGTGATGAAAATTCCGATGGTTTCCAGCTTCTCCCGATCAACGGCGAAAGGAGTGACTTCACCGGCGGAAGTTTTCTGTTTTTCAATGCATCGCAGATCGCGGTCGGCGGAATTATCGGCGATCAGGAATTCGCTCTCAGACCTGGCCAGCGGAGATTGTTGAAACCTAGCGCCACCCATCAAGGTGGGGGCTGCCAAGTCACTCTTTCCTACCAGCATCAGGAAGACTGGAAGAAATTCTACGACACACGCTGGTCGGTAAACCCGAGATACCGCTCACTGATTTTCTTTTTCCAGGATCCCGAATCCGGCCAACTCGGGGTCTCGCCCATTGTCGATATCTTCGGCCGTTGAATCCGGCGGCTGACCTCGGAAAATCACTTATCACCCGCAGTTCACGCGCTCCTTATCCTTGATTGGTTTTGGAGAGAATTTCCTGTTTGAAATCCTTCCAGTCCACATAGAACCCACCCCCATGAAAACCTTCACATGGCTTTCTTTGATTGCGTTGCTCATTCCCAGCGCAGCTTCGGCGTCTTCGCTCATTCCTGTGAGCAATCCCGGATTCGAATCGCCTGCGGCGCCGATCGATGATTATGAAACTCCTCCGCAAAATTGGAGTTCTCACAATGGAGCCACCTTGGGGGCAAATGTCTTTGTCTACAAGCCATACATCGGCAATACGGATGATGATGATTTCATCAGCCTGCCTGAGGGGGATCAAGTTCTTGGGATAAACAATGTATTGCAAAAGCAGGGCGCTTCCCAACAACTCACAGCGACATTCCAAGCCGGCAGCCAATACTCGCTTTCCGTCAAAGTCGGCAGTTCACGATTCGCAAACGATATTCCCGGGTTTCCCGGTTACAAGATCGAACTCGCCGCAGGCGGAACGGTAATCGCGACCGCAAGCGGAAATCACCTCTCCGTCCCACTGGGGGAATTCATCACGGTAAACTTGATTTACAATTTCGACGTCGATGATGTCCCGCTCGATGGTCAACCCTTGCAAATTCGGCTCCTGAGTGGCGGTGGACCGGGTGAAGTCGCCTTTGACGATGTGAAACTCATCGCCTTGCTGGCCAACCCGGTCGCGGATGCGGGCGGCCCCTACTTCCTCTCCAATCCGGCCACAGATTTGCTATCGCTTGATGGAAGCGCCTCCTTGCCATCGGGTGATGCCTCGATCGTCCTCTACCAATGGGATCTGAACAACGACGGAGTCTTCGACGACGCCACCGGCGCCACCCCGGCGGCGATTTCTTTCGAGGATCTCATGGCAGTTTATGGCATGGTCGATGGCAGCAATACCATCCAGCTCCGGGTCACCGATTCCGATGCGAAAACCGCGATCGCCCAGGCCACAGTGGAGTTGGTGACCTCCACCAAATACACTGGTCCGAATGGTAATAACAGCGACACATGGGACAACCCTGCCAACTGGGACAATGGCTTGCCGGAGGGGGATATCGATGTGGTGATCCTCGCGGGTAAGAGCCCCTTTGCCTGGGGCAATGGCACACCCATCTTTACCGGCAATCTAACGCTTCAGAACAACGCGCGTTTGACCCTGGGTTGGTCCACCCAGTTCCTCGGTTCCTACAATGCGCTGGGGACACCGGGGCAGACCCGGATCACCATGAACCCGGGATCGAGCATCAACACCCGCACAGGGGGCACGCCGGTCATTCCTGAAATGATATTGCTGGGAGATGCATCATTTACTCTCGGCTCGTCCACCCAAGGCGGCGCTCAGGCGTCGTTCGACTATCCCATTTCCGGTCCCTACCAGTTTCTGCTCCAAGGAAACAATCAGACCAATTGCGTTGCGAATTTGAATGCCTCGAATTCTTTCAACCGGTTGCTTGCCTCCGGCACCGAGGGAGGTCTCACCATCAGAGGCAACGCCGCCGGTTCACTCGGCACGGGTGATGTGACGATTGCCCAGCGCACCGGGCAGACTGCAAGCTATGCGATTCTGGAGATGAATGCCACGAACGCGATGGCGCGCACCGGTACTCTTAGCATCAGCGGTAGCGGCACAACCTTGTTGCGCATGAATGCGAACAACTCCATCGCTAGATTTATCTTGAACGGGGTGGAACAAGCCGCCGGGACTTATGGTGGCACCTCAAGCAGCGCGACATTCAAATTCAGTTGGATCACAGGCCCCGGCATTCTGACGGTTGGACCGCCTCCCGCAAGCTACTGGGACCTCAACGGCACCACCGCTGGGGCCGGTGGAGAGACACCCTCCGGCGTTTGGAATGCCACCAACACATTTTGGAATTCGGATCCTGACGGTAGCGGATCCGTCACGGGTTGGACCCAAGGCAACCTCCCGATATTTTCCGCAGGCAGCGACGCAACCGGCGTCTACGAGGTTGAAGTGGAAGGCACCCGTGACATCAGCGGGCTGATCGTCGGTAACGGCGAGGTGGACTTCACCGTGGGCGCCAGCGGAGTACTGCGTCTCACGGCGGATTCCAACATCAGCGTTGGCACAGGAACCAGCAGCATTGCCACGCCAATCCAACAAAGTGGCACCCGCGCCCTGACGAAATCCGGTGTCGGCGACTTGATCATTTCCGGCAACCTCGCCCAAACCGGCGGCACCTCGCTGCTCGGTGGAAACATGGCACTCTCGGGCAACAATAGCTCGGCGACAGGTGCAACAAGCGTCGCCAGCGGCGTGCTTCGGGTCGATGCTGCCAACTCGATTCCCGGCACCTCAAGAAATCTCACCGTCAATGCCTCCGGTTCGCTGGTTTTCGGCCCGTCATTCGGAGCCGGCAACATCGAGAACGCACTCAACAATCGGGTCGTCGCTAGCTCGGCAGGCACCATCGCTGCGGATTACCACGCCGGCACAAACTTTGACTTCTCGACCGCTGGGTTCACCGCGGCCTACTTCGGTGCGGAGAGCGATCTCAACTACACTGGCACACTCACCCCGAATGGCACCGCCTACCGCCTTAGCGGCAATGGTGGCACGCTGACCATGGCGAACACCAATGCACTCACTGGTGCCCGCACACTGACGTCGCGAGGCAATGTGGTTCTGGCGGCAGACAACAACTACACCGGTGCCACCACGGTGCTCGCTAACAGCTCGCTCTCGATCCTCGGAGCAAGTTCGACAACATCCATCAACCTGCAGGCCTCCTCCACGCTTGCACTTGGTCATAATCATTCGCTCGGCACCGGTACGCTTACCATCTCGGGCGCCGCGGCCACTCTCAAGCCGGTGGGCAGCGTTGTCGCCAGCAATCCGGTATCCGCAAATGCCGATTTTATCATCGCAGGCGGTGGGACGCTGGAACTCTCCGGCACCACCACCATCAACAACAACCGCATCATCTCCAGCCGGGGCAATGGGATCTTCGGTGCGATCACACGTGATGGTAGCAATAACCGCTCACTCACTGTGAATGGCCCCGGCAATGTCACGGTGGCGGGCGATCTCACACTTGGAACAGGCGCACTGACCCGCAACGACAGCGGCACACTCATCCTCCAAGGCACCAACACATACGGCAGCACATCCGTGACCGGAGGCACCCTGCGCATGGAAGGCGTCACGCCCGGCTCTTCACCAATCACACTCAACGGCGCACGCCTTCAGTTGGGAAGTGAATCGAATGGCGGAATTTCCGCCGGAACCATCACCTTGAACAATAGCGCATCCGTAATCGAGGCAGTCGGCGCGGATCGAATCATCGCAAACAACATCGACCTACTAAACAACATCACCTTTAGCGGAAACCAAAGTCTCACTGTCAATGGCTGGCTGCGAAACAACAACTTCAACCGCAGCCTCACGAATTCGGTCGATTCCAACAAGCTGCTGGTTTTGGGAGACATCGACCTATCCCAAAACACATCCAACCGCACCCTCATCATCAACGGCTCAGGCAATACCATGGTCGATGGGGTGATCGCGAACGGCGGAGGATCCACCGCTGGCAACTTGACGAAGAACGGGTCGGGAACGCTCATACTCAACAACGCCAACACCTACGCCGGCAACACCGTGATCAATAACGGCAAGCTTTTCGTCAATGGCAGCACCGGCACCGGCAACCTGTCGATCACCAGCGACGCTACCCTTGGCGGCACCGGAACAATCGGCGGCAACACCACCATCGCGTCCGGCGGCCGGCTGGAGTTCGATATCAATAGCGCTCCGGGTAGCCACCAGAAACTGCAATTCGCCACCGGGCGCTCGCTCACGTTCTCCGGCACATCCACCCTAAGCATCACCGGAATCCCGGACGTCGGCGTATACACACTGCTCACCGCACCGGGTGGCATCAACGGCTCCCTGCCCGCGTTCGACATCCCCGATGGCTGGGATGTGGTGTTCTCGAAAAACACCACGGATTTGATACTTACCGTCAATTCTATTGAAAGCAACGATCCGGATCCGACGGTCAGCCAGTTCCTTGCCGATCTCGCACCGGGTCAGATTTCCATCAACACACCGGTCACCTACACCGTGATTTTCGACCAAGCCATGAACGTCACCACCGTCAACGTGGCTGACTTCGGAAATCAGGGTACAGCTGCGATTACAATCGGGCCTATCACGGCCGTCAACGCCACCACGTTTTCCACACAGGTCATACCGACATCAAGCGGCACTCTGCGATTCCGTATCAACTCGGGTGCCACGCTGCGCTCCGCAGCAGGTTTGAACGTCAATACGTCCGCAGCCATCCTGCAGGCCAATACCTATGATGTGGTCGTTCCCGCGGATGGCACGCTCTCCGTCACCGAGGGCGATTTGGTCTCATCCGGCAATCCTGGTGGTCCCTTCAGCCCGACATCCCGGCAATACACCTTGTTGAATTTTGGCGCCACCTCACTGAACTGGAGCGCAGGCAAAGCCGCTTCATGGCTGACACTCGAACCGGCCAGCGGCACCCTGAATGCAGGAGAAAGCATCACCGTCACCGCCTCCATCAATTCCAACGCGAACACACTCTCCGTGGGCACCTATGTGGATACGATCTCATTCACGAACACAACCAACGGAAATGGCAACACCAGCCGCGCCGCGAGCGTCACCGTGAACGGGCTTCCTGTGCAGATCACCGTCGGCAACCTGACTCAGACCTACGATGGCACGCCGAAGAGTGTGACGGTATCGACGAACCCCGCGGATCTGGCCTACACCCTCACCTACAACGGCCAAGAAGAGGAACCAGTCAATGCGGGACTTTACGACGTATTCGTCGTCGTCACCGATCCGAATTACACCGGCTCGGCAAGCCGCACGTTGACGATTGCACGAGCGCCTCAAACCATCGACTTCGCCGCGCTTGATCCGATCTTCGATGACCAGGAAACCCTGACGCTCAACGCAACAAGCACCTCCGGCCTTCCGGTTTCTTACACCAGCTCGGAACCCAATGTCGCCACGGTTTCCGGTAACATCGTCACCCTCGTCGGTATCGGCAGCACGACCATCACCGCATCCCAGAGCGGCAATGAAAATTATCAGGCGGCATCGAGTGTGCAGCGAACGCTGCAGGTCGTCCGATCTAATCCGCTCGCGGTCCCAGGCGGACCTTACACCGTCTCGAGTGAGTTGGATCTCGCGCTGGACGGAAGCCAATCCGTCCCGTCTTATCTTCAAACAATCGCACTCTATGAATGGGATCTGAACAACGACGGCATCTTCGATGACGGTTACACCGGTGCCACTCCGGGCTCGATTAACCTGGCCACCCTGGAAGCCCCCCCCATCAGCATGAGTCCGGGAATAAATGCCATCCGGCTTCGGGTCACTGACACCGCTGGCAAAACCTCCACGGTGACGACCACCGTTACCATCATCGCGCCACTTCGTTGGGATGCGAACACCTCGACGACTGGCGCGCAGGATGGAGGCGGTAGCTGGACCAATCCGAACCAATGGTGGACGGGTAGCGCTAATGTCGATTGGACCTCCGGCTCGGACGCCGTCTTTGGAAATGGTGGAACAGGTGGGGTTGTCGGCCTTGGCGTCGCCACCAGCGTTGGCACAATGGATTTCGAATCCTTCAACGGCACATACACCATGGGCACTACTGGCCGGACGCTCACCATCAACAAGGGCATTACCAAATCCGTCACCTCCGCGGCAGTCATTTTGGCGAGCCAGATTGCCCTCGGTGGTGACCAGACGTGGCTCCTTAATGGCGGAAACTTCACCCAGAGCAGCGCCAACGATGCCACAATCGACTTGGGCGCGCATACTCTGACCATTGATAACCAAGCCGGAGTGAACCTCAACCGCGCCCCGATTTCCGGCACGGGTGGCATCATTAAGAACGGCGATGGCCGTTTGATCCTCGGCTCAAATCCCGCTGCCGCGCACACTTTCGAGGGCGGATTGACGCTTAATGGCGGTGTGACTTTGATCCACAACAACATCATGGGCTCCGGCAACCTGACCATGAATGGAGGGGTGCTCGATATTTATTGGAACACCAACTTTATCCGTTCACTTGGATCAGGGGCTGGCCAAATAAAGATTATCGGCGGAGAAAGCGGCTTCAGCCTAAACGGAAATACGGGCACCAATGTGATCCTCAACAACAATGCGTCGACCGAGGTCGTGTGGGGAAGCGAGTTTTTCGCACCATCGGTTTTTGTCCTCCAGTCACAGTTTGCGCAAAACGGATCGAGTCTTAACTTTCAAAACCGGATCGACCTGAATGGTGAAATGCGCACCGTGAGAACATTCCCCACAACGGGAACCGGCGCGGGCTCCGCCACGATTTCCGGAGTCATTCGCAATTCAAACGCCACACCTGCTGGTTTGATCAAAACCGGTGCTGGACGGCTTAATCTCAACGCAGCCAACACCTACAATGGCGGAACGGTCTTGGAAGAAGGCACCCTGCAATTGGGCAATCTGAATGCGCTTGGGTCGAGTGTCGGGGCATTGACCGTCAACGGTGGCATTCTGAACCTCAATAACTATGACAACGTGACGGTCGGGAGTCTCACGGGAAGTGGCGGCATAATCGCCAACAACGGAGGCAACGCACGAACATTCATCATCGGCAATGGAGGCGGCACCGGAGGCAACTTCCATGGTGTGATCGCAAATAACACGAATGCTGGAGCGGGCACGCTCGCTCTGAATAAAACCGGCACGGGGGCGATCACTCTCTCCGGAAACAACACCTACACCGGTGCCACCAACATCAAGCAGGGTAAGCTCTTCATCAACGGCAGCATCGCCGACGGAAATGTCACGGTAGCCGGAGGAGCCACACTTGGTGGAAACGGGAGCATTGGTGGCGACACGACCATCGCGGTGAACGGCAAACTGGAGTTCAATCTTTCGAGTGCTCCGGGCAGTCATGACCCACTCAACATCGCAAATGAAAAGACACTCACGTTGACCGGTGCTTCCGAACTCACCATCACCTCATCAGGTGGCGTTGAAGCTGGCACATATATCCTGATCACTGGTGGCAACAATATCGTCGGCAGCGTGCCTGCCACGGTCAATCTGCCTGTCGGTTGGGAGGCCAGCGTCTCGATCGCAGGCAACGAGCTCATTCTGGAGGTCGCGGATGCCGGCGACACCACACCGCCCACCCTGGTGAGTATCGTCGATGACCAAGGCGGAAATCCTATCGTGATCGATACCCTAGTCACCTACACCGTCACATTCGATGAGGATATCGATGTCACCACCGTCTCCGCCGAGGACTTCACGAACAACGGAACCGCTGCGATCATCATTGGCGCGGTGAATGAAATTTCAGCCGGTGTTTTCACCGTGCAGGTCACACCCACCACCACCGGCACCTTGCAGCTTCGGATACCGACGTCCGCCGAGATCCGTGATCTTGCCGGCAACACGCTCGTCGTCAATCCGCCACTCGACGACGACACCATCATCACCGTCAACGAACCCGTAAGCAATCCGTTCATCGCATGGGGTAATGGCGCACCGTTTGATGCCGACACCAATGGCGATGGTGTCCCGAACGCCCTTGCCTGGTTCCTTGGTGCATCCGGGCCGACGCAGAACGCAAGGGCATTGCTGCCTGTTCCCGCGCGGCAGGAAGGCAAGATGGTGCTCGCATTCTACTGCCTGAAGCCTGCGGACCGTGGTGATGCGGTGTTCAAGGTGCAATTCAGCAGCGACCTCGGCCAGGCATCGCTGTGGACGGCCAACGAAGCCGAAGTTCCCGGGGTGAGTTCCACGGTTGGAAATATCGTATTCCATATCGAAGAAGAGGGTTCCCTAATTTATGTCGAAGCGAAGATGGACATTGCCAGTGGGCGGATGTTCGGTCGCTTGATCGGAGAAGCAGTCGCTCCTTAGCCTTCATCATGGATTGGAACGATCAACCCCGCTGGAGTCCAAGCTTTAGCTTGCTCGGTGGTGCACTCCACTGCGGAGAAGCACGCTGAAGCGTGAACTCCACCTGTCATCCCCCTTCAGCGGTCGATCGCCTTTTCGCATTCGGCCAGCGATTCGAGCAAGGCCTTGCGGGTGGAGACTTCGGGGTAGGTTTCCGCAAGGCTGGCGATTGCCTCAAGGTGCTCGCGCCTTGCAGTCCCGGCCAGTGCTCCGGCGGCGGCGTGGCGGGTGTCGACGGCATTTTCCATGTTGGCCACCACATCCAGCAGGGTGGTGGTGGCGCGGGGATCGCCGATGCGGCCGAGCGCCCATGCAGAGGCGGCGCGCCAGCATGGCGTGGGCTCGATTTGCAGCAGATGGACGTTGGGATCGGCGGGATTGGGTCGTCCGTGCCGGGCCTCGTTGAGCTCGGGTGTGAGCGAGGCCAACAAAGTACCCACTGATGCGGGATCGCCGAGGTTGCCGAGGGTGCGCCCGAGGAAAAACAACACCCAGTTGCGCTGCGGCATATTCACCCTGAAGTGCTTTTCGGCTCCAAGCGCGCGGTCGGGAAGTTCCTCGGCACTTGCACGATATCGTTCATAGGCCGCCTGCACGGCGTGTGCATGTTTCCGGTCCCGGCAAACCGCCGAGAGGATCTGCGCCGCCCGGTTTTCGAGTGATGGCTTCCCGGCCCATGCGTTGAACGTGTGCCACAGCGCTTCCTGGATTTCATCATTCGCTTGAGCCTGCGGATCACCGAGGATGGCGAGACACGTTTCGATCACCTCGTCCGCCCGGCCGCTGCGAACGATCAAACGGCCGACGAGCACCTCATAGGTATCGCTTTGAAGAAACAAGGCGCGGTCCGGGTCGGTGGGCACCGAGCGGATCACGTGCGGGACAATCGGCCCGGCGGCGGACGATCCGATTCGGTTGAGCGACTCGATGATGCGGGCATGCAACGGCGAGGAATGGCAGCCGAAGAGCGCCGAGTGGTCGCTATACCACGCGACGTAGTCGTGATAGTGGCCGAGTCGCGCGAACGCCTCGATCAATACCCGCTCCGCCGCCGGTGTGCCGATCCAGCCAAGCGCTTCGGCCGCCGCCTCGGCGAGGAACAGATTGGCCGCTTGTGGCTCGTGGTGCTCGGCGAGAATCGATTCGAGCAGGGGAACCGCGGCATGGTCTTTCAAATGACCGAGCGCGCGCACCGCCGCCTGCAGCGTTCTCGGATTGAGCGGCGATGCGGCATCGAAGGTGAAATCATCCATGCGGCTTGCCATGTTCAATGACGCATAAGGGTTGTGATGCCTCTCACGCTCGACAAAGCCGCGCAGGGCTTCGCGCGCCACGTTGCCACCGATATGGCCGAGCGCCACCACCGCGCGGCGCCGCGTGACACGATCGCCGTCCGCGAGTTGGGAGACCAACAGCGCCTCCTGTCGCAACCAGTCCTCCGCGTCCGCGGCGGTCTTCCATGCATCCGAACCAGTGAGGTTTTCCAATGCCACTGCGGCGGCCCGGGCGAGCAGCGGATCGGAATCATCCAGCAGCTCCACCAGCCTGGGAATGCTGTCGCGCGTGCCGCATGTGGAAAGCGCGAGCACCACGGCCACGCGCACCTCGCGGACCGGGTCGGCAAGAGCCTCATGCAGGGCCACGGCGGATGCGCGGTCACGAAACATCGCCAAGCGGTTGGCGGCGGCAATGCGCGCGGATGCCTCGGAATCGCCGAGTTGCGCCTCCCAGCGTGCGGTTTCCTCACGACCGTCGACAGGCAGTGGCTTGAGGTCCAGATAGCGGTTCAATGATGCCAACTCGCGGAAGCGCTCGAACTGCAAATCCATCATGCCCGAGACGCCCGAGTTGTTGCCACGGAAGCGATGGGTGTCGCCCTCGCCGAGCAGTCTGAGCGGCGGCGTTGCAAGTGCCTGCGTGAGCCCGCCCTTGGTTGGAGGTGCGGCCTGCCGTGGATCGTGACAACCGACGCACGACCTCATTTCGCCCGGTCGCACATACGTCCATGACATTTCATTCAATTCCGAGCGCCCCTCGGCGTCCACCGCCTGCAGCGCCAGTGGCACATCCGCGGGAACCTCGACAAAAATCGACCCGTCCTCGGCAATCGGCACGGTGCCAAGCTCGATCACCTCTTTGCCTTGGTGGACGAAATCCCAATGCGAAGAGCGCGTCGACATGGCGCGCGATTTGAGCACGCGAATCGCGCGGATCTGATCCCAATCCGCCTTGGTCTTGCGTGTGATGCGGACGTTCTGAGCGTAGAGATATCCGGTGGCCTGCGGCTTGCCGACGTGTGGCCCCCGCACCGTTCCTGAAAGAACCGGCGGGCGCGGACGCGGACCCAGAAAAGCCGGCGAATGAAGTGTGGTGTCGGACTCGTGGATTATCACGACGCGCATGTCGGCCGGATCGATCACGGTGATTATGCGCGATGGCCGGTCGCCACTCTCGCCTAACAAGGTGGCGAGCAATCGGCCGTCGGGCAGCGGCGCAAGATCACCAAGCCCGTCGGGCAGGCGTTGGAATCCGGCGCTTTCACCGCCTGGTTCGCCAATGAAGTTCCCCTGATTCGAGATCACCCCCATCCGCCCGCAAGGCATCGGCGCGGGGCTTCCGTAGCCGAGTTTGCGCAAGCGCTTGCCGTAATCCGCGCCCACATCGGTGCCGAATTCCGTCTGCCCGGCGGTGCCATCCGGCATGAAGGCATGGATCTGGGTTTCCACCTTGGCACGGCCGAAGAAATTGTCGCTACGGATGAAAGCGATCCGCCCGTCGGCCATGACCTTCGGCTCGTTGTCGAAAATCGGGGTGTGGGTGATCGGCTCGATCGCGCTGCCATCCGAAGCCATCACAAACAACGCCCGCGAAGGCGCGGCGTGGTATTCCTCGAAGGTGCCGATGCGCGTCGAGCTGAAGACGATCCGCCCGTCGGGAAGCTCGGCGGGATCGAGATCGTGAAACGGCCCGTCGGTGAGCCTGACGGGATCCCCTCCCCCGGTCGGCACCCGATAGATCCGGAAAAAAGCATCACCCGCAGCGGCCATGGAAAACAAAACCGATGCACCATCATGCGTGACCGATGGCGACCCGAGCACACCCTTGCCCGCATCCACCAGCACGCGCAATTGCCCATTCGGCCCGGCGGGTGACAGGACGACGAGCTTGCGCCCGATTTTCGACGGAGTCGGCAAATCGAACTGGGTATATGCGCGTGACCATTCGTCGATGCGGAACTGGACGCCCCATGCCTCGGGGTGGGTGCCTTTGTAGATGCTCCGGTCCTCGGCGACGAATAGCACCGCATCCGGCTGCTTGAAATCCGGCCCGGGCGGCTCCGGTGGATTCGATGGATCAGCAGCGGCCATCCGGGTGGCCAAAGCCCCCCACATCATCAGCCCGGCGAACCAAGTCGCCGATCCGGAACGTTTCATACAGCAAGATACGCGGAGTCGATTCGATCTTTATCATCAATCCAGAAGAGAGATGGCATGCTTCGGAGAATCATGGATTCCATCGCAAAGCATCCCGTTCATCTGTGGTTGAGAGCGCATTCGACCATGTGGCGGCGTCCTTGGGGCAATCCCGACTGCGTGCTTGACCCCGCTCCGCCAACACGCCAGCTTGTGCGCCCGCGCGTTGCCAAAAGGGGTTGTCGCGCGCATTGAATCCATCCACAGAACCATCCAGCACCGATATGGCCGCGAAGATCTATACCAACAAGGACGCCTCCATCGTCCCACTCAAAAAGAAAACCCTCGCCGTGATCGGCTTCGGCTCACAAGGCCACGCCCACGCGCTCAACCTCAAGGACAGCGGACTGAAGGTCATCATCGGTCTCTACAAGAAATCGAAGTCGCGCGAAGTCGCCAAGAAACTTGGCTTTGAAGTGATGGACACCGCCGATGCCGTGAAAGCCGCGGACGTCATCTTCGTCGCCACCCCCGACACGGTGATCCCATCGGTTTACAAGAAGGACATCGCGCCGCACCTCACCAAGGGCAAGACCCTGCTTTTCTCGCACGGATTCGCCGTGCACTTCGGCACCATCACCCCGCCGAAGGACATCGACGTGATTCTCGTCGCCCCCAAAGGCCCGGGCCACACCGTGCGTTCGCAGTTTGTTGCGGGCAAGGGCGTTCCCGGTCTCATCGCGATCCATCAGGACGTGTCCGGCAAAGCAAGGCAGACGGCCCTCGCCTGGGCGCGCGGCATCGGCTGCACCCGTGCCGGTGTGTTTGAAACCAACTTCCGCGAAGAAACCGTCACCGACCTCTTCGGTGAGCAAGTCGTCCTCTGCGGTGGTGCCACCGCCCTCGTCAAAGCCGGATTCGAGGTTCTCGTCGAAGCCGGTTACCAGCCCGAAATGGCCTACTTCGAGTGCCTTCACGAGCTGAAGCTCATCGTCGACCTGATGAACGAGCAGGGCATCGCAGGCATGCGTTTCTCGGTTTCCGAAACCGCGGAATACGGCGACGTCACCGTCGGCCCGAAAATCATCGACGCCTCCGTGAAAAAGCGGATGGTCAAGCAGCTCAAGGACATCGAAACCGGCAAGTTCGCCAAGGAGTGGACCAATGAATTCGAGACCGGCTGCAAAAACTTCAACGCCATTCGCAAGGCCGAGGCCGCGCACCCGATCGAGAAGGTGGGCGCCAAGTTGCGCTCGACCATGAGCTGGCTCAAGCAAGGCACGATCAAGAAAGGCGCAAGCCAGGCAAGCTACGTTTCCTCATCGAAGTAAACCCGCGACACCGCATTTCCAAAAGCCTCCGTCCACTCCAGGGCGGAGGCTTTTTTTGTGGGCCTGGCGTCTAGTCCACAAGGTTCACCCATTTTCGGATTCATATGTAAGTCATTGAATGTCATTCATGTGAGCCGTGGAGGCGCTTCCGACATGTTTTGCTGATCATGGCTTCAGCGAAGACGGGGGTGTCCGCCGTGACCATGGTAAGGCCATGCAAAGCGCATTCGCTCAATCCATGGTCACCTCATGGGCGTGGGCGAACGCGTTTCGCCCCTCCTTGTGTGGGAGAACTGCCGGCTAGAAAGCATTTCACACAAATGGATTCACCGCTTTCACCCCACCGTAATCTGCCCGTGATTGAGATCCTCCGTGTCGATGATCTCACACCCGCTCGCCTTGGCAGATGCGACGATCAGCGAATCCCAATGGCAGATTCCATAGCGGAGGTGAATGGCAAGCGCACTGACGAATGTCTCTTTCGTGAGTTCGCGAAGGTGGATGCGTCGCTCGCCGCGCGGCCAAACCAGTCGTTTTGCATCACCTTCAACGGACCTCCTGGCTTGCATGCGTGGCCGGCCAGGCTGGATGGGAGATTTTTGTTGGAAGGGGTTCTTCGGACTTGAATGAATTGAGGATATCTTTCGCAGGCCGGAGAAGACCTTGAATCTGGAAATCCGGGCGGATGTCGGCGAGGGGCATGAGAACGAACAGCCGCTCGGTCATGCGCGGATGCGGGAGGAGGAGGTCGGGGTGGTCGACGGTGGCATCTCCGCAATAGAGGATGTCGATGTCGATCAGGCGGGGGGCGTTGCGCACCGGATTGGGGGTGCGGCCGAGGCGGGATTCGAGGGCGCGGGTGTGTCCCAGCAGATCGAGCGGCTCCCCTACCCAATCGATTTCCACCACCGTGTTAAGGAATGCGGGTGAGCCATCGGGGCAGCCGACCGGTGCGGTTTCGTAAAGCGCGGCTGCGAGGACGGGTTGACCGGGCGTGGAAATTTCCCGCAGTCCATCGAGGGCGGCGCGGAGGTTGGCGGCGCGGTCACCAAGATTCGAGCCGAGCGCGATACCGGTTCGGGCCATCAATCCTCCAGGTTGTAGGGGCGCTGAATCCCGTAGTTTCGTGCGATGCGGGCGTTCGCCGCGGCAATGCCCGAGGCGGGCAGAACAACCGGACGGCTGGCACCGAACAATTCGATCACATGGAAGCCATCGTCGGGATCGCGGGCGAGCAGCGCTTGGGCATGGGCAAGATCGGTGACTTCCTCGCCATTGATCCGTTCGACGGCGCGACCTTGGAATTCGGGCAGGTGGCTGTTGATGGCATCGCCAAGCACGCGGGTGAGAATGACGACGTCGCGGTGTTTCTGAAACAGCCCCTTGTTGACGTAATCGGTGTAGAGGCGGCGCACGGTCACGTCGGTGAATTTCTCGCTGGCGAACAGGTTGGTGTTGAGTGGTTGGAAAACGAGCCCGCCGAACACCACATAGCGCGGCCTTTTCCCGTAGTGAACGGCGAGCATCTTGCGCGCCCAATCCAGCGGTTTGAGCTCGATCTCAATGTCGTGCCAGGTGCCGCCCCGGACGATGCGGAGCTCGACCTTGTCGCCCGCGAACTTGCGCTCGACGACTTCCTGATAGGTCACCTTCTCGCCGTCGAGCTCGACCATGCCGGTGCTGTCGATTTCCAGCCCGTCGATCGCCATCAGGATATCGCCAGCCTCCAGGTGGCCGTCGCTGCTGCCGGTGGGCACGACGGTGGTGACGAGGACGCCCTTGCTATTGTTTGGCAGGCCGAGGGCGCGGCGCATCGCGGGATTGACGAGTTGGAAATCCGAGATGGCGATATCGACGTAGTGATCGTAGCTGCCGTTTTCGATGTCCTTGAGAAAGCGCCGGACCACCGGAGTCGGGATGATGTATCCGGTGTTGTCCGCCTGGCGGAGCCCTTGGAATGCGACGCCGACGACCCTGCCATCCTGCAGCACAGGCCCGCCGGAATTGCCCGGATTGATGGCGGCGTCGATCTGGATGACGAGGTGGGAATCGATGCGGGTGTGCGAGTAGGGTTGGAAATCGATGCGGGAAACCACGCCACGCGTCACCGAGATGCGATCACCGCCGATCGGGTAGCCGATGACGCGGACTTCGGATTCAAGCACTGGGATCGCGTCGCCCAGCTCGAAAACCGGAAAATCCTCGAAGTCGCGGAAATCCTCGACGGAAAGAAGGGCCAGATCGCAATCGTGGGCGATGAACTCGATTTTCGCCGGGTATTTCTCCGGGCTGCCGTGAACGGTGACGAGGAGGAACTGGGCGTTGGAGACGACGTGGGCGTTGGTGAGGATGCGGTTTTTGCCGATGATGAATCCGGTGCCGATGCCTCGGCTGAAATTGCCGGTGCTCCAGGGTGTCGAGTAATCCGGCACCTGGGTGGCGGCTTCGATGCGGACGACCGAGCGGTAGACATCGGCCGGTTGCGCGGCGGCCGGGACGAGGGCTGCGAATGCGACGAGAATCGCGGTGGCGAGGATGCGGGAAATCGGGGTCACGTGAGCAGGATAGGTGCGGCAAGCGCGGCGGCAACCCGGAAGTTTTAGCTCCACACACCCAAGGGCTCTTGTCGCCCTCAACCACGCCCGCGCCGAAGAAGAAAAGCGCGGCCTCATCCGCTGGCTCCGCCCCGACTACCAAGCCCCCGATTCAACCCCCAAGCCCCAGCAAAAAGAAATCGACCTCGGCGAATCTTCCTCTTCTCCATCAAAAATCCAAAATCAACAATCAACAATCATCAATCCCCCCGCGCAAGCGGCCTGGCCCCCGGCCTTGTCGGCCCAAGTCACCGCCATCCAGCAGCTCCTCCCCACCACCGGCCCCGACCCCGCCGCACTCGCCGCCCACTTCGGCAAACGCACCAAGGCGCGGATTCAGCAGATTGAGGAGATCCTCAAGACGTTGGAAGGGTTGGGGAAATTGTGAATCCAATTCCCGTAGGCTCGCTCGTGAGAGCGAGGGGGGGACGACTCCGCAGACACGCAAGACGCCGCGTTCTCACGAACGCGCCTACATTCCGGACTTCTCCCAAAGCGCACGTATATCCACTTTCGGAGGCCCGTATCCGAGAATGTATCGTTCGCTTTCCTCCGTCAGCACCTCCTCACCACATTCCACGCACCGGAGATAATTCACACGTGGCAGGATCATCCTGCTGCCATCCAACATCGGATACTCCTCGTCCCGCGTGACCAGTTCATACCGGCCATGGTAGCAATCGGAACAATGGACACTGATTCTGGATACCTCGCTCTTTGCTGATTCACTCATGATCTCGAAGATCTGCGGATGAAGCGTGTTCGAGTGCCTGGGTTGGCGGCAATCACTCAACACTCATGCGGCGGACAGTGCCTATGCCTCAGCACCGTCCCTGACTTACTCACGATCCATCGGATCGTCGAGCGGCCGTCGCATTCCTCCGGGCGGTTCCATTCGATGAGGACGGTGCCGCCCTCGGCGGAGAGGGAGAGGCGGGGTTGATCGAGGCTTTCGAGGAACTCATGGGCCTTCCATTGGAGTTCCGGTTTGAGTTTTTGCGGGTCGAGAGTGGTGGTTTGGATGCGCAAGCCCGCGAGGTCGTTCCAGAAGCGTTCCGGGATGTTCATCGCCTTGCCGTCCCAGGTGAGGTCGAAGCGGGTGAGCAGGGATTGGCCGGGCCAGAAACGCATGGGCATTTCTTTGCCCTTGTAGGCGAAGTGCTGATGGTCGCCTTTTTCATCCGTCACTTGCGTCACCTCGTCCTCCGGCGGGCGGAACAACTCCACCTGCAGGACAAGATTGCCTTCCCCGGACACGGCTTTGAACGTCAGCGCGTCAGAGTCGATGGTCTCCCACCATGCGGCTTCCGGTCCTTCGTCGGCCGCGACAGCCACCACCGGCACGGCGGAAAGCGCGGAGAGGGAGAGGAAAGACCGGCGTTTCATGATCAGGAAAACGCTAACGGAAAGGCGCGGGAGGGGAAGGAAAATCAATGGAGATTGGAGATTCGATATTGGGATATTCGGGAAGAGGAGTGCCGAGTGATCAGTGATCAGTGGAAGAGAGTGCCGGGTGATCAGTGATCAGTGAAAGAAAGATGCGGTTGCGGCTCGGGAGGCACCACACTCATGTGGTGCGGGCTTGCCGCGCCGGAGTCCCGTCAGGGCGTAGGCGGGTGAATGATGGGTGAATGGGATGCTGCGGGACAGCCGGGCATTCTCCATTCATTCTCATGGCCGACAGGAGTTCGCACCGCCGATGGGCGGACAAAGCTGGGATAAACCGGGTCTGTGGAATCTTTGCCACAAGAAGCACAAAATGCACAAAATCAAGGAATGCCGTATTAGCCAATTTGTGAATTTTGTGCCTTTTGTGGCCATTTCCACGAGAAGTTCATAGGGAGTGTTGCCCTCCGGCGCGTTCCCACGATGCGGGAGCCTTGGTCCTTGGTCCTTGGTCCTTGGTCCTTGGTCCTTGGTCGATCATGAAGAAGCGCTTTGGCGATTTTCATGATCTCTGCATGAGATGCGTATGACCAGAGCTTGAACTGCGCTCCGCTCGACACCAAGCTCGACCAAAGACTACGGACTACGGACGCGGCGCAGCCGCATGACTCCAAGCTCGACTAAGGACCAAGGACAGCGCCGCAGGCGCCACGGACGTTCATTGGGGAGGAAACTCGCAGGGGATCGGGTGACGGTTGTTGCGGCGGTAGATCGTAAAGTCCGAACGATCGACCGTCCAGATCCGGCAGCGGGCGTTGAGTTCGCTCATGCGGACAAGGCAGGCGTCGGCGATATCCATGGGGCGGTCAGCGTATTTTACAGCCAGATCGAGAACGGGTGCCGCTTCTTTCGCCAGGCTGAAGGTCGTATCGATGACCAAATCCCCGCGGGAAACCAACCGCAACAAACCTGTGGGGTTTGGAAAAAAACTTGCCGCCTCCGCGAGCACGGCATCGCAGGTATGGAATGGGCAGTGTCTGCGAAACGCATCCAACGCCCAGCCATGGTGGGGATCGTTGCGTGTCAGCAATGCCACGATCAATCCGGTATCCGCGATTTCCTTCATCCGCGCGCCCTCCCGGCCTTCGCGCGCAGTTGGCTGCGCACGCTTGAATTGTCGGCCGTGTATCCGCTTCCCTCATACATGCCGACCAGATCCTCCGAGGTAAATTGATGTCCCGACCTGGGGGCCGCCGCGAGGTCTTCTTCGATCAGGGCACGGACGTATTTCGCGCGGTCCAGCCCAAGCTGCATCGCTCTTGCTTCCGCCTTGCCGAGCAATTCGCTTTCGAGGCGCAGGGTGAGGATTTTTGTCATACGGAAATGAATACATGACTGCGGTGATATGTCAAGTTATGGTGGTTTGGGAGGCGCTTGAGATCCTTCTCGGCTTTGGGCTTGAGTTCGATTCGGTATTTCACGGATGGGATCGGGAGGTTCTCGGCGGGTTGGCGGCAATCACTCAGCACGCATGCGGCGGACAGTGTCTATGACTCAGCACCGTCCCTGATTTACTCACGATCCAGCGGATCGTCGAGCGGGAGTCGCATTCCTCTGGGCGGTTCCATTCGATGAGGACGGTGCCGCCTTCGGCGGAGAGGGAGGAGGAAGTGCCGAGTGAAAAGTGATCAGTCATCGGTGGGAAGAGGAAGAGATTGCGGAGTGAAGATTGTTGATTGTTGATTTTGGATTGTTGATTTTGGAAGGGGAAGGCCGGGTGAATGGGATGCTGCGGGACAGCCGGACATTTTCCATTCATTCTCATGGCCGACAGGAGCATCAACCGCCTGCGGCGGACAAAACCGTTACTAACTGCGTTGGCACGGAGTGGGCCGTGGCGGCGGATTGCATCCGCCAAGCCCCGGTTTAGTATGGCATGGCGGTTGCAAACCGCCGCCACGATTCAACATTCACTGGGGAAGTTCGTAGGGAGTATCGGCCCTCCGGCGCGTCCTTGGTCGATCATGGAGGAGAGTTCACGGAGTGCGACGACACGACGCCGCTTTCGATCAGGGCGACATGTCGCCCGTCATCCAAAAAGGCAGGACGTTAACGCGGATCCTCGTCTTGACATTCGTATATTTCTGCCATATACAACCGTGCGAGCATGATTGATTGGACCGCCATCACCGGATTCCAGTGGGACGAGGCGAATGCCACGAAAAACCACGATAAGCACGGAGTCGGATGCCCGGAGGCCGAATCGATCTTCCTCGCCGCAGACCTCCGCATCCTTGAAGACCCCAAACACTCCACACCCGCCGAATTCCGCTGGCACGCCTTTGGCACCTCCTGTCACCAGCGACCGCTCAGCATCACCTTCACACTCCGCCATCCGCTCATCCGCATCATCTCTGCGCGCCCCATGAACTCCCGCGAAAGGAAATCCTATGGCTACTAGAAAAACCACCACCCTTCAGGTTCCCACCGAACCCGCCGATAGCACCGACCATCTCGATCTCTCGAAGGCCGTGCGCATCGCGCTGCCGAATCTGAAACTCTCCTCCGAGACCATTTCCCTTCGCATGCCCGCAACCCTCCTCGAATCGATCAAAATCGAGGCCAACAAACGCGACGTGCCCTATCAATCCCTCATCAAAATGACCCTCGCCGATCAGTTCCAATAACCCTCCGTCGAAACGCAAGACCCCGCGTTCTCACGAACGCGCCTACATTCCGGACTTTTCCCAAAGGACACGTATATCCACTTCCGGAGGCACCACACTCTTGTGGTGCGGGTGAATGTTGGGTGATTGGAATGCTGCGGGGCAGCCGGGCATTCTCAATTCATTCTCATGGCCGACAGGAGTGTCGGCCCTCCGGCGCGTCCTTCGTCCGGAGGCACCACACTCTTGTGGTGCGGGTGAATGTTGAGTGAATGGAATGCTGCGGGGCAGCCGGGCAAATCCGTGTGTGCTTTCGAGGTGACATCGCCTGGTTCATTGAGTCGCGATTTCACAATCGCGCCTACGCTTGGGAGACGCGCGAGGAGCCCTCACCGGAGGCAGCGCGGCGGCGAAGGGAAATTTTACAACTCAGCGTTGTGGCACCGCGTGGCGGGGCGGGAAATGGCGGGGCGGGTTTTTCTCGAAATGTTCGCGCATGGAAGGAAATGCCTCCTGATAGACGGGCATGATGTATGGTGCGATCACGGCGACCTGGAGGTGCGAGACGATGAGAAGCACACCGGCGACGGCGAAGTAGCGGGTGAGGCGGATCGGGCGGAAAATCACCCGATGGCCGCCAAGGTGATCCCAGATGGTGCGGCCGATTCTGCGGGTGATCCAGTAGCTGATGATCAAGCACAAGGGCATGACGTATGGCAGGCCGAGGCCGAGGCCGGCGATCACCACGCGGAAGGCTCGCCATGCGGATTGTTTTCGTGAGAGCGGCGATTCGTCTTCATTGCAAACGCGGATGCCGAGGAGCCATTTGCCCGGCGTGGTGCCGTGGAAGTGGATGAGGATGGCCTCGATCGGTGCCCAGGAAACGAGCAAAAGGATGACCAGCCAGCGGCTTGCCAGAATCGTGCCAATATCGAAGTTGGCCACGTAGAGAAACAACAGCGAGAAGGTGATGTGGATGTTGATATCGACCATCCGCGCCCAGAAGCGGCGGACAAGGTGGAGGCCCGCCGTGGGGGTGGATTGGCGGATCGGCGGTGGAGTATGCTCGAGGTGGCGCGATTCCTCAGGCGCGGGTGCATCGAAAGCGCTTTCGAACACCGCGATTTTCCCGAGCGTCGTCCATGCGTCGAGGCCCTCGTGCCATGCCGGGGTGTCGGCGGTGTATTGGCCGTTTTCGATGCCTTGGCGGACGGTGAAATCGGGGAGCGGGCCGTTTTTCTCCCCGTTGCGGATGATCCAGACTTGCATGGGGAAATCAGAGGTTGCGAAGGGATTTTGCCGCATCGCTGCGGGCGGCGAAAAAGGCGGGGACGAGGGCGGCGAGCGAACAGAGGACGAACGCCATGAGTGCGATGACCGCCTGCTCGACCGGGTTGTTGTGGGCGGGCAGGGTGTCGAAGCCGGTGAACTGCATGGAGAATGGGTCGAAGCCGATTGAGCGCATCACGCTTTGGACCGGGCCACGGAAGTGGATGACGAGGCGGCCGAGGCCGACGCCGAGCAAGGCACCGAGCACACCGAGCAGCATGCCCTGATAGAGGAAGACGCGCACGATCTGGCCGGGGGCCGCACCGAGGGCCTTCATGACGCCGATTTCGCGGCGTTTCTGGATGGTGACCGTGAACATGACGGCCATCATCGAGAAGGCGGAGACGAGGACGATGAACGAGAGGGCGAAATACATCATCACGCGCTGCTGGCTGATGAGTGCGAAGAACGCCTGGTATTGTTCGCCCCAGGTGATGAGCCGCCAGGCATCGGGATCGAGTTCCTTAGAGATCGCGGTGCGGACGGATTCTGCGGCGTAGGGGTCCTGGAGCCGGAGTGAAATACCTTGCACGCCGTCGTCGAGGCCGGCGAGCGATTGGGCGAGCGGGATCGGGATGAACAAGTCCGGAGTGATCGCGAGTTGTGAGGCGAGGTAGATGCCGACCACTTCGACCTCGCGGGGGAGGACGAGTTGGCGGAGGCCACGGAGGATGTCGCCGTCCATTTGATCGGCTTCGGTTTTTTCGAGGGCCTCGATGGTTTCCGCGAGGGCGGCTCGTTGATCGGCGGTAAAGCGGGCGAGGCGGTTTTCGGCGTCGTTTTCGGATTCGTCGAGGCGGTCGAGGAATTCGGTGAGCAGGGCGCGCTCCGGCGCGCGGATGGTCTCGGCGAGGATCGCGTTGATGTGGGTGAGGATCGCGTTGTAGGTGTCGGTGGGAATGGTAGAGGCCCCGGATTCTCCGGTGGCCCATCCTTCCTCGAGTGCGGTTTTCGCGGAGCGCCAGGATTCGGAAAAAGCCTCGCGGATGGGAGGGTTTTCGGTGGCGCGGTATGCGGCCATGACTTCCTCGAAATTGCGCGTCGAGTAGAGGCGGACGACATCGCCAACCTGGAGGCGGAGTTGCTCGGCGAGTTGCGAGGAGACGACCACGGCGTCGTCGATGCCGACGTCTGCGTGGGAGCCGGGGTGGTTTTCCTGGTCGAGCATCGCCTCGATGCCGGCGACCTGTGCCTCGTCCTCGCCATCGATGGCGCGGAACTGGACCGGACGCTGCCAGGTGTGGAAATCGATGATGACGTTGTCGGAGATGAATGGTGTGGCACCCTCGACACCGGGAAGCAAGCGCGCCATTTCCGCATCGGCCCGCCAATCGCGGGCGGTGGACTCGCCGTTTTCATCGACGAATCCGAATTCGTGGTTTTGCAGGAGGATGTGCGGGGTAAAGCCGAGCAGGCGGCCTTTCACCTCGCGTTCGAGGCCGGCATAGACGGCCATGACGACGACGAGCACGAGCACCCCGAGCATCACTCCGACAAGGGATATGAGGGTAAACGAGGAAAGCGTTGCGCGCCGGGGGTTGAGATACCGGCGGGCGAGAAGGAGGCTGAATGACGTGCGAGCGATGCGCAGCGGATAACCCGCCCGTGCGCCGGGCGCAAGCGTGGGATGATGAGGGAATGATGGGAAACAGGCTTGAGGGGCGTGGGATGTCGTGCGATATTATCAAATTATAAACATCACATCCGTAATTTGATCGCCATGAAAACATCAAAAACACGATACACGTTTGTTTTGAGCGTTTGGGTTTTGGTGGTTTCGAATCTTTCGGGTTTCGCATTCGAGAGGATTCTGACGGCGAATGATGGGAGGACGCTGCATGCGCGTTTGATTGCGAAAACCGATGAAACGGTGGAAATCATCCGATCTTCGGACAGGCGGTGGTTTGAGATTTCGTTGGAGACGTTGAGTGAGGCGGATCGGGAATTCATCAGGAATTGGGTGCCTGTTTCCGGGCCGGAGTGGGCGCAGGAGCCGTTTGGCAGGGAAATGGTGCAGCCGGTGGAGGGATTCGAGACGCTCGATATGCGAAGGTCGCGGAGGCCGGTGCGGGCGATTTTTCATCCCTCGCCGATGTGGATTCATGGCGGGGGGTATTCACACGTCTCGTGGCCGCAGTTTCATGACCATGGGCAGTTTCGCCGTGGGTGTTTCCGAAGGCCGATCATTTCGGTGAATATCCGGTGATGAGGAGGGAACGGAGGGGGTGGCGGACTGAAGTCCGCACTCCGTTTTTCACAGGAGGCGGGGGGCGAGGAGAATGAAGGCGGCGAGGGCGACGAAGAGGATGCCGAGGGCGAGTTTGACGCCGAAGGTGTGTTTTTTCTGGAAGGTGACGAGGGTTTCGCTGCGGAGGCCGCTGTAGGCGAGGAGGAAGATGACGACGAGCGGGGTGATGAAGGCGAGGTTGTAGATGACGAGCCAGGTGAGGGCGTGGAGGTTGCCCTGCTGGATCTGATAGATGATGGGGGCGTAGACCTGGCCGGTGCAGGCGAGTTCGAGCAGTGAGATGATGATGCCGGAGATGAAGGCGGCGATGACGAAGTGGCGCGCGCGGCTGGTTTTGCGGATGGTGCCGCGGATGCGCTCCTTGAGGAATTCCGGGAGTTGGAGGGTCATGTCGCCAAGGCGGCCGGCGCGGGCGCGGAGTGCGTCGCGGAACGAGAGCCATGCGGCGAGCAGGGCGAGGGCAGCGAAGGTGAGGTTCATCCAGAACTGGATGCCGGCGAAGCGATCGTTGATGGTGGCGAGGAATTGGTGGAGGATGAGGCCGGCGGCGAGGTAGGCGAGGAAGACGGCGGAGATGAAGGCGGCTCCTACCATGAGCATTTCGCGCGGAGTGCGGCGGGCGATCTGGAGGTAGGAAAGGAAAAAGATGATGGTGGCGAAGGCGCACGGGTTGACGCCATCCAACAAGCCGGCGCCGATGACGATGGGCAGGGTGAATGCGGCGTAGCGGCGGTCGATGATCTCGGCGGCCTGTTGTTCCTCTTCCTCGCCGGTTTCGAGCCAGGCGTCGTCCTGGGCGAGGCGCATGGTGGCGTCGAGCAGCTCGGCGAGGGTGCGGGGGTTGATGTCGTCGCGGATGATGAAGCCGCCCTGGGTGAAGACGGACGGGCTGATACCATGTTGGGCCGAGGGGACGGAGAAACGCGAGCTGAGGATCTGGTTGAGGACGATGCCGTGGGAGTCGAGGATGTTGTGTTCGTGGACGTCGAGGAGCGGGAAATCGCGGCGGACGGCGTCGATGAATTGCTTGGCCTGGACGCACTCGGGGCAGCCGGGTTTGAAGAAATAGACGAGAGCGAGCGATGCGCGTTCGACGGGATCGTCGGATTCGGTTGCGGGTTCGAGCAGGCCTTCGCCCTCGGTGGGCGCGGTGGCGGCGGCGAGCGATGCAAAGGTGGCGAAGCCGCCGCTGCCGGACGGCTGTACGCGCCGTTGCAGAATCTGCATGTTCTTGGGTGAGATGTCGGATGTTTCGACGACGGAGAGGAGCGGGCGGAGGCCGGGGGAGGCGCGTTCGGCGTTGTTAGAGAGCCAGCGCGAGATGCGGCGGCGGGCGTTGGCATCGGTGGGGACCTGTGGGACAGAGGCGGCGAAGGCATCGACATCGAAATCGACGTTTTGCGTGAGCAGGGCGAATCCGGCTTCGAAGCGCACGCGGGCGGAGGGGTCGTGGTTGAGGAGTTTGCGCAAGGTTTCGCGGAGTTCGGCGGTGAGTCGGGGCCTGCTTGCGTCGCTGCTGCTCCAGCGGGCGTCGTTGACGATGTGGAGGTCGGAGAACTGGTGGTTCCATCCGGCGTCCATCAGGTTGAGGGAGGACGGGAGGATGACGCGGACGGCGGCGTGTTCGTCGGCGAGGATGGCATCGGCGAGGGTATTGAGTTCGGAGGGTTGGGAATCGATGAGGGCGTGGATGGCCGCGCGGCGGAGGTGGGGGTCGGGCGAGGTGGCGAGGGATTTGAGGGCTTCGGTGATGGGGCGGCTGGGGGTGCCGCGCACGGCGATGGTGGCGAGGACTTTGAGGGGGGTGGATTTGGTTTCATCCTGGAGGACGCCGAGCGCCCAACTGGTGAGCGGCGAGCGCATGGCCCCGGAGCGGACGATGGACTCGAACGGGTAGCCGTAGATTTCGTGAGGTTCGAGGGCGGTGCCATCGCGCATGAGTTCCTCAAGGAGGAGGGCGGGAAAGACGGGGGCGTTTTCGTTTGAGAGCGCGGCGCGCGCAGCCTGGCTGCGGACTTCGGCGACGGGCGAGCGGAGCAGCTCGGTGAGCAGCGGGATGGCCTCGCTGGAGGTGGGGTTGTAGAGCGCCTCTGCGATAGCGCTTTTCTGCGCGGTGGTGAACTCGGGCATTTCTCGCGCGAGCATGGCGAAGCCCTCGGTGTGGGAGGCTCTGATGAGGTTGAGGGCGGCGCGAAAGCGGTCGCCGGGTGGATTTTCGGGGGTGGTTCGGCGGACGAGTTCCTCGATGAGGGCGGCCTGGGCCTGCGGGATGGCGGGGGCGGCGGCGGCTCCTTCGGCGGCGGCGAGGTCGCGGCCAGGTTCGGAGAATGCCTGATAAAGGGCGTCAAGGGCGGTGGTTTCGATTTCGACGAAGCCGCCGCCGAGGATTTCGAGGACGCGCGGGTCGACGCCTTCGCCACGGGGCATGCTGAGACGTTCGAGGACGGCTTCGGATTTCGCGGGTTCGCCGGAGCGCAGGGCGGTGACGATGGCGCTGGCGAAGTCGTTGTTTTCGAGGTTGCTGGAATTTCCGGCGATGGCGCGGAGGGCGGCGCTGGCAACGTCGAGGTCGGGGTCGTTGGCGAAGCGGAGGAGGAGGTTGCGGAGCGTGCTGTTTGATTCGGCGGCGCGGACGGCGGCGAGGCGGGCGTCGGTGGAGGCCTTGTCGAGTGCGGCGAGGAGTTCGGCGTCGGGAGTGACGCGCATGTTGCCGTATCCTTCGAAGACGGGGCCGGCGAGGGAGTCGTCGGCGAGGAAGAGGGCTTTGAGTTTGGGCAAGGCCTGCTTGGCACCGAGGGCGGAGATGGCGGAGATGGCGGCGAAGCGGACGAAGTCGTCGGGGTCTTCGAGCATGGCGATGCATTGCTCGGCGGCGCGGGTGAGGTTGCGTTTGGCGATGTATTCGAGGGCGGCGGTGCGGACGCGCCAGCGCGGGTCGTCGAGGTGGGCGATGACTTTTGCGTCGGTGGGTGAGGCGGTGGTTTCGTTGCGGGAGCGGCCGAAGGAGATTTCGCGTTGGTCGCCTGCGAGAGTGAGGGTGGTCTGGATGGCGGAGATGAGGAGGTCTTCGCTGGGATGTTCAAGGAAGGTAGCGACGAGATCGATCGAGGGCTGCCCGGGGACGTCGCGGAGGCGGCGGAGGACGCCGTGGATGACGTTGACGTCGGGTTCTTCGGTGACGATGGGGGCGATGATGGGGACGGAGGAGGCACCGCCGGTGACGAGCATGGCATCGATGGCCATTTCGCGGATGAGAGCGTCGGGATGGGCGATAAAATCGCGCAGGATGGGCAGAGCGAGGAGGCCGGCGGAGCGGATGGTGGTGAGGGCGGCGAGCACCTGGTCGCGGCTGCCGAGGGCGAGGTGGCGGGCGGTGATGGCGGCTTGGTCGCCCAGCGGGCGGGCGAGGGTGATCTGGTATTGCGCCTCGCGGACGCGGGTGCGGTGGCCGGGGTGAAGAGTCGGGGTGGCTTGGAGGAATTCCTCCAGGAAGCCGACGGCGGAGAAGCCTTCGGCTTCGAGCATGCGGCGGGCGCGGGAGGCCTTGTCGTCGTCTTCGCCGAGGATGTCCTGGAGGTAGGTGCGGCGTTGTTCTTCGGAGAAGAGCTCGGAGTTTTCGGCACGGGTGGGTCGCTCGGCCCAGGCATCCCAGCGGGCGAGGGCGGCGGTGTTTTCGGTAGATTCGGCGGAAACCCACGGGTTGTAGGTGAGGTCGCCGCCGGCGAGTTCTTCGAGGATTTCGAGCGCGCCGAGGCGGACGGCGAGGATGGGATGGCGGAGCAGGGTGACGAGTTGGCGGGCGGGCGGCGGATCGGCTTCGGTGAGGAGGGCGCGGATTTCGTCGCGCTTGGCGGGATCGGCGAGCTGGGGGACGACTTCGATGAGGGTTTCGATGTCGTGGTTGCCGCGTTTGAAGCGCTCGTAGGGGTCGGCGAGGGCGGGGAGCGGGAGGAGGAGGGTGAGGACGAGGAGAAAGGAACGGGAGCGTGGCGGCGGTTTGCAACC
>JBLRWN010000033.1:0-35663 GCA_047921195.1 Luteolibacter sp. | reverse complement strand
GCGAACATCACGCGTTGCCATGCCGATTTGTAACATAGTCCCCTATATACGCTAGTATTTTATTGCCGGATTAATAAGGTTGAATTGCAATCCTGAAGTCAGATAATCTGCGCTCTATGAGTTCGAAATACAAATCCCCCACCTTCAGATTGGCCAGCGGTGCTTACGCCCTTGTGACCGCCACACTTTTGGCCCACGGGCAAACCGCCAGTGCCGCAGTGCTGGCCCTCTACGATTTCGACGGGACGACGTTGCTCGCGCCGACGTCCACCCATCCAGGCGTTTCGGCGAGCAATATCGTCGCCGCAAGCGGGGCTCCATCAGAACGCAGCACCGCCCCGGCGAGTACCGAGAACCTAGGGCTGAATTATCAGGCCAATACCGGCGGCATTGTGACTAGTGAAACAGCGGCATTCGATGGGGACAGATACTTTTTCTTCACCCTCACGTTGACTGACCCAGTTGATTTTACGACGCTCATGTTCAAGTTCGGGGCTGGAGGGGGTACCCTCGAACGGAGCACCTTCGTGCGTACCAGCCTTGATAATTTCGCGAACAACCTTGGTTCATCCATGAGCACCGAGGCCGTTTATAGCGACGTTACATATGACATGGCGGCGGTGTACGGTGCCCTCGCAGAGGGAGTGACGGGTGAGGTGGAATTCCGCTTCTATCACTACAACAATTCCACCACCAACAATCGGACAATCGTTTTTGACGACATCACGGTGAGCGGAGCCATCATTCCCGAACCCTCTTCGCCGCTCATCGCCGTCCTCGGCCTCGGATGTCTATTGGTGCGTCGGCGTCGGTAAACGCTGAGGCAACCCCCATTTCCCCGCCCTCCGGTCCGGCCACCGGCTCTTTCAACGACCTTCACGCCAAAAGCAAATTCCTAGCAATCAACCCCCTTTTCCCCGCCCTCCGGTCCGGCCACCGGCTCTTTCAACGGCCTTCACGCGAAAAGTAAATTCCTGGCAATCAAGGTGATAGACCCGTGGCGGCGGTTTTTAACCGCCATGCCTATTATCGTAATATATTTGGCATGGCGGATGCAATCCGCCGCCACTTTCTGCGGCTACACAATTACTGGAAATGCTCTAAAGCGCTCCGATGATGGCGCTGATGCATGGTCGGGGCCGCTGTGTTTGACATATCCACCTGTAGATTGGAGAATCTACCGCATGCGGTTACCGCTTTGCGGGCAGTGCATGCTTTTTTATTTCCCGAAATTCCATGAGACATGAGATCTGACCCAAACTCAGCCACGAAACCCGCTCCCTTGCTTGTCCGCCACGAGGGACATACACCACGAGAACGAAGCGCGTGCGGGTGGCGGGACCGGCTGATCAGCCACGAGGACAAAGTGCTTTCCCCAGCTGCATGGGCCCATGCCGTCGATATTGACGGATCCAAGCCCCATTTCCACAAGAGATCGACTGAGATTTACTACGTCGTGGATGGTGGTGGGACCGTTTCCCTTGATGGGGTCGATCATCCGGTTTCCAAAGGCAGTTTGGTTCACATTCCACCCGGAATCGTGCATGGTGCCAGCGGCAGGATGCGCGTCCTTGTCATCGGAATTCCAGACATTGACGACGATGACTATTTCGAAGCTCCCGAGTACAACCCTTGAGGGAGGAGCGCTCCGTGCGTTCGGGATACATGTTCTCCTCATGAGAGAGTGCTTAGAGGATTTGCATCATTCCCCTTTTCCCCCGCAACCCCCATTTTCCCGTTTCCGGTCCGGCCACCGGCACTTTCAACGACCTTCACCCCCAAAGCAAATTCCTAGCATCAGCATCCATCCATGTGCTCGCTCGCGGCAAGCAGGGCAAACAGGAAGCCGTTGTCGCATGGACGAACCTCTACGGTCCAAAGAAGACCCGCGTTTTCAGCACCACCATCGGCCATAACAACGAGACCGTTGCCGATGCCCGCTCATTGAAGTAACCTACATTCACATCACGTCATGAAAAAACCACTGACTATCCTTGCCTCCTGCTTGACTCTCGCCATGCCCGCCTTCGCCGAACAAGCCGCTGCCCACAAGCACGCGATCCTGATCGCCGGCAAACCATCCCACGGCCCTGGTCAGCACGAACACAATGCCGGTGTGCTTCTGCTCAAAAAATGCCTCGATGAGAGCGGCCTGCCGATCAAGACCACCGTGAAACTCAATGCCGACTGGCCGAGCAAGGCGGAACTGGCCTCCGCCGACACCGTTCTCATTTACTGCGACGGCGGAAAACACCACCTGCTGCTCCAGGATGACCGCTTGCAACAACTCGCCGCCGAGATCAAACGCGGCTGCGGCCTCCTGTGCCTGCACTACGCGGTCGAATTCCCGAAGGACAACGGCGGACCGGAAATGCTCGACTGGATGGGCGGCTTCTTCGAGGAACACTGGAGCGTCAACCCGCATTGGGATGCGGAATTCAAGGGGTTTCCCCAGCACCCGATCAGCAGCGGACTTCAACCCTACACGATCCGTGACGAATGGTATTTCCACATGCGCTTCGCAGATCCCGCCAAAGGCCAGCTCACCCACATCCTCAGCGCAATCGCGCCGGACAGCACGATGAGCCGCAAGGATGGCCCGCATTCGGGGAATCCTACGGTCCGCAAGGCGGTCGCCGCCAAGATCCCGCAAACCACCGCCTGGGCATTTGAGCGCAAGGACGGAGGCCGCGGTTTCGGTTTCACCGGCGGCCATTTCCACCACAACTGGGGCAACGATAACCAACGCAAGCTGGTCCTCAACGCCATCCTCTGGACCGCCAAGGCCGATGTCCCGGCCGAGGGCGTCCCCAGCAAGGTGACCCCCGAAGAGCTTGAAGCCAATCAGGATCCAAAAGGAAAAGGCGCTGCCAAACCAAAACCACAAGCAAAAGGACAGGCATCCACCAACCACGGCGACTGCAAACAATGCGCATTCAGCGCGGCGGCGTTTTGAATGCCCCCCCCCTTTTCCCCCGCCTCCGGTCCGGACAGTCGCTCTTTCAACGGCCTTCACGCCAAAAGCAAATTCCTAGCAATCCGCATGAACTGCGCGCGGAGTGGGAGAAGAAGGGGCAGATGCGGCAGAACGATCACGCACACTCGCTCAAAGTGTTCATCGCGCACAATGCAGCTCCCGACATCGTGGCGGGCGCGGGATCATCGATTTTCATCCAGATCTGGCGGGCGGATGGTGCGCGCGCCACCGCCGGATGCACGACGATGAGCGAGGACGAGATGCGCAAACTCATTGCCAAGCTCGATCCGACCAAGCGCCCGGTTTACGTGCTACTGCCGAAGGCGGAGCATGAGAGACTGCGTGAGATATGGCGGTTGCCGTGAGTGTCCGGCGACAGGATGTCCCCGACGACGGACTGGGACTGCAAGTCCCAGCTACGGTTGATCCGCGATGGCGTTGACATTGGGGTAAACATCCCCGAAGGATTTACCCATCCCGCACGATTTTGAAAAGGGCATTGCGCATTCTCATGGTCTGTCTTGGCTGCCTGCATCTCGCGGGCGGCCCATATGCCATGTTGCAGGGGGTGGCGTGGGCGACGATGCTAGCGTCGTATTCTGCGGAAAACGGCCTGGTGCAGGGTGCCATTGATACCTTCAGTGGTGAGCGTCCGTGCCAGCTATGCAAAAGCATTGCGGATACGAAAGCCCCCGGCACGGATTCCACGGAGCCGTTGCCGTCGCCGCGATTCACGCAGTTGAAGATGCTGCAAGACATGGTGCCTCCCCGCGTTGTGAGCGCCGGGGTGATCCGTGGCACGGATCTGCCATCGGTGGGGTTTGTTGCTCCCATTGATGTTCACGGTAATGGCCGTGAGGCGCCTCCGGTGCCGCCGCCATTGAACATTCTGACGAATGTGTAAGTGACTTGCCTTGTGTAGGCGCGGTTGTGAAACCGCGATCCGATGGCGTAGTCAGGCTCCACCGCACCTTGCTCTCACGAGCAAGCCTACGTGCTGGGGGAATCATCAGGCTGCGGGCGGGACGCCCGGGCCACGGTCCATGACCACACATCACCCAAATTTTCAATCGATTATCTAACAAAATTTATGAAGTTCAATTTCACCATTATATTCCTGTCGTTGGGAACCGCGCCGTTGCTGTTCCCTCAAAGTTCCGAGCTTCAGGAGCTCATTGTGAATTCCCTCACGGCTCCATCCTCGCTCACCGTGCCGGACGAGGTGGCGGCCCGCGAGGACATCCGCGGGGTACCCGGCGGGGCGGAGGTCGTGGGTGCCGAGCGGTTCCTCACCGGCCGGTCCAGCACGATGGCGGATACCTTCGCGCTCTCGCCCGGGGTGATTGCGCAGCCGCGGTTTGGATCCGATGAGGCCCGCCTCTCGATCCGTGGGTCGGGCATCCAGCGCACGTTCCACGGGCGCGGCATCCGCGTGATGCAGGATGGCGTGCCGATCAACCTCGCGGACGGCGGATTCGACATGCAGGCGATCGACGCGCTGGCGGCCTCGCACATCCGCATCTGGCGCGGCGGCAACGCGCTGGCCGCCGGCGGATCCACCTTGGGTGGTGCCATCGATTACGTCTCGCACACCGGTCGCAGCGCACCGGGTGGCTCGCTGCGCATCGAAGGTGGCTCGTTCGATTACTTGCGTGCCCGTGTGGCATATGGCATGGCGAACGATTCGCACGACGCGTATCTCAGCTTGTCGCAGGCGTATCAGGATGGCTTCCGGGATCATGCCCGGCAGAACACGCAGCGTCTATTCGCGAATGTTGGTTGGCGGGTGGCGGATCATGTGGAGACGCGATGGTTCTTCACCTCGGTGCTCACGGATTCTGAGCTTCCGGGGAATCTGACCAAGGCGGAGCTGCGGGAAAATCCCCGCCAGACCGCTCCGGCGAATGTGGCGAATGACCAGAAGCGCGACTTCGATCTCCACCGGATCGCTTCGCGAACCACGGTGGTGAATGGTGCGAACACGTGGGATTTCCTCGCGGTATGGACGCACAAGGACCTCGATCATCCGATTTTCCAGGTGATTGATCAGAACTCGAACGACCTCGTGCTGGGCGTGACGCTCCGGTATGATGGTGAGTTGTTTGGCCGTGACCACGGGATTCGGGCAGGTGCCCACTACTCTCGTGGGGAAACCAAGGCGGCGAACTTCGCCAACGTTGGAGGAAATCGCGGGGCGTTGCTCCAGCAGAACGAGCAAACCGCGGAGAATCTCGAAGCATTCTTCGAGAGCCGCCTTGATCTCGGTGCGGGATTCACCAGCGTGCTTGGGGTTTCCGCATCGGACAACCGCCGCAAGAACGACCGCATCTTCGGCCCGACTCCGCCGAACAGCAGCTATGACCGGAGCTTTACGGATGTTTCACCGAAAGTCGGTTTGCTTTATGAGACCGGGAGCACCCAGATCTACGCCAACGTGAGTGGCAGCCATGAGCCGCCGTCGTTCAGCGAGGCGGGCACTGCGGTGGTGGCCACCCGCGCGCAATCGGCCACCACGGTTGAAATCGGCACCCGGGGCAGCCACCGGGCGCTTCGCTGGGATGTGTCGGCGTATCACGGGCGTGTGCGCAACGAGTTGCTCACCGTGCAATTGCCGCCGCCCGCATTCATCGGGCAGACCGGTACGATCAATGCCTCGCGCACCATTCATGAGGGCATCGAATGGTTCACCGAGTTCGATTTCATTGGCGCGGGTTGGGATGACGATCCGGACCAACGACTCGTCGGGCGCGCGGCGTGGACGTATGGTCGATTCCGTTTCGATGGCGATCCGGTTTATGGCAACAACACTCTTGCGGGGCTGCCCCCGCATTTGATCCGTGGTGAAATGATGTGGGAACATCGCGATGGCTGGTATGTCGGGCCGACGTTTGAGTGGGTGCCGGAAAAAACGTGGATCGATCACCGCAATACCTTCGCCGCCGATTCGCATGCCTTGTTGGGATTCCGCTTCGGACGCAGGCAGCCGGAGGGGCTGTCGTGGTTTGTCGAGGCCAGGAACCTCACGGACAAGGTTTACGCGGCCACCACCGGCGCGGTCGAAAACGCGGGCGGAGCGGAGCAACGCCAGTTCCTTCCGGGCGACGGACGAAGCTTCTTCGCCGGCATCGAGTGGCGGTGGTGAATTCCAGATCCGGCGTGGCTCGTCGGGACAGGATGTCCCGACGACGGACTGGGACTTCAAGTCCCAGCTACGGATGAAGGATCACTTCTGGCCAAGTTGATCGAGGACATGGAAGGGGAAGAGCTTGCTGGGAGCCCGGGCGGCATTCATCAGCTTGGTGAGACGTTCGACCATTTCCGGTTAGGCGGCGGCGAGGTTGTGACTTTCGTCAATGTCATCACCTTAGTTGTAAAGCTCGATTCCGCCTTGTGGCTCCCTGGTCAGATTGTATTGCACGACTTTCCAATCGCCCGCGATCAGGGCGCGGCGGCCGTTGATTTCCTGGAACTCCCAGTAGAGGCAGTCGTGGGCGGGTTGCTCGCCGTTGCCGGTGAGGGTGGGCAGGTAGGAAATCCCCTGGATGTTTTCCGGTGATTCGATGCCGGCGACGTCTCAGGCGGTGGGGAGAAAATCCCACTGTGCGGAGACGTGATCGATTTCCTTCCCTGCGAGGATCTTGCCCGGCCAGTGGGCGATCATGGGCACGCGGATGCCACCTTTGTAGAGATCAACCCCCTTTTCCCCGCATCTGGTCCGGCCACCGGCTCTTTCAACGGCCTTCACGCTAAAAGCAAATTCTTAGCCGCTTTCTAAAAGATATCAAACTCCGCTGGGGCCAACTCGAATCCCTCAAAACGGAAGGCCGGCGAGACCGTGCAACTGACCAGCGTATATTCTCCGAGACTACGGGCGGCCTGCCAATGGTGCGTGGGCACGATCAGTTGCGGTGACTGCCCGGCCAGCACATCGCTTCCCAGCAAATGCCGGTGCACGGGGCCTGCATCGGTCGCGCTAATGGCCAGCTCCAGCGGCGCACCCGCATGCCAGAGCCAGATTTCATCGGCATCGACGCGGTGCCAGTGGCTGCGTTCGCCGGCAGGCAGCAGGAACAAGATCGCCGTTCCTGCCGGACGTTGGCCCGCAGGGGCGTCCGCAATCCACGTCTGACGATAATATCCTCCCTCAGGGTGTGGCGCAAGATTCAGGCGGGCAATCAGGGCATCGGCATCGCTGGACATGACTGAAAGTCTGACAATATCCCAAGCGTCTGCCAAGACCTAGCTCTCATTCAGTGTTTGTCCAGCAACACACTTGCAAGCGCCGCAGGCAGAAGATCGACCTCCGCGTTCAATTTCTCATCGATCACATGGAGATATTCATTCCAGCACGCCTGTCCTTTGATTGGCGCGTGCCCATCCGAGATACCGCGCAGCCCGATCACGGACGGCCAAAGCGCATGCAGGCGCGCATGATCGCCCACGTCTCCATTTCCACTATATCTTCTTTGATGGCTTCGTAGTCCGCCGAATTTGCCGCCCGCCCGCCGCCGGTTAAAATTGTGGCCTCCGGCAGCCTCGAAAGCCGCAAGAGTAAGGGCAGATCGGCAAAGGGCGTGATCCCTGCGGGATAACCAATGGGACTGGCATCCACATCGCGGTAGGCAACCTCACTGATCAGAAAAAGACCGCAATGCTCCAACCGGTTTGGTCCGGCCGAACCTAGCAACACCACGAGATCGACCGGGCCGACGCCGCAGTTGAACATCCAGATGCGCGAACGCAGTGTGAGGCCGTATTCGTCTACGGTTGCAATCACAGCCAAACCCTCTTTCCCGCCTCCGGTCCAGCCACCGGCTCTTTCAACGGCCTTCACCCCAAAAGCAAATTCCTAACAGCAAGCCATCTCATTGCGACATTTGTCCTTCAGCGAAACCGATAAAGGGTAAGCGCCTTATCTCCTGATTTGGTGACTAGTCCGCTATTCGTGGCTTGTTTCAAGCCCCTGCTGGCGGTGGAGATGGTTTTGAAAAGCTCGCGGTAATCTTTACGTGAGAAGGCATGACCCAAGAAGTGTTCCTTAGCACGGACCAGGCGCTCGTAAGCTGTTAGAGGTTTAGGTATGAACGATGAGATGAATCCCTCCATAGCCTCACGGATGATGCTGAGGGAAAAATCAACGAAGGTAGTGGAGTCGCCGCTGCGATCGGACGCCTCCAGTGCAGCGTAGTATTCCTGCTGGTGCTCGCGGATGATGGATTCGACGGGGGCGGTGGCATCGGCGGCCCATTGGCATAGATCAAGGGTGTGGGACCCCCATTCCGGAAGTTGCCAACTGGCGGAGAGGCCTTCGTGGCCGCGCCAACGGCCGCGAAGGTAGGCGATGTTGAATGGGCGCTCGGCGGCTGTGCCAAGCCAGAGATCCCAATCGGCCACTTCGAGATCGGGGATGGGTGTTTCGGCGGGGTGGGGATCGTAGTATGGCCCAAGGGCCACGATGCCGGCATGGAGGGTGTTGAGTTTGAAGAGGTTTTCGCGTCGATCTCAAGCCATGTCGAAGATGGGCTCAAACGGATGCGATGATCGCGGTTTGGGCAGCGTGCGGTAGCTAAAGGCCCCACTTGTCCTTATTTCTCCGTATGCCTAACTTTCAGTCCATGAAAATACATAACTCCATCAAATGCATCACCGCCCTCGTTGGTTCATTGGCCATCGCAGCAACTCCAGCGGAGGCCAAGCCCGGCAAAGGCTCCAACAAGGGTGGCAGCGACCAGTCGGAAAAGGCCAACAGAGGCAAAGGCCCTGAGAAACGCCCTGATAAAGGATTTGGCAAAGGCCCTGGCAAAGGATCGGATAAAAGACCGGACCACGCCGGGAGAGACGCGGGCAAAGGCGCGGAGAAAGGTCAGGCCGCCCGACTTGCGCGCTTCAACGACCATGAACGCACCGAGATCGTTGAATATTTCGGTCGCTTTCGGAATCAAGGGCAAGGTTTGCCTCCCGGTCTCGCGATGAATCAAGAGCGCGGAAAACCGCTTCCTCCGGGCTGGCAGAAGAAACTCGTTTCCGGATACCGGATTCGTGACGACGAGTGGGCGAGCTACGCCGCGGTTCCTTCCAAATGGTTTCCGAAAATGCGCATGGAACCGGACACACGCCTCTATTACCATGGCGACCGTGTGGTCCGCGTCTATGAGCCCCTGCGCGAAGTGATCGACGTGATCGTCCTCCCATAGAGGATGCGGCACAGCATCGCGCGGTGAGGTTTTCCTTAAAGCTGGTCCGCAATGAATCCCCCCAGCACCGCGCCCAGCGTTTGCGTCTCCTTCAGGCTGATCCTTGCAGACCGTGCGAAATCCGGCGTGAAGACGGTGTCGACCAGCCGTTCCACCTCGGGCTTGTCGGAGAACGCGATGTTCAATTCACGGTTGATCAACATGCTCAACGTGTCGAGGTTCGCCGACCCGACGGTGGCCCAATCGTCGCAGACCATGACCTTCATGTGCGTCATGCGCGGGTAGCGGTAGAGTTTCGCGCCGGCCTGGATGAGCATGCCTGCGGTTCCGAGGTTGCCCGCGTCCATGATCGCGGAATCGCCCTCGGCGGGGATCACCACGCGCACGTCCACGCCGCGCATGGCCGCCGCGCGCACCGCTACGGCGATCTCGTTGTGAGCGAAATACGGAGTCTGGATGTAAACCCGGCGTTTCGCGCCGCGCAGGGCGAGGAGCATCGCGTCGCGGATCTCATGCATGCCAAGGCCTGGCTTGGTTCGCAACACACGGATCGGGATGCCCTCGCCGACCTTTGGCGGTTTTTCGAAATTCTTGCGCGGGGCAAGCAGTGCGAGATCGCCGAATGGCCCCGTCATTTTCCATGCATGGTCGAAGTGGCTCGCCAACCGCGCCACCACCGGCCCCTCGATCCGCACCATCAGGTCGTGCCACTCGCTGTAATACTCGCGCCCGATGTTCATGCCGCCGATGATCGCGACACGGTCGTCGAAGAGCAGCAGCTTCGTGTGGTCGGCCACGAGCCACGGGTTCAGCGTCCGGCGCACCTTCACTGCGGAGTCGCTTTCCAGATAATTTTTCATGTTCGACGGCGGCGTGAAACCTTCTGGAGCCGGGGTTTTCGGTGGGGAAAGTCTGGCCGTCGCACTGCCGAAATCATCGTATATTACGCGCACCTTCACGTCCGCCGAGCGTTGCCGCAGCTTGTCCGCATAACGGACGGCGATGTCGTCGTTGTCGAAAATATAGACTTGCACGTGGATCGAGCGTTGCGCGGCGGCGATCTGGCGATCCAGTTCGGGAAAAAAGCCGGGACCATCGACGAGCCATTTCAGCGTCCCGTTCTCGCATTTCGGAAAGCCTTTGTCATCGAGCAGACGCTCGAATTCGGGCGTTCCCGGCGTTTCAGGAATCGCCACCACCGCGACACTGAAATCGGCTGGGAGGTTGGCCACGACGAGTTCCTTCGGCCTGTGAAGGAACACCGCAATCCCCTGCTTGGTGCTGGTAACCGGCTGCCGCAACGCCGCGATCACGGTGCTGCGGAATGTGGTTTGCGCGAGCTTCTTCCCTGCCAGCATCGGATCAAGCGCCACCGTTCGTGGCGGCGCTTCCGCCGCACCCGGGCCGGCCATGCTCCCGCAGGAATTCAGCGCGAGCGAAACCGCCAAGGCTGGGATCAAGCGGACCAACACTACTTGCATATCGCACAGTCCATCATCCAATTGCGATCGCATCAAGCACCATCGAGCAGGGATCGTGCCGAACCATTTGCCCCCCCCTCTTGTTCTCACGAACGAGCCTACGATCCCCCGTAGGCGCGATTGTAAAATCGCGATCCGCCAGGCCAAGCGACGTTCACGCCCCCATCTCGTTCTCACGAACGAGCCTACGCTTCCCCTCCATCTCCTTCTCACCGGCGAAATCCAGCGATTTCACCTCAGAACCATCCGCGTCCATCCTGTCCATCTGTGGTTGATTTCCCCACGCACCCGCCCCAGCCACCCCAAAAATCCAAAAAATCCCGAAAAATTTGTGACCAACCGCCTGCAGACGGTATTGAATATGATGGAGTGACCACAAATCCACCTCCGCATTCGCCATATTTTACTCCCAATTGCCCAATCTCAGCCCCATGAAATTCAAACCCACCCTCCGCAACCTCATTCTCGCCACAATCGGCGCGTCTTCGCTTTCGCTCCACGCAGCGACCATCGACCTTGACCTGACCACCAATAACTCAGGCGCAATCACTCTGGATTCCGGGACCAATACATTCTCGTTCAGCGGATTCTCGGTCGATTACCTCATCGTCGGCGGAGGTGGCGGTGGTGGCGGTGGAACGACTCACAACTCGAATGCCGGTGGCGGCGGCGGTGCTGGTGGGCTCCGGGAGGGATCTACAAGTATCGGTGGACTTCAGGAAATCGTCGTAGGCGGCGGAGGTGCAGGTGGTAACAATAGCCGTGGTGCATCAGGCCAAGACAGCACCGCTTTAGGCTTCACCTCCTTAGGAGGCGGAGGTGGTGGCTTCTATAATGGGAACGGTCTGGACGGCGGCTCTGGCGGTGGCGCGGGCGCTCGTGGCACTTTTCCCGACGGAACTAATGTAAATGGAGGTCTGGCAGTAGGTGGTGCTGGTAGTCTAGGAAATGATGGTGGATCGCGATTGGATACTAGCTCGTCTGCATCAGGCGGCGGGGGCGCCGGAGGGGCGGGGGCTGACGGTGGTGGCACCTCGGCAGGCGGCGCAGCCGTGACCCGTAACATTACGGGAACCGACGTCATGTATGCAGGCGGTGGCGGCGGTGGCCGCAACAGCGGTTTAGCTGGTGCCTCCGATACAGGAGGCACCGGAGGGGTCGGCAATTCAATTGCGGCATCGATAGGAACGGCCAACACCGGTGGTGGTGGTGGCGGTTCCGGAACCGGAGTAACCACCGGTGCTGCAGGCGGCTCCGGCATCGTGGTCGTCCGCTACACCGGCGATAATCTTCTCGTCGGAGGCGATATCGTCTCCACAGTCGGCGGTGATACGGTTCACCAATTCACCAGCACCGGCACTTCCACTATGGGCTTCAACGCGACCGTGGCTGGGAACATCAGTGGCGCAGGCGACTTGACTTGGGATGGTCGCGGCACGCTGACCCTCACTGGAACCAGCGCATTCGACGGCTCTACGACGGTTAACGCAAGCATGCTTGCCATCTTGGGCTCAGTTCAGACGACAAATTTGGCCTTTCTCAACGACGGCACCATTGACCTCGGATCGACGGGTCAATTGTTTGTGCTCGCATCCAACTATTCACTTGTAACCGCAGAAGCGGATGTCCTCGCAGGCAAAATCTTCGGTGATAACACGCTCTTTGTCAGCACCACCACGATCGGTTCGGATGAATACGTCTACTTCAATGCCATCCCCGAGCCCACCACCGCGCTCCTTGGCGGCCTTGGTTTCCTGATGCTTCTCCGCCGCCGTCGTTGATTGCGAATCGGACCATGGAATTTCTTTTTCATCCCCCCGGCGCGAGGACATCCTCCTCCGCCGGGGGTTTTGTTTGTCCGGAGGCCCGGAGGCCCGTAGGCGCGATTGTAAAATCGCGATCCGCCAGGCCAAGCGACGTTCACGCCCCCATCTCGTTCTCGCGAACGAGCCTACGATCCCCCGTAGGCGCGATTGTAAAATCGCGATCCGCCAGGCCAAGCGACGCCTCCCTCATCTCGTTCTCACGAACGAGCCTACGATCTTCCTCCATCTCATTCTCACGAACGAGCTCCATCGATTTCATCTCAATTTATCTGCATCCATCCTGTCCATCTGCGGTTCAAAATATTAAACGTTCTTCCTCCCTCAAATCCCCTGTTCGCTGATCACCCATCACAACTCCCCCATGCCCGAGCCCAGCCCACAATTCCTCCGCGACCTCACCGACTGGCAGAACCGCCTGTTCGGTTATCTGGTGACGTTGCTCGGCGACGTCCACGACGCGCGCGACGTCCTGCAGGAGACCAACCTCGTGATGTGGCGGCGGATGGACACATTCACTCCCGGCACGGATTTCGGTGCATGGGCGCGGAAGTGCGCGTATTTCCAGGCCATGGCATTCCTGCGCGACCGCAAGCGCGGCCCCAGCCTGCTGGGTGATGAACTGCTCGCCTTGATCGCAGGGGAAGCCGAACAACGGCCTATGGTGGATGAAAACGAACGCAAGCTCGCGCTGCTCGACTGCCTCAGCCAACTCTCCGATGATCATCGCACGTTGATCAAGCGCCGCTATCAGGATGCAACGCCGGTCCGCAAACTCGCCGCGGAAAATGGCAAAAGTGAAAGCGCGATGAAGATGACGTTACTGCGCATCCGCGAAGTGCTACAAACCTGCGTCTCCGCCAAACTCAAGGAAACACCCTCATGATCTCACCCGATTACGACTCCAAGACGTTCCGCACCCTGATGGCCGAGGTGTTGGACGGGGATATCGACGATGCTGGTCGCCAGGCGCTCAACCGCATCCTCAACACCAGCGCCGAGGCGCGGCGAGAATACCGCGAGATGATGGATCTCCACGCCAGCCTGCACCTCGAATACACTGGCGGAGGGGCGGCGGAATCAATGCCCGGCCGGTCATCCAACCGCCCTGCCAAAGGCCACCCCACCCGGCACCTCGGATGGGCCGCCGCAGCGGCTGCCGCAGTCGCGCTGTTGGCGGTGCTCTTGCCCAAGACTGGCGAAACGACCTCGACCGCCTCCTTCGCCACCCTCCAATCCGCCCATTCCGCACGCTGGGGCAGCAGTGATTTGGCAACCGCCGAAGGCACCCGACTTGGAACCGGCACCCTGCGACTGAAAGAAGGGCTGGCTGTGATTCTTTTCGATTCCGGAGCGGAAGTCTCGCTCGAGGCTCCCGTGGAGCTGGAAATCATCGATGCCATGCAATGCCACATCGCCCACGGAACCGCCGTCGCCCAGGTGCCGGAACAGGCGACCGGTTTCCGCATCGGCACCCCATCGGCAATGGTGATCGACCACGGCACGCGCTTCTCCGTCTGCGTCGATCCCGATTCCGGCGATACCCGCACGCAGGTGTTCGACGGTCTCGTCGAACTGGAAAACCCGAAATCCGGCGATGTCGTGATGCTGCGGACCGGCCAACGCGCGTCCATCGAAGGTCACACCACCGGACCGGTGACCGATGGCTTGGACGAACGCTTTTCCACCGGCCGGTCCGACCCACTCCCCGGAGGCCCCGGGTGGAGGTTGATCAAGACATTCAAGGACGCCTACATCGGATACCACCTCGACAGCGATTCGGATGAACTCCTTTACGTGAAGCACGGGGCGGACGGCTTCCACCGCAAGGCCTACTTGGGCTTCGACCTCTCAGAGTTGGATTCCGATCAAATCGCATCCGCACGGTTGATGCTGCAATTCGAACCCACCGGCCTTGGCTTGGTGTCCCACGTGCCAGACGCCACCTTCGCCGTCTATGGCTTCACGGAGCCCAATCATCCATGGAATGAAATTATGCTCGATCGGCACAATGCCCCCGCCAACATTCAGAAAACAGGTGCCGGACTGGTTGCCGAGGAAGTGCGCAAACTCGGCAGCTTCGTCGTCCCGCAAGGCGTCCAGCGCGGTCGCTTCGGAATCGATTCTGATAGACTTGCCGATTATCTGCGCGAGCACGCCGGCTCCGAGGTCACCCTGATCATCGTCCGCGAAACTGCCGAAACCGCAAACACCGGCCTTGTCCACGGCATCGCCAGCCATCGCCACCCGGAACTGCCCGCCCCCAAGCTCGCCATCCGACTTCGGGAAAGATGATTCCGGCACAATTTTTCCGATACCACCACCATCCCTAACAGATTCGCATTTTTTGATCTCCCAATGAAATACCGCCTGATTCCCGCTGTCGTGCTCTGCCTCTCCGCTGGCAGCGCCCTTTCCAATTCCTTCTACACGGAACCCGCGCTGTTCTCGATGCGGCCGGACCAAAAGAAATCCTCGCAGACGATCGACCGCTTCGGCCCGGTCGGCATGTCGATCGAGCTCATCCAGCCGGCCTTCACCATGCGCATCAAGGCGATCGAACCCGGATCCCCCGCCTCGAAAACCGATCTCAAGCCCGGTCTCATCATCGAGTCGATCAATGGCGAGAAACTCAAGGACATCGACCCGCGCATCCAGCTCGGCAACATGATCACCGCCGCCGAAGCGAAGGACGGCGCGATGAAGTTCCTCGTCGCCGAGAAACCCGGCGGCGCGGCGCGCGAAGTCGTCGTGAACATCCCCGCCCTCGGCACGTTCAGTCACACCTGGCCGCTTAACTGCCCGAAGTCCGACAAGATCGTCCGCAACTACGCCGAATACCTCAAGAGGCCCGGAGCCCAAAAAGGCCTCGCCGACATGGGCATGCTCTTCCTCCTCTCCACCGGCGATCCGGCTGACACCGAATTCGTCGGCGAATGGGCGCGCGGGCTCAAAGCCGTCCCTACCATCCCCTGGCATTTGGGATACGGTGGCCTTGCCATTTGCGAATACTACCTGCGCACCGGCGACAAGGAAGTGATGCCCATCCTCCAGGCCCGCGCCGACAAGCTCGTCGAAATGGAAAATAACGGCGGCTGGGGCCAGCGCGAAGCAATGACGGCCATGACCTACGGTGGCGGCGGCGGCCACCTCAATGCCGCCGGCGTGCTCTGCGCCGCCTACCTCATCATGGCCAAGGAATGCGGCGCCAACGTCCCCGAGGAAACCCTGCAGCGCGTCATCGCCCACTACTACCGTTTCGCCGGCCGCGGCAACGTGCCATATGGCAACGGCAAACCGGAAACCGGATTCACCGACAACGGCAAAAACGGCAAAAACGCGATCGTCATGGCCGCCGCCGCCAACCTCACCCCCAATGGCGAAAATTCCATCTACGCCCGCGCCCGCGACACCACCTCGCAATTCGCCTTCTACTCCACCGGCTACATGCTCCACGGCCACACCGGCGGTGGCATCGGCGAGATCTGGCGCAGCGCCACCATGGGGCTGCTCCATGAGAAAACGCCCAACCACTACCGCGAATTCATGGACGGCCGCCGCTGGCACTACGAACTCTCACGCCGCTTCGACGGGTCGTTCGGCATCCTTGGCGGCGAACGCTACGACAACCCCGAATGGGGCGTCGGCTACGCACTCACCTTCACCGTGCCCCGCAAAACCCTGCGTCTCACCGGAGCGCCAGCTTCCAAATTCTCCAAACCCCACCCGCTTCCTGAACGCCCGTGGGGCACCGCCGAGGACGACGACTTCGCATCCATCCTCCCCGCCAAGCTCCCGGACGGCACAATCGCCGATCTTTCCAGCGAAACCCTCGCCGATTCCACCGGCCTCGCCCTGATCACCAAACGCGGCAAGACCAAGCTCGACGAGAAATCCCTGCTCCACTACCTCCACCATCCGAACTTCACCGTCCGACAGATTTTCGACAGCTCGATCCGTCAACAGAATCCGGAATTTCTCGACGCGCTGCTCGTGCACGACGACGCCCGGATCCGCCGCGTCGCCCTCGACCACCTGGACAGCAACAGCGCCGCTCCCGACGCACTCAACCCGCAACGCCTCGACCGCATCCGCGCCATGCTCGCCGATGAAAACGAGTCGTGGTTCGTCAAGGAAGTCGCCCTCCGCCTCATCGCAAAGGCCCCCAAGGAATGGGTGATCGCCCAGCTCGACGTCATCCTCCCATACCTCGAACACCCCGAATGGTGGCTGCGCCAATCGACGCTCGTCGGCATCACCCACGTCGTCGCCGAAGATGACGCATACCAGCGCGTCATTCCCGCAATCGGCAAAATGCTGCGCTCGAACTACATCTTCAACATCACCGGCCCGGTGCGCTGGGGGAAAATGCCGGAAAACATCCGCAAGGCACCAGCCGCCGTTCAGGAACTCGCACGCACGGAATTCCAAGAGGCCTATGCCAATTACGAACCGGTCAAACACGAAAACGAAGCCGTCCGCAACCGCGTCGACCCGACAATGCGGGAATTCCTCGCCGAGACGCTCGCCAACGTGCCCGGCGGATTCGACGCGCTCTATCAGGTTTCCAAGGAGCGCAGCCCCACGGCCGCCCTGCCCTATGCCGACCTTTTCCTCAAGGCCGACCCTGAGAAATTCAGCCCCGAGCTGAAACAACAGGTCAACCGGCTCGTCCAAACCCGGTTGATCCCGCGCTACATCGGCGATCACCGGGAACTCCTGCTCAAAGAGGCGGCCAACGAAAACCTGCCGTGGAAATTCGGCTACGGCGAGGCCCGCATCGTCGGGCTCGCCGACCTTTACCGCCGCATCGGCATCCGCGATTACGTCTGGCGCGACTTCGGACCCGCGCCCAACGAGATGAAGTGGAACTACTTCAGCTTCGATCCGCCCGAACAAAAAGCATGGGACACCCCCGGCGCACGCTATCGCGAGATCACCTTCCCGAACGGCATGGAGGAATTTTACAAACCCTCCTTTGATCCCGCCAAGGCCGGCTGGAAATCCGGCCTCGCCCCATTCGGAGCCACCAATGGCAAGCTCGTGACCAAGCAGGGCAGTTGCCCGCTCGATTTCTGCCGCCACGGCGAGCCGATGCAGACGCTGTGGGAAAAGGAAGTCCTCCTCTTGAAAGGCAAATTCAAATTCCCCGCCCTCAAGGAAGGCCACCGCTACCGCCTCGTCGTCGGCGGCATGTCCCACGTCGGTGCCGGCGAAGGCCACCGCATCTACATCAACGGCAAGTTGTTTCACGAAATAAAACGGCCCGTCGACCGCCGCGAAGGTGCCAAACCCATCGGCAATCACATCCACCGCGAATGGTGGGGCGACTTCAACGGCGGCGAAACCGAAATTGCCTTCGTCAGTTTCATGGGCGGCAAATCCGGTTGGAAAAACCGCCACCTCATGATCTGGATCCAGGAAATGGAACACCCGCCGCTCGGCGAAAAGGAAATCCTCGAATCCGTCACCGCCAAACCGATGACCTCGCAGGCATGGCAATCCCTCCAGGATCTCGACCTCAACGAACTCGACCCCGAGGACGGCAAGTTCGTATGGGACGGAAAATTCCAAGCCAACCCGGCCATCACCGGATCATGGAAAACCGTTGGATTCGTCGGCTCGCTGGCCGAATTCGACCCTGCCAAACCCAAGGAGGCCAACCGCGCCCCGATTCAGGAGCTCACCATCCAAAGTGAAGGAAAAACCGACGACCTGCTGTGGATCTGGTCCGGCAACACGCTGATGAACCTCCGCAAAAATGAGGCCCTTACCATGCGCATCGAAAAGCTCAACGACAGCGAATTCCTCTTCATCGAAGCCGGCGGATTCCAATCCAAAAACGGCCACCAATGGAAATCCCCCTGGTTCGTGATGAAACGCCAATAACCGTAGGCGCGATTGTAAAATCGCGATCTTCCGTAGGCGCGATTGTAAAATCGCGATCCCCGCTAGGCCAAGCAACGTCCGCCCCCATCTCGTTCTCACGAACGAGCCTACGTTTCATCGTCTATTTCCTCAGCCATTCGACGATCTTTTGGTCATCCTCGCCTGCGGCCCACACACGGCGGAGGAAATCCGCGAGGTGGATGCCACCGGAGCGCTGCAGAAAGCCACGATCGCCGCCACAACCGAACATCATGTCGGGATCAAGATCCCCGCGCAGTTTGGCGCGTGCTTTGGCGAGGATGCGCGGCAGATACGGAATGCCATCCAGCTCCTCGCCGCGCGATGGCACGTCGCTGGAAGTCACACTCCGCGAACCATCCTCACCTTCCATCGCCACATGGAAATAATCGCGCCGCACCGCGGCCACCAGAAGCGCGGTCGAGCGTGTCGGCACTCCATGCTCGCAGAAGTCCTCGACGAAGTCGAAAAACTCGCGCGGCGCGTAGCCGATCTCGCCGAGCAACGCCTGCGCGGCGGCATCGTAATAAGTGGTGAAATCCCGGTTGCCCTTCTGATAGAGGCCGGTGCAGTGGTCGAACAAGGCGAGGAAGCGGTCGTTCCAATCGGTGGGGGCGGTTGTCATGCGTTGGGGTGGTTTTGTTTGATGGCGGGTGCGATGGCGTCGATCGCCTCAAACACCGCAGCGGATAGCTCCGGGGCGTGGATGGCATCGAGCGTATCGTCGAGTTGCGCGGTGTCGCGCGCGCCAACCAAGGTGGACGTGATCGCCGCATGGCGCAAGGCCCAGCGGATCGCAAGGTGGTGGAGCGGTAAACCCTGCGCGGCGGCGAGATCGCCCAGCATGCGGATTTTTTCCAGATTTTCCACAACCTGTTCCTCGCGGAGAAACCCCTCGGGGCGGGCGGCGCGCGATCCGGCCGGAATGCCATCGAGATACTTCGGCGTGAGCATCCCCTGGGCGAGCGGGCTGAACCCAATGCAGCCGATTTTCTCCTCAGCCAGATAGTCGAGAATCCCGTTCGCCTCCGGCCAGCGGTTGAGGATCGAATACGGAGGCTGATAAATCAGGCAGCGTACACCCATATCGCGCAGGATTTTCACCGCCTTTTTCAGCCGCTTGAGCGGGTATTTCGAGAGTCCCGCGTAGAGCGCCCGCCCGGATTGCACGGCAGTCGCCAACGCCGACATCGTCTCCTCCAGCCGCGTTTCAGGGTCGGGGCAGTGCGAGTAAAAAATGTCGACGTAGCTCAGGCGCAGACGTTTGAGCGATTGGTCAAGCGATGCGAGCAGATGTTTGCGCGATCCGCGCGAACCATACGGCCCGTGCCACATGTCGTGACCGGCCTTGGTCGAGATCACGAGTTCATCGCGGTGGCAGGCGAAATCGCTGACCAGAATCCGTCCCGCCACATCCTCGGCCGATCCCGGCGGCGGACCGTAGTTGTTGGCGAGATCGAAGTGGGTCACACCCCGATCAAACGCCCGGCGCATCATTTTTCTCGCTTCCTCGAAATCATCAATCGCACCGAAATTGTGCCAGAGACCGAGTGAAATGGCGGGCAACATCAGGCCGGAATCCCCGCATCGCCGGTAGGGCATGCGGCCATCATATCGCGCGGGGTCAAACATGCTGCTAAAATGAACCCGCCTGGCCGACTTGCCAAGCCTAGCACGGTGAATATTCACAATCGCGCCTACGGGAGTCCGTAGGCTCGTTCGTGAGAACGAGATGGGGGCGTCGCTCGCCCTAGCGGCGGTTCGCGATTTCACAATCGCTCCTACGGGAGTCCGTAGGCTCGTTCGTGAGAACGAGATGGGGGGGAAGTCGCTCGCCGCAAGATCACACCAGTCCATCCTTCCGCGCCTGCTTCCAGTAGGCGTATTCCGAGCGGTTGAAATCGACGTATTCCGGCGAGAGGTCGCTGGAATACATTTCGTATCCGGCGCTGCCCTGGTTCAGGTTGATGCCAATCTCAAATTCCGGCTCCGCGACGATCGCGCGCAGCACGTCCATCGGCGTATCCGCCTGCAGGCCACCGAGGCACGCCGCTTTGCCACCGATGTGGATGTCGATCAGTTCTTCTCGGATGTGGGCGCGGGAATACCCCACCGCGTGGATGATACGCCCCCAATTCGGGTCGCCACCGTTCCATGAGGATTTCACCAATGCCGATTTGCAGACGGCTTCGGCGACTTTTTTCGCATCGATATAAGTCTTCGCACCTTCCACGCGCACGGTCACGAATTTGGTCACGCGTTCGCCATCGCGCACGATCGCCTTGGCGAGTTCCAGCATGAGAAACTTCAAGGCATCGCGGAATTGCCTGCAGCGCTTGCCGTTGCGGCGCACCGGCGTCATCCCGGACGCACCATTGGCCAGCACCAGCACGGTGTCGTTGGTCGACATGTCGCCATCGATGGTGATCCGGTTGAAGCTTTCCTCCACACATTCCAACACCGCCTTGCGCAGGCAATCGCGGGTGACGTTCGCGTCGGTGGTGATGAAACAGAGCATCGTCGCCATGCTCGGGCAGATCATCCCCGCGCCCTTCACACAGCCACCGATGCGCACACGGGTGCCGCCGAGATCGAATGAAAAAGCCAACTCCTTGGCGCGGGTGTCGCTGGTGAGAATCGCATTCGCGACATCACCGCCTTTGCCGCGGGCAAGCCCCTCGCGGAGCTCGGAAAACTTCGGATCGAGCCGCATCATCGGCATTGGAAGCCCGATCACGCCGGTCGAGCAGACGCCGACCTCGGAGCGCTTCAATCCGAGCGGCTTCGCCACCGCGTCGCACATCGCATTGGCGTCGTGCACGCCATGCACCCCGGTGCATGCATTGGCGTTTCCCGAATTCGCCACAATCGTGCGGATCTCACCCTTGCGCAAATGCGCTTGTGTCACCCGCACCGGCGCGGCCTTCACGCGGTTTGTGGTGAACGTCCCCGCAGAAGTGCACGAATGCTCGGAATGAATCAAAGCGAGGTCGAGGCGCGTCGCGTCCGGGTTCTTGATGCCACAATTCACAGCGGATGTGAGAAACCCTTTCGGCGCACCGACGCCGCCTTTGATGTGAATGATGGGGAAGTCCATGATGCTCGAGAGGAGGGAAGGCCGTCACCCTTGCGGAAAATCAAACGCATTGCAACCCGGCGGTTTCCTCAAGTCCGAACATCAGGTTGAAGCTCTGCACCGCCTGACCGCCCGCGCCTTTTCCAAGGTTGTCCTCCGCGCTCATTAGCAGCACCCGGTTGGTGCGCGGATCGTATTGCCATCCGATGTCCACGAAGTTCGTTCCCGTCACGTGTTTCGTATCCGCACAGCCGCCGCGCCCGCGCAGTCGGACGAAAGGTTTTCCCGCATACGCCGCCTCCAGCGCATGACCGATCTGTTCTGGTTTCAAACCCGCGCGCAGAGTCGCCGTCGTCGTCGTGCAGATCCCCGAATTCACCGGAATCAAATGGGGAATGAACGAGACCGTCACCTTCTCCCCGGCGGCAATATCAAGTTCCTGCTCGATTTCCGAAAGATGCCGGTGTTTCGGGATCCCGTAGGCGCGCACGCTCTCGTTGCACTCGCAGAACAACAACGACAAATCCGCCTTGCGGCCCGCACCGCTCACGCCGCTCATCGAATTCGCGACAATCGTCGACGGATCGATCAGTTTCTCGCGCAGCAGCGGCAGCAATGGCAGTAAAATGCTCGTAGGATAACACCCGGGAGATGCGACCAACCTCGCGCTCCGGATTTCCTCCGCACGCACCTCCGGCAAACCATACACCGCCTCCGCCAGCAGATCGGGGGCCGGATGTGCATGATCGTAAAACTCCGCATAAACATCCGCATCGCTCAGGCGGAAATCCGCGCTCAAATCGATCACCTTCAACCCACGATCCAGCAATGCCATCGCAATATCCGCCGCCACCCCGTGCGGCAGCGCGAGAAACGCCGCCTCCGCACCCGACGCCGCGATCGCATCCGGATCCGGCTCGATAAACGCCAGCTCCGCACCCGCCACACCCAGAAAGCGCGCAAACACATCACCCAGCGACCGCCCCGCCTCCGCGCGCGACGTCGCCGCCACCAGTTCCACCTCCGGGTGATTGAGCAGAATCCTCACCAACTCCATCCCGGTATATCCGCTGGCTCCGACGATCGCTGTCTTGATGCGTTTCATGCAAGGCGTGAATCTCATGATTTTCCATGCTTGCCAATCCGCATTTCGCCTGTTTGTCTTCCCGCCCGTCCAACGGAACGGGCTGTAGCGCAGTCTGGTAGCGCACTACACTGGGGGTGTAGGGGTCGTGGGTTCGAATCCCGCCAGCCCGACCATTGAAGAATCGACGTCCTTCGCTTTACAGCGTTGCTCCATATGAGACGCCGTTCCTCCTCGAAACGAGGGCTGGCGGGATGAGAACCCCTGCGAAGCATCCAGGGTTCGAACGCAGACGTCGCTCGCAGCGACGAAATCATTCCATCCGATTTCCGGAGGAGGAAATCGCATCCCGCTTGGACGGAGCGGAGCGAAGTCAATCCCGCCAGCCCGACCAATGAAAAATCGACGACTTTCGCCTTACAGCGCCCCTCCATATGAGACGCCGTTCCTCCCTGAAACGAGGGCTGGCGGGAGCGAATCACCATCATGCGGTCTTCCGCCATACCCGCATCCCCAGCATGAACGCGTTCAGTGTGAGACCGGTTACGAGACCCCACCAGACACCCGCGGCCCCCATGCCCGCGCCAAAGGCGAGCCATGAACCGAATGGAATGCCGAAGATCCAGAACGCGCCGAACATCATCCATGCCGGCACCTTCACATCGTCGAGCCCGCGCAGACCTCCGACGGAGATGACCTGGAATCCATCGCAGAGTTGAAATGCGGCGGCCACCAGCAGCAGCGAAGCCGCCATTCTGCGGACGCCATCTTCCTTGATGAACCATCCTGCGATTTCCCAATTGGCGAAGACGAAGGCACTGGCACTGCACGCGTTCACCAGCAACCCCATCATCCATCCGCCGATCACGATTCTGCGCATGACATTCCGGCGGCCCGAGCCCGCCGCCTCGCCGATCCGCACCGTCACCGCCAGCGAGATGCCCAACGGAATCATGAAAACCGTGGCCGCGCATTGCAGTGCGACTTGATGCGAGGCAAGCGCTCCCGCACCCAGCATGCCGACGATCAAGGTGGCCGCTGCGAACGCGCTTACCTCCGCAAGCAGTTGCATTGATGCGGGAAATCCGGTGGCCAGCAAACTGCGCACGGCCTTCCAATCGGGCATACGCCACCAACGATGCGGCACCCATTCGCGCATCGCCAGATCGCGCCCGGACCAGATGACAAGTCCGATGAATGCCGCCGTCCGCGCGATCAACGTCGCGATGCCAGCGCCTTCCAGCCCCATCGCGGGCATCCCGAAATTGCCAAAGATGAGTCCCCAGTTGAGCACGATGTTGAGCACCACTCCGCCCATCGAAATCCAGAACGCCGGCCACGGACGATTCATGGCGTCGGCGTGGTTTTTCCACGCCATCGTCGCCATCGCGGGCACCATCGATGCGGCGACCAGCAGCAGATACGTCGGCACCGCCTCGATCACTTCCGGATCCTGACGGAAAATCCCGAGAAACGGCAGCATCGCCGCAGTGCCCGCAAGAGTGAGCGCCCCCAGCGCAATCGTGATGTAGAATCCATGACGCAGCGCCGCCCGTGCCGCCGCGGAATCCCCCGCCCCACGCGCGTGGGAAACACGCACCGAAACCGCGAGCGACATCCCCACACCGACCATCATCGGCACATAAATCAGGTTGCTCGCAAACGAACACGCTGCCAGAGGCACCACGCCCAGCCAGCCGAGCATCAACGTGTCGGAAAGCGCGATCAGCATCTGACCGACCTGTCCGATTACCAACGGCACGGCGAGACGCAACGTCAGCCAGGTTTCGCGGGGCAGCTTTGGTGGAGTGTCGGACACAGGCGGATTGGATGCGCAACTTGGAAATCAATCAATCACCGCTTTCAACACGCAAGAATCCGCATAGCTCTGACGTAAAGATCCTCGCTTATCATTCATCCCGACATGCAACGCCGCACTTTCCTCAAGACCAGCACCGCCGCCTCATTCGCCGGATTCGTTATCCCGCTCCTTGCCAACGAAAAATACCCCTCCTCCGGCATCCCGATGCCGCCGAAAATCCCGATTCCCGATCTCGACATCGCCTCGATCTTCGAGGCCAGCAGCCCGGAGGTTCTTGCCTTTGCCAAACGTGTGATGGAGCAATGCGCGCTCGAAAAACTCCGCAAACCCACACCCCCACTCGAACGCACCTGGGTCGCCGCAGGCGGCCCGCACTACGTCGGCCAGTGGGTCTGGGACACCCAGTTCGTCGTCGATCTCATCAGCATCCTTCCCGATCGCGTCGAACAAATGCGCGACATCTTCGGCAACTACTGGGACTTCCAGGACCGCTGGAACGCGAAAATGCCGGAATACGCCCACGATATGATCACCGTGGCGATCAAGACCGATCCCCAGGAAGAGCGCCAGTTTTCCCAAATCCCGATCATCGCCTGGGGCATGGAGCGCGTCTATCAGCGCAATGGCGACAAGGAACTTTTAAATCAGGGCCTGCAACGGCTCGAACGTTTCCACGACTGGTATTGGCGCGAGCGCGACCTCCACGACAACGGACTCATCACCGTCGGCGCATACACCGGCGACATCCAGCACGCTCGATGGGAAACGTTCGACTACGAGGTCAACATGGACGACCTCCAACTCACCAAACACCCACACCGCAAAGGCCCCGACGAAGGACCGTGGTATGGCGACATCTGCGTGCCCGGCAACAATGCCTACCTCATCATGGGCGAACGCAGCCTGGCCCGCCTCGCCCGCATCGTCGGCGACGAGGAAATGGCGCAACGTCGCGAAAGACGCATGCAAAAAGGCATCGACGCCATGCGCGAACACATGTGGGACGAAGATGCCGGAACCTTCCTCTCGGTCAAACGCGACACCCTCGAAAAAATCCCCGCCCGCACCATCGGCGGGTGGATCCCGCTCACCGCCGGCGTGCCCACCCAGGCACAGGCCGACCGCATGGCCGAGGTACTCGCCTCACCCGATTTCCAAACACCATTGCCCGTCCCCACCGTCGGCCGCGACGACCCGAACTTCGATCCGCGCGGGTTCTGGCGCGGCGACGTCTGGCCACCCACCAGCTACCAAATCGCCAGCGGCCTCGCCGCATACGGCCACCACGATCTCGCCGCCGACATCGCCGACAAGAACATCACCAACGCCATGCAAAACGGCATCGCCGAACACTACAACTCGATCACCGGTGAAGCTCTCGGCGTGCCCGACTACAGCATGTGCAGCGTGTTCGTCATGATGATGCTCGACGGACTCACAAAAGAGCACACGCTCAAGCTGGTGATGTGAGCCTCACTTCATAACAAACACCACCTCGCCCTCGTGCTTCGGCACCGCGATGATGGCGAACGGATACGTCAGCGCCATCGTCACCATGTCATCAGGGCCGGGTGAAGTGGATTGCAAGGTCACGGTAAGCGACTCCCCCTCTTTATTTACCCCTACAAAGCGGACGCTGTGCCCACCGGTCGAACGCATGCCCAGCGTCGCGACGATCACCGTCTCTTTTTCGAAATCCACCTCGGGCGGCTTGATGCCATCCGGTTGCTCGCTGTCGAACATGTTTTTCGTGTGCTTCCTCCACCACACGTCCCAAGCCGTCGCATCCTGAATGACCACCTGACTCGCCTCCTCGATGGCCGAGTGCGTTCCGGAATCAATCTCCCGCCAGCCTTTGTCTGCTTCCGGCTCACTCGCACTCGAATCAGATGCGTTGAATGCCAGTGCACATGTGGCGATGAGAGTTGGGATTTGAGAGCCTTTCATGATATGATCATAATCACACATGAAATGAGACACAAGTCGGCAATTCCCATGGGAAAAATCAATCTCAGAAAGAAATCCAATTTACCGACACCTTTCCTCCACTTGAAACAAAAAGCCATTCCATCCCGTAGTTCCCAGCTCATGTTCACCAGCCGCCGCATTCCCGCCCTCATCACCAGCGTCGCCCTCGCAATTCCCGCGCTTGCGGCGGACAGGCCGCTCAACATCGTCCTTCTGTATGCCGACGACCTCGGATTCGGCGACCTCGGCTCCTACAACCCCCAATCCAAAATCCCCACCCCGCACCTCGACCAACTGGCCAAGGACGGCCTGCGCTTTACCGACGCGCACAGCTCCTCCGGCATCTGCACGCCGTCACGATACACGCTGCTCACCGGGCGCTCGCACTGGCGCGATTTCCACGGCATCGACACCGGCTTCAGTAAACCATTCTTCAAACCCGCCCAGCTCACCCTGCCGGAAATGCTCCGCCAAAAAGGCTACACCACCGCCTGCATCGGCAAGTGGCACCTCGGCTGGGACTGGGACTCGATCCGCAAACCCGACACGCCGCGCGACTCGAAAAAACACACCGACTTCGATTGGAACAAAGCCATCCCCGGCGGCCCGCTCGACCATGGCTTCGACCATTACTTCGGCGACAACGTGATCAACTTTCCACCCTACGCGTGGATGGAAAACGACCGCGTCCTCACCATCCCGGACACCACCTTCCGCAACATGGGCGACGTGAAACCCAAGGAAGGCGGCTGGGAATGCCGCGAGGGCCCGGCCATGGCCGACTGGGATTTCTATCAGGTCCTGCCGACGCTCACCACCAAGGCCGTCGAGTATATCCATTCCCGCAAGAACCAGGAAAAACCGTTCTTCCTCTACTTCCCGCTCCCCTCCCCTCACACCCCCATCGTCCCCAACGACGAATTCGACAACACCTCCCAAGCCGGTGCATACGGCGACTTCGTGGTGGAAACCGATGACTCCTGCGGCCAACTCCTCGCCGCCCTGCGCGAGGCGGGGCTCTACGAAAACACCCTCATCCTCTTCACCGCCGACAACGGCTCCGAAAACTTCGCATACGCCCGCGATGCGAAACACAACCATTGGTCGTCCGGTCCCCTGCGCGGCGTGAAGCGCGACATCTACGAAGGCGGCCACCGCGTGCCCACCCTCCTCAAATGGCCCGGCGTCACCACCGCCGGCAGCGTCACAGATGCGTTGTTTGCCCAAGCCGATCTCATGGCGACCCTCGCGAATCACCTTGGCTTCGCACTCCCCGAAAACTCCGCCGAAGACTCGCACGACTTCATGCCATACCTCAAAGGCGAGACGGAAACATCCCCACGCACCACCCTCGTGCACAACACCTTCAAAGACCGCTACGCCATCCGCCACCACGATTGGCTGCTTGTCGACCACCCCACCGGCACCGACCGGAAAGCCCCCGGGGCATGGATGGAAAAACACAGCTACCCGCCCTACACAGACCTCCCCGTCGGACTCTACAACCTCAAAGAAGATCTCGGCCAGCGCCACAATCTCGCCGAAAAACACCCGGAAAAAGTCAACGAACTACAAACCCTGCTCCGCGAAATCCGCAACGGAAATCACACCGCACCCCGCCTCGCAAAATGATCCGCCATCTTGTCATCACTCTCTCTTTCGCATTCTCCGCGCTCTTTCTCGCAGGCAGAGCCGCAGGCTCGCCCCACATGGCCGGTGCCTCCGGCTCCGGTTCTCCCGGCGAAAGCAAAGGCCAGACACCGCCCCCCAACGTCCTCTTCCTCTTCACCGACGACCAGCAAGCCGGCATGATCGGCGCGCTCGGCAACCCGCACATCCGCACCCCGAACATCGACCGGCTCGTCCGCGAGGGCACCACCTTCACCAATGCCCACATCATGGGCGGCAGTTCGCCCGGCGTCTGCCTGCCGTCGCGCGCCATGCTGCTCACCGGACGCACGCTCTGGAACGTCGAAAACCAGGGCATCTGGCACTTCGAAATCTCCGCAGCCCACAAGACGCTCCCCGAAGTCTTCCGCGAAAACGGCCACCTCACCTTCCTCGTCGGCAAGAACGACCCCGGCCGCACCGGGCAGATCGGCCGCGCATACACCCACGGCGGTCGACTCCTCCTCCAAGGCATGAGCAGCCAATACAACGCCCCACTCCATGCGTTCCGCGAGGATGGCGACTACACCCGGTCAAAGGCCATACGCACTCCCACCGCCCACACAGCCGAGATCTACGCCGACGACGCCATCGCCTTCCTCGAAGCCCACGCCACCGGCGCAAAGCCCTTCTACGCATACGTCTCCTTCCAAACCCCGCACGACCCATGGCAGATGCCCGAGGAATTCCTCGCGATGTACGATCCGGAAAAAATCCCGCTCCCCGAGTCGTTCCTGCCCGAACACCCGTTCGACAACGGTATGCTCGACATCCGCGATGAAAAACTGCTGCCCCACCCGCGCACCGAACGAGCCGTGCGCCAGGCGATCGCGAAATACTACGCCACCATGACGCATACCGACGCCCAGATCGGCCGCATCCTCGAAGCCCTCGAAACATCCGGCCAATCCGAAAACACCCTCATCGTCTTCGCCTCCGACAACGGCCTCGCCGTCGGTCGCCACGGCCTCGTCGGCAAACAAAATCTTTACCAACCCGCCGTCCGCGTGCCCCTCATCTTCGCCGGCCCCGGCATCCCCAAAGGCGAAACCCGCGACCACCTTTGCTACATCGGCGGCATCTACCCCACGCTCTGCGACCTACAAGGATTCCCCATCCCAGAGACTGTCGATTTCAAAAGCCTCGCCCCCGTCATCCGCGACGCATCAGCAAACCACCGCGACCACCTCTACTTCGCCTTCATGTCGTGGCAACGCGCCATCCGCGACGACCGCCACAAGCTCATTGAATACGCCGTCGATGGACAACGCCACACCCAGCTCTTCGATCTGAAAGAGGACCCCCACGAACTCCGCAACCTCGCCGACTCTCCAGACCACCAGGAAATTCTAGCAAATCTCCGCACCCTCCTCGCCTCCGAGCGCGTCCGCCTGAACGACGGCAACAGCACCTCCGAATTCGCAACCCAACTGGGCACCGACTTCTGGTCGGCCTACGAGGCTGGAAAAGATCATCGCCGTTAACAGTAAGGCATGCAAATGAATGCGACTCGTTATCCGATTGAGCGCCTTTTTCATTTCCAACGATTGCTTCCATGCTCGGAAATGAATTGTTCCAAAACTCGATCCTTTCCGGAACGAAGAACCATCCGTTCTTGTGACTAGGCTCCCATTTGATCATGGAAACAACGTGCGCAAGGAAGTTGCCACCTCCTCCATCGGCGCGGTGGCGTCGATGGAATGCAGAGCAACTTGCTCGCGATACCATGTGATTGCCGGTCCGGTGATGGTGGTGTATTCCTGATGGCGTCGCTCGAGATTCTCCTTCGTGTCATCCGCGCGTTTGCCTGCGGAATGGCCGCAGATCGGACATGTATCATTCGTATCGAGGTCGGCAATGTTTCCGGACCAGCGACAGGAGGGGCACTCGACGCGGTCGAGAACGCGGCGGAGCAGCTCTTCGTAAGGGACTTCGAGGCAGATTGCGGCGTCCAGCGATATGCCGCGTTCCGCAAGCCATTGGTCGAGCCAGACGGCTTGGGGCCTGCTGCGTGGGAAGCCATCGAGCACCCAACCACCGGTTTGATCGAGGAGCCATTCCTCTAGGATCGGCTCCATGAGATCGTCCGGCAGGTATTCGCCGCGGGCGAGGATCGGCTCGGCCTTGAGGCCGAGCGGCGTTTTACCCGCGACGTGGTGGCGGAGCAGGGCTCCGGTGCTGAGGTAGCCAAGCCCGAGAGCATCGGCGAGCTTCCGCCCTTGAGTGCCTTTGCCAGAAGCCGGTGGCCCGAGCAGGACAATGCGTTGCCGGGAGGCGGACATGCGACAGGTCGATTGGATCGGGTCAGCCCGCCGAGCGATAGATCATGGCGGAAACACCGACAACGATCAGAATCGCAATGACGACCCAGAGGTAGATGATCGCATTTCTCGGAGCCGATCCGGTGTTCCCCTGGAGGCGGTCGTAGCGGCCCTTGAGTTTGCCTTTGCGCAGGAAGCCGTCGTAGTGCTTCTGCAGCAGGTGGGTTTCCACATGGCGCATCACATCGAGGACGACGCCGACCATGATAAGGAGAGCGGTGCCACCGAAGAATTGAAGAATCGGCGACTGCATGGGCAGCTTGACGATGCCCGCGACGATGACAGGCAACATGAAGACAATCGCGAGGAAAATGGCACCTGCGAAGGTGAGGCGCGTCATCGTGTAGTCGAGGAACTCGGCCGTGGGCTTGCCGGGCCGCACACCGGGGACGTAGCCGCCGCTGCGTTTGAGATCTTCGGAAATTTGGGACGGCTGGAACATCATGGCGACCCAGAAGTAAGAGAACAGGAAGATGCCGACGGCACCGAGAAGGTAGTATGCGGTGCCACCTTGGAGTTGCCCGTAGAGGCGCACGGCCCATGGTTCACCCGCGATGCCGGGAATCATGTTGAGCATGAGCGGCGGCAGCGAGAGCACGGCCGTGGCGAAAATGATCGGCATCACACCGGCGTAGTTGACTTTGAGGGGGAGATACTGAGTTTGTCCGCCGAATTGTTTACGGCCGACCATGCGTTTGGCGTATTGCACGGCGATTCGTCGCTGGCCTTGGGTGATACAAACGGTTGCTGCAATCACAATGAGCAGGAGTGCGATCATGAAAACCATCATGATCGAGCGGAACGGGCCGCCACCGTCGATCGGGTTGACGAAGAATTTCCACGCATCAATCAGCGCACCCGGGAGGGCGGAGATGATGTTGACGGTGATGATGATCGAGATGCCGTTACCGAGGCCTTTTTCGGTGATTTGGTCGCCGAGCCACATCAGCAGCACGGTGCCAGAGACGATCGTCAGGACCGTGAGCGAGAGCCACGCAAAGCTTGGATTGGGGACCAGGTCGCGACCGACGGCATCAATGCCGGACATGTAGGGAAGCGCGCCCGGATTGGTAAGAGATTTGGCAACGAAGATCGCCTGCACGAAGGCGATCACCAGCATCATGTAGCGGGTGTATTGGGTGATCTTCTGGCGACCGCCGTCTTCACGGGAAAGCCGGGAAAGCTTGGGAACCACCGCAGTCATGAGCTGCATCATAATCGATGCGGAGATGTAGGGCATGATGCCGAGGGCGAAGATGCCCGCGGTTTCGAGCGCGCCACCGGAGAAAATCGTGAGGATGGTGCCGAGGCCGCCCATCGGGTCGGTGGGGTCCTTGGTGCGGACGTCGTTGAGCCACTCCTGGATCACCGTGGCATCGACACCGGGCAGGGTGATGTGCACGCCGAGGCGGACGATGATGATGATGGCGAGGGTGAAGAGGATGCGGTCCCGGAGTTCGGGGATCTTCCAAGTGTTGACGAACGCGGAAATCATGATGGTTGGGAAAACGAATGCGGGGGCGGATTCAATCGACGAGATGAGGCTACGTCAATCGGTATGAGTGAAAATTGAAACCACTGAAACACTGAGAACCACTGAGGAAACTGATTTTTGAATTATTCAGTGTTTCAGTGGTTCTCTGTGATTCAGTGGTGGACAAGCGTCGACTCCATCGAGAAGCCTGTAACCTGACCGACGTGTAAACGTTGGCAGATTAAGGTATTCTAGAGGAATCAGGCGATCGGTTCGCTGACGGTGCCGCCGGCTTTTTCGATTTTTTCGCGGGCGGTGGCGCTGATTTTGTCGACGATGAGGTGGAGTGCCTTGGTGACATCCCCGTTGCCGAGCACCTTGATCTTGTCGCACGGGCCGTTGATCAGGCCGGCTTTGCGGAGGGCGTCTTCATCGACGGTGGCACCGTCTTCGAAGCGCTCGTTGATGTTGGCGACGTTGGTGACGTGGAATTTGTCGCGGAAGTCGTAGTTGTTGAAACCGCGCTTGGGCAGACGGCGGTGAAGGGGCATCTGGCCGCCTTCGAAACCGACGCGGGTGCCGCCACCGGAACGGGCTTTCTGGCCTTTGTGGCCTTTGCCCGAGGTCTTGCCGTGGCCGGAGCTTTCACCGCAGCCGAGACGCTTGATGCGATGCTTCGAGCCGGGATTGGGGCGGTAGTCGTGGAGTTGCATATCTTTATTTTGTTAGATCAGTCGGATTGGACGGATCAGTCTGATCCGTCGGATCTTGATTAGATCGCCTTTTCTCTCTTTTTCTTGCCGCGAGCGGAGAGAATCTGGTCGCGGGTGCGGAGTTGGGAGAGGGCCTTGAGGGTGGCTTTGACGACGTTGGCGTGGTTGGACGAGCCCATCGACTTGGCAAGGACGTCGCGGATGCCTACGGCTTCACAGACGGCGCGGACACCGCCACCGGCGATGATTCCGGTACCGGGAGAGGCGGGCTTGAGGAGCACCTTGCCGCCGCCGAATTCCGCGCAGATTTCGTGCGGGATGGTGCCGTCGGCGAGTTGCATGAACTTGAGCGATTTGCGGGCGGTATCACTGGCCTTGGTAATGGCATCGGCGACTTCGTTGGCCTTGCCGAAGCCGAGGCCGACTTTGCCGTGTTTGTTGCCGGAGACGACCAGGGCGGAGAAGCTGAAGCGGCGACCGCCTTTGACGACCTTGGCGCAGCGGTTGATGAAGACGACTTTCTCGGAAAGCTCGTTGCCTTCGGCGTCGGTCGGGATGACGGGGGTGCGATCCTGGCGCGGGCCGCGGCCACGGCCGCCTTGTCCGCCGCCGAATCCGCCACCCTGTCCACCGCGTCCACCGCGGAATGGCTGGGGTTGGGATTCCTGGGCAGCGGGAGCCGCGGGAGTCTCGGTGGCTGCTGCGGGGGAGTCGGTTGCCGGGGTTGCGGCCGGTTCGTTATCGGAAGGGGTTGCCATGTCGGAGGTTCGGGTCAGGAGTGGATTAGAATTGAAGGCCGGCTTCGCGGGCGGCGTCGGCAAGCGCCTTGATTTTGCCGTGGTAGAGGTGACCTCCGCGGTCGAAGACGACGGAGCTGATGTTCGACGCGCTGGCGCGCTCTGCGAGGAGTTTGCCGACCTTCGAGGCGTTCTCGACGTTCGAGGACGGGTTTTCGAAGGACTTGTCCATGGTGGATGCGGAGACCAGCGTCTTGCCGACGGTGTCGTCGATGACCTGGGCGTAGATGTGTTGGTTCGAGTAGTGCACGGCGAGGCGCGGGCGCTCGGTGGTGCCGTTGACCTTGCGGCGGATGCGGGAGTGGATGCGCCGGCGGATGGATTTGCGATTGATGGTGCTCATGGTATTGCGGGGTTGCGGGCGGTTGGGGATTATTTGCCGACGCTTTTGCCTTCCTTGCGGCGGACGCGTTCGTCCGAGTAGCGGACGCCTTTGCCTTTGTATGGCTCGGGCGGGTAGTAGCCGCGGACTTCTGCGGCGAACTGGCCGACGAGTTGCTTATCGATGCCTTCGACCTTGATTTTGGTGTTGTCGGCAACGGTGACGGTGAGGCCGTCTGGAATCGGCTGGAGGATCGGGTGCGACTTGCCGAGCGACAGATCGAGTTCCTTGCCCTTGAGGGCGGCACGCATGCCGACGCCGTGGATTTCCAGATCCTTGGAGAATCCTTGGGAGACGCCGGTGATCATGTTGTTGATGAGGCTGCGGGCGGTGCCGTGCAGTGCCTTGAGCTGGCGTTGCTCGGAAGCGCGGCTGACGGTGACGGTATTTTCCTCGGTGGTGAGGCTGATGCCTTCAGGCAGGGTGAAGTCGAGTTTGCCTTTGGGGCCTTCGACGGTGACACTGCGGCCGTCGAGTTTGACGGCGACTTTTTCGGGCAGGGAGATGGGCTTGAGTCCGACTCGTGACATGGTGGTTGTTTCCTTTCGATGAGTTGGAGGGTTTACCAGACGGTGGCGAGGAGTTCGCCGCCGAGTTTCTGACGTTTGGCGGATGCGCCGGACATCACTCCCTTGGAGGTGGAGATGATGGAGATGCCGAGGCCGGACATGACGCGCGGGAGTTCGTCGGCTCCGACGAAGTGGCGGCGACCGGGGCGTGAGACGCGTTTGAGATCGGTGAGGACGGCGCGGCCGTCGATGAACTTCGGCTTGACCTTGATTTGGGGGAACTTGCCGCCGGTGACGACTTCATAGTTCCAGACGTAGCCTTCTTCCTTGAGGATGTTGGCGATATCGGCCTTGATTTTGGAGTGTGGCGCGATGAATTCCTCGTTGCCGGCGCGGGCGGCGTTTTTGAAACGGGTGAGGAAATCGGCGATGGGATCGGTGAGAACTGCCATGGGATTGGATTCCGTGAAAGGTTGATGGGGTGGGGTTATGCGGTGGCGGCTTCAGCGGGTGCGTCGGCGGTTTCCTTCTTGGTGTCGCGGAACGGGAGGCCCAGCTCGGTGAGCAGGGCGCGGCCTTCGGCGTCGGTGGTGGCGGAGGTGACGAAGATGAGGTCGAAACCAATCTGGCGTTTGATCTGATCGAGCTCGATTTCGGGGAAGATCGACTGGTCGGGGACGCCACAGGCGTAGTTGCCGCGTCCGTCGAACGACTTCGAGGAGATCCCGCGGAAGTCGCGGATGTTTGGTGCGGTGATGTTGATGAAGCGATAGAGGAAGTCCCACATCTGGGCGCCACGGAGGGTGACGCGTGCGCCGAGGGCTTCGCCTTCGCGGAGCTTGAAGTTGGCGACGGACTTCTTAGCGAAGGTGATCGAGGGCTTCTGGCCGGTGATCTTCTGGATTTCGATCACGGCGTCATCGACGGCCACCTTGCGGTCTGGGGACTTGCCCATGCAGGACGTGACGACGATTTTTTCGAGGGTGGGCACTTGGTGGGGATTGGTGTATCCGAGCTTCTCTTTGAGGGCCGGGACCACCTTTTCCTTGTAGTGCTTGAGGAGTGCGGGTGTGCTCATGGTGTTGGTTTCAGCGGGTCAGCGCGATTTGGTTGTTCTTGTGTTGCGCTTAAGCGCGGGCGTGTGGCGTGCCTGGCGGCGCGCCCTTAGCCCACTTTTTTGACGTTGGAGATGTGGACGGGGCCGTCGATGGTTTTGAGGCCGCCGGTTTGGTCGGCTTCGGTGGGACGGGTGGCTTTGGTGAGCGGGCGGACGCCTTCGACGATGACCTGGCCTTTGGTGGCCTTGACGAGGAGGACGGTGCCGCGCTTGCCTTTGTGGTTGCCGGAGATGACTTCGACTTCGTCGCCTTTTTTGACGTGGGTCTTGATGCGTGCCATGGGATGCGGAGTGGTTGAAGTGGGTGGATTAGAGAACCTCGGGTGCGAGGGAGACGATTTTCATGAAGC
>JBLRWN010000032.1:0-36342 GCA_047921195.1 Luteolibacter sp. | reverse complement strand
GGCGAGTCTCCATCCGGGTCTGCCGTGAAAACCCATTGTCTGCCAAATAGCAGATTCCCGGTGGTCCCCCAGGTGATGGGGGAATGATCCGCGAGCTCAAACTCGCAGGCGATGGTGCCGTTCGTGATGCGCCAGCAGGACGTGCTCGATGACCGCCGCAAACCCGGAAGCATCGCCATGGGTAGCCATTTCCTCGACTCCCACCACGTCCAGCGGCTGGCCGTTTCGCCCACGGAGTTCATCAACGAGGGGCGGATCTGGCGGATGGGCAGCGCCTATCAGATTCCGTATCGCGCGATCTTGCCGAAGCCATCCGAATGCCTCAACCTGCTGGTTCCCGTGGCCGCCAGCTTCACCCACGTCGCCTTCACCAGCCTGCGCGTGGAAGGCACCTGGATGGTCACAGGCCATGCCGCGGGCGCCGCCGCCGCCATGGCGGCACGTGAGAACATCCCGGTGCAGGATGTCGATGTGGATGCATTGCGAAAAACGCTCATCGCACAAGACCAGGTCGTCGATTTCATTCCAGGCAAGCCGGAGCATTGCACCCAACTCAACGGACCGGAGGAGTTTTGATTGCGCCGGTGTCGGGAATTAATTACTTCCGGGATAGGGCCGCCCGGCCTCGGGCCGGGCGGCCCTATCCCGGAAGCAATAATAAGATTGATCCCCATGAAACCGCTAATCCTCACCGCCCTTGTTGTTGCACTTGCACTCAGCCTCCATGCCAAAGACAAATCGCCGCAGGTCAAAACGGAAAAAGGGGTGTGGGTGACCATGCGGGACGGGGTGAAGCTAGCTACCGATCTGTATTTCCCGCCGGACTATCAGCCGGGCCGCAAGCTGCCGGTCATCCTCACCCGCACGCCCTACAACAAGAATAGTGCCGCCAAGCACGGCCAATACTTTGCCTCTCATGGGTATGTGTTTGTGGCTCAGGACTGCCGCGGGCGTTATGGTAGTGAGGGCGTCTGGCACTGGATGACGGACGACGGCGTGGATGGCTTTGATTGCGCTCAGTGGATCATCGATCAGGCGTGGAGCGACGGAAAAATCGGCATGATGGGCACCTCCTACGTCGGCGGGACCCAGCACGCCATGGCCCTGGCCAATGCTCCCGGTTTGCGCACCATCATCCCCGTGGACGCCGTCTCCAATTGCGGCGTGCAATCCATGCGCAACGCCGGCGCCTTTGAGTTGCGCTTCTGGAACTGGACCATCCTCAAAGCCGCCGAAGGCAGCCGCGCCAGTCAAGATCCAGCCACCCGAGCGGTGCTTCAGGAGATGGTGGACAACCGTTTTCATTATCTGGCCAATCTCCCGTTGCGCGCTGGCACCACGCCGCTGCAATTGGCCCCCGAATACGAAGACTGGCTCATCGGTGCCATGCAGAACGGAAAAAACGATGCCTTCTGGGCACAAAACAACATTTTGGAACAAGCGACCGACTACAAGGACATCCCGGTTTATTTGGTCGGTGGCTGGTATGACTCCTGGGCTGGCAACACCACCGCCAATTACACCGCGCTCAAACCTCATCTCAAGGGCCCTGTCTATCTCATCATGGGCCCTTGGATTCACGACGCGCAAAATCAATCTCGTCACGGGCAGGTGGACTTTGGTGATGCCGCCGCCATCAAGGACGATCTCGCCTGGCGGCTGGAATGGTTTGACCACTGGCTCAAGGACAAAGCCAACGATGTCGGCCAAGTCGCTCCTTTTTCCAGACTGGTGCGCCTATTTATCATGGGCAGCGGCGACGGTCACAAAACCAAAAAAGGGCAGCTCTACCATGGCGGCGTCTGGAGAGATGAAGCCGAGTGGCCACTCAGCCGTCAGCAGCTCACGTCCTACCATTTGCATGGTGACGGCAGCCTCAGCACCCAGCCCGCACAGACACCGGAGGCCAGCACAACCTACACCTATGATCCAGCCCATCCGGTGCCCACCATTGGCGGCAACATTTCCAGTGGCAATGACATCCTGCTGCAAGGCGCCTGGGATCAAAAAGGCGGTCCCCACGTCTGGAACTGGCAACAGCCCCTACCGCTCAGTGCCCGCAATGACATCGTCATCTTCCAAACCGAGCCGCTGACCGAAGACACCGAGATCACCGGCGAGATCGAGCTCCAGCTCTGGGCCAGCTCCAGCGCGGTGGACACCGACTTCACTGCCAAGCTGGTGGATGTGTATCCCGCCTCCCCCGGTTGGCCCGGCGGCTTTGATCTGAAAATCACGGAGGGCATTGTGCGCGCACGTTTTCGGGACAGCCTCAAGGAAGAAAAACTCATGGAGCCCGGAACACCCTACCGCTTCACCATTCGGCTTTATCCCACCAGCAACCTCTTCAAAAAAGGCCACCGTATCCGCCTGGAGATCAGCTCCAGCAACTTCCCCCGCTTTGACCTCAACCCCAACACCGGTGAGCCCCTCAACCAAAACCGCCGCAGCATCCCCGCCGACAACACCATCCTCCACAACCCCACCCACCCCAGCGCCCTCATCCTGCCGGTGATCCCAAGAGGCTGATCTGTCAGATCTAGATCGTGAAGGCGGAATATGTCGCCATGACGCTCGCAGCGCGACTCGGGATGGACGTGGCGGAGGTTTCCCTTGAGAAAGCAGCGGGAAAAGACGTGCTTCTGGTGAAGCGTTTTGATCGCCAGTTCAGCACAGACGGCTGGTGTCGTCGCCCGATCGTCTCAGGTTTGACGGTGCTCGGCCTCGACGAAAAATGGGCGAGGGAGGCAAGCCACGGGATGAAAATCACCCGGCGCGGCAATCTTTCGAGAATCCTCCTCTGCCTCGATGCCGCCGCGGAGTTCGGCCTTTCGGAAGAGCAGGCGCGATCGATCGTGGAGGCTCAGGTCCGGGAAATTGCGGATCGCTTCGACGGCCTTTGTGAGGAGATAAGGATGGGTCAGACGACCCACTCGCAGTTGCGCCGCCGGGCCGTTCTAAATCCCGACATCTTCTCAGGATGCGAGGAGCTGAATCCAAAGGGATGGTAACATCCGCAGGCCACCCTCCACCGGGTCCGTCAAACATCCGGATTTCCTCGTCCGTTTCGTCCGCCAGACGTTCGCCACCACCAACTTCTTTCCCCCCGCCTCCGGACCGGCCGGCTCTTTCAACGGCCTTCACTCCAAAAAAGCAAATTCCTAGCAATCAGACGTCGTAGGGGGCGCGGCGGGGGATTTTGCGGAGGGCGTTGGCCTCGTCGTCGCCGATGAACATTTCAGTGGCGGGATCGAAGGTGAGTTTGCGACCGAGATTCCATGCGATGGCGGCGGCATGGCAAGCGACGTGGCCATGGCGGGTGACTTTGGCGTTGCAGACGGGCTGGGTGCGGGATTTCACACAATCGAGGAACTGATGGACATGCTTTTCGGCACGGGTGCCGGCGGGAGCGCGGGGCGGAGCGGTAGCGATGAGGTCGTCGCGACTGGCAACGATTTTGCCGCTATCGCCCGCTTCGACCCATGCGTCTTCGCCCTCGAAGCGGACGGGGCAACTGCCGAGGCCGAGCCAGTCGCCCTCGTTATTGAATCCTGCGGTGCGCATGACGACTTTGATGCCGCTGGCATATTTGGCGTGGATGGTGGTGCCTTCGGGTTCGTATTCGACGGGGGCGGTGGCATCGGCATCGGCGGCCCATTGGCATAGATCAAGGGTGTGGGACCCCCATTCCGGAAGTTGCCAACTGGCGGAGAGGCCTTCGTGGCCGCGCCAACGACCGCGAAGGTAGGCGATATTGAAGGGGCGCTCGGCGGCCGGGCCAAGCCAGAGATCCCAATCGGCCACTTCGAGGTCGGGGATGGGTGTTTCGGCGGGGTGGGGATCGTAGTATGGCCCAAGGGCGACGATGCCGGCATGGAGGGTGTTGAGTTTGCCAAGCTTGCCTTCGCGGGCAAGTTGGCAGGCAAGCGCGAAGTTGGGAAGGTTGCGGCGCTGGGTGCCGGCCTGGAAGATGCGGTTGGTGGCGGTGACGGCTTCTTCAAGCTCGCGGCTTTCGTCGATGGACATGGTGCAGGGTTTTTCGCAATAGATGTCCTTGCCGGCACGGGCGGCGCGGACGCTTGCGGGCGCGTGCCAACGCTCGCCAGTGGCGATGACCACGGCATCGATGCCAGGGTGCTTGATGACGGCATCCATGTCGCGATGGGCGGTGCAGCCTTCGTTTTCGTAATGGCGGTTGACGGTGCGGCGGATGATTTCCGAGCGCTCGGCCTGGGGGTCGCAGATGGCGACGAATTGGACGTCTGGCCTGTCGAGGAAGTGCTTGAGGATGATGCGCCCGCGCGGACCAAGGCCAATGCCGCCGATGACGATGCGGTTGCTGGGGGCCACGGCACCATTGAGGCCGAGCGCGCTGCCGGGGATGATGGCGGGCATGCCGGCAAGGATGGTGGCACGCTTGAGGAAGGATCTGCGAGTCTGCGTCATGACCGGCTATTTACGCGGTGGCGGTGGGGAAACTTGCGGGATTTTGGCTACGGCGATCAAGGGATGATGACTACGAGCAGGCGGTTGATGCCTTCATCGGCGTATTTCGATTGGGGGTGGAGTTCGCGGGCTTTGAGATACCAACCCCCATTTCCTCCGCCCTCCAATCTTCGCCACCTACTTCGCCAAGGCTACGAAGGTCAGGAAGGCTACGACAGGCAGGCCGGTCCGGCCACCGCCTCGTTCAACGGCCTTCACACCAAAAGCAAATTCCTAGCAATCACCGCCAAAAGCAAGAAGCCGCTCCACTCACCGTATGTATTCGCGAAGCTACACGCATCCACCATGCCCTTATTCAAAAATATCCGCCACCTCGCCCTGGCCGCCCTCGCCACCACCGCCCTCGCCGACGAACCCCGCGGCCTCATCTACTACCGCCCCGTCGAGCGCGCCGCTCCGAAAACCCTTGAATTCGATGTCGCCGTCTATGGCGGCACCCCCGGCGGATTCGCCACCGCCCTCCAGGCCGCGCGCGTCGGGAAAAATGTCGTCCTCGTTTCCTTCGACCCATACGTCGGCGGTCTCACCTCCGCCGGCCTCACGGCCACCGACGTCGGCAGGAAAACGGCGATCGGCGGCATGGCCATGGAATTTTATGAACGCGTCGGCAAACTCCGTGATTTTAGCCCGTCCAAGGCCGAATCCACCTTCCGCGCCATGCTCGATGAAGCCAAGGTCACCGTCCTCACTGAACGCCCGCTCGAATCGGTGGAAATGGATGGCACCAAGATCACCTCCATCACTCTGGAGACCGGCGAAATCATCAAGGCCGCCATTTTCGCCGATTCCACCTACGAAGGCGACCTCTTCGCCGCCGCCAACGTCTCCTACCACGTCGGTCGCGAACCCGCCGCCACCTACGGCGAATCCCTCGGCGGCCAGTGGCAGACGGTTGAATGGGAAAGCGTCTATCAATTCTGCGACCTTCCCATCAGCCCGTTTAAAATCGCCGATGATCCGGATTCCGGCCTGCTTCCTGGCATCTCGCCCCACCCCCATGGCAAACCCGGCGATGGCGACCACCGCGTCCAAGCCTACAACTTCCGCATGTTCCTCAGCAACAAGGACGGCAAAGTCGCCTTCCCGAAACCCGACGGATACGATCCCGGCCGCTACGCCCTGCTCGCCCGCTTCATGAACTTCGACGCCGACATCACATGGACGCTCAACTACACCACCCGCCCGATGCACGACGGCCCCGTGCAAATGCGCAATGGCGACTCCAACAATGCCGGCAGCTTCTCATCCAACAACGTCAACGGCAGCAACTTCTGGCCCGACGGCACCTTCGAGCCAATCAACTTCGCCGAACTCCCGCCACCCCGACGCGGACTCCGCATGCCGCTCAAAGAGCTCTATCAGATGCGTGAAAAGATCTTCCAAGACCACGTCACCTACCAGCAAGGCTACATGTATTTCATGGCCAACGACCCGCAGGTCCCCAAGGACCTCCAGGAACGCGTCAATCAATTCGGTCTCGATCCCAACGAATTCCCCAACACCGGCCACTGGCCTCACTCGATCTACGTCCGCGAAGGTCGCCGCATGATTTCCGATTACGTCATGACCCAGGCCAACTGCGAAAGGAAACGCGTCGCTGAAGACTCCATCGGTCTCGCCTCCTACCCGATGGATTCCCACCCATGCCAACGCGTCGTCGTCGAGCGCGACGGCGTCACCACGGTCCGCAACGAAGGTGCCTTCGGCGACAGCAGCCGCGGACCCTATCCGGTTTCCTACCGCTCGATCGTCCCGAAAAAATCCGAGTGCACCAACCTGCTCGTGCCCGTCTGCCTGTCCTCAAGCCACGTCGCATTCGGTTCGATCCGCATGGAGCCCGTTTACATGATCCTCGGCCAAAGCGCCGGCACCGCCGCCGCCATCGCCATCGACGATCAAGTCGCCATCCAGGACGTCGATTACCCAAAACTCTCCGCCAAACTCCTCCAACTCGGCCAAATCCTCACCTACCCCCAACCAAACCCGAATTAATCCATCTGTAAAATCCTTGCCCTACCATCCCCTTCCTCCCCCGTCCGGCCGCCGGCTGATTCGACGGCCTTCACCCCGAAAGCAAATTCCTAACCGGATTGGGTCTGACAGACAAAACGCGGGACGCAGTCAGGCGAAGCGTCGCCGCCGGGGCGACCTGCGTCGCGCTGCCTCACTTGCTGCCTGAGGAAATCCTTCTGAAAACCGGCCGGAACGGCGAGTTTCCCGAAGGCAAGGGGCGCTGGGTGGCGACGAGTGACTTCCTTGCCGATCATGTCAAGCTGCGGGTGCGGCACGTCATCCCAGAGGGTGATGAGATCCGCTATCGCTTCGGCGACCATCAGGTGGTTTTTCAACCGCTGGATGGAGATATGAACAGGTTGAAAGCGACGGTTACTGAGATATCAGGTTTTTGAGATGATTGCACACCTCCTTTTTTCCGTGCTCGAGCTCAAAGACGTGTCCTGGATATTCGGGTGTTTGTCCGGGGGTTTATTCGAGCTTGATGAATTGATTCGGCTGGACGGTGATTTCCTTGGTTTCATCGCCAACCGTGAGTGTGACGGTCTGCGGCTCGGGGTGGATGCCGATGAGTTGGAGAGGCGTGCCTTCGAGGTCGGTGATGACACGGGTGCCGGGGGTGATGGTGAAGGCGGTTTTGCCGCCGACGGTGGCGGTGAGGGCGCCGTTTTTCGATTCGAGGCGGAAATGGTGATCGCCCCAGGTCTGGGTGGTGATAAAATCGGTGGCGTCGACGCTGGACCACCAGACTTCGCTTTGATCGACGGCGAGGTGGATGCCGTGCATGCGGGTGAGGTATTCGAGGGCGGCGAGCATCATCGGGCCGTAGCCGTCGTCGGTCTGCCCGGAGGGCGCGCCGGTGATTGGGTCGAGCTGCTGGGTGAACTTGTTGTCGTTGCGGATGAGGGTGGGCAGGAGTTTTTGGCCAAGACGGGTGACTTCGGCGAAGCGGCCGTAGCGTTCGAGGGCGCCGATGGCGCGTTGGTAGGTGAGGCCTTGGGGTTGGCCGCTCCAGTTGTTGCGCAAGCCGTTGTAAAACAGCGGCTCGTTGATGGCGATGGAGACGAGGGGCACGGGCGTCCAGAAGGTTTCGGGATCGAGCAGGTGGTTGTCGACGAAGGCGTCGGCCATTTCCTGGGTGAACATGCCATACCACATGCAGCGGAGGTTGTTGTGGATGAGTTCGGGGAGGCGGTTGCCATCGCGGTCGAGATCGAAGGCGGCGTTGCGTTCCGGCACCCAGAGTTTGTCGATCACGGTCTGGCGGACTTGATCGGCGAGCTTGCGCCACTCGGCGGCTTTGGCGGGGTTGCCGAGTTCGGTTTCGATTTTCGCGAGGGTGGCGCGGGCGTTGTAGCTGTAGGCCATGATGTCCATCGATTGGAACGGGACGCGGATTTCATCGAGGGATTCGGGGCCGGGTCCGCGGCGTTGCCAGTATTGGCGGAGGGCGGCGGGGTCGCGCGGGTCGGGCATGCCCTCGGCGCCGGGTGGCTTGTCGAACGGCCAGCGGTTTGGCGCCCAGCGGGTGGTGAGGCGGGTGGATTCGTCCTCGCCAGTGTCCCACACGCACCACGTTTCAAGGACGCCGTTGCCGGTCGAGTCGCGGGTGCGCCAGAGGTAGGCATCGTGGCCGGTGAGCGAGTCGCGCAGCAATTCGAGGAAGCGTTTGTCCTTCCCGATCCAGTGATACATGCGCCAGGCCGGTTCCGGAAAACAGAAGCCCTGGAACATCTCGAAATCGGCGAGCATGTCGGCTTCGGGGAACCAAAGGTGGGCTTCCGGCGGGTTTTCGATCCAGCCGTTGCGGCGGGTGGTGTCCCCGGCGATGACCATGCCGGGCAGGCGGCCGTCGTCGCGCTGGGTGATCATGAAGATCACGTTGTTGTTGAGGCCCGTTTGCACATCGCGCCGGGCATACATTTCGCCACCCATCGGCTGGGTCTCGATCCACGCGTTCGGGTAGCCGCCCCCTTCGACAAGGACCTGCATCGACGGGGTGAACCGGACGAGGTTTCCCAGCAATTTTTGCTCGGCGGCATCGTGGAGCCGCTGGAGCGCTTGGTCGGCGGTCTGGAATGTGTGCGCGCTCTTGAGCGCGGTGGTAAATGGTGGTTCGGCAGCGAACAGCGGAGTGAGGGTGAGGAGGGCGGCTGCGTGAGTGATGTTGAATTTCATGAAGCTCGTGTTTGGCGTGTTGATACGGAACCGGGTTGCTTTGTCCGGTATTGGAAGGGACAGGATGTCCCTTTGACGGACTGGGACTACAAGTCCCAGCTACGATACTCTCGCTCTAACGGATTTCAAGGCCGTAGGTGTGGTGGAGTTGGAGCTGGGCGTCATCGGGGGATTTCACAGGGCGTCCGTCGATTTCCATATTTTCGATGACGATGTCGTGGATGCCCCGCTCCTTGCTGAAGCCGTTGAGAATGGATGGGGTGCGGGGTTCGGTGAGGACGCTGACGTTTTTGAATCGCACGCCGCGAACGAGTCCGCGGTTTCCTTCGAATTGCGCGGTATCCGCTTCGGTTGGCACAAACCATTGATAGGGGTTGTTGGCGAGGGCGGGGCGGTGTGCGGCGGGCACGGCGACGCGGTCGGGATTGCTGCGGCGGTAGGGGAGTGGGCAGTCGTCGCTGTAGATGCTGAGGCCGACGTGGAAATCGATGAGGCGGTCGGTGTTTTCGACGCGGACGTTTTCAATGACGATGTCCTCGATGTGGGCGCGGTCGCCGTTGTGGATGGTGAAGGCACCACCGCCAGTGACGTGGATGATGTCGCTGTCCCGGATCGTGATGCCGCGCACATGGTCGATGCGCAGCTCGAAGCCGATTTCAAATCCCTGGCCTCCGGAGTCGTTCCACAGCACGCAGTTTGTGATGGTGATGTCGCCCATGGTGTCGCCGACGATGCGGTCGACCTGGTGCCCGCCGAGGGTTTCCGGGTTGATCATTTCCTCGAAGGGCACGCCTTCGACGCCGGGGGGATACATCGCCTTGATCGCGATGCAATCGTCGTTGGTGCGCCAGAAGCAGCGATCGACGCGGACGCGGCTGGAGTATTCGATGTCGAGTCCGTCGCTGTTTGCGCGCCAGCCGATCACGCGAACGTTGCGGATGTCGACGTCCTCCGAGCCGCTGACGTGGATCGTCCACCCGAGCGGATCGAGGAGGATGAGGTTTTCGAGGATTGCCCCGCGGCATTCGCGGATGACGAGCATGTTGATTTTCTGGTTGCGGGTGCCGGCGTCGAGGATGCCTGCGCCACCGATGCGGATGTTGGCCCCGTTGCGCGCGCGGACGACGGCGCGGACGATGGCACCGCCTTCGAGGTAGAGCGTCTCGCCGTCTCCGAGCAGGATCTCGCCGGGCTCATGGATTTTCCCGCTTTCGAAATAGCGGACTTTGGGATCGTTGCGGTCGGGTGGTTTGGGGAGCTCCGGATTTGCGAAGATGAAAAGGGGATCAGCGAGATCGCCATCGAGTTCCACACTGAGGTTGAGTGGACGGGTTAGGGTGAAGCGGATGACTCCGTTCTCGACACGCGCCTTGATGCCTGAGGAGAGCGGGCGGATGACGACATTTTCCGGTGCATTGGCCACTGCGACTTCGATCTCGACGGGGCCATTCATTCCGAAGCTGAGGAATGCTCCGCGTACGGTCTGGAGGGCCGGGGTTTCTTGTCCGCCAACTTTTGCTGAGTATCTTTCGCTGTGTGGAAAACCTTCTGGGAAATCGTACAAGATCACGTTTCCGGCCACTGGTAGGCAGGCGGCGAGGGTGATAAGGGATGCGAGCAAATGCCGGATGGTGGGGTTCATGAAAGCCATGCTGAGGGAAATTCCGCAGAAGATACATTTGTTAGGTTCCATTTATTGCAGCGGGTCTCATCGGGTGAAAGTGGCCGTTCGGAAAACTGAAACAATCCCATGAGTCGCGTCGTATGGTTTTCCAGATGAAACATTGGATCAAACCCATCGCTCCGTTCGCCATCCTTGCTGCCGCCGCCGTGACCGTGGCCTGTTCGAAGCAGGAGGAGGCTGTCGTTGAGGAGGCTGTCGTTGAGGAGTCCGCGCCGTTGCGAGTTTTGATGCTCACCGGCGGATGCTGTCATGATTACGAGATGCAGAAGGTGATCCTCTCGTCCGGCATCGCCGAGCGGGCCCATGTGGATTTCACGATCGTGCACGAGGGTGAAAAAGGGCACGACCACCAGTTTGAAATGCTCAAGCGGGAGGGATGGGAGAAGGATTTCGATGCGGTGCTCTACAACATCTGCTTCGCCCGCGTTACCGATGTGGAATACATCGACGGCATCACCGGGACACACAAGGCCGGTCTGCCCGCCGTGGCGCTTCACTGCACGTTCCATTCGCACCATTGGAGGGCCGAGACAGACAGTTGGGAGCGATTCATCGGCGTGACTTCGCCGAATCACGGTCCGCACGCGCCGATCACCATGACTCCAACCGAGACGGACCACCCCGTGATGAAGGGTTTTCCTGAATCATGGACCACGCCGCTGGGCGAGTTGTATAACGTCGACAAGGTATGGCCCAGCGCGACGGTGCTTGCCATGGGCGATAATGGAAACCGTGTGCAGCCGTGCGTATGGGTGAACGATTTCGAAGGTGTCCGTGTCTTTGGGACCACCGTCGGCCACCATAACGAGACGATGGCGGAGCCGGTGTATCTTGATCTCGTCGCGCGCGGCCTGCTCTGGGTGACAGGCAAGCTGACCGATGCGGGTGAGCCGGTTGCCGGCATGGGCCCGCGCAAGTGAGTTGCTGGTGCCTTCGGTTGTGATTCCGAGGGTTCAAGCAAGCGATTCGGGGTATTCCCCGGCATCGATCAATTTGCGGATGGATGCGACGACGTGAGGCTTGTCATCCGGGTAAGTGACGCCGAACCACTGGCTGTCGGTGTCCAAAACGCGGCAATCGGCGGTGTCTGCGCGGATCAGTGAGTCGACCAGGGTGGGAATGTAAAATTCGGATTTTTCCTTGCCGCCGTGGTCGCGGAGGAAGGTGGTGAATTCGGTTTCCAGTTGGCCGAAAAGGCATGGGGTGAAGGCCCAGAAATTCATCGAGACAGGGGTCGCTGCGTCGACTTCGCGGCGGCTGCCATCGAGTGCGGTGCCACGAATCACGCCATCGGCCTCGCGTTCGATGGCCACGAATTCCTCGACGTAGGTGAGCAGGCCGGCATCGTCGCGTGAGCAGATTCCGCGGTTGACGTCGCCGTGGTCAGAGAGGGTGTTGGCGAGTGGATAGCCGACCATCGCGTAGTGGGACTTGCCGTTGGCGGCGGATGCCTGGGTGAGGAAATCAGCGGCGCGTCGGTATGCGTCGCGCCCGTAGAAATCGTCGGCGTTGATCACGGCGAAAGGTCCCTTCACGAGATCGCGGGCGGCGCGAACGGCGTGGGCGGTGCCCCAGGGTTTCGCTCGGTCTTCCGGCACGGAGAAGCCGGCCGGCAGGTCGTCGAGGCGCTGGAACGCGTAATCGACCTCGATGCTGCCGGCGAAGCGTGAGCCGATGCCGCTTTTGAATGCCTCGGCGAAATCCTCGCGGATGATGAAAACCACGCGGCCGAAGCCGGCGCGGATCGCGTCGAACACCGAGTAGTCGAGCACGGTTTCACCATTCGGGCCCATCGGGTCCATTTGTTTGAGGCCGCCGTAGCGACTGCCCATACCGGCTGCGAGAACAAGGAGGGTTGGTTTCATGGGGTGATGGCGTTGCGCCGCGCCCCCATGGCAGCCTTGCTGGTTTCATGCAAACCCATTCCGTTGCAATTTCGCGCATTGGGTCATGGCGGGTTGTCTTGCTCCAAGGATGCCGCATTCGCGGAAATCACACCGCGATCCGCATGTCTTCGCCGAGCAGGAGTTTGCCGACGTGGGCGATGGACGGGACGATGTAATCCGGGGCGTATGCGAATTTTTTGAGATCCTCTTCGGCGGTGCCGCCGGAAAGGACAAGCACAGTGCGATAGCCCATCTGGTTGCCACCGAGGATGTCGGTTTCCATCGTGTCGCCGACCATGATGGTCTGGTCGGTGGTGAGGCCGAGTTGTTTGCGCGCGGCCCGCATCATCACCGGGCTTGGTTTGCCGACGGAGAACGCCTGCTTGCCGGTGGCCTTTTCGATCATTGAGACGATTGCGCCGCAGCCCGGACGGATGCCGTTTTCGGTCGGGCACGAGGGGTCGAGGTTGGTGGCGATCAGTTTCGCGCCTTTCTGGACCAGTCGCACTCCTTTCTCGATCATTTCAAACGAAAGCGTGCGCCCTTCGCCGACGACGACGAAGTCCGCATCGTCATCGACCACGGTGTAGTTGTTTTTGAAAAGTGCGGAGGTCAGGCCGTTTTCGCCGATCACGTATGCGGTGCCGCCGGGGTGGCGCTCGGCGAGGTAGCGCGCGGTGGCGATGCCGCAGGTGAAGACGTCGTCGGCTACCGCCGGGATGCCCATGCGCGTGAGCTTGTGTGCCACGTCGCGGCGGGTGCGCTGGCTGTTGTTTGTGAGGAATAAAAACGGGATCCGCCGTCGCCGGAGCAGGTCGATGAATTCCGCAGCTCCATCGATCAACCGCGAGCCGCGGTAGATGACGCCGTCCATGTCCAAGAGAAAGCCGATTTTTTCCATAGGTTCTCCGTGGCAGCACCAGATGTGCCAAGACGCGGGATATCGCGGTTGCAATTCCTCCTATCCGCTTGACCTTTTGCTTTCCCCGCTGCAATGCGGGGCCCGACATGCAACGCGAGGTTCTTAAATCGAAGCTGCACCGCGCCCTGATCACCGGCTCGGATGTGGACTACGAAGGCAGCATCGAGATCCCGACGGATCTGATGGAAGTCGTCGATCTCTGGCCGGGGGAGAAGGTGCTCGTCGCCTCGATCACGAGCGGGCAGCGGTTGGAAACCTACGTGCTGCCGGGCAAGCCGGGCACCGGGGAGATCATGATCAACGGCGGCGCGGCCCATTTGATCAAGGCTGGTGAGGTCGTCGCCATCATGGCGTTCTGCCTGAGTGATCAACCGGTGGCCTCCAGGAATGTGTTGCTCGACGATCAAAACCGCGTCGTTCGCACCGCGAACTAGCTTTTTTACACCGCCTTCACCGCCGCCATGTCGATTCTCGAATTGTTCACCATCGGCATTGGTCCGTCGTCGTCGCACACGGTCGGCCCGATGCGTGCGGCGGCCCGGTTTGTCGCGGAAATCGAGGAGGCCGGTCACGCGGCGCGAGTCGCCCGGCTGCATTGCGATCTTTATGGCTCGCTCGCAGCCACCGGCAAGGGGCACGGCACGGACCGGGCGTTGATTCTCGGGCTCATGGGCGAGCAGCCCGAGACGACGGATGTCGAGCGCATCGAGGCGCGTGTCGAATCCGTCCGCGATTCGAAATCGCTGACCACGCCCTGGGGAGTGGAAATCGGTTTTGATCCGAAGCGTGATCTTGATTTCAAGCGACTCAAACCGCTGCCGCGCCATCCGAACGGGATGCACTTCACCGCGCTGGATGCCGCGGGCGAGCCTGTCCACGACGCTGTGATTTATTCGCTCGGCGGCGGGTTCATCGCCAGTGAGGCGGAAATGGACGACCCGCCACGTGTGGAGACCCGCCTGCCCTATCCGTTTGCCAGTGCCGCCGAGTTGATGGCGCATTGTGGCCGCACCGGCCTGCCGGTGAGCGGGGTGGTGCTGGCCAATGAAAACGCCTTCCGCCCCGAGTTCAAAACGCGCGCGCGGCTCGATGCCATTTGGACCGCGATGGTCGAGTGTGTGAAGCGCGGTTGCGCGAACCAGGGCATTCTCCCTGGCGGCCTCAAGGTCCGCCGCCGGGCCGCGGATGGATTTCTGAAGCTTCAGGAGCACCCCGAGAACGCTCTAACCGATCCGCTCACGATTTTGGATTGGGTGAATCTCTACGCCCTTGCGGTGAACGAGGAAAACGCGGCTGGTGGGCGCGTCGTCACCGCGCCGACCAATGGTGCGGCCGGCATCATTCCCGCGGTGCTGCACTACGCCACCCGCTTTCGTCATTCCGCAACTCCGGATGGCGTGCATCGTTTCCTGCTCACCGCCGGTGCGATTGGCAGTTTGTATAAGAGAAACGCGTCGATCTCCGGAGCGGAGGCGGGTTGCCAGGGCGAGGTGGGCGTCGCCTGTTCGATGGCCGCAGGTGCGCTCTGCGAATACCTCGGCGGCACCCCGAGCCAGATCGAAAACGCGGCGGAAATTGGCATGGAACATAACCTTGGCCTCACCTGCGACCCCGTCGGCGGCCTTGTCCAGGTGCCATGTATCGAGCGCAATGCGATGGGGGCCGTCAAGGCGATCAACGCCGCCCGCCTTGCACTCTCGGGAGATGGCACCCACTTCGTCTCGCTCGACAGGGTGATCCGCACCATGCGCGACACCGGCCGCGATATGAAATCGAAATACAAGGAAACCTCGCGCGGCGGCCTCGCCGTCAGCGTCGTCGAGTGTTGATCTTGCGTCACGCCCCGCGCATCAGCGAAATCTCGGCGAGCGAGATCATCGCTTTGAAAAGATCCTCGCGCGGAGCAGTCTTGAGATCGGCCACGGGCACCGCGCGCTCGAGTGTGAATTTTCCGGAACGGGTGCGGCGCAGTGCGCTGAGATGGCCGGCGCAACCGAGTTTCGCCCCGATGTCGTGGGCGTAGGTGCGAACGTAAAATCCCTTCGAGCAACACACGGTGAAATCGACCTCCGGCAGCGCGATGCGGCCGAGTTTGTAGCTCGTGACGTAAACCGGGCGCGGCTCGCGTTCGATCGTCTGTCCTTTGCGGGCGAGTTTGTAGAGCGGTACGCCGTCTTTCTTGATTGCGGAGACCATTGGTGGAATCTGATCGAAATTTCCGGTGAATCCGGCGAATGCGGCATCGATCGCGGCGGCGTCGAAATCCGGCACTGGATGTTCCTCGATCACCTCGCCTTGGCGGTCCTGCGTGCTGGTTGCCTTGCCGAGTGTGAGTGTGCCTTCGTATTCCTTGTCCTCGCTCATCAGGAGGTCCTGGATCTTGGTGGCGCGGCCGATCACCAACATCAGCAGGCCGGTGGCCATCGGATCGAGGGTGCCGCAGTGGCCGATTTTTTTCGTGTTGAGCGCCTTGCGGGCGATGGCGACGACGTCGTGCGACGTCATATCGGGGGCTTTATCGATGAGCAGCACGCCGCTCGGGCCGTCTTGTTGGGCAGGGTTAGGTCGCATGGGTCTGAGGAAAATGGTTTAGAGACCGGTGGCTTCGAAGTGTTTGTGGATCTCGGCGAGGAGCGCTTCTTTCGCATCGTCGATCGGGCCCGGCATGCGGATGCCGGCGGCCAGCGAGTGCCCGCCGCCGCCGAAGACTGTGGCGATTTTACAAACATCGATGCGCTTGTCCTTGGAGCGCATCGAAACGCGAATCTTTCCATCGGGCAGGTCTTCAAGAAACACCGCGAGTTGCACGCCGCGGATCGAGCGGATGATGTCGATGAGCCCCTCGCTGTCCTCCGGGCGCAGGCCGAGCTCGTCACGGGTTTTTCCCCGCAGTTCCCAATGCGCGACGCGCCCGCCTTCGGCGAGCTCAAGAGTGTGCAGTAGTTCGCGGATCAACTCGACGCGGCGGAATGGTAGCTCGTCGTAGGTTTTCGAGTTGATCATTCCCACATCCAGCCCGCGATCCACCAGATCCGCCGCGATGCGGTATGTGCGCGCCGTGGTAGACGGGTATTGGAACGACCCGGTGTCGGTAGAAATCGCCACATAAATCGCATCGCGCGATTCGGCCGGCAGAGGCATGCCGAGCCCGACGATCAACTCGTGGACGATTTCGCCGGTCGCTGGGCTGGCCGAATCGATCAGGTTGATGTCGCCGTATTCCGGATTGGAAACGTGATGGTCGATGTTGATCCAGAGTTTTGCACTGGAGGCGGCGTGAAGGCAATTTTCGCCAAGGCGCGGTTTGGTGGCGGTGTCGAGCGCGATGGCCACCTCGATGTCGAGTGGCACGGGTGGTGGTTGCGTCACGCGTTCCGTGCCGGAGAGAAAGGCGAGGTTCTCCGGAACGGGGTCCTCGTTGATGAGGTAAATCGTTTTCCCCATTTCCATTAGCGAAAGGCCGAGTGCGAGCTGGCTGCCGATCGCGTCGCCATCCGGGCGCACATGGCTGATGAGCGCGAAGCTGTGGTGGTTCTGGAAAACTTCCGCGATGGCTTCGACGGGCGATTTGGCGGACATGGTGTAAGTAATTGGGAATCGAACCGGCGGGGGGCGGATTCTCCCCACCCGTCGCCCGCGGGCAAGGACAAAGCTTCATCAATCCAACCCGCGCTCGGCGATTTCATCCTCATCCCATCCGAGGAAATGCCCGAGCTCGTGCAAAAACGTCGTCGCCACCTCCTCGCGGAAAGCCGGTAGATCGCCGTCGACCCAATCCCAGACATTGGCGAGGAAAAGCCGGATTTGCGGCATCTCCTCGATGCCCGGGTCGTCGATCAGCGATGGGCCTTGAAACAGCCCCAGCTCGTCGCCGATCAAGCCCTCCTCGATATCGCTGGTAGTCGGTGCGGGTTCGTAAGAGATGATCACGCGGGACACGACGGCGCGGAGTTTTTCGGGAAGCTGGCGGATCACCTCGCTCACTTCCTCTTCGGCAATTGTGCGCAGCTCGTTGGAATGCATTGCGCGAAATTGGATAATCATCGGATGCGGATTTGGCACGCACAATTCTGCGTCGCTGCGCGCTCCCGTCTTTGCGGTATTGCCAGCTCATGAAAGCTAAGGCAATTTCACCGCGTGAAAGCCGTCATCACCGCCGCTGGAAAAAACCAGCGCTCACTCCCCCTTCAGACGCTGGTCGACCGCGATGGCGTGTCGAAATCCGCATTGGCCATTCTTGCCGAGGAAATCACGGCCGCAGGAGTCTCCGAGATTGCCGTGATCGTGCATCCGGGCGACGAAGCGGCTTACGCGACTGCCGCTGGTGAGCAAGCGCGCCGCATGCGCTTCATCCCACAAAACGAACCGCTCGGATATGGCCACGCGGTGCACTGCGCCGCGGAGTTCACCGCCGCAGAGACGTTCCTCCTGATGGTCGGTGATCATCTTTACACCAGCCGCACCGCCGAATCCTGCGCCGCCCAACTTCTCGCCGCCGCACGCGCTGCGAAATCCGCGGTCTCCGCCGTGCAATCCACCCACGAAAGCAAGCTGCCGTATTACGGCTGCATCGGCGGCCGCCGCGTGCAGGGGACCGAACGGCTCTACGAGGTCGAGGAGGTCGTCGAAAAACCCACCCCCACCGAGGCCGAGCAAAAGCTCGTCGTCCCCGGCCTTCGCGCCGGTCATTACCTCTGCTTCTTCGGCATGCACGTGCTCACGCCGTCGGTGATGGAAACCCTCGGCCGCATGCTTGCCAACGGCCCCGCAGACCTTTCCGCCGCGCTGGCGGAAAATGCTCGCCGCGAACGCTACCTCGCCTACGAAGTGCAGGGCCGCCGCCACGACCTCGACCTCCACTACGGCCTGCTCACCAGCCAGCTTGCCCTCGCGCTCGCGGGCAAGGACCGCGACGAAGTCCTCACCCTGTTGCTTGAGCAACTCGCCCAATCCCAAGCCTGAGAGATTCACCGCCGTGCCCCTCATCGATCTCATCACCTCGCCCGACGAGCGCGTCCGCAACCAATCGCTCGACGCCGCCTGCGCGGATCTGCCGCTCGATGCCCTGCTCGCCGAGGCCGGCGCGCTCGACCAATTCCGCCGCGACAACCCCAACCTCTACCACCGCGTCCGCGCCCTGTTGTTTCTCCATTCGATCCACCGCTTCCACCTACCGAAGTTGCTGGCAAACGCACCCGCCGGAGCAATCCCGTTCAAAGGATACGAAAACCTCCTGGAACGCCGCTTCGAGGAGGCCATCGATTTGTTTCTCGAAGCGCAACAATCGCACGGCCCCGGCGATGGCATCTCTAGCGCGCTCGCCGCCACATACCAGAAGCTCGCGTTCCAGACGCTTGCCGACCAGGTCCGCCGCAGCGTGCGCAATGTGGCGGGCAACCAATGGATGTTCCGCATGGGCCATCCCGATGACCAACCGCTGCGCATCCGCAAGGAACTCGCCACCCGCGACGCCGCCAGCGGCCTCTACCCGATCCTGCGCGAGCGCACCCCGGTGCGCATGGACCTCACCCACTGCGGGTGGAGCGATATTTTCTTCCTCGGCATGGACTACCCCGAGGGTGCCAAGGTGCTCAACATCTCGGTCGATCTCGCCGTCCACGGCAGCGACAAGGAACCCGCCCCGCCGGTCGAAGCCAGCCTGCGCGTGATCGACCAGCCGGTCCTCCGCCTCACCAGCGTGGACCTCGGCTGCACCGCCGAAATCTCCAGCCTCAACGAGGTGTTCGATTTCGCCAAAGATTACCTCGGCCTGCTCAAAGCCGCCGTGATTGCCAGCGGCATCGTGCCCCCCGGCATCGAAGGCTCCGGCCAAAGTCTGGCCGATTTGTTGGAAAATGTCGTCGGTCCCGGGCGCGGACTGGAGATCGTCAGCAACGTCAACAACATCCCGAAAGGCTCGCGACTCGCCGTTTCCACCAACCTGCTCGCCGCGCTTGTCGGCGTGTGCATGCGCGCCACCGGCCAGGCGCGCTCGCTCACCGGCGCGCTGGAGGAAAACGAACGCCGCATCATCCTCGCCCGCGCCCTGCTCGGCGAGTGGCTCGGCGGCTCCGGCGGCGGCTGGCAGGATTCCGGCGGCGTCTGGCCCGGCATCAAGCTCATCTCCGGCGCGGTCGCCGAAGCCAGCGACCCCGAGAGCGGCATCAGCCGCGGCCGCCTGATGCCGCAGCACCAGGTGCTCGACCGCAACGACGCGCCCGACGAGGCCCGCCGTGCTTTGCAGGACTCGCTCGTCCTCGTCCACGGCGGCATGGCGCAAAACGTCGGCCCCATCCTCGAAATGGTCACCGAGAAATACCTGCTCCGCAGCCAGCCCGAGTGGTCCGCCCGCTTGCAGACGCATGAGATTCTCGACCGCATCCTCGACGCATTGAAATCCGGCGACGTTCCCGCCATCGGTTCCGCCACCACCGCGAATTTCCAAGGGCCGATCCAGACGATCATCCCGTGGGCCAGCAATGCCTACACCGAGTTGCTGATATCAAAAACCCGCGATCATTTCGGCAGCGACTTCTGGGGGTTCTGGATGCTCGGCGGCATGTCCGGCGGCGGCATGGGCTTCATCTTCGCCCCGCACCGCAAGGCAGAAGGCCAGGAGTTTCTGCAAAACCTGATGTCCGAGGCAAAACGCGCGCTCGCCGCCGCGCTCCCGTTTGCCATGGAGCCGGTCGTTTACGATTTCGCCATCAACGAGCGCGGCTCATGGGCCGAGCTGCTCACCGGCACCGAGGCACTCATGCCCGCCGGCTACTACCGCTTCACCATCCCCACCCTGCTGCGGATCGAACGCCAGACGCTCGGCCCCGCGCGCCACGCCGAACTCGACCACTTCGCCGATGCCTGCCGCACCCGCCCCGAACTCCAAGGCATGGTGCGCACCCTCTTCGATGCGATTTTCCCTCGCGCCGCCGACAATCGCGCCAGCCGCGAGGATTTGTTGGAAATCCTCGAAAGATACGGCTTCGACCGCGCCACCCACGAACAAATCCGCGACGACCTCCGCGCCAACCGCATCGGCCTCGCCCACAACCGCCTACCCGCCAACAGCACCATCGAGGATGTGAAACCCGAGGACCTCACGGCATTCGCGGACCTCACCGCCAGTGACCGCACGCGCGGCCTCGAAGCACTCGCCAATGGCGAGGTCGCCGTCGTCACCCTCGCCGCCGGTGCCGGCTCGCGGTGGACGCAGGGTGCGGGCGTCGTCAAGGCGCTCAACCCGTTCTGCCGCCTTGGTGGCAAGCACCGGTCGTTCATCGAGACCCACCTCGCCAAAAGCCGCAAGACCGGCCGCGAGTGCGGCACTTCGGTCCCCCACATCTTCACCACCAGCTACTTCTCGCACGATCCCACCGCGCAGTTTCTATCCGAATACTCCAACTTCGGTTACGACGGCCCGTTGTTCCTCTCCGAGGGCAAATCCATCGGCCTGCGCATGGTCCCCACCGTGCGCGACCTGCGCTTCGCGTGGGAGGAAATGCAACAACAGGCGCTCGACGTGCAGCAGCAAAAAGTCCGCGACAGCCTGCGCACCGCCCTCATCGGCTGGGCGCGCTCGGCCGGCGAAGCGGCCGATTACACCGACAACCTCCCGCTCCAATGCCTCCACCCCGTCGGCCATTGGTATGAAATCCCCAACCTCATCCGCAACGGCACCCTGGCAAAACTGCTGGAACAACGCCCGCAGCTCAAGACCCTCGTCCTTCACAACATCGACACCGTCGGCATGAACGTCGACCCCGCCCTGCTCGGCCGTCACCTCACCAGCGGAGCGGGCCTCAGCTTCGAGGTGATCACCCGCCGCCTCGAAGACCGCGGCGGCGGCCTCGCCCGCGTCAACGGACGCCTGCGCCTCGTCGAAGGCCTCGCCATGCCGCGCGAGGAGGATGAATTCCACCTCACCTACTACAACTCGAACACCTGCTGGATCGACATCGACGCCCTGCTCGCCGCCTTCCAGCTCACCCGCGCCGATCTCACCGACGAAGCGAAAATCACCGCCGCCATCCGCTCCCTCGCCGCGAAGATGCCCACCTACATCACCCTCAAGGACGTGAAAAAACGCTGGGGCCACGGCCAGGAAGACGTCTTCCCCGTCTGCCAGTTCGAAAAACTCTGGGTCGACATGAGCCACCTTCCCGGCCTCGACACCCAATACCTCGCCGTCTCACGCCTGCGCGGCCAACAACTCAAAGATCCCGCCCAACTCGATGGCTGGCTCCGCGACGGCTCCGCCACCTTCCTCGAATCGCTCTGCGAGTGGGAGTGAAACCATGGAGCGCGATCTTTCATTTGCTAGGAAACCAAAAGACAGACCCCATGTTCAAAGCCATCCAAAAAATCGGCGAAGCGATTCGCGACAGCACCGCCAAGACCACAATCAACCCCGCAATCTTCAACGACCCTCTTGCCCTGCAAACGGATTGGTCGCCCGCCTCGCCAGGTGGCTCGAATTTCAAAACCCACAAGCTGCACGAAGTGGGCGTTCAGCGCATGGAGTTCCGCGCCACCATAGGCATGATTCTCTTCTCCGGGCTGTTTCTCGTCGTTGGCCTCGGCGTCATGGCCATCGCCCCAGGGCGCTTGTGGATCTACGGCGAACCGTTCGCCAATGACATGATCTTCCTGCTGATCTTCGGTCTGCTTTTCGCCGGTGCCGGCGGCTACATGATGTATTCCGCGCTCACACCCACCGTCTTCGACAAGGGCCACGGGTATTTCTGCAAAAACCGCCTCAAACCCGAGCACACATTCACCGTGGTGGATATCAAGAACCATGTGCCACTCACCCGCATCCATGCCATTCAATTGATCTCGGAACGGGTTTCCAGTAGTGGCAGCCGCGGCCGCTCCAGCAGCTACAAAAGCCACGAACTCAACCTCGTCCTCGATGACGGCACACGTCTCAACGTGGTGGACCACGGCTGCGTAACGACCCTCCGCGCCGACGCCCAACGCCTCGCCGCCTTTCTCGGCAAACCCATCTGGGACGCCACATAGCAGGTGCCCCCGGCTCACGTCCATCTACCCTTGGCAGTGGTGCATACGCGTTCCGTTGTGGCCTTTGCGGATCAATCCGGAATGTTCCGCGGCATCATCTGCCTGCTATTGCTCAGATACAAGCGGAAGTCGCTGTCTGTCGAGAACACCACCGCACCCTCGTTTTGCTCCGGCATCCGCACGAGACAGGCATTCGCGAAACTCATCGGGGTGTCGCTGTAGCGGCGCAGCAGGCGGAGGTTGTTTCCTGTGGAAAAACAACGCACTCTCCTCGCGTGCCGTCGTGATGTTAGCTCGTCCCATGGAATCCCCGCGCTCCAGGCGTGTATGGAGCTCTTCGATGAGGTGTCTCTAACGCCGATGGATCGGGCGCAGTGAGCGTCGCTCCGAGGTGTCGGCTCCGGTGGCCGGGTTCGATGCGCGGATGGCACCTTGGCCTTTTTCCTGAACTGGCTGGATTGAATCGCCATCAGGGAGCACCCCGGGGCCGTCGGAGAATTCGCGCGCGGTTTGCGAGACGCGGTATCGGGCGTCCATGTCCGCCTGCACGGCGTCGAGCGTGCGATCGCTGTTGATGATCGACGGCTGGATGAAGACCATCAACTCATCGCGGCTCTTGTTTTGAGTGTTGGTGGAAAACAGCCTGCCGATGCCAGGGATGCTGGAGAGGATCGGGATCCCGCTTTTCGACGTCTCATCATTCGTCGTGATCAGGCCGCCGAGGATTACGGTTTCGTTGTTCGGCACCGTGACGGTGGTCAGGATTTCACGGGTGCCGATGATGGGGACCGATCCGAGTTCACCAATTGGTTCCGACTGCCCGATGACATCATCACTGACCAATGCGATCTGCAGGGTGATGGTGTTTTCATCATTGATCAGGGGGATCACTTCGAGCTTCAGGACGACATCCCGGTATTCGATGTTGGTGGAAACTCCGCCGCCGGAGAATTGATTCGAGTTGGTGGGCACGGCGATGCGGCGGCCGGAGGAGATGGTGCCGCGCTGGTTGTTCGCGGTGAAGATCGACGGACGCGAGAGCACGGTGAAATCGCTGACGCTCTGGAGCGCTCGCAGATAGATACTGAGATCGCCAACGTTGCCGTAAATACGCAATCCAGGACCGCCGGGGAGCTGCCCGGGGAATGGATCGGTTCCCCCGCCGTTGCCAACGATCGGGAGGTTGGGGAATAGCCCGCCGCCACCTCGACCGACGATGTCGTTGCTGCGGACGACGTAATCGATTCCGGTCTCGATGTTGTTGCCCAGCGTGAGCTGCCCGAACACGGTGGAAATCATCACCTGATCGGCCTTGACGTCGAGTTGATCGAGCAGTCGCTCGACGATTTCGATGCCGGATGGCGGGCCTTGGACGATCACCGAGTTGGTGATGTTGTCGGCGACGAGGAGGGTGCGGCCGACCAGCAGGGATTCGGGAGCGGAGGAGACGTTCGGGTTACCTAGGGCGTTGCCACGAGCGGCGCCGCCACCGGTTTGGCCACCAAAGCGGCCGCCCGTTTGACCGCCGAAATTCGATTGCTGGGAGTCGATCCCGCTGGTGGCTCCACCGCCCGGGCGGTTGCTTTGGCCGCGGGTGCCGGTGGTCCCACCGCCAGCCGCACCACCTTCTCCGGTGCCGGTGAAGGCGCGGGTGAGTGCGTCGCCCGCGATCGGCAGGAATTCGGAAACCGTTAGGAACTTGAGTTTACGCCGCATGAACGTGCGGTTGTCCGTCTGCGTGTCGAACTCGCGGATCAGGCCTTCGACGAATAGCAGGTCGACCGGGCGGCCCATGGCGAAAATCCGCGAGGTGCGCGGATCGGGAATGATCTGGACCGGGGTGGTCTCACCCGCCTGACCACCGCCTTCAACGCCACCTGCGGCGGGTGCGCCGCCATCGACGGCGGGTGCCGGGGCGGCCTCTGCGCGTTGGATGCCGGCGGTCGTCTGGGTTTGCTGTTGCGCGTTGATCAGCTCGTTGAGGGTGGCGGCGAGTTCGGTGACGTCGGCGTATTGTACGCGGATGAATCGCGTGGCGACCTGGGCGGAGGGTTTGTCGATCTCGCGTTTGAGGTCGATGAGTTTGCGGATCAGTGTGGTGTTTTCGGTGATGACGACCGACGCGGTGTTCGGGATCGGGGCGATCGAGCCGAACGCGCCGAACTGGCCGACGACCTGCTGGAAAGCGTTGACGGCGTTCTCTGGTTTGATGTGGTCGAAGCTCATGATGTAGGAAATGACGACGCCGCCTTCGGGCAGGGGATCGTCTTCCGTGTAGACATCAATACCGATGCCGCTGGGCCGGATTCCCCCGGTGGCGAGCGTGAGGAAATCGAGGTTCTTGTCGGTGCCGTCGGGCACGAAAATGAAGTTCTCGATGGCGGCAGCCTTACGCAGCAGGTCGGCGGCCTGGCTGTAGGTCAGCGGATCCTCCTGCGAGGCATCCTGAATGAACGCGAACTCGGCCTGGGCGGCGGCGGCGGAAACGATGACGCGGCGGCCGGTATAAATGCGATACCACGCGGCAAGGTCATTGCCGTTGAGTTTCGGTTGCACGATGTCCTCCACGATCAGGTTGTCGCCCAACGGAATGTCCGGGTCGAAATTCGCGGGGCGCACGATCACCGCCTGATCGCCCGCCTCAATCGCGGCACCACCGGATGGGGACGGATCGATGCCTGGTGGCAGTGGCGGCGCTTGCGCGAAAACGGACGTAGTTCCGAGCGAGACGATGGCGAGGATGCGGAGCGGTGGCATGGGAAAATCAGGGAAAAAACAATCGGAGTTTGGAAATCATGATAGCGCGAGGAAGTCAGCGGCGGCTACGGCGATCGTTGCGGTCGCCACGGCTCGTGCCGCCTTGCGGCCGCTGGATGCGCCCGCCTTGACCGGCGCCTGGTTGGCCGCCTTCGGGCTGGGTGTTGGCGGGTGGCGGGACAACGCGCGGGCGCGGCTGGCGGCGCGCGCCTTGGGCGTCAGCCTGGGCGGCATCGGCCGGATTCGCACCGGGGGTAGGAATCGGCTGGGCTTGGGGAGTGGCGGCGGGTGGTGGAGTCAGAGTGAGCATCGCCTGCTCGAACCCAACGGTGCCGGTCGAGCGCCCCATCGACAACCTGACGGTGGTGCCGAGCGGGCGACCGGGCTGGCGGTCGACGCCGAGAATCTGGATGTCCTGCTTGGGATTCGGGCGCGTGCTGTCGACGATGATGCGTTCCGTCGGGTTATTCCGATCAATCAGGGTGACGCGGAAGCCGTCGCCCACCGGCGAAATGCCGATAAGGGAGTAATCTTCCAGTGGATTGACTTCGGGCGGCGCCTCGGGCGGAGTGATCACCGGGCGGGAGGTGAATGGCGAGTTGTTCCATAAGCCGGTGTATTTCGTCAGCGGGGCCTTGCGCGGGAGCTCGTTGGCGGGGGCGAATGCGGACAGGCAGAAAAAGCCAAGGGCGATGGCCATGGCGGGACATGCGGGAATGCGCCATCCCGCCGGGCGCGCGGAATCCGTGTCGGATGTTTTTTGATGGGGATTAGCGGTCATGATTTTCTCAGGCTTCGGGTGCGGCGGGGATGAACCATTGTTCGATGATGGCACGGCACTCGATGAGGGTGTCGTCTTCGCGGTTCGGGCGAAGGCCGATGAAGGTGGTGGTGCGGAGATCTTCAGGCGACTTGATCTGATAGAGCCAGCGGTAGAGTGCTTCCTCACGCCCGATCACTTCGAGCTCGACGCGGGCGCGGTGGTAATGGACGCCGCTATCATCCACGGGCAACAGGCGCTGTGTGCCTTGCTTGATCGTCAATCCGGTCGTCCGCGCCTGTTGTTCGACCAGTTGTTGAAGCGTGGCCTGGGCGTCTTGATATGCCACCGGCGCGGGTTCGTGCTCGGCGAGCCATTCCATTTGATGGGCGACGAGTTCGCGGCTGACGCTCAGCAGTCTGGCACGCTCGACCGCGAGCTTCGCATCCGCGAGTTCGCCGCGAATGCGGCCGCTCTCACCCTGGAACCATGCGTACGCGAGGAAATTCACCACGATGAAGCCGGCGGTGGCAAAGAAGATCAGGAGTTTTTTCTCGCGGGGCGACATGTCGGAAATCGGCGGGATGGCGGGTGCTGTGGTGGATTAAAACCGTGAAGCGGGGAATTTGTCGCTAGCGGGTTGGCTTAAAACGCTCGGTGGTGGCGCTGAAGTTGAATTCCCAGCCACGCGCGGATTGGTTCGGCTCGGGATTTTGCCAGGTGAAGGCGGCGAGTTCGTTGTTGCGGTTGAGGGCGAGCGAAAACTGCTGGACGGCGGGCACCTGCGGGGCCTCGCCCTGAAGTTTCACTTGTCCTTCGGATATTTCGGCGACACGCAGGCGGAGGCCGGAATTCGGCGGGATCGACCGATGGATGCGCGAGAGGATATCGACCGGATCATGGTTGAGGTCGAGTGCGAGGGCGAGCTCGTCCCACTTTTCGTAGTGCTGTCGCACGGCCTTGCCTTCGGGCGCGGCGACTTCCGCAATACCGGAAAGCCGCTTGATTTCCGAGGAGTCGCGCCAGACGCCGAGTGCCAGCCAGCCGACCACGCCGAGGTAGGCAAGCGCCGCGGCGGCCCCGGCGAGGACGAGCGTGCGCTTTTTCGCGGCTTCCCGGCGGGCGGTGCGGACGTCGGCGGGCAACAGGCTGCTCGATGGCGCCGGCCATGCGGGCACTGGCCGTTCGGTGAGCGAAACGTCGAGGGCCATCGCGGTGGCGAACTCGCGGGTGCGAAGATGCGCGTTTTCCGACCATACCACGGCGGCGGGAATCGACGGGTGGATGCCCTGAATTTCGAGCTGGATCAGCGCGAGGCGGATCTCACGCGCAAGGGCGGCATCGGGTGCTTCGGAATCGTTCGAGGTCGCCTGGCAGTAAAGCAGCTTGCCGGAGCTGTGGATGGAGAAAACCCAGCGACCGAATTCCTTCCACAGGATCAGGGCGTGGTTTTGCGCGTCGAGCGCGCGCGGCGAAATGTCGAACCCGGTGGGGCCGCGCTGCGGCATCTCCCCTTCGCGCGGCGCGCGCAGCAGGATTTCAAGGAGAATGGCCGATTCGTTTTCGCGCCCGATTACGAACAGGTCGGTGAGCTGGCCGGCCATCGGATCGGGCCGCAGGCCGAGGCGCTCGGCGTGCAGGGTGGCGAGGTCGTCGAACAGCGAATCGTCGTCGCTGGCGACCTTCATCGGCAGCGCGGTCACGGCTTTCACCGGGAAGCACATCAGCAGATCGCCGGACGGGAGGTTCGGAATGTCCGCCGCTCGAATGACTTGCGTGGCCTCGCGCAGGATAAATGGGCCGGCACCCTGGCGGGTCCAGATTTCCCACCCGCGTTCGCCGGGGATGATCAGGGTTTGGTCGTTCGTTTTACTCACGGGATGATTTCTTCGGTGCGTTCTAGCAGGGCCGGTTGACCGGTGCGGTTGCGGAGAATGCAGGTGATACGGCGTTTCGCGCCGGAGGCGAATCCAGTGCTGACGACGCGGGTGGTGGTGTCGCCGATGGTGAAACGCGCGGCGATGTCCGGACGAGCCTCGGCGCTTATGCCGATGATGGCAAGCGCGCTGCCAACGTCTTGGAATGGCGCATCGTCTTGGGTGCCAAGGATGCCGTCCGCGCCGTTGACGATCCGGGGGATCGCATCGGCCTGCTCGACCGAGACTTCGGCGGCGGCGGAAATCAACTCGGCGCGGGCTTCGTTGATGTCGAGCAAGCCACTGCTCCAGATTGTGAACCATTCCCGCCAATCGGGCCGCAACGCCTCAATCAGGTCCATGTCGCGCACGAGACGCATTTCATTGATGTCGAAAAACGGGCGGTTGAAAGGTTGGTTGCTCCGCCCGCGGGCCTCATACCAATCGCGCTCGGCACCGTTGAGGCGGGTCTCATCGTCGGCGTCCACCCAGTCGCCAAGCGCGTCGACGAGAGCCTGCGCGGTGTCGAGATCGAGCCCCCAGTCGATGAAGAGCGAGCGCAGCAAAATAGTGTCCTCGCGCTGGAGAATGGCATTGATGTTGAATCGGCCGCCTTCCGAGATCAGCTCGACTTCGTATCCCTCGTCGGTTTCCGGATTGTAAAATTTGAGGATTGGATCGTCGCGCTCGACGACCGGGTTTGAGCCAATGGCAATGCCCGCCTCGGCCATGTGGCCGGCTCGCGCGCCGTGGATCTTCCGGGTGGCCAGTTCCATGTCGAATGAGATGACGCGCAAAGCCGCCATGCACGCCATCGCAAGGATGGCAATGAGCCAAAGCACAGCGACGAGCGCCGTGCCACGCGGGTGGTGGGCGGCCAGGATCGCTGGGGCTTGGTGTTTCATGGTCATTCGTTCGGTTGAGGATTGACTGGTGGAAGTTGCACTCCGGGGATTTCAATGGTGGGTGGACGGCGCCCATTTCCAGGCCCGGTGGGATCGCCAGGGATGCCGATGTTTTGCTGGGCCTCCTGCATCATCTGGCGGTTGACGACGGTGGGGTTCTGGCGTGGCGGAATCCAGAATACATGACGCATTTCCGGGCCGGTCGCACCGAAGGCGAGAACCAGCTCGGCCTGCAGCGGCAGGCGGCCGGGAAGGTCCCAATCGTAATACCATTCCATGCTCCGCCCGTCGAGCACACGCCATTCGAAAAAGCGCACGTCTTCCAATAAAACGATCTCCGCAAATGGCTGCGGGGCGACGACGTTGCTGCCGAAGTTCGATTCGGCATCCTCGAGGACTTCCTCCTCATAATAACGCAGCACGATGTCGAGAAAGTTGCTGCGGCGCTTCACGGTGACGAGCTGCACGGCTTTCGCAATGCGCTCTTGGCCACCCCAGGTGAAACTCATCGGAACGTTCTGCAAGGTCAGCTCGGAGAGGTGGTGGGTGCCAGTATCCTCGGACGTGAGTTCGAGGCGCGCATTGCCGGGCATCGACAAAAACCGCCCGGACAGCAGGTCGAAAAACGCCTGATGCAGCATTTCCTCGTTCTGGCTTTTGATCACGTTAACGCCGAGCTGCAGCGAGGTGCGCGCAGTGCCGAAAACCATCCCGATGATCATTGCTAGCAATAACATCGCAAGCACCAGCTCCAGCAAGGTGAAGCCGGAGCGGCGTGTGCGCGGCGATGGGGTGGGGGAGGTCATGGCTGATACATGCGCCCGTAGCGCAGGGTCTCGATGCTGCGTTTCCGCCACTCACCGCTTTCAAACCAGTTCGCGGTGATTTCTATGCGGAACATCTCCTGAAGCAGTTGGCCGTCTTTGTTCTCAAGGTCTTCGATCGGCTCGATGCGGGTGTCGATTTCCATACCGTTCTCGATCACGTTCACGGTGGTGACGCCTTCTTCCATCACGGGAATCGAGATCGCCTCCTGCATCGCGCTTTCGAGGATGCGGGTGATGCGCATTTCGCGTTGCGCCATGTCGGCCGCATCCGCCATGCGGTGGATCGCCACGACAAATCCAACCGCCGCCGCGCTGAAGATGCCCAAGGCAAGCAGCACCTCGAGGAGCATGAAGCCGCGCGGGCGGCGGCAGGTTGACGGCGGGACGATCATCGGGCTTCGAGCAGTTGTTCGCGGATGCTGGCGGTCAGCGGATGAAAGGTGTCCTGCGCCCAACTTGAGTTGATCTCGTAGCGCAGCGTCACCGGCTCACTCAGCCCGTCGGGGTCGAACCGCCAGATGTGCAGCGAGTTTTTCTCGGTGGTCAGCCAGGTGTCGGAATTCCACCGGCGGATGACGACGTTGAGGTTTTCAGGAAATGCGTATTCATCCCGCACCGGAGTGCGCCGGGGCGGCATGTCGGGATCATCCACCCGGTCGCCGCCGATGGTGCGCCCAAGGACGGTGAGTTTCTCATCCGCCCCCGCCTCGGCCAGCGGCAGCAGGCGGACGATGCCATCGCGGAATTCAAGAGCGTATGGCGTCTGCTGCAGCATGCTGGCGGTGCGCGCTCGCTTCGCCAGCAACTCGACTTCGCCGGAAACATCGCGCAACAGCCGCTCGTCCGACGAATATACCATGAGCGCCACGGCTCCACCGACAAGCACCGCCGCGATCAGGAAAACCAAGACGATCTCAATCAGTGTGAAACCCGCACGGGCGTCACTCGGCCTGGCTGCTGATGTCATCGCCGGTGTTCGGAAGGCCGTCGGGGCCGTTGCTGATGATTTCGAAATGGTTCGCGCGCCGGCTGCCGGGGTATTGATAACGGTACTCAGCATCCCAGGGATCCTTCGGCACGTTGCTCATCACCTGAACCCATTGGCGTGGTTCCGGGCTGCCGCTCGGGCGGTCCACCAGCGCCTTGAGCCCTTGTTGCGTAGAGGGAAACTGCCCGGCATTCATGCGATACAAGGCAAGCGCGCTCTCAAGGCTTTTGAAATCGGCATCTACCTGTTTGAGCTTCGCCGCATCACCAATCCCACGCATCGCGAAAATGGCTCCGCCAAGGATCATCGCAATGATGCCCAGAACGATGACCATTTCGAGAAGGGTGAAGCCGGAGCGGTGGATACTTGCGGGGCGGGAACGATGGATTTTCATGCGTCTTAAATGGATTGCGTGGATGCGGGTATGCAGGGCAAAACCCGCACGCCGGAAAAATTGTCTGAAAATCTCACATCCGCAAGCAGGGATCCGGCAGGAATCCAGTTGGCGGCATCGGAATCCTCCCCATTCATGACACATAAATCCGTGCGCTGATCGCCCCCTTTCGATCCCCGCACCATGGACAGAATTTGGAACAAAAATTGGAATTGTTCTTGATAAAATCTAGAACCATTCCATTTTACTGCCGCCATGCACTCCAACACGCACGCCGAGCCCATCGAAATCCCGGAAGAAATCCGCGGATTGAGGATGACACGCCAGCGCGGCGAGGTTTATCGCATCCTCGCCGATGAAAAAACCCACCCTACCGCCAACGAGGTTTTCATGCGGGCGAAAGACCGTCTCCCCAACGTTTCCCTCGCCACCATCTACAACTGCCTCGAAGCCCTCGTGCACCACGGCATCGTCCGTCAGGTCAACTTCGACCGCGAGCCATCGCGCTTCTGCTCGAACCTCGCCGAACATGGCCATTTCCATGATGCCTCCACCGGTGTCATCCACGACGTCCATTTCAAACCCGGCGTCAGCCTCGGCGACGTGCTCGACCTTCCCGATGGCGCACTGATCGACGACGTCGAAATCACCCTCCGCGGCCGCATCGCCGACAAATCCTGAATTTACCAAATACCAAACCACACTACCATGAGTCTGCACATCCAAGACCTCCACGCCACCCTCGAAAATGGCACCGAAATCCTCAAGGGCGTCACCCTCGACATCCCAAAAGGCGAAGTTCATGCCATCATGGGACCCAACGGCTCGGGCAAATCCACCCTCTCGAAAGTCATCGCCGGCCACGAAAGCTACATCGTCACCGGAGGTTCCGTCACTCTCGATGGCGAGGATGTCCTCGAGATGCCAATCGACGAACGCTCACGCCGCGGCATCTTCATGGCATTCCAATACCCGTCCGAAGTTCCCGGCGTCTCGAATGCCAACTTCATCCGCGCCGCCCTCCAGGCCCGACTGCCCAAGGGCGAGGAAATCGATGCCGTCGCCTTTTACAAATCCCTCTACGAGAAAATGGACCTCCTCGAAATGGATCGCAAATTCACCGCCCGCGCTGTCAACGAAGGCTTCTCCGGCGGCGAGAAAAAGCGCAACGAGATCCTCCAGATGATCATGCTCGACCCGATCTACGGCATCCTGGATGAAACCGACTCCGGACTCGATATCGATGCCCTCAAAATCGTCGCCAAAGGCGTCAACGCCATGCGCTCGCCCGACCGCGGCTTCCTCCTCATCACCCACTACCAACGCCTCCTCGATTACATTAAACCCGACCACGTCCACGTCATGGCCGAAGGCCGTATCGTTAAATCCGGCGGCCCCGAGCTCGCCCTCGAACTCGAGGAAAGCGGATACGAATTCCTCAAGGAAGAACCCGCCATGGCCTGACCCTCAGTTTTCTCTCCTGAAAACTGAACACTTAAAACCAGCAAACTCATCTCCACCATGCCCTTTGAAGAAACCAACTCCGCCGTCCTCGATGAGGAAACCCACGATGCGATCAACATCGACCGCACCAAGGGGGATTTCACGTTTCCCGAAAGTCACAAATACGATGCGGGCGTCGGTCTCACCTCCGCAACCATCGATTATATCTCTGACGTCAAGGACGACCCGCAGTGGGTGCGCGACTTCCGCCACAAAGCGTACAAAACGTTCCTTGAGAAGCCCACCCCCACCCACTGGGCCACCAAGGACCTCGAAAACATCGACTACGACAAAATCCGCTACTACCTCTCCGATGGTGCCAGGCCCAAGCGCTCATGGGACGAAGTGCCCCCCGAAGTGCTCGAAACCTTCGAGCGCCTCGGCATCCCCCAGCAGGAGCGCGCGTTCCTCGCCGGCGTCGAAGCCCAATACGACTCGGAAGCCTCCTACTCGAATATGAAGGAGGAACTCACCAAGCAGGGCGTCATCTTCGTTACCTCCGCCGAAGGACTCAAGGAGCACGAGGAAATCTTTCGCCCGTGGTTTGGCAAAGTCATCCCCACCGGCGATAACAAATATTCCGCCCTCAACAGCGCCGTGTTCTCCGGCGGATCGTTCATCTACATCCCGAAAGGCGTGAAGCTGAAACAACCGCTGCAAGCCTACTTCCGCATTAACTCGGAAAGCTTCGGCCAGTTCGAACGCACCCTCATCATCGCCGACGAAGGCGCCGAGGTGATGTACATGGAAGGCTGCACCGCCCCGAAATTCGAAACCGCCACCCTCCACTCCGCCGTCGTCGAACTCGTCGCCCTCAAGGGCGCCAAAATCCAATACGTCACGGTGCAAAACTGGAGCAGCAACGTCTTCAACCTCGTCACCAAACGCGGCCTCGCCATGGAAGACGCCGAGGTCCGTTGGATCGACTGCAACATCGGCTCGCGCCTCACCATGAAATACCCCGGCGTCATCATGAAAGGCGAACGCGCACGCGGCGAAGTCATTTCGATCGCCCTCGCCAACACCGGCCAACACCAGGACACCGGCGCGAAAATGATCCACGCCGCCAACAACACGACGTCGAACGTCGTCTCCAAATCGATCTCCGTCGGCCAAGGCCGCTCGACGTACCGCGGCCAGGTGCACATTCCGAAACACCTCAAGGGCTGCAAGAACAACACCGAGTGCGACGCCCTGCTCATCAACAGCAACTCGCGCACCGACACCTACCCGGCCATCACCGTCAAAGGCAACCGCCACGCCACACAACACGAAGCCAGCGTCTCCCAGGTCTCCGAGGAAATGCTCTTCTACATGCAACAGCGCGGCATCGATGAAGGCCACGCCATGTCCCTCGCCGTCAACGGCTTCATCAACGACCTCGTCCGCGAATTCCCCATGGAATACTCCGTCGAACTCAAACGCCTCATCGACCTTGAAATGGAAGGCTCGGTGGGCTAAATCTCCACCATGAAGCCGGATCGATCACAATGGACCATCAAGGTATTCAATTCCTTTGAAGAAGCCGAATCCTCCGAAAAAATGGAGCGCGCCGCCCTTACCGGAGAAGAGCGTTTAAGGATCACCGAAAACCTCAGAGCAATTCACTATGGCTACGCAGAATCTGGAATTGAGCCGCGACTTGAGAGAACTCTTAAACTGCTTCCTCATCCATGAAGTGCGGTTCATGGTGATCGGGGGACATGCCGTGAGCTTCCACGGCTACCCACGCTTCACCAAGGATCTCGACATTTGGATTGAACGATGCCCATCGAATGCCGAAAAAGTCGTATCCGCCCTGAAAGAGTTCGGCCTCGATTTCGACGGCCTCTCTGAGGAAATCTTCACCGATGAAAGCCGAATGACTCAAATGGGCCGCGAACCCAATCGCGTCGATATCCTCCATACCATCAAAGGAGTTCAATTCGACGAGTGCTATGAGCGAAGCGTTAGAGCTATCATTGACGGCACTCCCATCCCCATCATCTCAAAAGAAGACCTGCTATCTAACAAAATGGCGACCGCAAGACCCCAGGATTTGGCGGATGCCAATCAATTGAAAGACTAACACAAATCCAAAACCATCATACCCCAATCAAATTTCCCATGACCACCACCACCCTTCCCGCCTGGTTCACCGCCCGCCAGCAAGCCGCCCAATCCCGTTACGAATCCCTCCCCACGCCCAAACGCGGCGATGAGGAATGGCGCTTCTCCAACTTCAAACAACTCGACTTCACGGGATTCGAGAAACGGAGCGCCGACTTCAGTCGGCCCGAGGCACTCGCAGAACGCGACACCGGCCTCAAATCCCCCGCCGCCAAATTCATCTTCTGCAACGACACCCTCATTTCATCGGAGTCATACAATCTCCCCGAAGGCGTCATCTGCCTCCCCCTCGCCGAAGCCCTCATCTCCTACAGCGAACTCGTCGAAGCCCACTTCATGAAACAGGAGACCCGCCTCGGCTCCGCCAAATTCGCCGCCTGGCACGAAGCCAACGTCACCAACGGCCTCTTCGTCCACGTCCCGAAAAATATCGAGGTCGATGGCGTCATCGAAGTCCACCACTGGATCCACGGAGCCAACTCCGTCATTTTCCCCCACACCCTCATCGTCACCGAAACCCACGCCAAAGTTCGCGTCGTCGACATCTTCCGCTCGACCAACGACCTCGACCCTGGCGTGGCCATCGCCTTCAACGACCTCGCCGCCGGCCCCGGCTCGTCGCTCGACTACGTCGCCGTCCAGGCGCTCAACGAAGTCACCCGCGTGATTCAGATCAACGAGACGTCCACCGCCCGCGATGCCTCCGCCAAAGGCTTCATCCTCAACACCGGCGCATCCTGGGCGCGCAACGAATCGCTCTCCCGCCTCGAAGGCTCCGGTTCGCGGTCCGACATGCTCTCCGTCTCCATCCCCGCTCGCGAACAGGAATACGACCAACGCACCTTCCAACACCACGTCTCCGAAGGCGCATACTCCGACCTCCTCTACAAGAACTCACTCTACGATCACTCGAAGACGATCTTTTCCGGCCTCATCTCCGTGGATGAAGGCGCGCACCACACCGATGCTTACCAGACCTGCCGCAACCTCCTCATGAGCGACACCTGCGAGGCCAACTCGATGCCCGGCCTCGAAATCAATGCCGACCAAGTCAAATGCTCGCACGGCTCCACTTCCGCCCAGATCAGCGACGACGAGATCTTTTACCTCCGCGCCCGCGGCATCGATCCTTCCCGCGCCCGCCAGCTCATCGCCCTTGGTTTTGCCATCGAAGCTGTCGAACGCCTCGACCATGAAGGGCTCGAATCATTGCTCATCGGCTTCATCGAAGCCAAGATGCGTGGACTCGTCTCTTGACGCCTCACGAAGCGCGAACCACTTCCATACCCGAGCCGGCGCTTCCGCCGCCATTCACAGCTTGATCCTGAAAAAATCCCGGATCACCTGACGGTAAACCTCGCGTTTAAAATTCGGAACCCAGTCGAGATCGAACTCGTCCGGGAAAATCCACCGGTATGCCTGGAACTCGCGTGGCTTTTGGTCGACGTCGACCGGCGGTGCCCCCGGCTCCAGCAGACACAGAAAATACGTCTGCTCCTGGCCGTGGCTGCCGTGTCGCTTCAGTTTCTTCAAGCGTACCTCCTCCGGGTAAAGATAGCGGTATCCATCCCGTTCGCTCAACACCTGATAGTGTTGCGGAAGGAGCCCGATTTCCTCCCTGACTTCGCGATACAGCGCGTTGATCGCCGACTCCCCCTCATCAACCCCACCCTGCGGAAACTGCCACGCCCCGGGAACGCCCGCCCGCTCGCATATCAGCAGATTGCCTGATGGATTGACTATCAAAGCAGCAACATTCGGTCGGTAGCGAACCATGACATCTGCAATGCCCCATGCCATGAATCCTTGCAATGCTTATGTCTCACAGAATAACCACGCCACCCCTGCAACAATTATTTTCCAGGAAAATAATTGTTGCGGGGTGGGCTTGGGATGCTAGGATGGCGGCGTGAGTGATCAAATGTGGGCAGGAGTGGAGCGGCGGCGGGCGAAGGGGGCGCGGCGGTGGTTGG
>JBLRWN010000031.1:0-37146 GCA_047921195.1 Luteolibacter sp. | reverse complement strand
AGCGTGGAACTCCCTCCCTTGCCGCAAATCTCCGTGATCTCCTGTTAAAAAAGAGTTCAAAACAGAAGGCATCAGAGGGGGATCACTGGAGGGATGTCCCAGCTTGCCGTGATCTCATGGAGGCCCATTTCAATCTCCAGCAGGATTGAGGTAAAATAAGGAAGGCAGGAATGCAGGAATGCAGGAATGCAGGAAGGGCTTCGCGCAAACACGAAAAACGCCTTCTTGCGGGCAAGAAGGCGTTTTTTAAGGAGATGCGGGTTGTTTTTACAACCCCCGCGTGATCAGCGACGGCGGCGGAGCAGGAAGAGCATGCCGAGGCCGCCGAGGAGGGCGGTGGTGGGCTCGGGGATGACAGTGATCTGGGCATCCTCGAAGCCAAACGCATTTTGACCTGAACCGGATGTATTCGTCGCCCCTTATATAATTAGACCCAGGTTGTCGGAAGTGCCATTGACCCAACCTTGCACCGCGCTTGTGATATCGAGTGACAGGGTTGTAGGTATGGGTGAGTTGCCGCTAAATGTGTCTCCGAAAATTCCTAAGGCGACAGAATCATCAATCCACGAATAGAGCGGATTGTTGTCGCCGCTGCTGTCCCAGGTCCATGTGTCCGTTGTGTTCCTGGCAACGAAAAAAGTATTGGGGTTGCTGCTGGTACCGAGGGTGGTAACATGATCGATGTTAAAACTCGCTTGGAATCCTGAACTATTGACATCTGCGACAGTCAGGCTGCTGACGTCAAATCGGATGAAGGTGGCGATGATCTGATTCGTATCGTTCGCATTGTTTCTGGTGCGAATGACGTAGGTCTGAGATGGGTGGCCGGTTGTATTGATATTTCGCGCCGTTTGAGTTCCGGCTGCAGAAACAACTCTGGAATCCGACGGGGTTAGTATGACTGCGCCGAAACTGCTGCTACAGAGAAGCAGTGCCGCCATGGCAGTGCTGAGAGTCAGTTTGGCTTTCATGTTTAAACGCGTTTTGTGTGTTGTTCGGTGCTTGAGGTTGCGTTGAACGTGGGCGATGTGAAATTTTGCGGCGTAGCAAGCGGCCTTAGCACTCTGAACCCAGAATGAGATGCGGAGTCAAAGCGGAAACTCATTTTTTTAGATTCAACTGTTTCAGAAAAGGAAGCTGTATAACGAGATGCTGATGACGAGGCCATTTCGTTTGTGACCCGAGTCGATGCACGGACTCGGCGAGGGCAGCGAAAGCTGCGTGCGATGGCGTATGCGATTCCCGGGGGGATGAGCACCCTGGTTGGCTGAGAATGGAAAGACCAAGGAACGTCGCTTGTGGCTTGCTCTTTGGCATGCCATTCGCCGGGCCGACGGGGACGTCGGCGCTCCCGGGGGCACTTGCGTTCCTGATCCTCTTTCCAACTGAGTTTGAGTGAAAATACGGAAAGCAGGAATGCGGGAAGGGCTTCGCGCGGAGTTCATTTTCCTGCCTTCCTGCTCCCCCACATCTTGGGATCACTCGTTTGGGGCGAGGATATTCAGATAGCCATCATAGGCGAAAAGGCGGCTGTATTTCGCTCCGGTGAGTTCTTTGATGACTCCGATTTTTCCCAGCTTGGCGAGTGATGTTCCGACGGTTGTGGGCGCAAGCCCTGTGGCCTGAGAAATGGCGGCGATCGACGTCATGGGTTGCGCCTTCATTTGCTCGTGGATTCGCAAGCACGAGCGCGCGGAACGCCCGATTTGAGAGATGCGGATTCTGTCATTCTCAAAGAGCGATAGGGCCATGTGGATATCAGATGCCGTCCTTTCCGCAATGTCCCGAACTCCCTGGAAAAAGAAATCAAGCCATGACTCCCAACTCCCCTTGAGGCGCACCTCCTGAAGGAGTTCATAATATCTCGCTCGGTGTTCCTTGAAAAACAAGGACAGGTGTAGGATCGGATATTGCAAAACACGATCCTGACGCAGGATCAGCGGAATCAACAACCGACCGACACGTCCGTTGCCATCGAGAAACGGGTGAATCGTTTCGAACTGCACATGAGCAAGCGCCGCTTTTACCAAAGGCAGGGTTCTGACAGGATCATCGTGTAGGAATTTTTCCAGTGCGCCCATGCAGTTGAGGACTTCATCCGCCGGCGGCGGCACGAATCTCGCATTGCCGGGGCGGCTACCGCCGATCCAGTTCTGGCTTCGCCTGAATTGTCCCGGGCATTGATCGTTGCCGCGCCCGCCGGACAGCAATCTTTCGTGGGCTTCACTGATCAGTCGCAGCGAGAGCGGGAAGCCTCCGCCCATGCGTTGATCGGCATGCTCGTAGGCAGCCACGCAATCGGAAACTTCCCGAACGTCCTCCACGGGCATTCCGGGTGCCGATGTGATTTCGTAGGCAAGCAGATCGGATAATGAGGACTGGGTGCCTTCGATTTGTGAGGATGCCACCGCTTCCTTGCGGACGTATGCGTATAAGAATTGTTCGGGGGCGGGCAGTAGGCTGACCATCCCATCAAGTCTGCCCAGCGCCAATTGAGCTTCTCCATGAAGCCGCTCCAGCGCCGAGTTCATGATGATCGGAGGCCGGGGCGGCAAGGGATACGGAACAAATGCCTTGAAGGGCTCGTCCCTTGTGGAAACGGTCACATAACGACCTGTTTTGCGCGCTTTCATATCCAAAGGATGAGCCTGAAAATGGATTTTGAAAAGCTCAAATTCCATTTTAAAATCAAAATTGGAATTCCGTCGCCGAAAATTCCAAGTTCAGAAGGCCTCTTAGGAACCTGTCAGTTCGGGGAAGACCGGCTCGAGGTCGAGAGGGTCTTCGTAGCGCTTTTGGAGTTCGCGGAATTTGGCGAAGAGGGCTTTTTTGCGGTCGGCCATGGTGGGGTCGGCGGCGAGGTCGTTGGTTTCCTGCGGGTCTTCGATGAGGTGGAAGAGTTTTGCGACCTTGGCTTCGGGGTAGAGGATGAGCTTCCAGCCGTCGTGGATGACGGCGCGTTGGACATCGAGGTAGGCGGCATAGACGGCATCGAGACCGCCTTGTTCGCCATTGAGGAGCGGAAGGACGCTTTGGAATTCGATGTCATCGAGGGGGGCACCAGCGAGGTCGAGGGCGGTGGCCATGGCATCCTGGAGGTGGATGGGGGCGTCGATTTTTGCGCCTGGCTCGACGCCGGAGCCGACGATGACGAAGGGCACGCGCAGGCTGTGCTCATACATGTTTTGTTTGCCCATGAGGCCGTGGTGGCCAACGGCGAGGCCGTGATCGGAGCTGAAGATGATCCAGGTGTTGTCGGCTTTTCCGGATGCTTCCAGGGCATCGAGGATGCGCCCGATCTGGGTGTCCATGTGGGTGATGATGGCGAAGTATTCCTGGCGGTTGACCTTGACCGAGTGTTCGTCGCGCGGGAATGGGGCGAGTTTTTCATCACGCAGGCCTTTGCCGGAGCGGATGGCTTCCTTTTGAGGATACTCGGGGAGGAAGCTTTCCGGCATCTGGATGCGGTCGAGCGGGTAGCGATCGACGTATTCCTGCGGGGATTGGCGCGGGTCGTGAGGGGCGTTGAAGTGGAGCGCCATGAAGAACGGCTTTTCGGATTTGGCAGCTTGCCCGAGGAAGGCGACGCCGTCGTCGCCGAGGACTTCGCTCCAGTGTTTGCCACCTTTCCAGAAGCCGCCGAATTGCGGGTCGCTGGGGCTCCATGGGTCGGGCTGTCCGGCGATCGGCCGGTTATAGCCTTCGCGGACGTCGCCTGGCATGCCTCCGCGGATGTTGGCGGTGTGTTCGAAGGCTTGGTCGGCCCTCGGCCGGACGTGCCATTTGCCGGAGAAGTAGGTTTCGTAGCCTTGGGCGGCCATGCGTTGCGGCCAGAATCGACCGGCTGCGACATCGGCGGGCTGGTTGGCCTCATGCTGATGCGCGCGCCAGAGTGTGCGCCCGGTGACAAGCATGGAGCGGCTGGCGACGCAGACGGCGGGCTGCCATGCGCCCATGTTGTAGGCGTGGGTGAACGAGGTGCCGCGTGCAACGAGGCGGTCGAGGTTGGGCGTGTCGATGTCGAGGTGGCCGTGGGCGCGGATGGTTTCGTAGCTCTGGTCGTCTGAGAAAATGAAGAGGACGTTGGGTTTGTCCGAGGCGAGGAGCGTGGCGGTGGTGGCAAGGAGTGGGAGTAGGTGCTTCATGGTTGGATACGGGAGTGATTACGGATTGTCTGCTACCGCATCTTTCCAGATGACGACCTCGACGTCGTTTTCCTGTTTGGGACCGTGCGTGGTGCGGCCATTGGCAATGGCGGTTTCAAGGAGCGCCGGGATGTTCGCTTCGGGTGCGCATCCGTTGTCGGCGGTGAAGAAGATGAGCGTGTTGTCGGCAATGCCAATGCAAAAGTGCTCTGACAACTTGCATACTGATTTGTCACATCCATTCTCTTTGTGATCCTTGCGTTCTTTCGCGGCCCTTCAAATGAAAGGAGAGGAAGGCCCGCGCGAAGCTCCCTTCACTTCCACAAATCTCCGTTACCTCCTGTTCAAATTCAGATTTTCCAACAGGAGGAAACAGAGGTGGATCACTGGAGGGATGTCCCAGCTTGCCGTGAGCTCTTGGGCGTTATTTCAAGATCCGCTAAGAATTGGGGAGTTCCGCCAAGCTGGCGCAGTGAGCGGCTGGTGAGGGGTGAAATGATACGGAGTGGCTGTGAGTTCCGGACTAACTTGAAGTGTGATGCGCCGAAGCAATTACGTCCGCTGCTACGATCAAACCTTGAGATCCAGCGCCTTGCACATCACGCCGAACATGTCGGTGTTTTTGAGGAACGGCTGGACCAGTTCACTGCCCGGGCCGAGAGCGGCTAGCTCCACGTAATCCGAGGTGTGCCCGTTGCCGACCCAGCCGATGTTGGTGTAGTTGGCGAGGATCTGGCCGAGCACACCCCCTCCACCATTCATCTTCGAAAACGCGGCCTGCCATTCTCCGGCGCGGTAGTCGACGAACAATTGTGCGTGCTCTTGCGAGATGCCGATGCCCGACACCGCTTCGATCGTCTCGCGGACTCGATCCACGTTCTGACGAGAGCTGCGGCCCAACGTATTGATGATCTGGCTGCACGATCCTTTGAAACCCCTCAACCGCCCGAGAAACCGCTCCGCCATGCCGCCGCCGAAATTGAGCCCTGGGTTCGCATTGCCGTGGTCCGTGGTGACGATCACCAGGGTGTCCGGATGACGTTCGTGGAATTGCAACGCCACCTGCACGGCATCATCGAAGGCCAATTGGTCGTAGATCAACGCGCTGATGTCGTTGGCGTGTGCCGCGTGGTCCACACGGGCGGCTTCGATTTGCAGAATGAAGCCCTCATCCGCAGCGGAAAGCGCTTTGAGCGCGGCGAACGACATTTCGGCAAGGCTGGGCACCGATTTGCTCAGTTCCTCGCTGTTCAGGCGGTCGATTTCGTAGGAGATGTGGTCGTCGGCATAGAGCCCGATCAATTGATGCGCGCCATCCGGCAGGGCGAGCAATGCATCGCGATCGTGAACCGCCTTGTAGCCTTTTTTCACAAATTTACCGACAAGATCCACATCGTCGCGGCGACCGCTGGATGAGAAAAATTTCATGCCGCCGCCCAGCATGACGTCCACTTCGCGCTCGAGATACTGCTCCGCAAACAATGCCTCATTCTGGCGGCCCGGGGCGTTTGCGACGAATCCGGCGGGTGTCGCATGTGTGACCGTTGCGGTCGTGACCAGGCCGGTGCGCAGACCATTGCGCTTGGCGATTTGCATGATCGGTTCGTGAGGGGTCCCATCACGAGACGTATTGATGCGCCCGTTCGGCACCCGGTGGCCACATCCCCACGATGAGGAGGCTGCTGCCGAGTCTGTGACAAGCGCGCTGGCGGAGGCCGTGTCCATCATCCCGCGCGTCACCGGGTGATCGTGATACATTTGCATCCAGTGGGATTTGCGCCCATCGCGCATTTGAAGGAATTGGTCCGCCATCGTGAGCGTGCCCTGGCTCATGCCGTCGCTGACGAGGAAAATGATGTTTTTCGCCTTTCCCGAACGCGGGGCGCGAGCCACCGCCACTTCGCCGGCCTTCGCAAAGCCACCAGCGGCGGCGAGTCCAAATGCGGTGAGGCCGCTTTTTTTGAAAAATCCACGACGGGAGGTGGTGGTTGAGGCTGAATTACTGGTAGTATTTGTCATATGAAGAAATGTTTCGCAGTTAGGTGGTGGTGTACGAGTATCAATTACGATTGGTATTTCCGTTTCTTTCATCTCAGATGCCAACCCTCGGAGAGTCTATTGCGGTTGCAAGGATGCAATCAGATATGAAAAATTTTGTGATATCTTGTTATGATTCAATGATCGTTCTCATGCCACGAGCTGGGGTGTGATTGCGGGTTGAGGGGTGGATGATGGCGCGAATTCATCCCGCAAGGTTGGATGAAGTTGGCATTGTCAGAATGCTATCTTGCCTGTGTTTGCAGCTCCAGCATGGATTCATTCTTGCCACCACCGTATCCGGGCCTGAGGGTGCCCATTTGTTCCCATCCCCCTTTCGGCCAGCAGGAAACCCGGACTTGATCAATCTCGATGGGGTTGCCATTGGAGTCGAAGATGTCGGCAAATTCCCTAGCGGAATCGGGCGACATCTTGATGTGCTCGAGGGTGGTGGTGCGGGCCATGCCGGTCATGTTCGACTGGCCTGCCATGATGTAGACCTTGTGCGGCTTTGCATTGGCGGCAAGCGAACCCGCGGCCATGATGGCGAAGATGATGGATTTGATGGACGATGGTTTCATAGGGTGGGAATTTTCCCGTGAATGGATTGATGGATTCGAGTGCAATGCACAATACGGAATTGGGCAGCAGCTATTTCAGAGAAAGGAACAGTTTGAAGGATGGGTTTTATTAGGAAAGCAGGAAATCAGGAAGGGCTTCGCGCGGATTTCAATTTCCTGGTTTCCTGCTTTCCTCATTCAAGACCAGCAGGAGTGGGGTTAAATTAGGAATGCAGGAAAGCAGGAAGGGCTGCGCGCGGAGCTCAATTTCCTGGGTTCCTGCCTTCCTCATTCAAGACCAGCAGGAGTGGGGTTAAATTAGGAATGCAGGAATGCAGGAAAGCAGGAAGGGCTGCGCGCGGAGCTCAATTTCCTGGCTTCCTGCTTTCCTCATTCAAAAACCATCTGGGTGGGTTTCTACTCGGCTGGCAGCTTTCTGCGAATCGGCTGGGCGACAACTTGATAGGAATCAGTTTGATGGCGTGAGGGTGAAATGGTCGAAGGTCACCCGGGCAGGGCCTTGGAATTTGAGGACGTTGGTCCCGGCCTGCAACTCGATCTCGATGGGTGAGGTGCTGTCCCAGAGGCCAAGTGTGTATGGCAGCTCAAGTTCGACTGCCGGGGCTTGGTTGGCCGTCACGAAAAGAGAGCGCGACGGGCTGGGCGTGGCGACTTTGGCGACGAGTTGGTATTTCCCGGCCTTTGGTGCATCGAAGGTGTATTCGAATGTGTCTTCCGGGCGGCTGTAGCGCGAGAGATGCAGGATCGTAGCCCCGGACATGTCTTGGATGAAATCGACCGTCTCTTTCGGGCCGCTTCTCATCTGCATGAACGTATCCTGAAGCGGACTGCTGGTTGCGGCCGATGGGATGGTGATGATGCCCGCGCCATCGACGGTGACCTTGCCGGTGGCTCCGGATGCCATTGCGACGGAGGAGCTGACGTTGGGAACGGTTTGTTTGCCTGCCGCGTGTAGCTTGGTGACGATGCGTTGCTGCTCGTAGAGTGCCAATTCGTTCCAGAAGATCGGTTTCGGTTCGGCAGCATTGCGCCTGCTGTTGTTGTTGTTTCGGTTCATCATCGCCGGGGTGATGAATCCCGGTTTTGGTGCTTCACCGACCAAGGCGCCGATCCATTGCGCCCGCTTCACTCTCATGAATGCGCCCTCATCGGCACGCGCTTGGCTGCTGGCGAGGAAGTTGAGATCGGAACCGTAGGGTTGAGACCTTGTCCGGTTCATTCTGGCATGTCGGCCGCGGTTGCCCGGGCCCCAACTGCCGCCGAGCCGGGTCTGCCAGCCATCCGGATGCCAATGTGCCAGGGTGGCATGCCCGGGTTGGCTGCGCGCGGTGGCGGGCACGCCGAATGCACGGAGGATGAAGCGGCCGAAGAATGCGCGGCGCCCACAAATGCCGCCATTCCATAGGATGTTCTGCATGACGTGTGCCTCGGGGTCGTCCCGGCTTACATTCTGGCTGGTGTAGGCGATCTCCTTGTCCACCACATCGACAAAGACCGAGGTGTCCTCATCCCTTGGAATGCAATCGGGCCTGAGGGTGCGGAGCATTTCACGGCCCCACTCGAAAGCCTCGTCGGGATCGGTGCCGTCCACCACCATGACCATGTTCCAGACGCAAAGGTCCTTGAATCCGGGCTGCAGTTCGCCTTCTGAATACCATTTTTCGTAGCTGAGGTAGCGCTGCACCGGGTCGATGAACTCCTCGGAGGTGTTGGCGGTTGGCGTGCGTTTTTTGATCGGCACCGCGTGGCCGAGGCTCACGGCCAAGGCGAGCTTTTGGTAAACGCCATCTTTCGCCATGGGGCTGGCTTTCAGAATGTCGGAGTAAATTTTGATCGTCTCGCCGTATTGGTTCCCATTGGGGCCATCGGCAATCAGCATCTGGATTATCAAGTCCTCGGCGGCGAGGAGTTGCTCGATGAGCTTCTCGTGCTCCGGGCTTTGTTGGGCGAATTCCGCGAGACCGCGTGGCGTCGCTTGGGTAATGACCGTGTATCCGGCCAGTTTCCCGTCCAAGGTGCTGCTGCCAAGGACGGCATCCATGCCCATCGCATCCATCGCCTGCCATGCGGTTGCGGTGGCTCTCTGGCTGGCTTGATTCGCGTCTTCGGCAGCCTTGGTGGCTGCGGGGAGCGCGGCTTGCGCTTGGGTTGCCTTCTTCCTGGCGTTCTCGATTCTGCCGTTCAGTTGGTTCTGCTCTTTTTCGATGTGGGCTTGAAAGGCCTGCTCGGATTTCAGCAATTCCGCCAATTTCGGATTGCTATCTCCTCTGGCGAGAATTTCGCGCATTTCCTCCTGCGCATCGGCGAAGGTCTTGGGAGGGAGCTTCGCGCTCTCTTCCAACTGCTGAAGCGATCGCAGATCCCGCTCCAATTTGCTCACTTCCCCAGCCTTGGCAGTTGCCTCCTTGGCGGCGGCTTCTTGCGCCTGGATGGCTTGGAGCCATGCGGCGGTCCTGGCATCGTTTTGCTTGGGCAATGCTGCCTCGATTTCCGCTTTGAGTGTTTGCTGCATGGCGGAATATCGAGCCTCGGCGGCTTTGCCGGCATCGGTCAATTCCACGGTGGGTGGTGCGTTCCTTCCCCGCTGTGCGTGCGCATCGGAGACTGGCAGCAAGACGGCAAATGCCAATAGGGTGAAGACGATGGATGGTTTTTGCTTCATGTGTGTCATACTTACACCATCACGTTCGGAAACGTTGCGTCAAAAATCGGAAATCTTCTGCGTAACTGTTTTCAATTAGGAAATAGATTGATGGGCTGATCCGTTTCGCGCGGAGTTTAAATTCCTGGGTTCCTGCTTTTCTTATTCATACCCCATTCTCACGAATGGGCCTACGTGCTGGGCCTACGTGCTGGGCCTACGTGCTGGGCCTACGTGCTGGGGATACGTGCTGGGGATACGGACTCGAGTTTAATCGTCAAGCGGCTTTGCGTTTTCCGGGGCCCAGTGGGCTTTTCGGCGTTCGTTGGTGATTTTCCATGCCTCGCTTCGGCTTTGGTTGAGGGCATCGGTCAGGCCGTCGAGCGACCAGTTGGGATCGGGGCGGTGGGAAGCAGCGAAGATCTTTTCGGCTTGTTCGACGAGTTCTGGGCGGGAGGCGGCGAGGTCGTTGGACTCACCGGGGTCGGTTTCGAGGTCGTAGATTTCGATGGGGTTTTCGATGCCGTTGCGCACGGCCTTCCAATTGCCGAAACGGGCGGCTTGGCGCGGCGGTTCGGATTCGTGGAGTTCCCAATAGAAGAAGTCGCGTTCCGGGGCCTTGCCGCCTTTGAGATAATCGACGAGTGAGAGGCCGTCGGTTTCGTAACCATCTGGCGGGGTGGCACCGCTCAGCTCGACGAACGTGGGCATGAGATCCCAGAACGCCCAGGGTTGTTCATCGACGCGGCCTGCGGGCACGGTGCCGGGCCACCAGGCGATGCCGGCCTGGCGCAGGGCACCCTCGTAGAGGCCGCGCTTGTAGCCGCGGAGGCCGTTGGAGGCCTGGTTGAAGCGGCTGCCAATTTCGGACTCGGGTGGGAACGAGGAGCCGTTGTCGCCGGTGAAGATGACGAGGGTGTTGTTGGCGATGCCGAGTTCGTGCAGGGCGTCTAACAACTGGCCGACATCGGAATCGATGCGGGTGACCTGGGCGGCGTAGCCTTTTTCCCGGTCGCTCCACGGCTTGTCCTTGTAGAGGCCGAAGTCATCAATCTCATGGCGCGCGTGCGGGAGAGTGATGGCGTAGAACATGAAGAAGGGTTTTTCGGCATTTTCCCTGAGCCAGCGGAGCATGTCGTTTTGGATGAGATCCTGGGCGTATGTCTCCCCCACCCCGAGACCATCGTTGCCCGGGAGGAGAATGGGTTGGTCGTTCTGGTGGAGATACGTTGGGAAGTAGGAATGGGCGAGGCGCTGGCAGTTGTAGCCGAAGAAATGATCGACGCCTTGTTTTTGTGGCGCACCCGTGCTGTCAAAAAAACCCATGCCCCATTTGCCGAAGGTGGAGGTTGCGTATCCGGCGGCTTTGGCGACTTCGGCGATGGTGACGGTTTCGGCAGGGAGCGGGAGTTGCCCTTCAGGGGCGACCTCCCAATTCCCACGAATCGGGCTGTGGCCGCTGTGGAGGCCGGTGAAGAACGATGCGCGGCTGGGCGCGCAGACGGTGGTGCCGCAGTAGAGTTGGGTGTAGCGGGTGCCCTCGGCGGCCATGCGGTCGAGGCGGGGCGTCTGGATGATTTCCTGCCCGTAAACACCAAGATCGCCTTGGGCGATGTCATCGCTGAGGATGAAGATGAAGTTGGGTGGGCGCTTGTCCGCAAGCGCGGAAGACCAGAAGGTGAGTGAGAGGAATGCGAAGACGCGGGTGAGCAATGACATGAGTGACGATTGGGTGATTGGTGTAGATGGATGCAACCCAAGGAAGGTATTAGGGCAGGAAATCTTGCAAGGTATGCATTTTAAGGCGTTTCGCATCGTTGTCCTGATAGAAAAACACCATGCTTCTGGCTTTGGGGTTCACGTGCCATGTGCTGTTGAAAAAGGGATTCTGCAATTCTCCTTTTCGATATAGGTGCACAGCCTGGACGAAAGCCATTCCTTCTTTGACTTCAAGATCTTCAGCCTTTGGTTTGATGATCCGATGCTCTCCGGGTTTCAAAATGAATCGGCTATTCCCCATCATCCCACCGATTTCGAAACTCGATGCATTGTAATAAAAGAACTCACCGCCGCCAAATTGGCTGAGTTGGCTATCAAGAGCGATGACCTTAATGCCGTCTTTGGGGTGATTGCCTGTGCGAATCAGCAGGATTAACTGATTATTTGAATTCAATGATTTCGCCTGTCCAAAAACTTTAAAGGATGGCTTACCTTCCTCAGTTTCAGTCATGCGACCCAAAGCCCATGTGGAGAGTTTAGGGACTTGATGGGGTTTTGAGAAGCTGTTGCTCGGAGCGATGAACTCGAGGGTTTTTCCTTCATCGAGCAGCATTTCGATCGGCTCCCTCGTTGTCCATTTCGGAAAGGTGACAAATTGTAAAGTTACCTCCTCACCTTCAACGGAGGCATGGCCCGTAAAAAGCGTGAAGATGCATGCAGCTATGATGTAGTTCCTCATCATGTTCTTTGAGTTCAATGGTGTAAATTAGACTTCATCCGCATTGAGCCATCGGAAGGATAGCATGACGATTCTTCGTCCGAATTGCCTGTTCTCATCAAATTGCAAATCGCCGGATTTGACGTAGGATTCATCAAGGTCGTTGACGTATTCAGGCAGTCTCTGGACGACAGCCTCGCACCAGGCTCTTGCGACGACCTTGCCGGCTGTGTCGATTGCGTCGCCATAAGTGCGTATGATAAACGTATCACCGCGAACGGTCATTTGAGATCCGAGATGGCGCAAAATATCGGCTTGATCCACGTATGCGCTACTGCCGTATGCAACTGGTCCTTTTGCTGCGGCTTCAAAAGGAAAGCCAAGTCCTGTAATTTCGGAATCCAACATGCGGAGTGGGTCGTCCCGGAAATGCCGGTTGATGCTCACGCCCGGATCGTCAATCGCGGACTGGAGTGCTCCCATGACTGAGAGATTAATCGGCGGCTCCTCATTGGATGTGGCGGTTTCCAAACGTCTATTGACGAACTCCGAAAGCGAGAGGAACGGACCGCGCAATTGAACCTGCCTTACCATTGCCTCTGCCAGTTCATCGATTTCGTCATCGGTCAATTCCCTAGTTCCAAGCCATTGTTCGGGTGGATTTTTTGAATCAATGATACCGGTGGTGAGCGGAGGTGAAGTTGGCAAACTGAAGCCTGCCACGGGTGTACCGCTGGTAGATGCTTCCTGCGGGGTTGTACCACCATTGAGATAAGCAATGGGTTTACCCTTCATACTCGATAAAAACACTCTCCATGCTTCGACAGATGTTGAGTTCACGTTGAATGCTCCATCGACCATGAGATGAGCCGCGATTTTGTCGGCGAGTCCGTCATGGGGATCTGTGTCGCTGTCGAAAAGTTCGTTGAGTTTCGCAGGATTGAGATTCTTCGTGTATGGCATGATGCGACGGTTGGGAAGTGGCGTGGATGGATTTCCAAAGAAGAAATCCTGAGCCACCTGCCTTGGATCGCGCCCAGTGCCGCCGAAGATGGGAATGGTTGTAGGCTGCGGAGTGATGGATGAGAAAAAGAAATCATCCCACAGTGCCTTGTTTGCAAGATAGGAGTGATCGGCAAACACCATCCTGCGTGGGCCATCATCCGTGTCGAAAATACGCTCATATTGATCGTTGAATGCTTGGTTTGGCAACAGCATCGGGTGAGCGTAAGAATTGCCAATAGCTTGAAGAGTATGGGGGAAGAGCCCTCCCTGTCCCGATGCGGTGACGCGCTGAAAACCAAGTGTGTGGCTCGGGTTGAGCAGGTGATTCGTATCAAGGTTAATGCCTCCGCCATAACCTTCCATTTGCACCGTGCCTGTCCTGCCTTCGCCAACGGGTGCCTCATTTGCCAGCGTGAAGCCGCCCAGGCGAGCATGGCTGAGTGCAGCGATCGAGATGGGCGGAACGACAGGAATTTCCTGTTGGATGACTTGCGTAACGCCCGCTTCCGGAGTGTAGCCGCCGCCGAAGTAACCACTGCCGTTTTGGGTGTTTTGCACCAGGGCGCTAAGGAGCGAGCCGATATCCTCCATCCACCAGTTCCACCCGTGCAGATAAGGAGCAGTGGCATCGTTTTTATCGATGATCGTGGGGGCGATGACATCCGAGTGCAAGAACGGGCGCATTGGATATTTTCGTCCACCGAATTCGCCGATCGATTCGTTGACTTCGGAGCCGGCCTTGAGAGCGAATTGCATCAATGGCACGGTTGAGCCACCAGTAGCATTGATGATCTGCCTGGCCTGTATTTCTTCAATTTCATAAGAATCCAAGCCACCGGGCATGCCTTGCCTGACGATCTGATTGATGAATGGGCCGGGATAATTGGCACCCTGCCTACCCATCCGGGTGATGAAGCTGTTATTGAAAAGATTGATATGATTGTAGCCGTTCAGGCCGATGTTCCTCTGGATCATGTAGTGAGTCATGGCGCTACCGATGGGGGCAACCGACCTGGCGACGTTGCGCACACGATCCGTTCCGGTGGTAGCGGGTTCGGCATTGATAAAGAACTGTAAGGCATCCCCGTCCGCAAGTGTGAGACTGAAACGCCTGTCGCCACCGGCCCCACCTTCACCTTCTTGGAACACATTGGAACTTCCATGCGACAAATTTCCCTCATTCCCAGCGAAAAGTCTATTACCGGAATAGTTGGGCACGGAATTTGTAAAAGTGTAATAGCCTGTAGAATTCCAGCCACTGGTGGCCTCAACATGATTCACTGGAGCGCTGGGCCGGTTAAAATCATTACTGCCGGAGGCGTATCTGGTGCCGGATGAGCCGAACGGCATGGAAAAAACTCTCACCTCGCCAGGCTCGAAGGTCACAGCTGGGCCGGTGTACCCAAAGTTGAGCCTCATCAAATCAGCGCGACCTTCCGCATTGCCGGTAGTGACCGAGCCGCCAACTGCGGCGAATGTCATGTTCAAAGGGTTGGCAGAATAAGTTTCGCCGGTTGCGCGGGTTTTCACGCAGTTTATGAAGAACGAGGGTGGCCTGACACGGAAGGATTGGCAGGTATCTCCGCTTTGCATCGTGAGCGGTACGTTGTAAGGGTTCCACATGGTAACGACTGGAATGACGGCAAGCCTGAGCAGGTGAGTGTCACTAGCAGGGATATTGCCATTTTTGACTTCCGCTCGTTCGGCTTCGGGGATTTCTTCCGCATGCAAGCTCAATACGAATTGCACTTTCACCGGAACAGGCTGGCGATACATTCCGGTGTAGTCTTGGGTGACTCTCCATGGGGGTGTTTTATTTCCATAGTTCGGGCTTGTGGTTTTGATTTGCCCGCTACCGTATTCAATACCACCCAACCTACTTTGATCGTAGAGCTGATAATAAGCGGCGAGGTCTTGGATTGGCACGGCTTCCTGAGGGGTGTTCGGCAGGCCATAGCTTGGGGCGTTAGCCCAGGCATCCTTGATATCGAACTTATAGAGCATGAAATCGTCTGAAACTTCGGTGCGATCGATTGGTCGCTCCAGCAGGACACTGAGGTCGCGTTTAAGCCCTCCCTCCCTGACATCAGCGAGCACGGCGCGGGAGAACAGGGAGATGTCGTGGAAGTTTTTCTGTGAGGCACGAAGCGTTCCGATTTTCTCGACGCCTGGGATGAGGTCGATCGTTGCCAAGGATGGCAAGCCTGCAAGTATTGCTTGCTGGGATTGCTCCAGTGTAGCCAGGCCGGGAATGGCATTGGTGCCAGTGGACGCCGGAGCCTGGGCGCGGAAGATTCTGCTGGCATCGGACAGTGTGTCGCCGTGGTAGGAGTCATGCATGACACGTGCCTTTTGGCTTTCATCGCCGACCCACCATGCGTACCGGCCATTGTGTCTGCCGCGGGATGAAGTCGAATCGACCTGCATGAGCCGGGCGCTGACATGATCGGTGATTGGGGCTGAGTTGCCAAGTGAGCCTGAGCGGACGAGATAGACCGCCTCGCTCTCGGCGTTCGGAAAATCTTCGGCCAGAAGACTGAGAGTCGACGGAGTATTGAGATCAGCGGCTTCTTCGGGCAGCAGGGATGCGAGCCATGCGCGGAAGTGTTGGTCTTTACGGTCGTATTCCGGTCGCATCGACTCGGCCGGTTGGCTACCGATGGTCTGGTGGTGGCTTTCCGTGCTGGGATATAAGGGATTCACAGGGGCTTGGGCGACTGAGCCCGCGATCCACGAGTCCCATACTCCGGTCATATGAGGATGTGACACACCAGATTGAGCGAAAATCGCGCCGTTTGCGGAGATTCTCTGGTCCGGCCCCATTTGTTTCTGCAGCTCGCCGATGGCGATCATCAACGCCATGCGGGCGTTCGCCTGTGCCTGTGCATGCGCGGATCCCTGAGCGGCGCTGCGGAGGCTCACCGCTGAGAGGCTGAGGAGGCCGGTGGCGATAATTGTCAGCAGAATCATCATAGTAAGCGACACGACCAGCGCAAAGCCCTTCGGGAGACGGCGGTGGGAATCGCAATATCCATGCGATCCCAGCGTCGTGTGGCTTTTTATGGATTGCTGATGGTTTGACGTGGGGTTCATAGCAGGTGGGCGTGGGGCATTGTATGCGAATACAATGTAAAGTCACTCGTAATTTTGGAACTGCAATGAAAAATTTCTTGTCAACTATTTTCAGTATGACAACAGTTTCCACATGCAGCCCTTCAGCCCTGTTTCCGTGGTCGATCAGTTTGTGGCGCATTTGCGGGAGGCGATCCTGAGAGGCGAGCTGGGGGGGGGCATGCCGGGCGTCAGATATTTAGCGAACATACATGGCGTAGGATCGAACACGGTAATCGCGGCGGTCGCCCGGCTTGAGCGGGAAGGCTTCCTTTTGCCTCAGGGTCCTGGCAAGCGCAGCAGGATCACCCTGCCGGAAGGGGCAAAGCCTCGTGGCATGCGGGTGGCGATTCTGCTCTACGAACAGAGCGATGCGACCCGCAGTTACATCGTCGAGCTTCGGCACGCATTGTCGGAGGCGGGTCATCCGGCGCATCTCTGTTCGCGGAACTTGCTCGATATGAAAATGAATCTGAATCGAGTGAAGCGGATGGTGGCCCAGGAGGAGGCGGATGCATGGGTCATTTTTGCCGGGACGCGGGAGATTCTTGAATGGTTTGCCGAGCAGCCGGTGCCCGCATTCGCTTATGGGGGGCGGAGAAGATCCGTGAATATCGCAGGGGCCGGCCCCGAAAAGTTGATCGGGCAGAAAGTCCTCGTTGAGCGGCTGGTTTCCCAGGGGCACAGGCGCATCGTGATCCTGGCACGCGAGGAACGCCGAAAACCTACGCCGGCGCTCTTTGAGAAAACGTTCCTCGAGCGTCTGGAGATGCATGGCATTCCCTCGGGGCCATACAATCTTCCGGACTGGGAGGACAGTGCCGAAGGGTTATGCAAGTGTCTGGATCGTTGTTTCGGGGTTACTCCGCCCACCGCCATCTTCATTGAGGAGATGCACATTTTCTTGGCTGCTCAACAGCACCTTGCCCAAAAGGGCATCCTTGCGCCACGCGACGTTTCACTGATTTGCGGAGATCCTGATCCGGCGTTTGACTGGTGCCGTCCCTCGGTGGCGCACATCAGTTGGGATTCGCGGGTCCTCATCCGCCGGATCCTGCGCTGGGCCAATGAAATCGCCTTAGGCAAGGACAACCGCAGGCAACTTGCCATCAAATCCACCTTTGTTGACGGTGGAACAATCGGACCGGCACCCACAGGCAAAACTGAGCCCCGCCAGAGAAGTGGGCTACCATGAATCCGACCGGATCATTTCTCACAAAAACTCTGATCGGGTGAGGTTTTGTCCTCATACCCGCAGGTGCTGAATGGTCCTACCGGCATGCTGTCGGTGTTGTAGAGTAAATGGCCCGGGGATTGCGGGACTCATGGCGATCACGACCCGCCACAGCCAGCGCGTGGCTGTCACGTTTCGCGGAATTTTTCATATGGTCCTGCACCCGGATCTGGGGAGTCGTAAAATGGGCATTGAAACGCGGGCCGTGCCGGGCGAGCATTTTGAATGCTGAAATTCCGTGTCATACCTGCACTCCGGCGATGGCCCCTGATCGGGTGCGGGTTGGTCGGCCCCTTGATGGCCGCTGCGGATGATGCGGCTGATCCTGCGATGCTGCGGGCCGCGGCGTTGCAGATCGACCGCCACGTAGGTGCATTTTATCGCGACAAGGGGTTCGAGGTGCCCGCTGTGGCGGACGATGCCAAATTTCTCCGGCGCACGTTTCTCACCGTGGCCGGGCGCATCCCGACGCATGACGAGGCCCGTGTGTTTCTCGAATCCGATGAGCCGGACAAGCGCCAGCAACTCGTCGCCGACCTGCTTGATTCCCCCGGATACGGCAGCCACATGGCAAACTGGATGTTTGATTTGATCCGTCTTCAGGACCGCAACGACCGCACCTCGCTCGAGCCATACCGCCACTGGGTGCGCCATGCGATTGACGACAACATGCCGTGGGACGCATTCACCCGCAAGTTGATCGGTGGCCGCGGCAGCGGGTGGCAGATGGAAAATGCCGCAGTCGGTTACTACGTTCGTGATCGTGGCATGCCGCACGACAACCTCGCCAACTCGATGCGGATCTTCCTCGGCAAGCGCATGGAGTGCGCCCAATGCCACGATGATCCGTTCGGCGACACCAAGCGCCGCGATTTCTATCAGCTTGCCGCCTTCACCGAAGGCATCCGGCCGATGAACACGGGGCTCATCGATCCGTTGTTAGGCGAATTGCGTGAGGCCGGTGCCGAGCAGACCGCCGAATACCGCATCGCCCGCATGCTGCGTGAAAACGTCTTCGCCATGTCCGTCGATGGTGGCGGTAGCGGCCGCATCACGCTGCCGTCCGACTACCAATACCGCAACGGCCGCCCCGGCGACATTCTCGGCGCGCAAACCCCGTTCGGCCGCACCGTGCGCATGTCGCGCACCCGCGGGCAGGACGATGGGCGCGAAAAGCTCGCCGAGTGGATGACGAGCCACACCGGCAACCAGTTTCCAGCGGTGATCGCCAACCGCATGTGGCGGCGGGTGATGGGACAGGGTCTTGTTGAGCCCATTGATGATTTCGCCCCCATTGAAAAAAGCCATCACCCCGCGCTCTTCACGTATCTGGCCGGCTTGATGGTCGATTTGAAATACGATCTCAAGGTCTTCCAGCACGTCCTTCTGCTCACCCGGACCTATCAATTCGAGACCAATCCGGCCCCATCCACCGTCCATGGTGGCGACGACTTCCATGGCCGCCGCCTGCAGCGGCTTTCGGCGGAGCAGATTTGGGATTCCCTCGTCACCTTGGCCAAGGGCGATCCGGATCCCTATTCGCACCCGCCGCTCGACGACACCATCCGGATCGACGGCCGCCCCGTTCTCGTCGGCATCAAGACGATGTCCCAATTGACTCAAGAAATCCACGCCCTGCGCAACGAGCGCGCGTTTCGGCGGTATTTCGCGGAGCTGGTGAAACAAATCGAGGAAGGTGCCGCCGGCACAAGCGCAGGTGAAATCGGGATGGCCATGGATGCCGCCACGAGCGCAGGCGCGCGCCGCGGCATGATCCGCGCCTCGGAGTTGCCATCGCCCGCACCGCGCGGGCATTTCCTGCATGTTTTCGGGTCCTCCGATCGCGAAGTTGTCGAGGCGGCGAGCCGCGAGCCGAACGTCGGCCAGGTGCTCACGCTGATGAATGGCATCGTCCAAAAGGAAATCATCGGCAATCCCGGGGCGGCCCTCTTCGAAGGGCTTGCCGGAGCGGAGCCGCGCGATCAAATCCACCATCTCTGCCTGTCCATCCTCTCCCGGCCGCCGAGCGATGCGGAAATGGAATGGATGCTCGAAGAAGTCGCCACCCGCGGCAAAGACGGCATCCGCAATCTAGCGGCCGCGCTCGTGATGTCGTCCGAATTTCTCTTCCTCCAATAACTCCCACCCGCCATGCCCGATCCCGCCCGCCACGCCGATGAATTCACCCGCCGCCAGTTCCTCTCGAACGTCGCGCGGAACTGCCTTGGCGTCTGCCTGTTCCCGATGTTCGGGGGCTCCATCGCCGGGGCTTCACCGTCCGGGCTGCGGCCGGGCGCCAAGGCGAAACATGTGATTTACCTCTTCATGCATGGCGGCATGAGTCACCTCGACACGTTCGATCCCAAGCGTGTGCGCCGCGTGATGGGGCCCACCACCGCCATTGAGACCGCCGCCGATGGCGTGCAGATCGGCCACTACCTGCCACACACCGCCAAAGTGATGGACCGCTGCACCATCATCCGCTCGATGAATTCCACTCAAGGTGCGCACGAGCAGGGGCAATACACCATGCACACCAGCTACGACATGCGCGGCACCATCCGCCACCCCGCGTTGGGATCATGGGTGCTCAAACTTGGCGGCCGCATCCACCCCGAACTTCCCGGATTCGTCGCGGTGAACACGCCATCCGACCTGACCGGCGGCGGGTTTTTCGGTGCGAAATATGCCGCCGCCCCGATCGGCCAGGCCGAGGATGGCCTGTTGGATTGCCGCCGCCCCGCCGAGGTGAATCCCGAGGACTTCGCCCGCCGCCTCGCCCTTGCCGACCGTCTCAACCGTGACTTCCACGCCCGCCATCCGAATGCCGACGTCAAGGCATACGAGCAACTCTATCAGGACGCGGTGAAGCTGATGAACTCCGAGGACCTCAAGGCGTTCGACATCACGCTCGAATCCGAGGCCACCCGCGATCTCTACGGGCCGGGACGCTTTGCCCAAGGCTGTTTGCTTGCCCGCCGCCTGGTGGAAAACGGCGTGCGCTTCGTCGAGGTGAACCTTGGCGGCTGGGACACTCATTACGACAACTTCACCGGCGTCGAAGGTCGCTGCCGTGAATTCGACCAGGCATTCGCCGCCTTGATTCTCGACCTCGAAAAACGCGGCAAGCTCGACGACACCCTGGTCGTCGTCGCCACCGAGTTCGGCCGCACTCCGGAAATCCAGGCCAACCACAGCGACGGCCGCGACCACCACCCCGCCGCCTTCAGCACCCTGCTTGCCGGTGGCGGGATCAAGCGCGGCCACGTTCATGGCGAGACCGATCGCACCGCCAACCGCGTGAGCCGCGACGCCGTGACGATCCCGGACTTCAACGCCACGATCGCCCACGCGCTTGGTCTGCCTGTGGATCTCGTGATCATGTCGCCTACGCGCCGCCCGTTCAAAATCGCCGACAAGGGCGTGCCGGTGCAAAGCCTGTTTGCGTGAGAATATGTGTGGATGCGGCGGTGAAAAATCCGCTCGTCAGCCCCGGGCAATCCTGACGAGAATGCACGGGTGATCCATCCGTCCGCCATTGTTTCTCCCAAGGCCGAGCTCGGCCGCAACGTCCACATCGGGCCCTATTGCATCGTCGGGGCCAACGTCCGGCTTGGCGACGACTGCGTGCTGCACTCCCACGTCGTCCTCGAAGGGCACTCGACGTTCGGGCGCGGCAACGAGTTTTTCGCGTTCGCGGCGATTGGCGGGAAAACCCAGGACCTCAAATACAAAGACGAGCCGACCTATCTCGAAGTGGGCGACCACAACGTGTTTCGCGAAAATTCCACCGTCCATCGCGGCACCCATGCCGATCTGCCGACGCGGATCGGCTCGCACAACCTTTTGCTTTGTTATTCACACGTCGCCCACGACTGCCAGCTCGGCAATCACATCATCCTCTCGAACTCCGTGGGCCTGGCCGGGCACATCACGGTGGAAGATCATGCCATCATCTCCGGCATGGCCGCGGCGCACCAGTTCTGCCGCATCGGCTGCCACTCGATCATCGGCGGCTGCTCGAAGGTCACCCAGGACGTGCCGCCCTACATGATTGTCGACGGCAACCCCGCCGGCACCCGTGGCGTGAACCTCATCGGCCTTCAGCGCCGCGGGTTCGATGAATCCGAAATCCGTGCCATCAAGAACGCCTACAAAAAGCTCTTCCTCAAGAAAGACACCAACCTCGCCACCGCGCTCAGCTCGCTCAAGGCGATGGTGCCCGCGGATGCCCAACACGTCGCGCATCTCATCCACTTCATCGAGAACTCGCAGCGCGGGATTACCCGTTAGTTTTTTTGATGCACCCCAAGCCACGCGTTGTTGTTCCGGAAATCCTCGACGGGCTCCCGCACGACCACCCCGACGCGATAGCCAGCCGCCGCGACCTGCGCCGCGTCAACGCGGTGATGGGCAACCCGCGCTGGCTCCTCGGAAAAGCCCGCGCCCATGCCGACCTCGCCCGGCGCGGCATCACCGAGATCGGCGCCGGCGACGGGCGGCTGGCCATGCAGCTGGCGCTTGCGTTTCCCGAAGCATCCGTCACCGCCATCGACCTCGCACCCGCGCCGGCCGATCCGCTGCCCTCGAACATCGCGTGGCGACAATCCAACATCCTCGATCCGGAGGCCGTGCAGCCATCCGGCGGGCTGCTCGTCGCCAGCCTCATCCTGCATCACTTCCAGGCCGCCGAACTCGCATGGCTTGGGCGATATTTCATGACCCGTTTCGACGCCCTCGCCCTCGTGGAACCCGACCGCCGCCAACTCGCGCATCGGCTGGGACGCTTAGCCTGGCCGTTCATCAACCGCGTCACGCGACACGACATGCACGTCAGCATCGACGCCGGGTTTGCCAAACACGAACTTCCCAAACTCCTCAACCTCGAGGATTGCTGGCAAATTGAGGAATCGTGCACCCTGACCGGCGCAAGGCGGTTATTTTGTCGCAAAAACCCATAAAAGGTGAAATATGCGACAAATAAACTCCTAAAAGTCGCGAAAATGCATTTTATCCGTCAAATAAATCATTTTTATGTCGCGTATTTATTTTACCGACATATTCTGTGTGCGTGCCCAAAGAAATTCCAGAGCGCGAATGGGATGTCATTCACGATGCGATCGCCGGTAAAGGCGACGGCGTCGGGGTGGCGGAGATTCGTGCCATGATGCCATATGAGTTGCCGGCGCGCACCATGCAGCGGCGGCTCAAAGCGCTTGAAGAAAGCGGGCGGATTCGCGTGACCGGAAGCGGGAAAGGGAAACGGTATTTTCCCAAGACGAGCGTATCCTATCATGAGGTCGGGCCAATGGAGTGCGCGGTTGTGCGCGAGCGCGCGCCAAGTTCCAGCGTGATCTCCCTATCCGCGGCGGCGCATGAAGTGCGCGAGCTCATCCGCCAGCCCTTGGCCGCCCGCACGCCGGTGGCATACAACCCGGATTTTCTTGGCAATTACATCCCGAATCGGACCGCGTATCTGCCTGCGGAAATCCGCCGCGAACTCGCGGAGTGCGGGCGTGTTGGTGTGGGTGACCTGCCTGCCGGCACGTATGTGCGCCAGGTGCTCGACCGCCTGTTGATCGACTTGTCGTGGAATTCGAGCCGCCTTGAAGGCAATACCTACTCGTTGCTCGAAACCCAGCGCCTGCTCGCGCTCGGGCAAGGGGCCGAAGGGCGCGGCGTGCGCGAGACCCAGATGATCCTCAACCACAAGGCCGCCATCGAAATGCTCGCCGAGGATGCCGGGGAGATCGCGTTCAACCGCTACACCCTCTGCAACCTGCATGCGCTGCTTGCCGAGAACCTGCTCGATGACGACAACGCCTGCGGGCGGGTGCGCTCGCGGGCGGTCGGCATCAGCGGCACGGTGTATCATCCGTTGGTCGTGCCGCAGCGGGTCGAGGAATATTTCCTTGAAATCCTCACCAAGGCGGAGGCCATCACCGACCCCTTCGAGCAGGCGTTTTTCGTGATGGTGCATCTGCCGTATCTGCAACCCTTCGAGGACGTCAACAAGCGCGTATCTCGCCTCGCGGCGAACATCCCGCTCATTCGCCACAACCTGTGTCCGCTGTCGTTCGTCGATGTTCCGCAGGAGGAATACGTGAGCGGGCTGCTCGGGGTGTATGAACTCAACCGCATTGATTTGCTGCGCGATGTTTTCGTTTGGGCATACCGCCGCTCGGCCGGGCGATTCGGTGTCGTGCTGCAAACACTGGGCGAGCCGGACCCATTCCGCTTGCGCCACCGTGCGAGCATCGCCGATGCCGTGCGCGCGGTGGTCGAAGGTGGCATGGACAAAAGGGAGGCCGCCGGATTCATCGCCAGGCATGCCGCTAGCGGGATCACGGAAAGCGAACGCGCGCGCTTCATCGAAGTCGTCGAAACCGCCCTGACCAGTCTCCACGAAGGGAACATCGCGCGTTTCCGGCTGCGTCCATCCACCTTCCAGGCCTGGCAAAACGGCTGGATGTAGGGCGTTTTGCCAAAAAAAAATTCTTGCCGCAACGGATTGCGATTCGTTGCGGCAGGGATGCCGCTACGGGGACGCTTCGTCGTCGAACAGCGGAATCGCGAGCGCGCGGACGGTGTCTTCGGCGATCAGAAACGGATGGGCATCGCCTAACAGGATGCCATAGAAAAACCCGGGATGCTCAGGTGCCACCGCGAAGCCGAGATTGCGGCGGACCTCGCCGATGCGGTCGCCGATATCATCGATTTCGTTTTCGAAGACGGTGATGCGCATGAACGGCTGGGCGAGCGCCGCAAGCGCGGCGGCGTCATCGGCCGCAAGCCAGCGGTCGCATTCGATGCCCTCAAGACGATCCAACAGGAAATTCGCGCGTGTTTGGACGAGCTCGGGGGTGTCGTCATCGTCCCCCCGCATTGCCGTCCAAAGCTCATCCTGCCAGATGTATTCGAGGAGCTCGGGCGGCTTGCCGGCGCGCAGGCGGATGATTTTCTGCAGGTCCACCTTGCTGACCGACCAGACGCGGGCCTGCCGCCATTCGAACGCGCGCACGGCGATGGCTTTGAGGAAATCATCCTCCAGGCGGGTGACCGTGGATGTGCCGCGGCGGGTGGCGAAGGTGCCACCGCGGCCGTCGAGGCCGAAATCGATTTCCAACAGCTGATGATCGCGGCCGAGGAAGGCGAGCGAAAGGACCGGTCGATCGAGCCCCCATGGCGAGAGATCCACCGCCGCATCGCTCTCGAAGGAGATCACGCGTGAATGGGTGACGGCGTTGAGGAGTTCGAAGAGGCGGTGTTCGTTGGCGGGGAATCTGTCGGCGGATGCATCGGCGTCGGCGGTGATGTTCGCGATCCATGGCCGGCCGGGCTCGCGGGAGATTTGGATTTCCGGGCCGGTGGCCGGGCGCAGTGCGACGGCGGCGAGCGAGGCGATGTTCAGGTTGGTGAGGGTGGCGTCACGCAGGCTGTTGACGGTGAGTGGCAGCTCGGCCAGCGAGATGAGATCGGTCTCGGGTTTCACGGGGATGAGGAAGGTGATGCCCGGGCGGTCGCTCACGGTGGCGGGGGCGAAGCGCGCTTCGGTGTCTTCGGGAAGGCGGACTTCCAATTTGGTTTCCACCGGTTCGACGCCCTCTGGCGAGAAGTCGAAGAGGGAAACGCGGATTTTCCGGCCGTTGGTGGCGTCGGGCGCGGCGAGCACGGCACCATCCTCGAGCTTCACCGCCGTGAGGTCGAATAATCCCGCGAGCAACGCCCGCATGTTGGCGACGTCGGTGCCGAGTTCGAGCGGTTTGGTGATGCGCCACGGGTGCGCCGGGGATTCGCGCCTGAGATTCAGTTCCCCGTCCTCGGTGGCGATGCCAATCGATTGGATGCCCGCCGGGTTGAAGTAAAACGGCCGGTGGTCGCGGAGGAATCGAAGGCCGTCACGGAAAAGCGGGGAGATGTCGCCGCCGCAGATGTAGACGTGGTTGCGTCGCCCGCGGTCGCGGGTTTCGATGAAAACGGTGGGCACCGTTTGGGTTTCGGAGCCGGCGGGCGTCTCGCTCAGCATGGATGCCAGCCATGGCGTGCGGGCACCGAGTTGATAGTCCACCAGCCTGCGGCCCTCGGCATCGAGCATGCGCACGCGCACCGCCCCGTCGCGCATGCCAGTGGCCTGGCGGTTGGTCTCGTCCACATCGCCGGCGTCTTCGACGCGCAGCGCCTGGGTGAACTGGAGGATGGATGCCGCCGCTCGCGCGTCGGCGCGGTCGTCCCATGGTTGTTTGATTTTCCAGCCGTCCTCCCCGCGGATGAGGATCGCGGAAACGCCCTCGCTCGACACCCGGATTTGAGCGACGGCCTGGGGGTCGAATTCGGGATAGAGCAAATCCCCGGGCATGCTGCGCGGCGCGCCGAATATCTCATCGAGGTTGCCCCGCTGGATCGACCACACCGCCAGCGCGCACACCAGCGCGGTGGCGAGTGCGAGGGAGATGGTGATGAGGGGCGAGCGCATATCAAGGGGATCATGCCCGCCGTGACGACCAGACGAAGCCGCCAATCAGCAGCAGGAATGCGGGCAGGAAGATGAGGTTGACGCGGTTGATGAACGACACCTGGGCATCGAGCAGCGGCATTTTGTAGGTGCGGAGCGAGCGCGGGCCGATGCCGGCGAGCGATTCGCGGTCGGCGAGCCAGTTCACCGAGGTGGCGAGGAAATCGAGCGTCTCGGCGCGGGCGCGGTCGGGGTCGAGAAAGTCGCTGTTGGTCGTCACGATCATCCGCGATACATCGGCGGCGAAGCGATCGTCGGTGGCCACGCCACGGGTCACGGCGGCGGCGAGGGAAAGCTGGCTGCCGTGGTCCTCGGTGGGATCGAACACCTCATTGTCTTCGCCAAAGCGCGTTTCACCCCAGAATCCGGGTGCGACATCGACGAGCGACATCGGGGTGATGCCGCGAGCGACGAGATCGTCCGCGCCTTCGCGGACTTCGAGCGAGGCGCTGGCACCATCGAAGGTGACGGCCTGGCCGGCGAGATCGGCGAGGAAATCGATGTGGGTCGCGAAGGTGCCGCGAGCGGTGATGACGAGGCGGCCGTCTTCGCGGGCGATCACGCGGTCGCGGCGCGGGGTGACGCCATTGGAGCGGAGAAACGCGCGGAGGCGGCGTGGGGTTTCATGGGCGCCGAGGATCATGAGCATCGCCGAGCGCGGGCGCTGCCAGTAGTTTTCGAGGATGGCGATTTCCTCTTCGGTGAAGTCGAAGCGGGGGGCGACGATGACGACGCCCTCGGCGGCTTCGGGGATTTCGCGCATTTCCGAAAGGCGCACCGGAGTGAGCGCGATGTTCTGCATGCGCAGCGTGTGTTCGAGCGTGCGCCATGGGGATTCCTCGCCTTCGTCGTCGATGCGGCTTTTGTCGGCAAGGAAGAGCATTTCGCGCGGGCGGCCCTCGATGGCGGCGAGCAGTTGGGCGGTCATCACATCCTCGCCTTGGAAGCCGACCGGGCGGCGCATGCCCTGGTTGTCGGCGCGGGTGACGACCATTTCGTCGCCGATGGCGATGCGTACGTGCGGGTTGAGCGAGCGGATGCCTGCGGCGTCGGTGGTGATCGCCTCGCTGGCATCATCCTGGCGTGCATCGATGATGATGATGTCGCGGGCGAAGGTGAGGCCGTAATTCGCCATCACTTGTTCGGCGCGTTCCGGTGAGCGGAGCGGATCGATGATTTCGAGCACGATGCCGCCGCGCGACCAGCGTTCGTATTCCTCGGCAAGGGCGCGGACGCGTTCGTAGTAGGGGTTGCTGCGACGGAAAGCGAGTGTCCACCGGATCGGCTGCGCGCGATCGCCCATTTCCTTGCCAAGATAGCGCAGGGTGGCGGGTGAGAGCGTGTAGGCCCCGTCGCGCGAGGCATCGACGCGTTTGTAGTGGCGCAGCGAAATGAAGTTCGCGGCCAGCAGCAGGATCGCCAGCAGGAGGATCTGGAGTGCCGACATGGTGCCGATGCCCCAGCGGTTGAGCGGGCGGGCGGGTGGCGATGCGGGTGTGTCGGGATCGGACATGTTGGGAATGATGCGGGGCGGAGAGTGTTTTCCGGGTTATCGTTTCCAGCGGCGGAAATCGACGACCTGGTAGGTGAGCGCGAGCACGAACACCGCGACACTCAGGTGCCAGATGAAGGGGCGGGTGTCGAACAGCCCGCTGGCGAAGTAGTGCAGGTGTTGTTGCGAGGAAATGTAGTGGAACAGCGGCGCGCCGGCAAACGACTCACCCCAGATCACGGTGACAAAGCCCATAAAATACTGGATCACCAGGATGCCGATGGTGAGGATGCCGGCGATGATCTGGCTGGAGGTGAGCGCCGAGGCCAGGCAGCCGATCGCGGTGAAGGCGGCTCCCATCAGCATGAGCACGGTAAAGGTGCCGAGCATCGGGCCCGCCGACCATGCGGGTGGCAGATCGGTGGTCCACTCGAAGAGCTTGAACTGGATGAGCGCCGGCACCCAAAGCAGTGTGTAGAACACCATCGCGGCACCGTATTTCGACATCACCACCTGCCAGGTTTTGACCGGGGCGGTGAGCAGCGTTTCCAAGGTGCCGGAGCGCTCCTCCTCGGCAAACAGCCGCATGGTGATGAGCGGAAAAATGAACAGGAAATAAAACCAGAACACCGGCGTGTGGAACGTCACGTAAACAAGGCTGTCCTTCACCGCGCTGTCGCGGAAGCCCTTCATCGCGGTGGAGAGCGAGACGCCCTGCATCACCACGACGAATGCGAGCACGACCCAGCCGAACGGGGTCAGGAAAAATCCTTTCAGCTCTTTCATTAACAGAATGCGGAAGACTCTCATGTGTGGTGGATGCATGTTGGTAATGTCCACGCCGGGGTTTGGCCATGGGAAATTGCACGCGCGCGGATGGATGGGGTTTTTCGGGTGCCATGCCCGGATGAGGAAATCGCCGGGAGGCGGATCGTTTATCCGGAGTGGGTTCGAAGGTTGACAGCGCGCGCTGCCCGCCCCAAGGCTTCGCGCGCACAACCCACAGGAAACCAAGCCCTATGTCACGCACCCATCGCATCGCCATTCTTGCCGGAGACGGCATCGGACCCGAAGTCATGAACGAGTCGCTCCGCGTGCTCGACGCCGTGGAGGCGGCGTTCGGGTTTTCCACCGAGCGCACTGAAAAACCTGTCGGTGGTGCGGCGATCGACGCGACCGGGCACCCGCTGCCGCCGGAGACGCTGGCGGCGTGCGAGGCGGCGGATGCGATTTTATTCGGATCGGTGGGCGGTCCGAAGTGGGAGTCGCTGCCGCCGGAGATCCAGCCGGAGCGCGGGGCGTTGCTGCCGCTGCGGAAGCATTTCGGTCTGTTTGCGAATCTGCGCCCGGGCGTCTGCCTGCCGGCGCTCACCCATGCCTCGCCGGTGAAGCAGGAGCTCATTGCAAATGGCTTCGATGTGCTGTGCGTGCGCGAGTTGACGGGCGGCGTCTATTTCGGCTCGCCGAAAGGCCGCCACGAGGAGGACGGCGAACCGGTGGCGCTCGACACGATGATTTACCGGAAATCCGAGATCGTCCGCATTGGCCGCGTCGCCTTTGCCGCGGCGATGGGCCGCGACAAGCGCCTGCTATCAGTGGACAAGGCGAACGTGCTGGCGTCCTCGGTGCTGTGGCGCGAGGTGATGGTGGAACTGGCCAAGGAGTTTCCGGAGGTCGAGCTGTCCCACATGTATGTCGACAATGCGGCGATGCAGTTGATTCGCCGTCCGGGCGATTTCGATGTGCTGGTTACGGAAAACCTGTTTGGCGACATTCTTTCCGACGAGATGGCGATGATTTCCGGTTCGCTCGGGATGTTGCCGTCGGCCTCGCTCGGTCAGCAGCGCGACGACGGGCTGTATTTCGGGATGTATGAGCCGTCCGGCGGTTCGGCCCCGGACATCGCGGGCCAGGGCATTGCCAATCCGATCGCGCAAATCCTGTCGCTGGCGATGATGTTGCGGTTCTCGCTTGGCGAAGCGGACGCCGCCACCGCGATTGAAGCCGGGGTTTCCAAGGCGATTGCCGATGGATTCCGCACAGGTGACATCGCCACCGGTGCTGCGGGTGAAGTGCGCGTGAATACCCGCGAGATGGGCGAGGCGATCCTTGCGCGGATTCCGATATCCTGAATTGCACGGCGGCCGGTTCGCTGCGATGGTTCGCGCGCATGGTGACGGCGAAGCATCCACAAGTCGGCCTTGGCCGGACGGACGCACCTTTGTGGGCGGCCGCTCTGGTGCTGTCGATATTGCTGAATGTGGCGGTGCTGGCGGTGCTGGATAGTGAGTTCGTCCGCGAGCGGATTTTTTCGCGGGATTTCCCCGTTTCCGTGGCACCTCCGCCTGCGGCCGAGCATGTGTTGCAAATGGTATTCACGACGCCGGATGCGGATGCCATGACCGCCCAGGAAGAGATGCGGAAACGATTCGCGCGGACGAGCGAGGAACAACGCGCTGAGGCACCCGAGGATGCGAACTTCATCGGCGAGCGCGATACCCGCGCGGCGAGTGAGCGGGCACCGGCTGCGGATGCGCCGGATCTGCCATCGCAGGCGGGCATTGACCCACGCGATCCATTCGACATCGAGACGACCGAGAGCGATTTCCGCGACGGCCCGCTCGATGCGCCGGACGTCGATGAGGCTGCGCCCGCACTCACTGCGATCCCACAAACCCCGGGTGTGGATGTCGAAATGCCGGGTGAGGCGGACGTCCGCGAGCTGGTGGATGCCACGCCGCCACCCGCGACCGAGCGCATGCTCGAAAGCCCGTTTCCCACCGATATTCCGGTGCCCGTCGAGCCCGAATCGCAGGCTGAAGAGAAATCCCCGAACGCCAACGAACCGGCCGAAGCGCCCAAGCAAGGGGAGGCGGAAACCGAAGTCGAAGAACAGCCGGTGGTCGATCCGGCGCTGCAGACGCCCGGATTCCGCGGCCACCAGCGCAAGACGGCGATCCGTGGATCGATTTCCCGCACCGGCCCGAGCTCGCTCGATGTCCAGGACAACGCGCTTGGCCGGTATCAGGCGCAGATCAGCCGGGCGGTGGAGCTTGAATGGCAGCGCAACTGCGTGCGCCACCGCGATTTCATCACGCCGGGATTCCTCACCGTGCGATTTTTCGTCGAACACACTGGCCGGGTGCGCACCGTCGAGTTCGTCGGCCAGATGGAAACCGGCGAGGTGCAGAAGGGATTCACCCTCAACTCGATCCGCAACGCGCCGATCCCGCCAATGTCGAAAGAGCTGCGCCGGGAACTCAACGACGAACCGCTCGAACTGATCTTCAATTTCTATTTCTAACAAAAAACACATGCACCACCTCGATCTCCTGATCCACGCAACCGCCGCCCTTCCGCTCGCCGATCTCGGCGGCGGATTCGGATTTCTCCGTAAGGGCGGCGTCTTCATGGTCCCGCTGGCCATCGCATCCGTCGCCGGGCTCATGGCGATTCTCTACAAGGCGATGTCGCTGTCGCGGGCCCGGGTGACTCCCACCCACCTCGAAGCCCGCATCCGCGAATACGCGGGCCTCAGGACAAAGAAGCTCTACGACAAGATCGCGCCCGATCTGAAAGCCGGGAATAGCACGCTCGCACGGCTCGCCGCCGTGGCCGCAAGGCACAAGGGGAAACCGCGCGCCGAGATCACCCAGGCGGTCGAATCGAGCTCGCGCGAGGAATCCGCGCATCTCCACGCCGGCATCGGCGTGATCGATGTGGTGATCACGGTGGCTCCGCTGCTCGGGCTGTTAGGCACGGCTTCGGGCCTGGTCGTCATTTTCGAAGGGCTGGGCGAGACGACCGATTATCTGGCGATCGCCCGCGGCATCGCCGAGGCGCTCAGCACGACCATCGCCGGGTTGGCCATCGCGGTCCCCTGCGTGATCGCCCACAGCTACTTCACCCGCCGCATCGAGCTGCTCACCGCGAGGATGGAATCGGTGCTTTCCGAGCTCACCGCCGCCTGCGCCACCTCGAAGGACGAAGCCTGAACCGCCATGCACCTCTCCCGCATCCAGCGCACCCGCAGCCAGGTGCCGATCGTTCCGATGATCGATATCCTGTTCATCCTGCTGGTGTTTTTCATTGTCTCGACCACGTTCAAGCGGCCGCGCGACATCCTGCGCATCGAGCTGCCGACGGTGCGGGAAATCCCGTCCGAGCAGGTGGCGGACGAGCGTTCGGTGATCGCGGTGGACGCGCTGGGAAACATCACGCTCGATTCGCTGGCGGTGCCCGAGGGTTTGTTAGAGCCGTATCTCGCCGCCTTCCAGCGTCAGAATCCGGGCCGCAAGCTGGAGTTGGAGGCGGACAAGGCGCTCACCATCGAGCGGCTGTTCGGCGTCTGGGAAGCGCTCACCGGCGCGGGCATCGAGGTGAAGGAAGTGCCAGCCAGAATCCAGGTGCCGGAATGATGGATTCGCGTGATGTGGCCGGAGAAAACCGTGGCTCGGGCATCGTGCCTGAAGCCAGCCCAAGGCAGCGGGCAGGATGCCCGCGCCACGTCCGCATCGTCCTGAGCGGCCCTGAGTCGTCCGGGAAATCGACGATGGCCGCGGCATTGGCAGAGCGCTTCGGCTTGTCATGCGCGCCGGAGCACGCGCGCGTGCATCTCGAATCCGGCGGGGCGTATCCTCCATCTCCGGAAGCACTCGTCGCACTCGCGCGCGAGCACCTCGCATGGCAGCGGGAATGCGTTGCGCCGGAATGGCCATGCGGGATTTTCGACACCGACATGCTCAATTATTTCGTCTGGGCGGATGTGGCGTTCGGTCACGTTCCACCGGAGATCGAGGCATGGTTCGCCGGCGAGGCGCACCATGTTCATTTGCTTTGCGAGCCGGATCTTGATTGGCAGCCCGACCCGTTGCGCGAATTCCCCGATCCGGGAAAACGCCGCATGCTCTTCGAGCGATACCGCACTGAGCTTGAGCGGCGCGGCATGCGCCATTTCATCATCCGCGGCACGGGTGACGCGCGGGTTGCGATGGCGGCGGATTGCGTCCGCCAAGCGCTGGAGAATCAGGTCTAGAACGGCGCGATGTCGTCGTCAAAATCGTCGCCATTGCGAAGGTCGGCCGCAGTGGGTTCGGCGGATGCGGATTTCGCCGGAGCGCTTGCGGCTTGGCTGCCGGCTTGGCCTCCACCGCCCTGGATCTTCCACGCGGAGAGATCCACATAATACTTGCCGTTGTATTCCCTGCCGCGGATATCGAAACTCACGGTGACCTCCTGCCCTACGGAGAAGCTGTTGAGGAGGTTGCATTTCTCCTTCGTTAAATCGAATTTGAGATCCTGCGGAAAACGCTCGGCGGCGGTGGTGACCACAAATTCACGCTTGGTAAAACCGCTGGGAAAGGATTGCTCCGCGAAAATGACTTTGATGGTGCCGGTGACCTCGTACATGCGACCAAGCATTCCGGGGCGGAGCGCCGATGTCAAATCCGGATGCCGCGAACATCCCTGCGCCGCGAATCATTTCGCGCCGTGGCCGAAGATGACGGCGGGGATGGTTTTCAAGATGATCTTGAAGTCGAGCCAGAGCGACCAGTTGTCGATGTAGCGCAAGTCCATGGCGACCCATTCTTCGAAGCTGGTGATTTTGTTGCGCCCGCCGACCTGCCATTCGCAGGTGATGCCGGGTTTCACGCTGAGGCGGCGGCGGTGGGTGATTTCGCAGAATGCGGCCACTTCGTAGAGCGGCAGCGGCCGCGGGCCGACGAGGCTGATCTCGCCGGTGACGACGTTGAGGAGCTGGGGCAGTTCGTCGATGCTGAACCTGCGGAGGATCCGGCCGAACGGGAAGATGCGCGGGTCGTGATCGAGCTTGAAGACCGGGCCTTCCATCTGGTTGCCGTGATTTTCCTTGATCTGGTCCAGGAGCTCCTCGGCATTGGGCACCATGGTGCGGAACTTCCACATGCGGAACGGTCTGCCGTAACGGCCGGCGCGCATTTGTGAGAAAAACACGGGCGCGCCCGGGCTGGCAATGCGGATGCCAATGTAGGCGATGATCCACAGTGGCAGCGTGCCGAGGATGATGCAGGCGGCGGCCACGCGGTCGAAGATTTCCTTGAACATCAACTCCCAGGATAGTTCCGGAGTCGAGCGGAGGACGAGCATCGGACGGTCGCCGACGGCGTCGAAGACCGGGCGGGCGATCTGGGTGCGGATGAACGACGCCGCGATCCATGCCTCCACGCCCTGCAGCTCGCAGGCTTCGACCGCCTCCGCGATGACGCCGAATTCGGTCGCCTTGGCGGCAAAGACGACGCGGCCGACGGACTTTTCCTTGAGCAGATCGTAGAGTTCCTGAGTCGGGCGGGTCTGCAGGTCGAGCAACTCGATGATGTTCCAGTTTGCGACAATTTCCGGGTCGAGTTCGTCGCGCAAGGTTTCCATTTCATCGCCGGATCCCGCGATGATCACGCGCTCCATGTGCTCGACGTCCTGTGCGGATTTTTTCAGGATCCAGATCGTGATGCGGTCGCGGATCAGGAGGAGGATGAAGATGCAGGCCGCGCTGTAGGTGAGCATCAGGCGGCTTGTATTGAGCTCTCTCAGGAACACCGCGAGCACCACCAGGAAAAGCGAGATGGTGACGATGCCCTTGATCAATTCGCCAACGCTCTGCCGCAGGAATTTTCGTCTCAGCCGCAAATAGAATCCGAAGCGTTCTAAAGCCAATGGTGTGAATGGAACAGCAATGTAGAGGGCCCATAACATTGTCGCGTGCAGCCCGTCTTCGGCTGGTCGGTCGAAAATCACGCTCAGTGTGATGTCGCGCAACAGCGCTGCGAGCCAGAATGCGATGAAGACGAGGGCTGCATCCGTGAGCTGCAGGGCCTGGAGTCGAAAGGAGTCGTTGCGACTGGTAGCCATGAGGGATAATTTTGCGAGATTGACAGGTTTCGGGGGCGAGAATAATCGCAGATTCATGCGATGCAACGGAAACAAGGGTGGATTCACAATAATCGTGCCTGGGTGTCATCCATGATTCATCATCGCGCCGTGAACCGATTGCATTTCCTCCCGGTCTTCGGTGTTCTGATCGTCTGTCTGATTGCGGCATGGGCGCACCGTTTCGCTCCGGCGGATGGGGCGGCGCGCATCGGCATGGATGCGCTGCAAAAGATCGGTCCCCCCTCCGCGCAGATCCGATTCGATGAGCGCGGGTTGGGCATTTCCGCGCGGCCCAACGAGCCTGCCTCAGAGTCGTTTTTTATCCCGGGCGTCGGTTCGCCCGACCATTTATTCCTCCGTTACCATGGGGTGGCGCATGGCATCCGGTCCGGATCACAGCGTTGGGAGGACGGGCGGTTGTTTGTCGAGTGGATTAATGAGGGCCGGCGGGTCGGGATCTCCGCCATCCATTCGGCGCGGGACGACCAGGATTCGGGGGGACGGGTGGTGGTGGTTTCCTCGCCACGCAAGGGAGCGGTGCCGGTGTTGCGGCTGCAGAATCTGGGAACCTCCGGGACGTTTGAAATCCGCAAGCTGGAAATTGTGGCGGCGCGTGAGCGCAGGGTGTGGGCATGGGGGAAATGGGGCATCGCCGCGGCATTTCTCGGGGCGGTTGCCGCGATGGTTGGAGGCACAAAAAAACCCGCGCGATGGCGCGGGTGGGTGGCGGCGGGAGTGTGGCTGGTCGTGGCGGCGGGTTATGCGTTTCCCGGGCCATGGGATGCGGCGCGGCCGTTCGTCGTGCCGTTCTCTTTTGTCGAGGTGCCCGCAGCCGGGCCAGCGGATGTCACGGCGAAGGCGGCGGCCGGATGGTTGGCCGAATCCATCGACGCGCCAACCGTGGAGCGACTGCCACCGCCCTCTGATCTCGGCCTCCGCCTGAAGGTCGGGTTGCCTTGGCTGCGGCCCTTGTTGCATGTGGTGCTTCTTTTCACGCCGGTGTTGGTGATGGCGTGGCTGGTGGGCGGGCGCCGCGCGTTTTGGCTCGGTTGGGCATTGTCGCTATCCATCGAAGCCGGACAGCTGCTCTACGGCTTTGGCTTTGGCTGGGATGACGTCGGCGATCTCCTCATCAATGGCCTCGCGATTTCCGCGGCGGTATGGGCACATCGGAAGTTTTCGCGGCGGTTGCACGGGCTGCTGCCATTCCGGTTTCCCGAGCCCGGGTAGCGCGGTGTGAGCCACACCGCGCTACCTGTGTTTTTCCCATTTCCCAAGCCTTGCCTGCCAGCCGTCGCGGATGGCATGGGCGAGGAGCGCGAGTCGCCCGGGCCCGTCGAGGGTGAGGGCAGCGAGGGTGTATGCGGCGGACATCATCACGGCTTTGAGCGGCCCGTCGTATCGTTTCTTGAGCCACACCATGTTGCGCACTTTGTAGTAGAGTTTCCAATCGGCGAGGCCGCGCTCGTAGAACAACCGCTTGCCGAGGCATTTCCATTCGACCAGGTCGTCGGGGCCCGGATGGTCCATGATGGCGCCGCGGCAGGCGAAATACGGAATCCCCGCGCGTTCGGCACGCAGCGGGTATTCCTCGTCCTCGCCGCGGATGAAAAGTTCCGCCATCACCGGCCCCACCGCCTCGCGGACTTGACGGGTGACGATCGTGCCGGTCCACAGGATGCGGGTGCGGCACCACTCCCCCACCGGTAGCTCGTCCATCGTCCATGCCATTCGCCAACCATCGCCATCCGCCACTTGCAGCGGCCAAGTGAATCTCCCGGTCTCCGGATCGATCTGGTGGGCATGGCGCACGGATGTGCGCTCCCAAGGCTCTTCTAACAATGCGGCCAAGGCCTCGGTGCGTGGCCAGGAGTCATCGTCGAGAATCCAGACCGCATCGGTGCCATCGGCAAACGCCCGCTCCATCGCTGCAGCCACGCCGCCTGCATTGCCGACGTTTTCCGGCATTTCAACGACGACCAGCGCAAACGGCAAATTCTCCAGCGCCCTGAGGTCGGCAACGGTGGTGTCGGATGACACATTGTCCGCCACAATCACCCGCTCCGGCAGACGCACCTGCGCCGCCAAGGCCCGCACACACCCCACAGCTGTCGCCGATCGGTTCATCGTAGCGAAGATGGCAGTGACGTGCATGGGGGGATGGGGAAAAGGTATTAGATAATTGGATAATTGGATAATTGGGGGGTAGGGCGTGGCGGCTCAAGGGCATGGCGTGCAACGTGGGGACCTTGGGGGAGGAAGAATTGGCCTATGCATTAGCTTTCTCACCTTCAGGGTAGTGTGGGACGCGCGAGCCGCGCGTCCCTACCATTAAATTTCGTTCAACCTTATGCGAATCCACGAGGGATTCCGCCTGCAATCCAAAACAGCCCGGACCAAAATGGTTTCGTTCTCAACGGTGTAGTAGATCGCGAAGGGAAACCGCTTTGAAAGGGAACGGTGGAGATTCTTGTGAACTCTGCGATGGATGCCTCCAAAGATTCTCAACGATTCAATGTCAGAATAGAGGCATGTGAGAAAATATTCGCCGATACCCTGTTCACTTCGTTCATAGAAATGGAAGCCGTCGATAAGATCTTCTCTCGCTGCTTCCAGAATTTCGAGTTTCACAGGATACGATGACGGATTTGTTCTTTTGCCAAGTTCCAGTCAATGGATTTCATGGCACCTTGCTCCAAACCTCGCTGGCGTTCGTCGAGGATATCTTTGTGCCATTGAGGAACATCAACCGCATCTGGATCCGATGACAATTCAGACCAAACGGATTCCAATAGGTCGAGTTTTTCGGACAAAGGCAACTTGCGGATTTCAGATTGTGCGATCATGGGACGAATTTCGCGGATGATGCGTCGATTGGCAATCTAGATTTTCGTGGGGTAGGGCGTGGCGGCTCGCCGCGCCCTAACTTCCGCCGGATGGCGGCCAAGGGCATGGCGTGCAACGCGGGGACCTTGGGGAAGAAGAATTGGCAAATGCATTGGCTTTCTCACCTTCAGGGTAGTGTGGGACGCGCGAGCCGCGCGT